>NZ_VISS01000033.1 GCF_007827555.1 Aeribacillus composti
GCTACTTTCAGATAAAAATCGAAAAAATATAAAAGCAAGTGGAGAGAAACGCATTGTTTTTCTCCACTTGCTTCATTTTAGGGACTTATCGGACAGCCCCTTCTAGTTTCAATTCCTCTTAGTTAAGATAAAAACGCGATTTCCTCTTTCGTTTTGCGCTCGTCCTTATCGGGTTTCAATTCCTCTTAGTTAAGATAAAAACGCGGATTTTGCGGATACTGACGGCACGATCAAGCGTGTTTCAATTCCTCTTAGTTAAGATAAAAACGGCGAGTACCATCTTCACGTTCCGGGCCAAGACCGAGTTTCAATTCCTCTTAGTTAAGATAAAAACGATTGCCACCTATTCAAATTGTTACTGACCGAAAAGGTTTCAATTCCTCATAGTTAAGATAAAAACGTCATTGAAGATCGCATTGTTAAGATAACATCTGGGTTTCAATTCCTCATAGTTAAGATAAAAACGAATTTTGTTGAAAGAGATTAACCGCTTATTAAACGAGTTTCAATTCCTCATAGTTAAGATAAAAACACGGTTACCAAGTAGTTTTCTACGTCGACAGATACAGTTTCAATTCCTCATAGTTAAGATAAAAACAATGGATTTTTACTTGCACTGTTTTGGTTCTCTTTGTTTCAATTCCTCATAGTTAAGATAAAAACCCCAGAAAATGTTGTTAAATAAGCATTTCGTTTTAAATGGTTGATTGGTTATTTTCATTTTAACGAAGGAGTTATATTTTATCAATCCTTTAATTTATGCGGGCTCAATGGAGATTTGAAAGAGTCGTCGATCCCCCAGGTTTTTTGCACGATTGGAGGTCGACGACAAATTTCATTATTTTTAAAACATAACGTTTGTTTGCAGATCGACAATTCAATTTTGTTTGAATCCGTGTTTTTTCCAGAACGCTTTTTACTGCTGCTTCTGTATCATAGACAATATTCCACCAGCTTTTTCTCGATCTCTTCTTTCTTTGGAACATTTTCATCTATTGATTTTGTAATATGGTGATTGCCTTTGAATCTCAAATTGATTATACACCAGATGTAAATTTATACAAGAATTGATTGTGAAATCCAAAAATTATATGAACAATATTTCTCAAGCATTTTTGGGTCAACTCGTCCGCTCCGGCGCATACATAGCCGGCAGCGTTAACTTCTTTACGGTTTAAACATAATCTTTTTCACCAAGTTCAGCTTTGCAACGTTTATTATCAACAAAAAAGCGTCTAGATGTTCGACGCTTCCTGCCCAGATTTCGTACTTTTTAACTTCGCATTGACAACAACCCTTCATGCATTGTGATGGTGTTGCCCGAAAAACGAACCATCTGGTTGTTACCATTTCCGGCCAAACCGCTTGTTCCTCGAGCTGATTCAAGTACGCTTATGCTGCTGTCAAGAAAGGAAACACTTTATACTTTTCCAACCAGCTATCGCCCCGGATTTGTCTGCCATTATTTCTCCGTTGTCTTTTCAAGAGCATATTTGATTGCAGCGACGGATCCGATCCCATACAAGGCATATTTTAATCCGTTTACTAAAACCTCAAATGAGAAAGCGCTGGCTTCAAAAATAGAGAAAGCAACGCCAAGTACAACTGCGACAATCGGAATGTAGCGATTCGAAAGATTGGTTGCTTGACGGATTGCGTACAGCAAAACGGCTAATGCCACATATGCAGTGAACTCAATTGATAGAATAGCTTCCATTTGAACATCTCCTTTCTAATTGTCATTGCTCCAACATTAGTGTATTCAAGACCTAGGGCAAGAGAAACAGCAGAAGCATAGCAATTCAACAAATGAGTTACTTGTCTACCGCACGATTTTTTCCGTCACTGAACACTTACTTCAATGCAGCAAAAATAATAGCTACGACTCCTCCGATCACTGACACAATAATTGCGCTTGTGATCGTTAGCCGTAGCCACTTTGTATCGTCCTTAATAGATCGAATGTCATTAAATTTTTGTAGTCGCCTTGTGGTCAAGAAGGCAGGAGTTTTACGTCCGGCTTCTTTTCGTCCAATAATGATCGCCAAAACAATTGACATAGAACCGTAATTAAATTACATTCTTATCCTTTGAATTTCAAATGTCGATATTTAAAACTCAATCGTTTGCTCGATTCTCATTAAAAATTTTCAAAAGAAAAAATGAACTTACTAATAAAACAGGTATTCCTATCAAGATGTATAAAAAATTTTTCGGCATAATCATATCGTATACATACAAAAAGAGTTGTCCAAACAAACAGGACTATATATTTTAATATTTTTCAACTCCGCATTCATTTATCCATCGCTGCTTAACATAAAATCTCTATGAAACTGCCATTTACTGCTAATTTACATTGTATTAAAATCGATGGATAAACATGAAAAAGGTCGTGTAGTATGAATGAAAGCATTTTTATTTAGAAATCTCACAACATATTTGTTGGTATCAGTACTGATAACGATCTGTCTAATCCCTTGATTCAGGATGTAAATATTTCCTATATTTTTATCTGCTGGCTTCTATGTATCTTTCATTGTTTTGTTATATGGGGTATCCGCATCAATCCTCTCTGAAATTTTAAGTAAAAAAGTATTATGAAAAAAGAAAATCAACTATTAGTCAAAGCAATTGTATACTGTCTTTCTAAATCTATATTTGCATTACAGTCTCCTCCTGAATTACTGATTTATGCAGTTATTCGTGCAGTGTTCTATTATTCTGTGGACGAATTTATTCGAAAAATATAATAGCAATAAACAATAGCCCAAGGATTTTTCTTTTGAACCTAAATAAAAATGCTCTATCAATACAACTTCTAAATTTTATGTCGTTGGGCGAACTTTTAACGAATGTTCCGTTCTTCTAATTTCGCATATTCACCTGCTTTTTACATTTAGATGAACAAAAAACACATAGTTTTGACGGCATCTCCTTTTTTATACGATTCAGCGAGCGATTAGTCTCACGCTTTTAGAAGTCCTTACGCAATTTCCTGCTGGGTTAGTTTGATGATCAAAAAAAATAAATGTGTGATTCTTTAAGGCTTGTAATTGCGATTGAAGAATATATTCATTTTTTACCATCACAGTCGTTTCCAAGAAAAATAACGGCCTTTCCCCGGTTGAGTATCGAGAAAAGGCCGCAGCTTCATATACTCTTTTTTTAATATCTGCTTGACAGAGTTATGTGCAAGTGACTATTACAGCATTGTTGTTCGATCTAAGTCGGAAATGCCCACTTGACAGGGTTTTGTGAAAGCGCCTGACATTTTTTATATCTTACACTAATAAATCCAGCAACGCAATCAGCGCAAAAGCGACGACAGAAATAATTGTCTCCATTGCGGTCCATGTCATCAACGTTTCTTTGACGGTCATGCCGAAATACTCTTTGATCATCCAGAAGCCGGAGTCGTTGACGTGCGATAAAATGAGTGATCCCGCTCCTGTCGCTAATACAAGCAATTCAGCGTTCGTGCCAGGAATGCTGGCGGCAATTGGGGCAACAATGCCTGCCGCTGTCATCATCGATACCGTCGCAGAACCTGTCGCAATCCGAATGAGCGCGGCAATTCCCCAACCTAACAGCAGCGGAGACATTTGCGAATGTGTAGCCCAGTCTGCGATTTGGTCGCCAATGCCAGAATCAAGCAACACCTTATTGAACGCCCCGCCAGCGCCGATGACAAGCAAAATATTGGCGACAGGACCAAGGCAGTCATTGGCAAATTTTAATACTTTATCGCGATTGAATCCTCGAGCGTAGCCAAGGCTAAAGAACGAATAAATCGTCGCGATCAAAAGCGCGATGATCGGATCCCCGATAAAGCGCAGCACTTTCGATGCTTCCGACGCTTGATCCAGCGTAACATTAGCTATGGAAGCAACCAGCATTAAAATAACCGGAAGCAGAATCGTAAATAACGTGTTGCCAAAGCCAGGGAGGTCTTTCTTTTCTTTATGCTGTACAAGCTGCTCGGCGATTTCACCAGGCACTTGTTTATACATACGCGACCCGATCCATTTTCCAAACAACGGGCCGGCGATAATGGCTGTCGGCAGCCCGACAATAAGCGAATAAAGAATTGTTGTCCCGACATCGGCTTTAAAAATGCCGACGGCAGCCATCGCAGCAGGATGCGGCGGAACAAGTCCATGCACGACAGATAATCCGGCAACTAGCGGAATACCAATTGTCACAAGCGAAATTCCTGTTTCCATTGCAATGGTAAACACAAGCGGAATTAATAGCACGAATCCTACTTGGAAAAATACTGGGATCCCCACTAAAAATGCGACGACCATCATTGCCCAATGGACGCGTTTTTGGCCAAAACGGTCAATCAATGTTTTCGCAATGCGTTCAGCGCCTCCGGACTCCGCCATCATTTTTCCAAGCATCGTTCCAAGCGCCAATACGATCGCCAAAAAGCCAAGCGTATTGCCAAGACCTGCTTTAATCGAATCAATAATTCCCGGCGTTTCCGGCGACGGTGCGATCAGCGGCATCCCCATTGCCAGCCCTACGCCAACGGATGTCAAAATCAAAGCGACAAACGGATGCATTTTCGCAACTGTGATGAGCAGCAATAACACAACAATCGCAGCAATAACAATCGCGATTCCCATTTCCATTCCTCCTCTTTTCTGTTTGATGCAAACTAAACCGATTTAGTAGCTATCCATTTCTACGCTGGAAAGAAGCAATCACATCAAACTCATCCTTTAAGCGATCATATAATCGTGTATATATATCAAATAGTTCGGAATAAATAAGCGTATTTTCTTCATTTGGCACATGGCGTGATAAAATATGAATCCACGTTTTCACCGTATCAAGCGATGGAATATCGCCAAGCGCATACAATGCCAATACTGCAGCGCCTAGCGCAGACGCCTCGTGCGTTTCCGGTACTAACAGCTCTTTTCCCATCATATCGGCAAGCATTTGCCGCCAAAACGGAGATTTCGCAAAACCGCCAGATACGCGGATTTCCGACAGCGGCCCTGTGACATCGCGAATCGCCAGAGCGACAGAAAAGACGCTCATACATACCCCTTCCATCACCGAGCGAATAAAATGCTCCCGCTTATGACGGAGGCTGATGCCGAAAAAAGTCCCTCTTGCGTTCGCATTCCAGTACGGTGCACGTTCGCCAGACAAAAACGGAAGAAACAGCAATCCTTCTGAACCTGCTGGAACTCTTTCAGCGTACTTTGTCAGCAGTTCATATGGATCAATGCCGAGCCTTTTCGCCACTTCGCGCTCTGGGCTGCCAAATTCGTCACGCAGCCAACGCAGCAAAATACCGCCATTGTTCGTCGGCCCGCCAACGACCCAATGATTTGGTGTAAGCGCATAACAAAACGTCCGCCCTTTTTCATCTGTTTTTTGAATTGGGGAAATCGTCCGCACCGCGCCGCTTGTTCCAATCGTAATCGCCGCCTCCCCGGGCAAAATCGCTCCGACGCCGACATTAGCGAGCACCCCGTCACTAGCTCCGACAACGACAGGGACGTTCGGATCCAAGCCCATTTGCTCAGCCCATTCTTTCCTCATCCCCCGCAATATGTGCGTCGTTGGCACCAAACTCGATAACTGCGCTCTTGTCATTCCGAGAAGTTTAAGAACATCCTCATCCCAATCAAGCGTATCTAAGCGGAACAGACCCGTTGCTGAAGCGATCGAATAGTCGACAACATATTGGCCATATAATTGATACAGCACATATTCTTTCATCGATACAAATTTGTGCGTCTGACGGAATAAATCAGGCTGTTCCTCTTTCAGCCAAAGCAATTTCGGAAGCGGGGACATCGGATGAATCGGGGTTCCAGTCCGTTTGTAAATGCTTATGCCGCTTAATTCATCCAAAAGCCGCTCCGCTTGTCCGACACTGCGGTTATCGGCCCAAATTATGCAGCGGGTAAGCGGGCGTCCTGATACATCAAGCGCCATTAATGAATGCATCGCCGCGCTGAATCCGATCGCCTTCACTTGGCTAGAAGGAATTTTTAACTTAGAAATAACAGCGTTTACAGTTTTCACAACAGCTGCGAAAATCTCCTCCGGATCCTGCTCCGCCCAGCCTGGATGCTGCTGTATTATTGGATAATCAATTGCGTGGGAGGCTAGCGTCCGCCCCTGTTCGCCAAACGCCACCGCTTTTGTGCTCGTCGTTCCGATATCGACACCAATTACAACTGGCTGTTTTGCTTCCATGTTTGCTCCCTCTTTCTATGATGTTTTTTCTTTTACCGATCCTCGTTCGATAAACGTAGGCGAAAAACGAAAAACTTGCGGTTGATGCTCGCTTTTTTTGGCGATTTGCAAAAAAAGCCGTTCTGCCGCTTTTTTCCCCATGGCAAACGTCGGCTGCGAGATCGTCGTCAACGTCGGCGTATAAACATGGGCAAACGGCACATCGTCAATGCTGATGATCGCCAATTCGTCAGGAGTATTAATATGATTTCCTTTAATAAAATACAAAACTTCCATCAATGTTAAATCATTGATCGCAAACAATGCTTCCGGCAAGCGGCCGGATTCATACAACCTTGTCAATTCTTTTTGAATACGCGGGATCTCCGTTGTGATAAAATAATCGTCAACAACTGGAAGTCCCTTTTTTACTAACGCTTGCCGAAATCCTTCAATGCGCTCCATCCTCGGAACGATATGGGAAACAAGCGGCGGAGTGACAATTCCGATGTGTTCGTAACCACGCTCAGCAAAATATTCGACCGCCAATTCAGCAGCCTTTTGATTATCAAGCAGAACTGCGTCCGCTTTGACCTCCGGAACCATCCGATCGACAAACACAAGCGGAAACCGTTCTTCAAGCAATTTTTGATATATATCAGCGTTTTTTCCTGTTGGAAAAATAATCAAACCATCGACTTGTTTTGCCCGCAGCATCTCAATATATTTCTTTTCTTTCTCCGGATCATCATCGGAATTAGAGACGATAACATGGAAACCCCGCTCTTGGCACTCTTCCTCAATCGCATGAAGCACTTGCGTCGTAAGCATATGCATAATGTTGAAGACGACCACTCCGATTGTCATCGTTGTTTTCTGTTTTAAGCTGCGGGCGATAATATTCGGTTGATATCCCAATTCCTTAATCGCCATGGCAATTCGTTTTCTCGTTTCCTCGCTCATATATTCATAGCGTTTATTTAAATATTGCGACACCGTGCTTTTCGAGACATCCGCCAACTTTGCGACGTCAGCCATCGTAACTTTCTTCAAAGGGATCCCTCTTTCATTACTAAATCGATTTAGTATTTATAAGCGTTTTCATAAACCGGTTTAGTAAAATTATAAAACAAAATGAAATCGTTTTACAATTATTTTGTTAAAATTTTTTCTTTAAAAATCAACATATCTAGCTTCCAAAAGTTGTAAATAAATTGATATTTTTGTGAACCAGTTAAATGCGGACAAATCCAATTTTAAAAAAACTGCCCGTTTATATGGATAGATTCATTAATCGCCGATAAGAAAAAAACTTCGCAAAACATTGACGGAATTACCGGCTGTACGCAACAGCGATCATAAAGATGTAATTTTCGACATCTATGACCCGGCAAAAAAAATCTGCGATACTAGTTGATCCTTAACGATGAGCCGAAAACAACATGATTACCAGTAAAAATCCATCTCCTCCCCCGTTTCAAATCCAGAAACCGGATAGTGAGAAAAGGCTGGATAGCAAAAGATTGGGTAATTGCTGAACAAAAACAAATCGCGTTCAACAAAGCTGAACATTTCTGACCATTGAAAGTCGTGTAACTTAACATTCTCTTGACCATTCTTGTCAAACCGTGATACGCTCGACTTACAAATTATTTTAAAAATTCTAAAAATAATGTTACAAAGGGGTGAATATGATGCACATGGCAGATGCCTTGATTTCACCAGCTGTTGGTGGAACCATGCTGGCAACTACTGCTGGAGTTGCAGCTTATTCAATCAAAAAACTCCAGAATGAGCTGGATGAAAAGAAAATTCCTTTAATGGGAGTGATGGGAGCATTTGTTTTTGCAGCACAAATGATTAATTTTTCAATACCAGGCACTGGTTCAAGCGGACACCTCGGAGGAGGAATGCTACTGGCAATATTATTAGGTCCTTATGCGGGATTTTTAACGATGGCTTCGATTTTGTTGATACAGGCATTGTTCTTTGGTGACGGCGGATTGCTTGCTTTTGGCTGCAACGTATTTAACCTTGGTTTTTATACGTGCTTTATAGCATATCCATTCATATATAAATGGTTTACACGTAAAGGGATTACTTCCAAAAGGATTTTTGCTGGTTCGATGGCTTCAGCACTGGTTGCTCTCCAATTGGGTGCTTTTAGCGTTGTCCTTGAGACTCTTTTATCAGGAAAAACTGAATTGCCCTTTGAGAAATTCGTATTGTTAATGCAGCCGATACACCTTGCGATCGGAATAGTTGAAGGGCTGGTAACCGCAGCAATCATTACCTTCGTATGGAGAGCTAGACCTGATATTTTGGAAAAAGCAGCAAACGAGGAAGCCTTTGGCAATATATCTATGAAGAAAGTATTGACAGCCCTTTCAATCGCTGTAGTTGTGGTTGGCGGTTTGTTTTCTTGGTTTGCATCCGCTAATCCTGACGGACTGGAATGGTCTATCGAAAAAACAGCAGGTACGGCAGAATTGGAAGCTCCTGACGGCATTCATGAAACACTCTCTGAAATTCAAAGCAAAACAGCATTATTGCCTGATTATGATTTTAAAGCAAGTGAAAATGAAAAAACAGCTGGACAAGCTGAAAATGCGTGGCCTGCTGTTAATGCTGGGACAAGCGTTTCGGGTATAGTAGGAGGAGCATTGACTCTTGCATTAGCCGTATTTACAGGGTGGGTCATCATGTTGATTAAAAGGAGAAAAATAAAAACGACCGCTTGATCATTTTTATGGTGGGGTCCTCCCTTTAGTTTATTAAAAATATATAATAGGAATGGATGTAAATGTCGAACATGATAAATTCGCTGTCTAATATGAGGCTTCTGGATGATCTGGCGCGAAAAGAGACCTTTATACACAGAATTCATCCACTAATAAAGCTGTTAACCACAGTCGTCTATTTGACTGTGGTTGTATCATTTGAAAGGTATGAAATAATTGGTCTTTTGCCTTTTATTTTTTATCCTATACTAATTTTTGCTTTTGCAGAGCTACCAGTTGCACCAATTTTAAAAATGATATTGCTTATTGAACCTTTCATTATCGGAATTGGAATATTAAATCCATTGTTTGATCATTCTAAAGTGCTGTTTGGTGGAATTGCCATTTCAAAAGGTTGGGTTACTTTTTTATCTATTTTAATAAAATGCAGTTTAACAGTGACAGCCAGCATTTTACTCATTGCAACCACAGGGATGGATCGGTTTGCCGTAGCTTTGCGGATGCTCAAAATCCCTAAGATTTTTGTCTTACAGATTCTATTAACATATCGATATATATCGGTGCTGATCGAAGAGGTTTCTAGGATGATAAGGGCGTATTCACTTAGGGCGCCAGGACAAAAGGGATTAAAATGGAGCGCTTGGGGCTCTTTTGCCGGACAAATATTGCTCAGGACTTTTGAAAGAGCAGAGCGGGTATATCAAGCAATGAATTTAAGAGGCTTTACAGGAGAGTATTATACAGGAGATATTGCAAAACTAAGCTTTAAAGACCTTGCCTATTTTGCCGCATGGAGTCTATTTTTTATTATTGCAAGAATTTACAACATACCTGTATTGATAGGGTCATTGTTTACAGGAGTGATTTGATAGAATGAGTCATCATAAAATTGAAGTGAGGAATCTGTATTTTTCGTATCCGGATGGACATAAAGCAATTAAAAATATGTCTTTTTCCATTTATCATGGTGAATCAATCGGAATCATTGGTGCAAATGGTGCTGGGAAGTCTACGCTGCTAATGCTGTTGATGGGAGTTTATTTTCCGGATGGCGGAGAAGTGCTGGTAGGAGATGTGCGTGTAACCAAAAAGACATTACCGATGATTCGCCAAAGATTGGGAATGGTTTTTCAGGACCCTGACGACCAATTGTTCATGACTACTGTTTATGAAGACGTTGCCTTTGGACCACGAAATTATAAGCTGGAAGAGGAAGACGTGGAGAGACGGGTGATGCAGGCGCTGGAGAAGGTTGGAATACCTCATTTGAAAGACAGGGCCCCCTATAAACTATCAGGAGGAGAAAAGCGCTCTGCCGCAATTGCATCCGTTTTATCCATGCAACCTGATGTATTGATCATGGATGAGCCAACTTCTGGCCTGGATCCAAAATCAAGACGGAGAGTAATTGATTTGTTAAAAAGCTTTGAACATACAAAAATAATTACCAGCCACGATTTGGACATGGTACTTGAAACCTGTAAAAGGATTATTGTGATAAAAAAAGGAGAAATAGCTGCAGATGGAACCGCAGTGGACATTTTATCCAATGAAGATCTGCTGAATAGCTGTGGCTTGGAATTACCTCTTTCACTTCAAAAATGTCCTGTTTGCGGAACTTCAAAAGGCAAATTCGGATATATCCATGAGAAAATTGTAGTCGACAAAGAAGCCAAAAAAGAATTGAGATTGACCAGAGAATGAGATTGCTTTTGAAATTTGAAGAAGCTCAAATAAATTCAACTATTTCGAAGCAGTTGACCTTATGAAATAAGCACTGCCTAATCTGACGAGAACCATAAAATATTCTCTCGTTTATTTTGATGTTCCATGCCCCCCCGCTCCGACATCACTTTCACAAAAAACATCGGCTGGCTCATTGATGTTCCGAACTTAACTTATATCCGTTTCCCCGATTATAAAAATGATGAAGCACGACCGCATAGGCCGTGCTTTTTTGGTTAAAATTTTTCCTCATAGTTAAGATAAAAACGCCGACGGTACGCCGAAAAAACCGGTGTACATTCGTGTTTCAATTCCTTATAGTTAAGATAAAAACAGAAACTATGAAAATAAAAGAAATAAAGAAGGCACGTTTCAATTCCTTATAGTAAGATAAAAACGTTTTTCTCTCGTATTGACTATTCCCCATTATCGGAGTTTCAATTCCTTATAGTTAAGATAAAAACCTACGTTTGTTGGCACTAAGGCAGTGGACAAGCAAAGTTTCAATTCCTTATAGTTAAGATAAAAACCCCAAAAATCGCTGTTATATAAGTATTTAGTTTAAAATGATTTATGAGTTATTTATATTTTAGCGAAAGAGTTACATTTTATCAATCCTTTGATTTGCGTGGGCTCATTGGAGATTAGAAAGAGTCGTCGATCCCCCAGGATTTTTGCATGATTGGGGGTCGACGACAATTTTCATTTAAAACAGGCTTTCCACGTTTGCAGGCCAACAATCAAATCCGTGTTTTATCTGAAATATTTTACCTGATCCATCTGTTTTAATAGAGCAAACGGCCGAACTAGAAGTTCATGCCGTTTGTTATTTCCATTGAATGGTTAGAGAGATAGACCATCATCGTCACGGTCTCTGAACTAAACAGTATTGAAATCAATACGCTTAAGCGGCATCATCCGGTAGTGTCCATATTCCACGGATAAAACGCTGTGTTCTGGGTTTATCCTTCTCACTCATTTGCGGTGAGAGTGAGACCATCTTCAACGCATAAAACGCCGTGTTTCTGGAGCAAGGATACGGCCTACCGATGAATAATGATTAAGTAATCACTCCACTCCACCAAGATGCAATACAAACATAATCATAGCGGCAATCGCCGCGCCGGCGAAAGAAGAAGGCGTCTGAAAACCGTAAAAAACAGCAACGATGGGAACCGCCAATACCTGCAAGCAAAATATCGGTAAAATGACATGAAGCAAAATCAGAATAAAAACATCTAAGCTGTCTTCCTCCCTATCGTTTTAGCTTGTAAATTCTCTCCGGCCTTCCAACAGAGCCGTACAAAATGTCAGCTGTCACTTGAGAAATGGAAACAAGATATTCTAAATATCTTCTTGATGTCGTTCGGCTCGCGCCAATAAGTTTCCCTACTTCTTCCGCTGTAATGCCGTCTCGATATTGCTTCACTACCGCCAGCACTTTCTCCAATGTCAATCGGTGAATTCCTTTTGGCAGTTCCCCATCTGCGTCTCCAAAGGTACGTTCCCGTCGAATTAATTGATCGATTTCCTCCTGTCCAATCAATTCTTTTTCCTTCATCAGTTCATGCATTTTATAAAAATATTCTTTGTATTTCACCAATGTTTCGGTAAAACGGTCGAGCATAATCGGCTTGATAATATAGTCAAACACTCCGCCATGCATCGCTTGCTTTAATGTATCAATTTCTCTGGCAGCTGTAATCATAATAATATCGATATTCGCAAAATGCTCGCGAATCCATTTTAAAAATTGAATCCCATTCATATCAGGAAAATAAATGTCCAGCAGCACTAAATCGGGTTGCAGCACTTCTATCAGTTCTTTCCCTTCCTGTTCATTTGTGGCAATCCCGACCACTTTATATTCTTCTACTTTTTCAACAAAGCGGCGGTTAATTTCGGCAATACGTTTATCATCTTCGACAATGAGCACTTGAATAGTGTATTCCATCATAATTCCTCCCGTTGCTTCGGAATGATAACGGTAAAAACGGTTCCTTTTTCTCGCTCTGATTGATAAGTAATGTGCCCTCCAAGCACCTTTAACGAATTTTTTACTAAATCCAGACCGTATCCTCTCTGTGCTTTCCCCTTGGTGGAAAATCCCCGTTCAAATATTTGTTCAGCAATCTCTTCCTGAATACCCGTTCCGTTATCTTCCACTTCAATGATTAGATCGTCGCCAAGATCGGTTAAAAAGACGTTGACCCGCTTTTGGTCACGCCCATTATGCAATGCCGCCTCCATGGCATTATCAATAATATTGCCGATAATCGTAACAAGATGATCGCGGTCCAATTGTTTCGGAATATCTTTAAAGCTGCTTTGCCGATCAATATCAAATTGAATTTTCAGCTCATTAGCTCGGTTAAATTTTCCGATTAACAGCCCTCCAACAATCGGGTCAGGTACTTCTTTCATCACAAAACGAACGATATCCTGCTGCATGTTTGTTTCTTTTGTAATGAGTTCCAACGCTTCTTCATAAGATTCCAGCTGAATCAATCCAGAAATAAGATATAATTTATTGGAAAATTCATGTGTCTGCGCCCGCAGTGCATCGGCATAGCTTTTTAGCTGGGAAAGCTCTTTTGTCAATCGGTACAGTTCCGACTTATTGCGAAATGTCGATACCGCCCCAATGACGTTTTCTTTTTTATCAACAATCGGAATGCGATTAGTAATGATCGTTTCTTCACCTAATATCATTTCGTCATCATATTCTGCTTCACCTGTTCGAATTACTTCTAACAGCCTAGAATGAGGAATAATATGTAAAATATATTTTCCTAGCACATCTTGTTCTCTCTCATACCCTAACAGCGTCATCGCCGTTTTATTGACCATTGTAATGATTCCATTCTGATTCACAGCAACAATTCCTTCACGAATCGCTTCTAAAATCGCCTGCTTTTCTTGGTATAATAGCCCGATTTCTTTCGGTTCCAATCCATGAATCGATTTTTTTACCGTTTTGGCAATAACAACCGCTCCAATAATCCCTAGCAATAGTGCAAGGATAGAAAATAAAAAAATGTTTGAGGTATATGACCAAACGATATCCTCAATATCTTCCAGCAAAAAGCCTACCGATACAATGCCCACCACATTTCCCCGCTCATTGAAAATCGGTGCTTTTCCGCGTATCGCCGGACCGAGCGAACCAACCGCTTCAGAAATAATCGCTTTTCCTTTAAGCACCTCGTGATTATCTCCCCCGACCATCTTCTTCCCAATTCGGTCTGGGAGCGGATGGGCGTAACGAATTCCTTGTCTGTTTCCCACGACAACGTACTCTGCGCCTGTTTTTCGACGAATCATTTCTGCAAACGGCTGAATTTGTTGATGAGGGTTCGGCTGTTTAAAAGCGTCCCGAATGTGCGGCGTAGCGGCCACCGTTTCTGCTACATTCAGCGCCCGCATTCCGATTTGTTCTTTCAGTGTTGCCGCAAGCATGTACTGAAACAAAAAGGAAAGAAAAATAATAACAAATAAAAGCAATGAACAAATAATGATCACCAGTCGCGTTTGCAGCTTCATTTTTCTCTCTCCTTGACTAAAAATAGAGAAAGACTATCCGCCAAAAGGCAATAGTCTTTCCCTTATTACATATCTTCATTTACAATAATCGACTTCCCTTTTAATTTCATGATAAATGGCACAACAATCCATAAAAACGCTATGATCAGCAGTACAAGTGAGATTGGTTTTTCAAAAAACACCATAAAATCGCCATTCGACGCTGTAAGTGCTCTTCGCATGTTATTTTCGATCATCGGACCAAGTACCAGCCCTAATACAAGCGGAGCAAGGGGAAAGTCATGTTGTGCCAGCAAATAGCCTAAAAGGCCAAACCCAATGAGTAGAAACACATCAAATATTGTGACTTGCACCGCATAAACACCGAAAACCGAAATCGCAACAATAAGCGGCAGCAAATACTTAGTCGGCGTTTCAATAATTTTAGCAAATATTTTGACAAGAGGCATGTTTAAAATAAGCAGCATCACATTGCCGATAAACATGCTGGCAATAAGCCCCCATGCAACATCTGGATGTTCGTCGAAAAGAAGAGGACCCGGCTGGACGTTATACATAATTAACGCACCCATTAAAATCGCCGTCGTCCCAGAGCCAGGGATTCCGAGCGTCAACAGCGGAATCATCGCCCCTCCTGAAGCGGCATTGTTCGCTGATTCCGGCGCCGCCACGCCGGCAATCGTTCCCTTTCCGAATTTTTCAGGCGTTTTGCTTAATTTCTTTTCCATGATATAAGAGAAAAACGAGGCGAGCGTCGCCCCTGCTCCCGGCAATACGCCGACGAAAAAGCCTAGCAGCGATCCGCGCGCAATCGGACCCACGCTTTCTTTTGCTTCTGCTTTCGACGGAAGGATGCGGCCGATTTTTGCGATTTCGCCGTCATTTTTCTCCTTATGAAGAATGGCTTTGAATACTTCTCCTAAGGCAAACAAACCGACCGCTACCGTTAAAAATTCCAAGCCCCCGTATAGAAACGAAATGTTATACGTAAACCGTGCCACACCTGATACATTATCAAGACCAATGGTCGAAAGCAATAAGCCGAAAACGGTCATCATCCACGCTTTTGTCATCGAGTTTCCCGCCAGTCCACTGACAGCAGCCAATCCAAGAAGCATTAAGGAAAAATATTCCGCTGGGCCGAATTTCAACGCTACATTGGAAAGCGGCTCTGCCAACAGCACAAGGGCAATTAAGGAAACGAGCCCGGCGACAAATGAACCGATCGCCGCAATCGCTAAAGCTGCCCCCGCCCTTCCCTGCTTTGCCATTTGATAACCGTCCAATGTCGTTACAACAGAGGAAGATTCTCCAGGCGTATTTAATAAAATCGATGTTGTCGAACCGCCGTACATCGCTCCGTAATAAACACCAGCAAGCAAAATAATTGAGCTTGTCGCCGCTTGAGCTGGGTCAAGACCGGACGTCATTGAAGCGGTTACCGGGATGAGCAGCGCTACCCCGCTCATCGGCCCAATTCCTGGCAGCACTCCTACCGCCGTTCCGATCAGCACTCCAAGAAAGGCGAAAAACAGATTGTGCGGCTGCAATGCGGTCTGAAAGCCATCAATTAAAAATGTCAATGCATCCATACTTTTCTACCTCCTTTACTGCAACCAAATTGGCCAGCTAGGCAACGTTCCTTGCAACAGCTTGACGTATAGCCCGTATACCCCCAGAGAAAAACAAGCGGCAAACAACACCGATTTCCACAGCCCACCTTTTTCCATTGCCTGAAATCCAATAACAAGAAAGACAAAAGTGGTAATCACATAGCCGACTGTTTCTAATAAAGCAGCATAGAAAACGGCGGCAAGTAAAATGATGAAAAACTTTTTATATTGCAGCGGCTGCTTTTCGCTTTCTGAGTGCGCATATCTTGCCGTTTCGAAGAGCAGTTTAATGCTTAATAACACAAGAATAAGTCCTAGCAAAAATGGAAACACGTTTGGTCCGACGGCACTCCCATACGCACTTTTCGAGATTCGCAGACTTTCCACCATAAACAAAGCTCCAACGGCCAAAAAGGTGATGGCAGCAATGCGATCAAACGTTTTACTCACTCACATCCCTCCATTCTTGTTATAACGATGGGGAAGAATTCTCTCCCCCGTTCACTTACTTATGCATTCCGAGCGATTTTAACATGTCGCTAATAAGCTGTTCTTGTTCTTGTAAAAATTGTGTAAATTCTTTGGAACCTTTGTATTCAGGCTCCCAGCCTTGTTTTGTTAACTCCTCTTTCCATTTTTCATGCTCAGACAATTTTTTGAATGTATTTTCCCAAAACTTTTTCGCATCGTCAGACATTTGTTTTGGACCAAAGACGCCGCGCCAAATTGTAAATTCCGCATCAATGCCAAGCTCTTTTAACGTCGGTACATCTTTCAAAACACCGCCAAGACGTTCCGGCGCTGTGACAGCAAGCACCCGCACTTTTCCTGCTTTTACATATTCCCCGACAGAAGAAGCATCGGTTGCAATGACATCGGTATTTCCGCCAAGCAGCGCCGCAATTGCTTCCCCTCCGCCATCGTACGACACGTATTTCACTATTTTCGGATCGATACCGGTTTTATAAATAGGAAGAATCGCAACCAAATGATCCATTGATCCTGGTGCAGATCCGCCGGCAACCGTCACCGATTTCGGATTTTGCTTAATCGCATCCAATAATTGAGACATCGACTGAAATTTCGAATCCGCTCTGACCACGATCGCTCCAAAATCTTTGGTTAGTTGGGCAAGCGGTGTTGTATCTTTATAACCATATGGACTGTTTCCTTCCGCTTTTAAGTTGTTAATGATGATCGGCGGGGAGTTGACAAACAGCTTATAATCATTGTTTTTATCTTGCGTCGCATATTCCGCCATAAACACGGTTCCTCCACCGCCCGGTTTATTCTCTACCGTCATCGTTTGCTTCACCAGATTTGTTTCATCCAATATTTTCGTAATCGCTCTTGCTGTTAAGTCCCAGCCGCCCCCAGCACCTGAAGGAGCGACAAACATAATCGGTTTTGCTGGATAATTTTCTTGTTTGTTAGATGATTTTGTCGTCGCAGTACTTCCGCAAGCCGCCAGCATCACCGCGACAATCCCCATCACTAGAAAGAACCACCACTTTTTCATTTCAACAGTACCCCCTTGTTTTTGACAGCGTTTACATTTTCAAAGGTATTATAGCAGCAATTTTCTGAATAATGTTTTTTTGCAAATAAAAATAATTATGTGCATTTTGTTCATGAAAATAGAAAAAAACCTGTCCCCGACTGATGTGACAAAGAACAGGTTAAATTACAAAAGGATGACCTTCTTCTCATTGTGAATATTGGAATAGAGCCTCGTCTACTCTGGATTTTTGAATAGTTTGTTGTAAGGTGACGGTTTACTTGTCGTTTTATAATTAACAGAAATAACGCAGCAATTCCTTTGGTTAAACCGCATAATATTACACGGCTGGTCCGATCAGATGATTATTCGTCCCAAGTTTGCGGATTGGAGAACGCAACCCGGACGACTTCGTCGGAAATGAAACATCAATTAAGCGTTGAAGGATTTTTGAATATGGATTCATATGCGCTCTACAGTTTTTTTCGTCTAGCATTCGATTGGCTGCAGTTTAACTTCTTTCTTCCCGATTGGTACGATCCGGACGAGCTTCCTCGTCTTTGATGGTGTTCCATTCTTTCTCTTTCTTTTACTTTGTACTTACGAATTTCATAGTTTTGAAGCTATCACTTTTAAATACATTTTTTATAAGATTGGCCGTTATCTTTCACAAGTCTGTGCATAATTTCCTGCTGGATTGTAGAGATGATCGCTATAAAAATAGATATGTGATTTCTTTTTCTTGAAAAAGTATGGCTTGTATATCATGAAAATACTTCAATACTGAAAGATGGATAAAAATGTTCCTGTCTACTTGACATGGGTCACTTCACATTGGCCGTGCTTTTTTGTTTAAAGTTTTTCTTCATAGTTTAAAATAAAAACATATTTTTGGCGGAAATTACGCCATCCACAACAGGGCTTCAATTCCTCGTAGTTAAGATAAAAACGGACGTTTTGCCTTCGATGTATACAAAGGAAAGTAGTTTCAATTCCTCGTAGTTAAGATAAAAACAATGACTAGCGAAGTCTTAGTTGAACGATTGGACATGTTTCAATTCCTCGTAGTTAAGATAAAAACGCTTTGAATGTTGTCATTTTTACTGCACTTCTTATGTTCCAATTCCTCATAGTTAAGATAAAAACGAAGAATGGTTTCACGAAACGTTTGTTGACGAATAGTTTCAATTCCTCATAGTTAAGATAAAAACTGTTTTGCAGATCGGCCATTACCTGAGCGATACTGGGTTTCAATTCCTCATAGTTAAGATAAAAACTCCTTTTCTTTTTGAAGAGATTCATAGTGTTTGTCGTTTCAATTCCTCATAGTTAAGATAAAAACGATGCGTATAGATGATGGGGCGATTTATAAAGTTTGTTGTTTCAATTCCTCATAGTTAAGATAAAAACTGTGTTTTCCCAGTTCCTGTTGAGCCCATTATCAAGTTTCAATTCCTCATAGTTAAGATAAAAACATGATCTTGCTGATTCAAATTTAAATGGTTTTTAGTTTCAATTCCTCATAGTTAAGATAAAAACGCAATTCCAAACGCTTGGGCGTTGCTTACCATTTGATTGTTTCAATTCCTCATAGTTAAGATAAAAACCCCAAAAATAGTTGTTAGATATGTATTTGGTTTAAAGTGGTTGATTGGTTATTTTCATTTTAGCGAAGGAGGTACATTTTATCAATCCTTTGATTTGCATGGGCTCAATGATGATTTGAAAGAGTCGTCGATCCCCCGGGATTTTTGCACGATTGGGGGTCGACGACTCTTTTTTATTTCCGTTTAAAACAGATTTCAAAGTTTGCCTGCCGACAATGAAATCCATGTTGTATCAACCATTTTACCTGACCCATCTGTTTTAATAAAGTAAACATCCGGCTCATTCCCTTCTCATTCAATTGAAGGAAGAGTGAGACCATATTTAACATTTCATTCAGGAAAATTGGTTTAGGTCTATTCGATCGGTTCCTATGACCTAAAATAAGAACATGATCTGAAAAATGATTGGTGATTTTTACTGTTTGAGGTGTTTCTCTTTGTACTCCATCGGGCTTAAATACCCAAGTGTTCCATGGATTCTAATATATTAAACCAATGAACATAATCATCTAATTTCAGTTTCAATCGGTCTAAATTTCCGAAATATTTTTTAACAAATTCTGTTTTGATAATTTTAAAGGTTGCTTCAGCTACTGCGTTGTCATAGGGACAACCCTTCATGCTTAACGACCGATTAATCTAAAAAGTATCTAGAGCTTCATCAATTGTCTTTTTCTTGAATTCATTGCCTCTGTCTATGTGGAATAATTGAATTTGCCGTAAATCTGCTTTCACTTTTAATCAAGATTCGATGCGTAAATATGAAGAATACACCTCATCAATTATGGAGTAATTTTTTTTCAATTTTTGTGGGTGTTTTGTGGGTGCTTTTTATTGAAAGTTAGATTTATTGTTTTCACCCACAAATATAAAACCCCTCCAACGCTTGAGCGTCAAGGGGTTTCGGGATTAATATTGAGTGATGTATTGTTCGCGCTCCCATGGGTGCACTTGAGTGCGGAACATATCCCATTCGATCTCTTTTGCTTCGACGAAATGTTCGAATAAATGGGATCCTAAAGCACTGACAATGACTTCGTTTTGTTTTAAGTTTTCAAGTGCCTCATATAATGTTGCTGGAAGGTCGACAATGCCGTTTTCGATGCGTTCTTCTTTTGTCATCACATAAATGTTGCGATCTACTGGTTTTGGCGGAGTTAATTTGTTTTTAATGCCATCGAGACCAGCTTTCAAGAGTACAGCCATGGCAAGGTATGGGTTTGCAGATGGGTCAACGCTGCGCACTTCAATACGAGTGCTCATGCCGCGAGATGCAGGAATCCGGATTAACGGGCTTCTGTTGCGGCCGGACCATGCAACATAGCAAGGAGCTTCGTAGCCAGGCACTAAACGTTTGTAAGAGTTGACAGTTGGGTTTGTCACAGCTGTAAAGCTTGTTGCATGTTTGATGACACCTGCAATGAATTGTAAAGCTGTTTCGCTTAATCCATCTTCTGTATTTGGATCGTAGAATGCATTTTCACCATTTCGGAATAAAGAAAGGTTGCAGTGCATACCTGAACCGTTGACGCCGAACAATGGTTTTGGCATGAATGTTGCGTGCAAGCCGTGTTTACGGGCAATGGTTTTCACAACAAGCTTAAATGTTTGAATGTCATCACAAGCTTTGATGGCATCTGCATATTTAAAGTCAATTTCATGCTGACCAGGTGCTACTTCGTGGTGGGAAGCTTCGATTTCGAATCCCATTTCCTCAAGTTCCAACACAATGTCGCGGCGGCAGTTCTCGCCTAAATCAGTCGGCGCAAGGTCAAAATATCCGCCATTATCATTCAATTCTAATGTTGGTTCACCCTTTTCATCCAGTTTGAATAAGAAAAATTCCGGCTCAGCCCCTAAATTAAATGCTGTAAATCCGAGCTCTTCCATTTCCTTCAGCACTCGTTTTAAGTTGTTGCGCGGATCTCCTTCAAAAGGCGTTCCATCAGGATTGTAAATATCGCAAATTAAGCGGGCAACTTTCCCTTTTTCCGCTGTCCATGGGAAAATGACAAACGTATCTAAATCAGGATACAGATACATATCAGATTCCTCAATGCGGACAAATCCTTCAATAGATGATCCGTCAAACATCATTTTGTTATCCAACGCTTTTTCTAATTGGGAAACAGGGATTTCAACGTTTTTAATCGTTCCCAAAATGTCAGTGAACTGCAGGCGGATAAATTTTACGTTTTCTTCTTGGACTAAACGAATAATATCTTCTTTTGTGTACTTTGGCATATTATTTCTCCTCTCATATATAAAAAATAAATTTATATAGCGATATTATCAATGAAAGAACCGTGAAAGGTCTCCTTGTCTTAATGTTGCACGGTTCATTCTTCCAGCATGGAGAAGTTCTTCCTTTAATAGTTTGCGAAGTTCGGCATCAGATAAATCTGATTTTTCTTTTGCCAATGAGGATCTTTCGAAAGTTTGTCTTTCTTGTTCGTTTTCTTTATACGCAAATATTTGCTTAATACCTGCCATATTGACACCCTGCTCAATCAACGATTTAATTTCAAGCAATCTATCGACATCATTGAAGGAAAATAACCGGCGATTGCCTTCCGTTCTCGCAGGGGAAATAAGACCATGTTCTTCATAATATCTTATTTGTCTGGCAGATAGTTCCGTCAGCTGTTTTACGATGCTGATTGGAAACAACGGCATGGAACGGCGGTCTTGATCATTCATGCTCTTTTAGCCCCTCCTTCCTTTTGCTTATCTACATTATAGATGAATGTAAGATATCATGTCAATATAATGTCACAAAATTTAACATGGTTTTTTTACAAGGAAAACTTTATCGTTTGACAGCCCATTTAACGAATCGAGAATTGGCAAATATGATCGGAACTACCCTAGAAACCGTAAGCAGAACGCTGAACCAGATGAAATGTTTTTTTATAGTTCGACTAATCGTTTTTCTATTAATTCATTGACGGCATGGAAAATAGCGATTTTGACATGTTCAAACGTCAAGCCTCCCTGCACATATGCCACATATGGAGGACGAATCGGTCCATCCGCTGAAAGCTCGATGCTGGAGCCTTGGACAAAAGTCCCGGCCGCCATGATGACTTGATCGCTATAACCCGGCATTTCATTTGGAACCGGTGTTACATGCGAGTTTATGGGCGATGCAGATTGAATCGCTTGGCAAAACGCAATCATCATATCTGCATTATCAAACTGAACGGACTGAACTAGATCTGATCTTTTCTCATTCCAGCTAGGATTGACTCGCAACCCGATTTCTTCCAGCATTGCAGCGGTAAAAATCGCTCCTTTTAGCGCTTGTCCAACAACATGCGGAGCGAGAAAAATACCTTGAAACATCTCATGAAGACTGTAAAGCATTGCACCGGCTTCCCTTCCGATACCTGGCGAAGTGAGCCGGTACGCGCAAGCTTCCACGAGCTCTTCTTTTCCAACGATGTATCCTCCCGTTTTCACAAGCCCTCCTCCAGGATTTTTTATAAGAGAGCCTGCAATAAGATCAGCACCTGCATGTCCCGGCTCCTGATCTTCGGTAAACTCACCGTAGCAATTATCGACAAAAACAACAATTTTTTCATTGATTGATTTTATGAAAGAAACCATTTCCTTAATTTCCTGAATGGAAAATGACGGTCTGACATCATATCCTCTAGAACGCTGAATTCCGATCATTTTTGTTTTATCACTGATTGCCGCTTTTACTCGGTCAAAATCAACTCGTCCTTCAGGAGTCAGATCAATTGTTTGATAAGAAATGCCAAATTCTTTTAAAGAGCCTGTCCCCTTTCCGCGGATACCGACAATTTCTTCAAGCGTATCATACGGCTTTCCGGTAATATAGATGAGTTCATCGCCGGGCCTTAATACGCCGAAGAGAGCCGTTGAAATGGCGTGTGTACCAGAAATGATTTGCGGCCGGACAAGTCCTTTTTCACATCCAAAAATATCAGCATAAACATCTTCCAATGTATCCCTGCCGATATCATCATATCCGTATCCTGTTGAGGGAATAAAGTGGGAATCGCTCACCCGATGCTTTTGAAAGCTTCTGAGCACGCGAAGCTGATTTACTTCCACTACTTTGTCAATTTCTTCGTGAAATGGTTTTATTTTTTTTTCTACTTTTTGAGCTATGTCCATAATTTTTTTTCCATGTGTAAAATATTGAAACATCTGTAAAACCCTTTCTAGTTATTCTTCATAATTTGATCATATACTGGATGGTCGCGAAACACTAGACCAGAAACGATATAGTGCTGATTTTGTTCGTCAAATTGCAAGGTTGAAACGAGCGTATTTGCTTTTAACAACGATAGACGTTTCCCATCACCTGTTGGAACGGAGACAACGTAAGGATGCATTTTTTTCTTTAATTTTTCTTCAATAGCTGTTTTTAACCGTTCTATATCTTCGTCACAAAAAGCAGAAATGACAATATAGTCTTCCTTTAAAGAAGGAAAGAAATGCTCTAGTTGTTGATCTTTTTTATTGTACACTGTTAAAACAGGCAATCCGTCCGTTCCTAATTCTTTTAATAATTCATTCACAGTGTTTTCATGCTGAATATAGTCAGGATGAGAGCTGTCGACGATATGTAAAAGCAAATCTGCTTCCTTTATTTCTTCTAACGTAGAACGAAAAGCAGCGATAAGGCTTGTTGGCAGCTGCTGGATAAAGCCGACAGTATCAGTCATGAGCACCTTCATGCCGGATGGGAGAAACATTTTCCTTGTCATAGGATCCAATGTGGCAAACACCATATCCTCCTGAAATGAATCAGCAGCTGTCAGCTTATTGAACAGCGTTGACTTTCCTGCGTTGGTATAGCCAACAAGAGCGATTTGAGTTTGATGATTTCTCTTTCTTTGCGAACGATAACGCTCGCGATGGGAAACAATATGGGACAGCTGTTGTTTTATATCGTGAATGCGATTTCGGATGTGCCTTTGATCCGTTTCAAGCTTCGTTTCTCCCGGACCTCTTGTCCCGATTCCTCCTCCTTGCCGAGATAGATTCAATCCATGTCCCGAAAGTCTCGGAAGCAAATATTCAAGCTGTGCCAGCTCAACTTGAAGTTTCCCTTCTCTTGACTTCGCCCTTTTTGAAAAAATATCCAAAATTAGCTGAGTCCGATCGATCACTTTTACCTCTAACAGACGAGCTAAATTTCGCAGCTGGCTGGGCGACAGCTCATTATTGAAAATAACGGTATTTGCCTCTGTCGTTTCGATAAGCTGTTTAATCTCATCAACTTTTCCTTTTCCAATATATGTAGATGGTTCTGCCCTCAGTCGATTTTGTGTGCAAACAGCTGCGACTTGGCCGCCCGCAGCAGCCGTGAGCGATTTCAGCTCTTCCATTAAATAAAAAAACTGTTCTTCATCGGTTTCCATGAACTTGACGCCAACGAGAATCACCTGTTCTTTCTCTTCCACTCGTCTTCTTCCTCCAATTATGCTGCAAATTTATAAGCTATGCGTTATGAATTAAACCTTCGATAAACGGATCAATGGTAAGGTTATCAAATTTAAATCATCTTTAGCGCACTTCAAGACAAAAGAAACGTATTGAATTCAAAAGTAAGATGATCAAACTCAATTCATCTTCAGCACATTTCAAAACAAAACGTACAGAGTTCAAATTCAAACCATCTTCAGCACACTTCAAGACTAGAAACGTTGCTAAGTTCAATGTTAGGACTCAACTAAATCATCTTCAGTATGCTTTAAAAACAGAAACGTATTGAGTCAAAATAAAGATTATCAAACTTAAATCATCAATGCACTTCAACGCTAGAAAAATTTATTGAGTCAACGTTAAGAGTATCAAATTCTAATCGTTTCAGCCAATTAAATGGCTGCCGTCATTCTTTTCTAAACTATGTGAGAAAAATAAACGAATTTGTGTAAATTATGTGCAGCAATGAAACAGGAGCTTTCTTCAAAGCCCATTTAAATAAAGATTCTTTTCAATAATCAAGCAAAGCAGCCTAGGGGCTGCTTATACGTTTAATATTAAATCTTCTTCTTTTACAAGAAGCAAATCTTCCTTGCCAAACTTATCAGAAAGCAGGAGCCTCATTGCCTGTGCCCGTATAGATTTTTCGATAATGTTGCGAACATATCTTCCATTTGAAAAGTTCGTTGGGTGAGTCGCATATTTCACTTTTAGCAAATGCTCTTTCAATTTGCATTCAGCTCCATGGCTAAATCGATACTCTTTGTCCTTCATCATTAATTTTGCTATTTCCATCAGCTCATCGACTGAATAGTCTGGGAAATCAACTACAATCGGAAAACGGGATTCGAGTCCGGGATTTAAAGATAAAAAACGATCCATTTCCCTTGGATATCCGGCTAAAATTAACACAAAATCATGCTGTCTGTCTTCCATATGTTTGACAAGGGTGTCAATTGCTTCTTTTCCGAAATCTTTTTCTCCTCCGCGGGCTAAACTGTATGCCTCATCAATAAAAAGAATTCCGCCAAGTGATTTTTTGATCAAATCGCGCGTTTTTTGTGCTGTATGGCCGATATATTCACCTACTAAATCAGCCCGCTCCGCTTCAATTAAGTGCCCTTTCGATAAAACATTCATTTGGAAAAAAAGCTTTCCAATCAATCGCGCGATCGTTGTTTTTCCCGTTCCGGGATTCCCTTTAAACAGCATATGAAGCGCTTGCCTTCCGGTTTTTAACCCCTGTTCTTCTCTTTTTTTATTCACAAAAATCCATGCATATATTTCCTTTAATAATCTTTTCACTTCTTCCATTCCAACTAATGCGCCCATCTCCTGTTCAATCTCTTTTAATACACTGTGTTCGACAGCCGCTTTGGAAATGGAAAGATCATATGTCGCGATTTTTTCCTTTTTACCTTCAAGTTCAGTTTTGCTTTGTCCTAAGACAATATTCATTTGGCCGTTATTTTTGAAGGTGACCGCTCGCTCCACAGGCTTCACCTCATTTTTATATTTATCTTCTAAATTACATCTACTTTGTTTAAAGGAACATGTCATGGAAAAAGGTTGTTATTATTAATATTTATGCTGAAAGCCAAGTAGTACAAACCTTCTTTTCATCTATGTCTTAATAAAAACTAAGCAGTATTTTCTGAAGCCTGGGTGGCTTGCGGCCTGGACAAGTACAGATTCTAGGACAGGTCAGTTAAATATTAGCGAAGGGCAAAAATAACGACCATTCAAATTATCTGCGTTTAGCCGATAATTAGGAAAACATGGATTGAAGATAGAAAAATACCTGACATATCGGAACCGCTGCCACGAAACCTTTCCTTCTCATGAAAAAACCGGAGATCATCTCCGGTTTTTTCGTCATGCTTCAATGTCAATTTGTACATTTCTTTGCGGTGCAAATGTTGAGATCGCATGCTTGTAAATGAGCTGCTGTTTGCCCTCTGATTCGATGAGGACCGTAAAATTATCAAATGCTTTTACTTGTCCTCTAATTTGGAAACCGTTTAATAAAAACACGGTCACGTAAGTGCCATCTTTTCGTAACTGATTTAACACTTGATCTTGAATGTTTATCGGTTGCTTCATCATTCGTCCTCCTCATATCCTCTATATTTATTATTTCTTCTCAGAAAGAAGCTTTCCTGCTATATAATGAAAAATTTCACTAACTTTTTCTTCCATCGCGACAGGCGGAGTCATATCAAACCATTTGACATTCATTTTGTTTCGAAACCATGTTAGTTGCCTTTTCGCATATCTTCTTGTGTTTTTTTTCAACGTTTCAATTGCTTCTGCAAGAGAAGCCTTACCATCAAAAAAATCGTATAATTCTTTATATCCAATCGCCTGCGCAGATTGTACACCGCGAACTCCAGAATCATACAGCGATTTTGCTTCTTCAATCAAACCTTCCTCAATCATTTCGTCAACTCTTTTATCAATGCGTTGATACAATACATCGCGGTCCATCGTAAGGCCGATAATGGCGGTATGATAGCGCTCATTTGCTTCATGCGCCTTTATATGCTCGCTCATTTTTTTTCCTGTTTTATAGAAAATTTCTAAAGCACGGATGACTCTCCTAGCATTGTTTGGATGAATTCGTTCCGCACTGTCAGGGTCGATTTCCTGTAAACGCTCGTATAATGCTAAATTCCCATGCTCATGCAAAAAATTTTCCAGTTCTTTTCTTATTTCAGGGTCAGATTGAATATCGGAAAATTGGTAATCATCATATAGAACCGCTTGAATGTACAAGCCTGTTCCCCCAACAATCATCGGCATTTTTCCGCGCTTTGTTATCGAGGCAATTGCTTTTCTCGCAAGCTCTTGAAACTCGGCAACGGAGAATTCTTCCGAAGGATTCTTTAAATCAATTAAATGATGGGGGATTCCTTCCATTTCATGCTCTTTTATCTTTGCTGTTCCGATATCCATTCCTTTATAAATCTGCATGGAATCGCCGCTGATAATTTCGCCGTTTAATTTTTTGGCTAATTCAATGCTTAGTTTCGTCTTTCCGACAGCAGTTGGGCCAATTAAAACAACAAGTCTATCCTTTTCTTCTTCCATATTGACCACACTTTCAAAAAATACTCACTGTTTCATCGTATCATGATTTTTAAGAAAACACCAATGTATTATACCCTTTTTCATCATAGAGTATACTCTTTTCAATTGATTTCATATTCTCTTTATACTGCTCTAATCCGAAAAAAACAACTTTTGTCCAATCATTGCTCCCATCTCCATTTACCTCATAACTTGACAACGATCTTTTACATGCAGCAGAAAACTATTACATAACCCTCTTAAACATTTTTTCGAGCTCATAGGTGGAAAAATGAATGATGATCGGCCGGCCATGAGGGCAAGTAAATGGATCTGACGCTTTTCTTAGCGATTCTAGCAACGCGAATATTTCTTCATTGTTTAAATATTGATTCGCTTTAATTGATCCTTTGCAGCTCATCATGATGGCTGCATCTTCTCTAAGCTTGTGGATATCCGTCTTTTTTTCATTAAGCACCTGCTGGATCAGCTCTTCAATAATTTCTTTTTCTTCACCTTGCGGGAACCATGTTGGATGAGATCGAATGATATAGGTGTTCGGTCCAAAATTCTCCAAAAACACTCCGACCTCAGCCAGCTCTTCTTTATGCTCTTCGATCACCATGACTTCATCAGAGGAAAAGCTCAGTGTTAGGGGAACAAGCATTTCCTGCACTTCGCTCGCCACTTCCCCAACTTTTTCGCGAAAATATTCATATTTGATTCTTTCTTGGGCAGCATGCTGATCGATTATATATAATCCTTTTTCATTTTGCGCCAAAATGTAAGTGCCGTGCATCTGTCCAATTGGATACATTGGAGGAACTCGGCTTTCATCCAACCTATTATTGTCCGAAACCTTCTCTTCATGTTCTTCGTTGTTATTTGGCAAATACTCTTGTACTTCAGTTTCTCCATCGACAACTGGAGGTTCAGCTATTTTTTCAGAGGAAAAGGATTGTTGCTGCTCTTCATCCGCTCCTCTATGATCAATCGAATACAAATCATCTTCTTTCCATTGATTATCAGCCGTTTTTGGTTGAAACGTCCATTCTGGATCCTGTTTTTCCTTATTGATCAGATGTTCAAATTGGATCTCTTGCTGCACGTTTACCGGGTGCTCTTTTTTCTTTTTGACTGTATCAGAGGTTGGGATAAGCTCTTTTTTCTTAAATGCATTCTGGATGCCTTTTGCGATGACTTCAAATAATTCCGCTTCTTTGCTGATTCTGACCTCCAGTTTGGCAGGATGAACATTTACGTCCACTAAGATCGGATCCATTTCAATATGAAGATAGACGACCGGAAAACGCCCTATAGGCAGGAGCGTATGGTACCCTTCTTCCACCGCCTTCGTAATGGAATGATTTTTAATAAATCTCCCGTTGATCATCGTAGAAATATAGTTTTTGGATGCTCTTGTCACTTCCGGCAACGATAAATAGCCGCGTATGTCAAAATCAAGCGAACGGAAATGGACTGGAAACATTTTTTTCGCAATGGGAACCCCGTAAATCGCTGCAAGAACTTGCCGTACATCTCCTTTGCCGTTCGTATATAGAAGCCGTCGGCCGTTATGCGTAAATTTAAACGATATGTTTGGATAGCTCAGCGCAAGACGATTGACTATGTCGGTTATTCTCCCAAGCTCCGTATTCAAGCTTTTCATATACTTCAATCGCGCCGGCGTATTGAAAAACAGGTTCGTGACCGTAATGTCCGTTCCTTTTCGACTTGATGCTGTCTCTTTTGCTGTTACCTTCCCGCCGATTAAAGTAATTTTCGTCCCGGGTTTATCCCCTGTGCTAGTTTTCATTTCCAGATGAGAAACGGCGGCAATCGAAGGCAGCGCTTCGCCCCGGAAGCCGAGAGTTCGGATGCGGAATAAATCCGCTTCATCTTTAATTTTGCTTGTTGCATGCCGCTTAAACGCCTTTTCGCAATCATCTGGCTCCATTCCGTCCCCATTGTCCACGACGCGAATTTTGCTCAAACCGCCTTCTTCCGCCTCAATTTCTATCACTGTGCTGTTTGCATCAATCGCATTTTCGACTAGTTCTTTCACAACAGAAGCCGGCCGCTCCACGACTTCCCCAGCGGCAATTTTGTTGGATAAACTAGCATCCATAAGGATGATTTTTCCCATCATCATCACCTATTTCAATTTCTTTTGGATGTCATACAGTGTGTTTAATGCTTCAAGAGGCGTCATATCCAATAGATCTAAGGAAGAAATGATGGAGAGCACCTCTTTTTCCTTTGATGAAAGCTTTTTCCCTACCGGCTCTTTTTTCTTCTCTGCTATTTCATCGCCGAATAAAGAAAGCTGGCTTGGCTCCGCAGAATACTCGATGCTCGGTTCCACCGAATGCTCGATGACGGATGGTGTATGTTTCTCTTTCTGATTGTCTCCTTCCAGTTTGCTCAATATTTCTTTTGCCCTTTGGATAAGAATTTCAGGAAGTTCCGCAAGCTCAGCAACATGAATTCCGTAGCTTTGATCAGCCGCCCCTTCATCCACTTTATGGAGAAAAACAACCTTTCCGTTTTCCTCTATTGCCTTAACATGGACGTTCTGCACATTTTGCAATTCATCTCCGAGCACAGTTAATTCATGATAATGGGTCGAGAACAATGTTTTGGCTCCGATGTGATCGTGAATGTATTCGATTATCGCTTGAGCAAGCGCCATGCCGTCATATGTCGATGTCCCGCGCCCGATTTCGTCAAATAAAATCAAACTTTGATTCGTGGCATGTACAATCGCATTTTTGGCTTCCAGCATTTCCACCATAAACGTACTTTGCCCTGATACTAAATCGTCAGCCGCTCCAATTCTAGTAAAAATTTGGTCAAAGATCGGCAGAACCGCTTCGCTGGCAGGGACAAAGCAGCCGATTTGCGCCAAAACAGCCGTTAAAGCAATTTGCCGCATGTACGTACTTTTTCCTGACATGTTTGGACCGGTGATTAAAAGAATGTTCCTTCCTTCTTTCATCCAGCAATCATTCGGAACATAGTTTTCGGATTCCATCACTTTTTCTACGACTGGATGACGACCGTCTTTTATGTAAAGCTCGGAGTCGGAAAAGGACGGTTTCGTATAATGTCGTTCTTCGCTGATTACAGCAAAGCATTGCAGGCAGTCAAGCTCGGCAATCTTTTTAGCCAAGAGCTGCAATCTAGGAATATATTGCTTTACTTCGTCGCGAATTTGCACGAACAATTCATACTCAAGATCAACGATTTTTTCTTCCGCTTCTAAAATCAACGCTTCTTTCTCTTTCAGCTCTGGTGTCACATAACGTTCGGCATTGGCCAGCGTCTGTTTCCGTTCATATCTTCCTTCATCCAAAAGATGAAGATTCGCTTTCGTTACTTCAATATAATATCCAAACACTTTGTTGTAGCCGATTTTAAGCGATTTAATTCCTGTCAGCTCTCTTTCTCTTTTTTCCAGCTCTGCTATCCACGTTTTTCCGTTTCTCGCTGCATCTCTGTAGCGATCCAATTCTTCGTTAAATCCGTCCTTAATGATGTTCCCCTCTTTGACTGAAATCGGCGGGTTTTCGATGATCGCTTTTTGAAGCAACTCCTTCAAGCTTTCACAAGGATCAATTTCTTTTTTTATTTGCTCCGAATCAGCAATTCCTAACGAAGCAACGATTGAGCGGATCTCAGGAATTTTTTCAAGCGACTTTTTCAATTGAATCAGATCTCTTGCGTTTGCATTTCCGAACGCAATTTTTCCCGACAGTCTTTCTAAGTCGTATACTTCCTTCAGCAATTCCCTTAGTTCTTCTCTTTCGATATAGCGGTCGATCAACATTCCAACAATATTTTGCCGCTTTTCAATTTCTTTTTTGTCAATAAGCGGACGGTCAATCCATTGCTTCAGCAGACGCGCGCCCATAGCTGTTTTCGTCTCATCTAGCAGCCAAAGAAGGGAGCCTTTTTTTCCTTTCGATCGAATCGTCTCGGTCAGCTCCAAATTTCTTTTCGAGTACATATCAATTTTCAAATATTGATTTAATTGATAAAACTCCACCTTTTGCAAATGCTCAAGCGTCCGTTTTTGCGTCCGTTCTAAATAGTTGTATAGCCTTGCAAACGTTATTTTCAGCCGCTGATCTTGCAAATGTCCTGCAATGCTGTCTAATTTTTCAAGATAAGCTGCGTCTTTTTCAATCGAAAATGTCACAGGCTGTCTTTCTAATATCATTTTTTTCAGTTTCTCAGGAAAATCATCTGCCACTACAATCTCTTTCACTTGGCGGGAATAAAGCTCGCCCAAGCAGTCCTCCATTGTGGAGAGAAGGGTGACATATGATTCCCCTGTCGTAATATCCGTCAAAGCTAAGCCGAAAAGCGCTTCAAAGACCGTAACGGAAGCAATATATTGGTTGTCTTTCTCGCCTAGCCCTTTTCCTTCCATTAATGTCCCTGGTGTAATGAGCTGAACGACTTCCCGTTTCACAACACCTTTTGCTTGTTTCGGATCTTCTGTTTGTTCACAAATCGCCACCTTATAGCCCTTTTCAATGAGCTGTTCGATGTAGCTTGAGGCTGAGTGATACGGCACCCCGCACATCGGGATTCTTTCCTCGCCCCCGCCATCACGGCTTGTTAACGTAATTTCCAATTCTTGAGAAGCCTTGATGGCATCCTCAAAAAACATTTCATAAAAATCGCCTAAACGAAAAAATAAAAAGGCATCCTGATAGTCTGCCTTGATGTTTAAATATTGCTGTATCATTGGCGTGTATTGTGCCATGTTCATCCCCCGACTGTATGTAAAAGTTAACATCTTTTATTATAGCACAAACTCTTTATTCCGAAAAAAACTTATTCGCTCAAATAACCTATGACAAAACAATAAAACTAAAAAGCACGTACATGATTATTCGCAAATTTGTTTATTGCGTCAACCTTTGACATAAATGTTCATGATTAATGGCGGATTTGTTTATTCCTTTAAACTTTTGACATAAAAAATTAAGAAACAGGTGCGTGATTATCGCAAATTAGTTTATTCCGCCAAACCTTTGACATAAAAAACAGGAAGCAAGTACACGATTATTCACAGATTTGTTTATTCCGCCAAACTTTTGACATAAAAAAACTAGGAAGCAGCCCTCCTAGTTTTTCATTATTCTTCTGGTTCACCTTCTAAAAGCTCTGGCGTCAAATCTTCTATTTCATCCTCTAAATCCTCTTCCCAATCATCCCATTCCTCATCGGATTCAGACAAGTTGTTAGGATGGACGGAGACGACCACTTTCGTTTCTCCGATGACCTCTGCTAAAAATTCTCTTTCTACTTGAACCACAATGTTTTCGCCGTTTGGAGAAATGGTGACTTCCAGACAATTCGGCTGCTGCAAAACACGGGCAACCACTTCGTTCTCGTCATCTAAATAGTTGTCATCTTTATATCGTAATTTTAACACATCTGTATACTTGACACGCTCTGTAACTACTTCTGTTTTCGTATTTTCATCAAATGAATACCAAACGTTAATATCATATGTTCCCTCAATTTCAACTGTTTTCCCCCGTTTTTGCGCATCATATTTATGGTTAATAATCCAACCACCCAAAATACTTGCTGGTTTCTTCTCAGGACTAATCGTATGTGTTGCTTGAGTAAACTTTCGACCTTTTGCTACTACCGCTTTCGTTATGATTTCCCTATATTCTGCCATTTGCCAAACCCTCCTCAAAACGATCGTAAAAAGATTTTCGCTAGGACAAGCTCGATATTTTCATAAATCCTTCTAGTTCATTCTATGCATGAGCCAGAAAATATGTACCAAAAATTAAAAAAGACGCTGACGCGTCTTTAAACAAAATGAGGGAGGGTTGGCCGAAATCATAGAAATACCGATTGTTCATAAGCTCAAACGGTTTTTATTTTTTCAAAAATAGCCTGAAAACCTTAATACGATTAATGGCAAGATCCATGTTTATTCCGAATTTGGGCGCCTGTTTCACCCGTTAACAGATTGCCTCCAGTTGAGCGAATAATTTCATTTGTCACATGGTTTGAAATTGTATTCGCTACTAATTGAAGAAGATCGTTAACTTCAATTTGCGATTCTTTAAATTGCTGGACGATCGGAATTTGATCTAATTCTTCATACAGGCTGTCAATTTTCTCCTCCACTTGTTTGAGAGCTTCATGCTTTCCGAAATGCTGAAAATTGACGGCTTGTTTTTGCAGGCTTTTAATGCTGGCAATCATTTCCCGAACTTTTTGATTTTCGTTAATTTGTTCTTCCGCTTTTTTAAAGAAGTCAACTTGCTCTGTTTCGGCTATCATTTGCGCCAGTTCTTTTGCCTTTTCTAAAATATCGTCTTTCGTATACGCCATTACAATGTCACCCCAATTTGCTCTTCCACCATTTCTCCATCAAGAGTCCAGGTTTTGGCTTTTGTAATTTTTACTTTTACAAGCTGACCAATCGCCGATTTCGGACCTTTAAAGTTAACTAGTTTATTTTTTCTCGTATACCCTGCCAAAATGTCAGGATTGTTTTTGCTCTCGCCTTCAACTAATACCTCAACGACTTTGCCTTCATATTCTTTCATTTTTTGGGCGGAAATTTCGTTGACTAATGCATTTAATCGCTGCAGCCGTTCTTTTTTCACTTCCATCGGGACATTATCTTTCATTTTAGCAGCAGGCGTTCCTTCCCGAGGCGAATAAATGAACGTATAGGCACTGTCAAAGCCGACTTCGCGATAGAGGGAGAGTGTTTCTTCAAACTGCTCATCCGTCTCATTTGGAAAGCCGACAATGATATCAGTCGTTAACGAAACGTTTGGAATCGCCTTTTTAATTTTTTGCACTAATTCTAAATACTGTTCGCGCGTATATTTGCGTGCCATCAATTTCAATATTTCCGAGCTGCCTGACTGCACCGGAAGATGGATATGATCGACAAGGTTGCCGCCTTTGGCCAAAACTTCAATTAAACGGTCGTCAAAATCTTTCGGGTGACTTGTGGTAAAACGAATTCTGGCGATATCGATTTTTCGAAGCTCGTCCATTAAATCGCCTAGGCCGTATTTGATATCGTCAAAATCTTTCCCGTAGGCATTTACGTTTTGACCAAGTAACGTGATTTCTTTATACCCTTGCGCTGCCAGGTGGCGAACTTCTTGAATAATATCCTCCGGTCTGCGGCTCCGTTCTTTGCCTCGAGTGTACGGAACAATGCAATACGTGCAAAATTTGTCGCAGCCGTACATAATATTGACCCAAGCTTTAATATTTCCTTTCCGGACTTTCGGAAGGTTTTCAATCACATCGCCTTCTTTTGACCAAACCTCCACGACCATTTCCTTCGACATATACGCTTCATTCAACAAATGCGGAAGGCGGTGAATGTTGTGTGTTCCAAAAATTAAATCAACATATTGGTACTGCTTTAAAATTTTGTTGACAACAGATTCTTCCTGGGACATGCAGCCGCAAACACCTAAGATAAGATCCGGCTTTTCCATTTTGAGCGGCTTCAAATGCCCAATTTCCCCAAATACTTTGTTTTCAGCGTTTTCCCTGATCGCACATGTGTTTAACAAAATAACATCAGCATCTTCTGTGCTGTCAGTCGGCTTATATCCGAGCTGCATAAAAATACCGGCCATCACTTCCGTATCATGTTCATTCATTTGACATCCGTATGTGCGAATATAAAACTTTCTGCCTTCTCCCATTCCTTTTAAATGTTCAGGAATGACAAAATCTTTATGGTATTTCACTTCTTCTTTTCCGCGCTTTTTCGCATCTTTTAAAGAAGGCGGAATGTAAACACGCTCGAAATACTTACTGTAATCCTTCTCGGATTTTTTGTCCGAAGGATTAACCATCGTGGTTGCTAATCGTTGTTTTTCATTCATGGCGCATTACTCCTTCATGTTTAAAAGTGTACACTGTTTTATAGTATATCGTGTTAAGTAGCAGAACACAATATTGCACCATTATTTTATAATAAAGACACTTTTTTTTAAAAATTTTCTATACAAGATTTCTAGAAATAAGCTAAAAGTAGATTTCTTCCTTTAACAATTAAAATCAAAAAAAGAGAGAGGGGAACCCCTCTCCTACATAAACTCTGCTACTAATTCGTCAAATTTTTCTTTGCTAAGTTTCAGTTCAGCTTTTGCAAGCGGCACTTCGCCGAATCCTGGAACAAGCTCTTCATATGGTTTTTGTTCTTTATTTTGATAAATAAGACCTGTTACAAGACCGTTATATTCCATTAACGTTTGCATGGCAAGTTTTTTGTCAGAAGGATCATATCCTTCAATATCTTTCAGCTTTGTTAAATTCTCTTTAAACCAGTCGTATGTGTTCACTTTGTTATAAGTAACGCAAGGACTGAACACGTTGATAAAGGAAAAGCCTTTATGCTGAATTGCTTGTTCGATCAAGGAAGTTAAATCTTTTAAATCTGTCGAAAAGCTTTGCGCAACAAACGTAGCACCTGCTGTTAACGCCAATTCCATTACGGACAGCGGAGATTCAATTGAACCTTGCGGGGTGCTTTTTGTTTTAAAACCGACATCACTTCTTGGGGACGTTTGTCCTTTTGTTAACCCGTAAATTTGGTTGTCCATCACAATATACGTAATGTCGATATTTCTTCTCATCGAATGAATGGTATGCGCCGTACCAATAGCAAACCCATCGCCGTCACCGCCAGCTGCTATGACCGTTAAATCTTGGTTCGCCATTTTTACGCCTTGTGCGATCGGCAGCGCACGACCGTGAATTCCATGGAAGCCGTAAGAATATATATAACCTGAAATCCTTCCTGAGCATCCAATTCCGGAAATGACTGCAAGCTGATGCGGTTCCAAACCGACATTAGCAGCTGCCCTCTGTATAGCTGCTTGAACCGAGAAATCGCCGCAACCCGGACACCAATTCGGTTTGACATTGTTGCGAAAATCTTTAAAAGTGGCCATTTAGAACAACACTCCTTGTTTTGTGAACTCCTTGCTTTGCGTATAAATTTCATTCGGCAGGAACGGGTTTCCGTCATATTTTAATAGAGATTGAATTTTGTCAGCAAATCCGACATTCATTTTTATAAGATTTGCTAATTGTCCTGTTGCATTATGCTCCACAACGATGACTTGTTTAGCCTTTTCAATGAGCGGGCGAATTTCCTCTTTCGGGAATGGATGAATGAGACGGATGTGCGCATGGTTCACTTTCACTCCGTCTTCTTCTAGACGTTCCATCGCTTCCTCAATGGCCCCTCTTGTCGAAATGTAGCCAATGAACAAAATATCCGGCTCTTCATGCTTGTCATTTTTATGAACTTTATTGTTGAACTCTATTTGTTCTAATTTGCGAAGCCGTTTTTCCATTTGCGCCTTTCTGTTTGCGGCAGCTTCCGAAGGTTTTCCGGTTTCATCGTGCTCAACACCTGTCACATGGTGGATGCCGTTTTTCATTCCAGGAATCACTCGCGGCGATATACCGTCTTCTGTTATTTCATAGCGTTTGAAATACCCTTGATTGCCTGCTTCCGGAACTAATTCTTCATTTAATAGTTTTCCGCGCCGAATTTGGATAGATTCATAGGAAAGAGGTTCAACCGTTTGCTTACCAAGAGAAAGCTGCAAATCAGAAAGTACAATCACAGGGCATTGGTACTCTTCCGCTAAGTTAAACGCCTCAACCGTATCATAAAATGCTTCTTCCACCGTGCTCGGTGCAATAACAATTTTTGGTATCTCTCCATGTGTTCCGTAAATCATAGCCATTAAATCCGATTGCTCCTGCTTAGTTGGAAGTCCAGTGCTCGGACCACCGCGCTGTGTATCAACTATGACTAGCGGAGTTTCCGTCATGCCTGACAGACCGATCGATTCCATCATTAATGATAAACCTGGACCAGCAGAGGAAGTAAATGCCCTAGCGCCGGCATAGTTGGCTCCAATCGCCATTGTGGCTGCAGCGATTTCGTCTTCCGTCTGAATGACAGCTCCTCCTAAATCTGGAAGCTTTTTAATCAAATATTCCATAATTTCCGAAGCGGGAGTAATCGGATAGGCAGCCATAAAGCGTGCACCAGCGGCAATCGCACCTAGAGCGATGGCGTCGTTTCCAATCATGAACATCCGCTTTTGACCATCCGCTTTTTCCAAATAAAGATCTGAACGGTCAAACCCTAATTCTTCTTTTAAATATTGGGCGCCTTTTCTAATCGCCTCCATGTTGTTTAAGACGACTTGTTCGCCTTTTCTTCCGTAAGTGTCTTGTACAACTTCCTGAAATAATGACGGGTCAAGATTCAAAATTGCGCTTGTTGCACCGATTGCAACCATGTTCTTCATTAAAGATGTTCCCAGCTCTGAAGCGATTTCCGTAAAAGGTACTGAATATAAGGAAACATTGCTTCCTTCAGGGATTTTCGGTCCAAACTTTGCATCGGCAAGTATAACTCCGCCGTCCCGCAATTCGTGAAAATTAAAATCGATCGTTTCTTGGTCAAAAGCAACAAGAATATCTAAATCATCGCTTATCGTTCGAACTTTCTTCGTGCTGACACGAATTTTATTGTTTGTATGTCCCCCTTTAATTCGTGAAGAAAAGTGGCGGTATCCATATAGGTAATAACCAAGCCGGTTGAGCGTAATTGCAAAGACTTCTCCTGTACTTTCGATTCCTTCTCCTTGCTGCCCACCGACTTTCCATGAGAGTTGGTTTACCATTTCTATGTTACACTCCTTTGGATCTAAAATATCTTTATCATTTCCGGTATTTTAGAGGCCCACTGCCCTGCCGAAAAGTCTATGATGATGAATTATGCTATTTTTAGCCATAATAACCTTGTTCTGGCAGCAAAACCACCATACCTTAAAATTTTTGGGATAATCCTAAACGATTTCAATTTTATCCCTAAATAATCAAAATTACAAGTTTAAATGCTTGTAATGACAAAAAATTTTAAATATTCACCATTCTTTATTTCTGTATAATGAAATTATAATAAAACCGATAAATATTATCAACATTTTAAGCAAAAAACAGTCTGCAACCGAAAAGGAGTGCAGACTGTTTAGCTAATTTATTTAAACATGTTATCTCGGCTCAACAATCAATTTAATGGCTGTTCGTTCTTCACCGTCTATTTGAATATCTGTAAATGCCGGAATACAAATTAAGTCAACACCGCTCGGAGCTACAAATCCTCTTGCTATCGCTACCGCTTTTACAGCTTGATTCAATGCTCCAGCTCCAATCGCTTGAATTTCGGCGGCTCCACGCTCCCTCAGCACCCCTGCTAGCGCTCCGGCGACAGAATTCGGATTAGATTTTGCTGAAACTTTTAATATTTCCATTTCCTAGTTCCCCCTTCATTTTTTACAATGGTTCGTGAAAATTTATTGGAACAAATGCTGTTAGATGCATTGTTCAAAAGACCCATCACCTCTTGAACAATTGGTTCCATCCCATAGTTACTATATTCCCTAAAGTTTGGCAGTATTCCTGCTTATTTTTAATTTTTTTTTATTTAATTTATTCAAAATAAACGTGATCATCATTGATTAATATTCGTTTGATCGATTTCGCTTTGCCGGTTCCTTCCTCAATTTCCACTAATACGGCATTCAATTGTCCTCTGCCTTCATTGATTTCAAACCGAACAGGGAGATTCGTTAAAAATTTTTTTAATACTGCTTCCCTGTCAACTCCTAAAATACCGTCATATGGTCCTGTCATCCCGACATCGGTAATAAATGCCGTTCCTTTATCTAAAATTCTTTCATCGGCAGTTTGAACGTGTGTATGAGTGCCAACCACTGCGGAAACTTTCCCATCCAAATACCAGCCCATCGCTTGTTTTTCGCTCGTTGCTTCCGCATGAAAATCAACAAAAATATATGGAGTTCTTTTCTTCGCTTCTTGAATCAATTCATCCGCTTTCCGAAAAGGGCAATCGATTGCCGGCAAAAATGTTCTTCCCTGGAGGTTTATGACCGCAAGCTCTTTTCCATCCGCTTCCACGTACACGATTCCTTTTCCTGGTGTGCCTTCAGGAAAGTTAGCCGGTCGAACCAACGCTTTTGCTTCATCGATAAATTCAAAAATTTCTTTTTTATCCCAAGTATGGTTGCCCATTGTCACTGCCTGAACTCCCAATGAAAGAAGCTTCTGGTAAATTTTCATAGTTATTCCTTTGCCATGTGCAGAATTTTCACCATTGACAATTGTTACTTCAGGATTATATTTTTTCTTCAGCTTCGGCAAATATTGTTCAACCATTTCTCTCCCTTTTGCTCCTACCACATCGCCTACAAATAAAACTTTCATGATGAATTCCTTTCTAAATGTTTATTATATAGTTTTGCATAAATTGAAAAAAAAATAAAGCGGCACATTTTCATGTACCACTTTATTTGGCATATTCAACCGCACGAGTTTCCCTAATGACGGTCACTTTAATATGTCCAGGGTAGTCAAGCTCTTCTTCGATCCGCTTGCGAATATCTCTTGCTAATCGATGAGCTTCTAAATCATCTATTGCATCCGGTTTTACCATGATGCGAACTTCGCGGCCTGCTTGAATGGCGTACGATTTTTCCACACCTTCAAACGACTCGGAAATTTCCTCCAATTTTTCAAGCCTGCGAATATAATTTTCAAGCGTTTCACTGCGGGCACCCGGCCGTGCTGCCGATAAAGCATCAGCCGCCGCAACTAAAACCGCAATTACCGATGTCGGTTCTTCATCCCCATGATGGGAAGCAATGCTGTTGATGACAACCGGGTGTTCTTTATACTTCGTTGCCAGCTCCACGCCGATTTCAACATGGCTTCCTTCTACTTCGTGGTCAATGGCTTTTCCGATGTCGTGCAGAAGCCCTGCACGTCTTGCAAGGATTTGATCCTCACCTAATTCGGCAGCCATCAATCCGGTTAAAAAGGCAACCTCTATTGAATGCTTCAGCACGTTCTGGCCATAGCTCGTTCGAAATTTCAATCTGCCTAAAATTTTGATCAAATCCGGATGAAGACCGTGAACGCCAACTTCAAATGTCGTTTGTTCTCCGATTTCCCTAATATGCTCGTCCACTTCCCGCCGCGATTTTTCCACCATTTCTTCAATTCGCGCTGGATGAATGCGCCCGTCTTGAACAAGCTTGTCAAGCGCAATTCTTGCTGTTTCACGGCGAATCGGATCAAATCCTGATAAAATAACCGCTTCCGGTGTATCGTCGATGATGAGGTCGATCCCTGTCAACGTTTCAAGAGTGCGGATATTTCTTCCTTCTCTGCCGATAATTCTGCCTTTCATTTCGTCATTTGGCAAATTCACAACAGAAACGGTCGTTTCAGCCACATGATCTGCTGCACAGCGCTGTATAGCAAGGGAAAGAATTGCCTTTGCTTTTTTATCTGCTTCTTCTTTCGCCTTTGTTTCTGCTTCTTTCACCATTACAGCAATATCATGAGAAAGTTCCTTTTCCACTCGTTCAAGGATGATTTGTTTCGCCTCTTCACGCGATAAACCCGAAATGCGTTCAAGCTCTATTTGTCCTTCTTGCACCATCTTTTCCACTTTGCTTTCCATCTCTTCAATATGCTGTTGTCTTTCATTTAGAGAATCTTCTTTTTTATCTAGCATCGCCTCACGCTTATCTAATGATTCATCTTTTCGATCGAGATTCTCCTCTTTTTGCATTAAACGGTTTTCTTGTTTTTGAAGTTCATTTCTTCTTTCGCGAATTTCTTTTTCTACTTCCAAACGAAGCTTATGAATTTCATCCTTTGCTTCCAGAAGCGCTTCTTTTTTCGTTGCTTCAGCTTCACGCTTAGCATCTTCAAGAATTTGTTCCGCGGCGTTTTTTGCACCCGCTATTTTCGCTTCAGCAATGGATTTTCGAACAAAATAACCAACAACTGCACCGACGATTAGGCCAAGCAAAATGGAGATGATTTCAATGAGTTCCATTCTTTCACCTCCTCTTGCTATGAACTTGTCACAAAGAAAGTGTCGGCATTACACATTTACTCTCCCGATAACATTTTCCAAAAAAATATGTTAAATATATTGCAAAAATGAAAAAATATACATATCCATTTTAAATGTGGGAATAACCCTTGTCAAGTTTTCATCTTGTCGAACAAAGGATGGGGCTTTTTTTGATCAAAAAAATAAGACCGGCTACTCCGCCAGCCTTACGCTAAGATGTGCGTACATTATTCATCCAAAAGCTCGAACGTTTCCTGCCCCTCTTGCACAGGTTCATTCGTTTCAAGGCCATATGCCTTGCGAATTTCTTGCTGAATGGCATCGCGAATATCCGGATTTTCGCGCAAAAATTGCTTTGCATTTTCTCTTCCCTGTCCTAAACGCTCCTCTTGGTAAGAATACCACGAACCGCTTTTTTGTATAATATCCAATTCCGTTCCCAGGTCGATGATTTCTCCTTCTTTTGAAATCCCTTCCCCGTACATGATATCAACTTCTGCCGTTCTAAAAGGAGGCGCTACTTTGTTTTTGACAACTTTAATTTTCGTTTTGTTTCCTACCATATCATTTCCTTGTTTCAGCTGTTCAGCTCTGCGCACTTCAAGGCGGACAGATGAGTAAAATTTCAGCGCGCGTCCCCCTGGAGTTGTCTCGGGATTTCCGAACATGACGCCCACTTTTTCCCTTATTTGATTAATAAAAATCGCAATGGTTTTCGACTTGCTGATGGCTCCTGAAAGCTTCCGAAGCGCTTGCGACATAAGACGCGCCTGCAATCCGACATGCGCATCGCCCATTTCGCCTTCAATTTCCGCTTTTGGGACGAGTGCTGCGACCGAGTCAATGACAATGATGTCGACTGCACCGCTGCGAACGAGAGCTTCTGCAATCTCAAGAGCCTGCTCGCCGGTATCGGGCTGCGACAAAAGCAGTTCATCAATATTAACACCTAAATTTTGCGCATAGACAGGGTCGAGCGCATGTTCCGCATCGATGAACGCTGCTTGCCCGCCTAGAGCTTGAACTTCAGCAATGGCATGAAGGGCCACTGTCGTTTTACCGGAGCTTTCCGGTCCATATATTTCAATAATCCGACCTCGAGGATATCCGCCGACGCCAAGAGCTGCATCCAATGCCAGCGATCCGCTTGGAACTGTTGAAACTTTTCGCTCAGCCTGTTCTCCAAGCTTCATTATCGAACCTTTTCCGAATTGTTTTTCAATCTGTTTTAACGCCATTTCCAAGGCAGCTTGACGATCATGATTCAATACAATTTCCTCCTTAAAAAATTGATAGCTTCAAAATAAATATACCGTGTTTTTTCCTGTTTGCCAAGAAAAAAGGGAACATTTATTCGTTTTTTAATTTTCATTATATAAAAATTAAAAAACCGGATGAAGACGCTCATAACCGGTTTTCCATTTCCTTTATTACATTCATTACATAGTAGCAGCCATAATTTGCCGTTCTGTGCCTGATCCCTTCCCGAGTACCGGAAAGATGAAGCTCAAAGACTGCTGTCGGCCGATCGTCGAATTGAATGCCGATATAGACAGTTCCAACTTCTTTTCCTTCAGAAGGATCAGGTCCTGCCACTCCCGTAAAGCTGATGCCGATATTGCTGCCGGTCAATTTTTTTATATTTTCCGCCATTTCTTTCGCACATTCAGAGCTAACGGCTCCTTTTGTTTTCAACGTTTCTTCCGACACGCCAAGAACATGCTGCTTCACTTCGTTTGTATAGCAGACAATTCCTCCAAGGACAATATTCGAAGCGCCTGGAAAATGGGTCAGCTGTTCGGAAAAAAGACCGCCCGTCAAACTTTCTGCAGCCGAAATAGTATATTGCTTTTCTTTTAGAAGCTTCATAAGCTGCTCTTGGATCGAAGTTTCACCGTGTCCATAAAAATATCGGCCGACACGGCTTAAAATCTTTTTTTCTGTTTCGTCAATCAGCTTCAGCGCAGTCGACTCATCTTCATGTTTTGCTGTCAGGCGCAATGTTACTTCGCCGTCTTTTGCCAGCGGCGCGATGGTCGGATTTGTTTGCTGATCAATCAGATCCTCTATATCTGTTTCAAGCTGAGATTCGCCGATGCCAAAGAAACGAAGCACACGCGAGATGATTTTTTCTTTTAACCCGTAATGATATTGCAAAAACGGCACACCGTAGTTGATAAACATCGGCTTCATTTCTTTCGGAACGCCCGGCATTAGCAAATATGTAATTCCGTTCGCCTCTAACGCCATTCCTGGCGCCATTCCGTAATGATTTGGCAAAACAGTAGAACCTTCCAAAACTAATGCTTGTTTCCGATTGTTTTCCGACATTGTCCGTTTCGTCCGTTTAAAAAAATCCTCAATGTTTTTCATCGCCGCCTCGTCGATCACGAGACGTTTATTCAAAATACGTGCAATCGTTTCTTTCGTCAAATCATCTTTTGTCGGGCCGAGCCCGCCGGTAAAAATGATGCAATTCGACCGTTTTTTTGCCGTTTCGATCGTATGCTTGAGCCTTTCAGCATTGTCTCCAACGACCGTATGATAAAAAACATTAACACCTATTTCGGCAAGCTTTTTTGATATAAATTGGGCGTTTGTGTTGGCGATCTGTCCAAGCAACAGTTCTGAACCGACAGCAATAATTTCAGCATTCACATTCATACAATATCCTCCACATGGTTATTTCGAATTGACAAACGCGTGTTTATTTTTCATGAAATAGTCCCATCCAGATAAAATGGTAAAAAAGAGCGCAACCCACAAAGCAATGTCTGCAAATGGAAACGAAATCCATTCAAAAGGTATATTATGTAAAAGCAAAGCGGAAATAGCCACGATCTGCGTCCATGTTTTTATTTTGCCGAGCATGTTAGCTGCTACGACTTCTCCTTCACCAGCCAGAACTAAACGCAATCCAGTTACGGCAAATTCACGGCTGATGATCAGAATGACAATCCAAGACGGAGCAGCACCTATTTCCACCAATATGATGAGAGCTGAAGAAACGAGCAATTTATCGGCAAGAGGATCTAAAAACTTTCCTAAATTTGTCACAAGTCCAAGCTTGCGTGCATAATATCCATCAATCCAATCGGTCGTCGAAGCTAAAATAAAAATGAGGGCGCCAACGACATGTTTGACAGGAATAACTTCTTCACCGACCGACCAATTTCCCCAGTTAAAATCGCCAAGCATCACAATCATAAATATTGGAATTAGCATAATTCTTGATACAGTAATTCGATTTGGCAAATTCATTTTGTACCTCCACTAGCATAAAGTAAGAAAGAATAAGCCATCTCATACGATGACTTATTCATTCTTGTTATTTAAAATGATAATATCCTGCCGAACCATTTTATTCGGGTCCGTTTCATAAGAAACGGCTTCTCCATTCACTTGAATGGTCGTAAATCGAGCATCGCCTACAACGATTTTTGCTTCTTCTTCCGCTGTTACATCAACCGTTTTCTGCTCATTTTGTCGCATCATTCCTGCAAAAAACGATTTTCCTTTTCCGTTCTTCACTTCTATCCACGAATTCCCATTGGTTGAAATATCGATCACCAATTTGTCCGCATTGGACAATTCATATACGGTTTCTTTCCCTCTTACTTCTTTTACCGTCAATGTTTGCTTCGTTTCATTTTCGGCGTTCTCATCTTTTTTCTCCTCTTGTTCTGTTTCTTCAACCGAACGGTCTTTTTCATCGACAATATTATTTTGCTCTTTTTTCTCAGGCTCCACGCCAGAGGTTTCTATTTTGACGGATTTTGTATCGTCCTCCGTCTGAACGCCTTCATCTGTGCTTCCACGCTGGGAAAGCACCCAAACGATAATCGCCACCAAAATAATAACAGCGATGACGGCAAGCTTCGGCAACAGCTCTAAAAATTTGGAAGCCGGCTTTGGAAGCTCTTTATGAGTTTGAACGCGGGACAATTTCTCAGGTATCTCATCATATGTACTTGGTATTTCATTTTTATACTGTTCAAATAAAACATCCGGATCAAGGTCAACCGCTTCCGCGTATTGTTTAATAAACGCACGCACATAAAAATTCCCCGGCATGATCGAGTAGTTTCCTTCCTCAATGCCGATTAAATAGCGCTTTTGAATTTTAGTTATTTCCTGCAAGTCATCGAGTGAAATGTTTTTTTCCAGCCTAGCTTGTCTCAGATGGTTACCTAACTCGCTCAAAACGTACCCACCTTTCTAAAAATCAAATCCATTATAAATTGAGTGGCCAAACGGCTGATGATTATTTTCTACAACGTCATACGTAATTTCTTCATCAGGGTGATGTCTAAGTTCAATAATGTAGTCGAAATCATCCAAAGTATATTCGGAGCTCTGAACGAAAATATCTGGATGCTCCACGACTTTCGTTGCCGGAAGCTGCATCACTTCCCGAACTAATTGCAAATGCTGTTCAGAGCCTCTTTTCATCGTGACGATTCCATCTAAAATAAACACGTTATCTGTCCGGTATTCATCAGCAATCAGCCTTTCCCGGACAGTTTGCTTCAGCATGGTTGAAGAGAGAAAAAGCCATCTTTTATTCGCACAGACGCTCGCCGCTACGATCGATTCTGTTTTTCCGACACGCGGCATTCCGCGTATGCCGATTAATTTATGACCGTCTTGTTTAAAGAGCTCGGCCATAAAATCAACAAGAATACCAAGCTCATCGCGAACAAAACGGAACGTCTTTTTATCATCTGCATCCCGTTGAATATAAAAGCCATGACGGACAGCAAGACGATCTCTCAGCTTAGGCTGCCGCAATTTTGTCACTGTTATGTTGTCCATCGTATTCAGAATAGATTCAAGCCTTTTAATTTGTTCAATCGTTTCGCAGCGCAGAAGCATCCCGCGGCGCATATCATCAACGCCGTTAATCGTAACGATATTAATGTTCAGCATACCGAGCAAAGACGAAACATCTCCCAGCAGCCCCGGCCGGTTTTTTTGAATTTTATATTCTAAATACCATTCAGTTTTTTCCACCTTCAAAGACCCCCAAATAACACACCTATAAATTTATAATAAATCATTTTAGATAAAGAAGAAAGGATAATTGCAAGGAAAAAATAAAGGGCATCTTGGTCATTTCACCAAGTGCCCTAACTTGACAGTAATAAATGAAAAACATCCTAATGGACGCTGTCATTTTGAACAAGTTTCACCATCATGTTGGCGATTGCATGTTGCTCCTCTTTTGAAGCGACACTCCACAGATCGTGAAGAATTTTTTCTTCAGGGTTTTTCGGCTCCACTTGCTTTGCTAAATAATCACCGATTTCATACGCTAAATTGGAAATAACCTCTTGGGACAATCCGCCGCTTTCTGCTTGCTGGAGGCGATCCGCCAAAAAATCTTTCCATTGATTCCAATTTTCCAATACTGACATATGTTCCCCTCCTTTATCGTTTAATCAATTTTTATTTTCCCTTGATCATGCAGTTTTTATACGGGAGAGGGAATCAGCAGTACCATCCTCCATTGACAGCAATCACCTGACCTGTAATGTAGGAAGCTTGCTCGCTAATAAGGAATAAAACAACATTCGCGACTTCTTCAGGCTTTCCATTTCTTTCAAGGGGGATGCTGTTTTTAATATCTTCCAATTCTTCAGGAGAGAATCGATCATTCATACTTGTATCGATCATGCCTGGCGCAACGGCGTTGACGCGAATATTGGAAGGCGCTAATTCCTTCGCTAGTGCTTTCACAAAGGAAATTTGCCCCCCTTTTGCCATGGAATATAAAGCTTCACAGCTGGCTCCTGTCTGCCCCCATATAGAGGAGATGAAAAGAATGCTTCCTTTTTGTTTTCTTATCATTCCACTGACTACTTTTTGAGTAATAAAAAAGGGCGACGTAAGATGAAGCTGTATAATTTTTTGATAATCTTCCATCAAAACATCTTGAATCAGTCCGTAGTGGGAAATACCGTTAGCAAAAATAAGAGCATCTATAGAAGTTGGAATGTTTTCAAGTAATTGTTCCGTCCCGCTTTCCGATGACAAATCCGCATAAACTGGAATGATCTGATCATATAACTTCATTGCTTCTTTTAACGGTTCAATGTTTCGAAAGTATTGAGCATAAATTTGATATCCTTCCTGAGCCAATTTTTCTACAACCGCTTTTCCGATTCCTCCGCTGGCTCCAGTTACTAACGCTGTTTTCAAGATTTCCCCTCCGCAATATTATGATTTCGGCAAAACTTGGAAAACTGTTAAATAATCTTCATCAATCGCTTCTTTTAAAACTGCTTTAATCGTGTCCATGTTTACATTTTCTAAAGCTTGCACAACATCGAACAGATTCATTTCGTTAAATTGATACCGGGTAAATTGATTGGCGATAAATTCAGGAGAATTAAAAGCCCTTAAAAAAGAGCCGATTTTTTTCTTTTTGGCGGCTTTCAGCTGCTCATCGGTAAATAACGATTGCTTGCTTTTCATAAGAGCTTCTTTTATATATTCACTCAGCTCATCCGGCCGGTCGGTATCGCCGCCGACCATAGCAAAACCGAAGCTGTACTCCTCTGTATAATCGAAGCTGAACGTATCATCAATGAGCCCTTTTTCATACAATTCCAAATAAAGCTTTGAGCTTTTGCCAAAAAGCATTTCTAAAATTAAATTCATGGAAAGTTCATGCGTAAGCAGCTCTTCCCCTTTTCGGAAAGGATGTTTTGCCTTTAAGCCAACTAAGCATTTCGACGACTTGACATTCATATAAATTTTTTCACTCGTTTTAAACACTTCATCTCTTTCATGTACTTGTTCACGAACAATATTCGTTGGCTTTTTAAAATCTTTTTTTGCCTGATTCTCTTCCACTTGCTTGATAATTTTTTCCGGTTGAACAGGCCCGATCACAAACAGGAGCATGTTGCTGGGATGGTAAAACGTTTCGTAGCATTCATAAAGCTGCTCTTTTGTAATTTGATTTATCGAATCAATTGTGCCGGCAATGTCAATCCGTACTGGATGGCTTTCATACATGTTTTGGATGAGTCCAAAATAAAGCCGCCAATCAGGATTGTCTTGGTACATGTTGATTTCTTGACCTATAATGCCTTTTTCTTTTTCAACGGATTGGTCAGTAAAATAAGGACTTTGGACAAAATCTACTAACGTTTCTAAATTTTTTTCAACATTTGCCGTGCTGGAAAAAAGATATGCCGTTCTCGTGAAGGATGTAAATGCATTGGCCGATGCCCCTTGTTCACTAAACTGTTGAAATACGTCCCCATCCTTTTTTTCAAAAAGCTTATGTTCCAAAAAGTGAGCAATGCCATCCGGGACGTGAACGATTTCCTCTTTGCCAATTGGAACGAATTTATTGTCAATAGAACCGTATTTAGTGGTGAATGTCGCATACGTTTTATGAATCCCTTGTTTTGGAAGGACATAAACATCTAATCCATTTTCCATTTTCTTATAATAATACGTTTCTTTCAGTTGATCGAATGTAATTTCTTTTATCATAAAGATCCGCCCCCTTTCAAAAAATAAACCGTATCCAGTTGAATTTTTTCAGCAAGCTGTACGATTTCGTCTTTTTGGACCTTTTCTACCCCTTCGATCCATTCTTCAATAGTTCGGTTTGTTTTCGCAACAACATTGTGGTACAGCACTTCCGTCATTCCGTAAGGGGTATCGATTGTTTCCAGCAACTGATTTTTGATCACCGCTTTCGTTTGTTCCAATTCTTTATCTGTAAAATCTCCTTTTTTCATCGCTTCCATTTGTTCATGAATAATCGTGAGAGCGCGTTCGTAGTTCTTCATTTCAATTCCTGACATCACCATTAACAAGCCTTTATGGCTTTCCACTCTCGAGGAAGCATAATAAGCAAGACTGTTCTTTTCGCGAACGTTTAGAAACAGCTTCGAATGCGGAAATCCCCCAAAAATGCCGTTAAACACTTGCAATGCGTAATAATCATGATCACTATATGTTGTGTGCGTGCGGTACCCGATGTTCAATTTCCCTTGGGTAATGTCTTGTTCTTCGATAACTTCGTTAACCTTCTCAATTTTTTTTTCAACACTTTCAGCCCTAGCTTGTTGATTGGATTTTGTTAAACGGAAATATTTCCTGACAATATCAGCCACTTGTTCGTTTTCAATATCCCCGATCACAAATAAATCGACTTCATCATGCTGCAGCATATTTGTATAATAATCCGTCAGCTGTTGAGGAGAAATTTGATCGATATGCTCTTTCTCTCCGTTGACATGCAGACGGTACGGCTCAGTTTTGCACATTTCTTGAATTAAACGTAAATTCGCATAACGCATTTTATCGTCATAAACCGCTTGAATGCGCTGTTTTAATGTCCGCTTTTCTTGTTCGATAATGCTTTGATTGAACACCCCTTCTTGCAGAGGAGGCGAAAGAAGTACTTCGGACAACAATTCGATCCCTTTTTCCAATAAAGGTGTCTTATCTTTTAAAAATTTTTCATTCGGGATTTCCATCCGGAACGTAATGATATGGTTTTCTCCCTTTTTGGCTAAATCGACTTGCAGTGTTGCACCGTACAAATCATCCAAATATTTCCTTAATTCAGTTGTGGATGGGTAGGATGCTGTACCTCTTTGCAAAACATGGGGAAGCAAAGCTCGAATGGTTACATCCTTTTCCGATAGCGGCGCCTTTAACCTTAAAATGAGTGAATTTGTTTTAAAAGCATTTGATGAAACGGTATGCAGCTGAATCCCGTTTATTTCGCTTACTTGCTCTTGTAAAAAACCCATTCTATCCCTCCTAAGCCTGAAAGCTTTCTATATGTTATTGTTTCCAATCATGAAAAAACACGTTATTAGTAATTATATCAATCATAGGATATTGAAGGAAATCATAACGAAATGAATTATTATTTAAAGTTTACATAATTAAATTACTGTTAATTATTTAACAAAAAGCAAGGATGTCTCTAGCCAGATCAGCTAACTTATGACATCTAAAAATAGGGGTATACTATACGATAAGATGCAGGAATTAAAAAGTCTTTAGCAGATTCTCGGAGAAAACACACTATTGATCGTTGCCCAATACTTTTTTGTGTGTTTCAGTTTATTGTTCAATTTTAAGTAAAAAAATACCATATACTTAAAAAGGGGCTGTCCGATAAGTCCCTAAAATGAAGCAAGTGGAGAAAAACAATTCGTTTCTCTCCACTTGCTTTTATATTTTTTCGATTTTTATCTG
>NZ_VISS01000034.1 GCF_007827555.1 Aeribacillus composti
GATGTCGTTAAAAAACAGCTTCATGTGGCATAAGGGGTACTCCGTTTGTCTCTTTTTACATGGTAATTATTGTAATGAAAATTGCTCAACTACAGGTTTCAATAGATTTTCAATGGAACTGATGCAAATATTTTTAACAATTTTTTCTTTGTAAACAAAATAATCTCATTGCCACACCTATCAAATGAACCGTTTCTTTAATACTTGTTTTGATTATTATCTTAAAAATTTTTCTATTTTCTATTAAGAGGCGAAGAGAGGCAGTTTTTACTTTTGTTATTCCCGTTCGATAATCGTTGCAATTCCCTGTCCCCCGCCGATGCAGGCTGTTATTAAAGCATACCTTCCTCCTGTTCGCTGCAGTTCATAGACAGCTTTTGTGATTAAGATCGCGCCCGTCGCACCAAGCGGATGGCCGTGAGCAATCGCTCCGCCGTTTACATTTAATTTTTCAGGGTTTATATTTAACTCCCTGTCGCATGCGATGACTTGAGCGGCAAACGCCTCATTTATTTCAATGAGATCGATATCGTCCAAAGTCAGTCCTGCTTTTTTCAGCACCTTTTTTGTTGCTGGAACGGGGCCAATCCCCATAATATTTGGATCTACTCCAGCGACAGCATACTCGCGAATGGCTGCCAACGGGGTTAAACTTAATTCCTCTGCCTTTTCCCTTGACATAACAACTAATGCTGAAGCGGCATCATTTAAACCAGAGCTGTTTCCAGCCGTAACTGTTCCGCCTTCTAAAAAAGCCGGCGGCAGCTTTGACAAAGCCTCCATCGTCGTTTGAGGACGAGGATGTTCATCCGTTTGAAAAACGATCGGCTCTCCTTTTTTGACAGGGATGGCTATCGGAACAATTTGCTCGTCAAACCGCCCCTCCTTCATGGCGGCGGCCATTTTTTGCTGGCTCTTAAAAGCGAATGCATCCTGTTCTTCACGACTGATCCCATACTTTTTCGCAAGATTTTCTGCAGTAATTCCCATTGGCGGATCACCAATTTCCTTTGGTGACAATTGGGACTTCCGAAAGCTTGGGGGCTTCGGACTATATGGTTTTTCCGGTCGGTCCATTAAATATGGCGCTCGACTCATGCTTTCGGTTCCGCCGGCAATATACACATCCCCATCTCCAGCCCGGATTGCCTGTGAGGCAAGGTTTACCGCATTAATGCCAGAACCGCATTGCCGATCAACGGTTACGCCGGGAATTTCAATCGATAAACCTGTTTGCAGTGCAGTCAGCCTGGCAATATTTCCGCCGCCGCTTAATACATTCCCAAAAATCACATCATCTATCATATCTGGTCGAATATTAGCCCGTCTTACCGCTTCTTTTATCACTTCAGCTCCAAGCACGTGTGCCGGAACGGAAGCAAGTGCACTGCCTTGTTTTCCTATTGCTGTACGTACAGCCGAAACAATCACGGCATCTCTCTTCACTAATCTCGCGCCTCCTTTATATGCTTTCTTTCACCTTGCAGTTTAAAGCTTTTGAAAAAACTTGAATCTATGTCGTCCAGCTTAGATTGTAAAAACGTATTACGGCAGCTTTTTCCTCATGCACTAGAAGTTTACGTACTGCACTTTTAGATCAAGCGAAAACTTACATTAATACGTTTTGGTCTGCTGATCCCAACAATAGTGAACTTTTTGACAGTAATGTAGGGCCCCCTCAAACTTTCTCCTTAATATTTCGAAAAGATGACCTCTCCTTTTACGACTTCGCTGTCATGTTGATTTACGGCCGCCACATCAAAACGGTATTGTTGGTCGAATTTTTCTTTTAATGTCGCTTTCAACGTGATCACATCATTTAGAAACACTTTCCCTATAAATCTTACAGAATAATCCTTCACAAACCCTTCATGATAATAAGGGGTAAAAAGTTTTGCCAGATTCCCCATTGTCCACATGCCATGTGCTATAATGCCCGGCAAACCAGCTTTTCTTGCTTCTTCATCTATTGTATGAATCGGGTTATAATCGCCTGAAGCTCCAGCGTATTTAATTAAATCTAATCTTGAAACAGGTTTGAGCTGAATGACTTGTAATGACTTCCCCTCTTGTAAATCAGACAGGCTGTTCAAACGATCATCTCCTTTCGAACCGCTTCCGTAATAATAATCGTTTGTTTAGAAGTAAAAATTATTTCACCGGTTGGATCTTCTCCAAAGCCTTTGAGGACTAAAAATCCCATTTTACCGCTCTTTCCCATTTTCTCAACATAATCCTCCACTTTTAACCAACAAAAAATTTCTTCTCCTACTATTAACGGCCGTACATAATGAAACACCTGCTCACCATGAATTAGCCCTTTTTTCGGCAGATTCAATCCGGCAATTACCCCAAAATCAAATACTCTCGGAAATGTCGGCGGTGCAATATTGCGTTGATAGCGTGATTTTTTTCCTGTTTCTTCATCGATGAAAATCGGGTGAGGATCTCCGATAGCTTCGGCAAATTTCTTTACAGCACCACTTTCAACGATATTTTTTACCTTGTTAGAACACTTTCCGATATGCTGTTCAAACATTTGGAACCACCCCCGTCGATTTCTAGTTTTTCGGGCCCCCGGTTACATATAACACTTGCCCGTTCACAAAAGACGATCTTTCATCTGCAAAAAATGCTACCGCGTTTGCAATATCAAACGGCTTTCCACTTCTGCCTACAGGTATATTGGCAGCTCTAGCGCTTACAAACTGCTCAAACGGCACGCCGATTCTTCTAGCTGTTTCCTTCGTCATATCAGTTTCAATAAATCCAGGCGCAACCGCATTTACCGTAATCCCAAACTTGCCAAGCTCAATGGCAAGCGTTTTGGTAAATCCTTGGATCCCTGCTTTTGCTGTTGCATAATTTGCTTGGCCGCGGTTGCCGAGAGCGGAAGTCGATGAAATATTAACAATCCGTCCGTATTTTTTTTCAACCATATATTTTTGAGCAGCCCGTGCGCAGTAAAAAGAACCTTTTAAATGAACATTCATCACGGTGTCCCAATCAGAATCTGTCATCTTGAACAATAAATTATCTCGAATGACACCGGCATTGTTGACAAGAATATCTATGGAACCGAAGGTATTCACGACCTCTTCCATCGTACCTTCCACTTGTTCTCGATCAGTCACATCCGCCGCTTTTGCAAAAACCTCAAATCCCTTTTCTTTCAGTTCATTTGCTGTGGCCTTTAACGCTTCCTCATTTAGATCAATAAATGCCACTTTTGCTCCTTCCTCAGCGAAAAGCTCGACAATACTTTTGCCGATCCCACGGCTTCCTCCTGTTATAAAAGCAACTCTCCCATCAAATCGACCAGCCATTTCTGCTCCTCCTAACCATATTTTCGAAAAATTTCGTCATTTCCGGTTAAATTTGTATTAAAGTGACGTTTCATGAATGGTTAAATAAATTGACCGATTTTTACATGTCCTTTTAAAAGGTTTCTTGCAATGATCATACGTTGAATTTCATCTGTACCGTCATAAATTCTCCAAAGCCTTGCTTCCCGGTACCATCTTTCAATTGGCAATTCTCTTGTATATCCCATTCCGCCGTGAATTTGTAAAACTCGATCCACTACTCGATTCCCCATATTTGCGCCAAACAGCTTCGCCATCGAAGCTAAATGCCGATTATCCTCTCCTTGATCAAGAGTATAGGCAGCATTTAATACCAGCCATTTTGCCGCTTCGATTTCAACAGCTGAATCAGCAATTTGCCATTGAATGGCCTGTCTTTCAGCAATCGGTTTTCCAAAAGTAATGCGCTCTTTTGCGTAGTCGATCGCCATTTGCAAAAGACGCTCAGCTGCGCCGACTGCTCTTGCTCCGACAACCCATCTAGCAAAGCCGATCCATTCCAGTCCAAGGCTATAGCCTTTATGCAATCCACCTAAAATATTTTCTTCCGGGACGCGAACATTTTCAAACACCAGCCCGGCCGGTCCCCATTCTCCCATCGTATGAATATACTCTGATCTCCACCCCATTTCTCGATCAACAATGAAGCATGTAACCCCTTCACGGCCATTGGATTCTTTATGCTTTTCTTTATCTGTAATGGCAATGACCATGACAAAGTCTGCTTCGTTTCCGCCAGTGATGAACGTTTTTTCACCGTTCAGCACCCACTCATCGCCGTCTTTTACGGCAGTCATCTTTATGTTTCGTGTATCTGACCCTGCACTTGGCTCAGTCATGGCAAAGCATGACTTCTTCTCCCCATTGATCGTCGGTATTAAATATTTTTTCTTTTGCTCTTCATTTGCATAGTAAAGAATATTATCTGCTGAACCGCCAAATTTAAATGGTACAAACGTTTTCGCAACCTCCATATAGACGATCGCCAGCATAACATTTCCTAAATCTGCTCCTCCGTATTCGGCTGGTGTGTTAATTCCCCAAAAACCAGCTTCTTTCGCTTTCAGCTGAAGCTCTTCAAGCTTGCCAGGCGGAAGGCTGGGCTTTCCTTCCCTTTCATTTCTGAGCACTTCATTTTCCAAAGGCATTAACTCTTTTTCAACAAATTTTTTTATCGTTTTTTGAACCATTTTTTGTTCTTCAGATAGACGTAAGTTCATGTTAATCTCTCCACCCTTTTCCAATTAAGATGAACTATTGATTCTCCTATACTACCGGCCAGAATGTATATCCCTTTGCAGCGGATTTTGATCAGGGGCTTTGAAGCGGTTGATTTTTAAACGATCAAATTTTCAATCAGCATGGCCATTCCCTGTCCACCGCCTACACAAAGAGTTGCTATACCATATCGGTTATTTCTTCGCATCATTTCATAAAGCAATGTCGTGACAATCCGTGCTCCGGTCGCACCTAAAGGGTGGCCGAGAGCGATCGCCCCTCCATTCACATTTACTTTGTCATAGTCAAGGTTTAGTTCGCGAATGACTGCAAGCGCCTGAGAAGCAAACGCTTCATTCAGTTCGATTAAATCGATATCTTCCATCTTTTTTCCTGTTCGCTCCAGCAATTTTTGCACCGCTGGAACGGGTCCGATCCCCATAATTTCCGGGGATACGCCTGATTGCGCCCAATTTACAATCCGGGCTAATGGCTGAATGTTCAACCTTTTTGCCTTTTCTTCGCTCATGATGACCAATGCGCTCGCGCCGTCATTTCTGCCGCACGCATTACCTGCTGTCACCGTTCCGTTATGACGAAAGGCCGGTTTTAATTGCTGCAATTTTTCCAAGGTTGTATTCGGGCGCGGATGTTCATCTGTATGAAAAATGAACGAATTTTTCTTGCTGTTTATTTCAATCGGAACAATTTCAGCTTGAAAATTCCCTTCTTGGATGGCTCTCTCTGCGCGCTTTTGGCTTTCTAATGCAAATAAATCTTGTTCTTTCCGTGAAATATTATATTTTTCCGCAACATTTTCTGCGGTTATGCCCATTCCCAGCTGATCTCCATAGATTTCATTCGGCTGCTGACCTGCCTCAGTATTGGAATCTACCAAATACGGCTGTCCCGTGCCAAAGCGAACACCTCTTAAATAGAAAGGCGCCCTTGACATATTTTCCGTGCCGCCGGCAACGACAATTTCCGCATGGCCTGTTAAAATTTGCTGTACAGCTGAAGCGATTGCCTGCATTCCTGAGGCGCATAAACGATTCACAGTAAAGGCGGTTGCCGTTTCAGGGATTCCTGCCCGCAATGCGGCGACTCTGGCAACATTTGAAGATTCCGTCGTTTGCCTTACCTCGCCTAAAATCACTTCATCTACTTGGGTTGGCCCGATTTTTGCTCTATTTATTGCCTCTTTGATAACATGACTAGCCAAAAATCCGGAATTGATATCCTTTAATGCTCCGCCATACCGGCCGATCGCTGTTCGAACAGCGCTGGCAATGACTATGTTCTCCATGTACGTTCCTCCCCAGAGAGCAGCTTTTTAATTTTTTTTATATTATTTTTCCAGTAATCTATTGTTATCCGTTTCGAAACACTTGCATTTACAGCATGACCATAATGGTTATTGGCCGTATTCCTTTTGTAATTGGCGGGCAATGATGTTTTTTTGAATTTCCGATGTTCCTTCATAAATTCTCGTAATCCGGGCATCTCGATAAAATCTTTCAATTGGATAATCTGAAATATAGCCAATACCGCCATGAATTTGAACAGCTTTATCTGCGACACGGTTATACACTTCCGACCCGTATAGCTTTAACATTGCTGCCTCTTTTATCACTTTCATTCCTTGATCTACCATCCACGCAACACGGTAGGTAAATGAACGCAATGTTTCAATTTCCATTGCCATTTCTGCAAGCATGTGAGCAACAGCCTGGTGTTCAATAATCGGAACATCAAATTGAATGCGTTCTTTTGCATATTGAACGGATAAGTCTAAAAGCTTTTGACAAGATCCTAAATTTCTGGCTGCTAATCCGGCTCGGCCATTCGCTAAAATTTTTAATGCATTCACATATCCTTGGCCTTCCTCCCCTAAAATATTTTCAGCTGGAACCTCGCAATCTTCTAAAATAATTTCAGCAGAATGAGAGCCTTTCAACCCCATTTTCTTTTCAACTGCTCCAACACGAAAGCCGGGGAAGTCCTTTTCTACGATAAAGGAAGTGATTCCCTTTGATCCTTTAGATGCGTCTGTTACGGCCATGACGGTGAAAACATCCGCTACCGTAGCGTTTGTTATATAATGCTTTGTGCCATTCAAAATATATTTTTCTCCTTTTTTGATCGCGGTCGTTTTTAAGTTGGTTGCATTGGAACCAGCGCTTGGCTCCGTCAAAGCAAATGCTCCTATTTTCTCCCCCCGCGCCATGGCTGGCAAGTATTTTTTCTTTTGCTCTTCATTGCCCATTTCGACAATTCCGACTGTGCCGATGCCAGTGTGTGCTCCGATTAATGTTGTAAAACCGTTATGGGTGGCGCCAATTTCTTCATATAAAGCACATTTCCCCACCATCCCGATTCCAAGCCCGCCGTATTCTTCGGGGATGCTTAATCCAAACAAGCCCAGTTCCTTGGACATTTCCACAATATGTTCGGGGATTTTATCTTCTTCTTCAATTTGTTTCGCAACTGCTTCGACTTCTGCTTGAACAAAATCTCGCACATTTCTTTTTAACAATTCGATCTCTTCATCCAGCTGAAAATCCATTTTTTCACCTCTTTTGTCCCCAATTTAAAGCTTGCTTCACTGATGGTTTATTCGAGCAAACCGGTTGGATGATGCCGAATCGTCCATCTCTGTCCGCCTCACTCTGTCATAGAAACGGTTCACCCAAGATGCTTGCAATACATGTAAACAAGTTAGCCGTTTGATCAAAAGTGCCGACAAGACAAATTCATTCCATGAGGGAAACCTTTCAACATTTTAAAAACGCTTTCCTTTCATGCTGCGAATCGCACCCGTTTTCCGAATAACTATCTAGCATATAGAGATTTTCCCTAATCCTCTCTCTCTTCATGGCAGCTTTGCTAAAAACAGCACAAGACTTTTGAATGGAAATTCCGATCTTCAGGAAAACCAAATTTTTAATGCGGTTTAGAAACTGAGGACCTTTAACTTTTTAAATTCCTCTGTCAACATTGGGACCACGTCAAACAAGTCACCGACAATTCCGTAATCCGCCACTTTAAATATGTTTGCTTCCGGATCTTTATTAATGGCGACAATCACTTTTGAATTGGACATGCCGGCTAAATGTTGAATCGCTCCAGATATTCCGCAGGCAATATATAAATCAGGTGTAACTACTTTGCCAGTTTGGCCGATCTGCATCGAATAATCGCAATATCCAGCGTCACAAGCTCCGCGGGATGCCCCGACAGCTCCTCCCAATACTTCCGCAAGCTCTTGGAGCGGTTTAAAGCCTTCTGCACTTTTCACTCCACGACCTCCGGCGATAATTACTTTTGCTTCTGAAAGATCAACACCTTCAGCAGCTTTTCGAACGACGTCCTTTACGATCGTGCGCAAGTCTTTTATTTCAACCGATATGGAAGCAACTTTACCTGTTCTTTCCTCATTTTTCTCCAATGGCGCTATATTGTTTGGTCGAACAGTAACCAACATAATCCCCTCTGTTACCACTCTCTTTTCGAATGCTTTTCCCGAATAGATGGGTCGTATAAAGGTGATATTGTCACCGTCTGCCTCAATAGCTGTTACATCAGAGACGAGCCCTGCGTTTAATTTTGCGGCAATTTTCGGTGAAAGATCTTTTCCTAGTGACGTATGACCGAAGACAATTCCTTCTGGTTTTTCCTCCTCAATCACTGCCATCAGCGCTTGAGCATACCCATCAGGAGTATAATGATTAAATTTTTCATTTTCCGCCACTACCACCCGATCCGCTCCATAGGCTATCATGTCTGAAGCAAGATTTGCTGCTTTTTCACCTATTAAAATTCCAACAACCTCTCCTCCGTTTGCTAACACTTTTGCAGCTGCAATTGCTTCAAACGAAACATTGCGCAGCGCTTTATCGCGGATCTCTCCTAAAACGATTACTTTTCTTGCCATCCTCATCTCCCCTTTGTCGTGATTAAATGATATTTGCTTCGCTTCTTAATAATGAAACAAGTTCTTTTGCCTGATCTTCTAATTCACCTTTTAATATCTTGCCCGCCTCTTTTTTAGGAGGTAAGAAGATTTCTAATACTTTCGTTTTTGGCTCGACATCATCTTCTTCCAAATCCAAGTCATCTAATTCTAATTGCTCCAGCGGCTTTCTCTTTGCTTTCATAATGCCTGGCAAAGATGGATAACGGGGCTCATTCAATCCTTGTTGAGCGGTGACCAGCAAAGGAAGCGACGCTTCAATCACTTCTACATCCCCTTCGACATCACGCTCAATTTTTACTTTTCTTCCGTCAATTTCTAGCTTTGTGATCGCTGTTACATAAGGTATTCCAAGCAGTTCGGCAACGCGAGGTCCTACTTGGCCGCTTCCGCCGTCAATCGCTACATTACCGGCTAAAATAAGGTCATAGTTCTTTCCTTCTAAATAGGTTGAAAGAACTTTTGCTGTCGTCCATTGGTCTCCATCCTCAACATCCTCCTCAAGATTAATGAGAACTGCTTTATCTGCCCCCATTGCAAGAGCTGTACGCAATTCCTTTTCACCGTCTTCATTTCCAGCCATAACAGCTGTTACTTCTCCGCCTTGTTCATCGCGAATTTGAATGGCTTCTTCAATGGCGTACTCGTCATATGGATTGATGATAAATTCTGCTCCTTCCTCCTGAATGATTCCATCAGTCAATATAATTTTCTCTTCCGTATCAAACGTTCGTTTGATCAAAACGCATATGTTCATATTTATCACTCCAGTCTTTTTTTAGAACTTAATGTGCTGACCGCTGCCAATTTTTCAGCTGATCGTTTTTTAAAAAGCTTCAAACATTTCTTTTCTGTGATTTTTCCTCTTCTACTAATATTCTTTTTAATAGTTTTCCAACCGAATTTCTCGGAAGGCTGTCACGAATCTCGAATTCTTTTGGCACTTTATATCTTGCTAATTTGGCATAACAAAATCCTTTTAATTCTTCAATGTCCATTTCGCTATTATGTTTCGGAACAATATACGCCTTCACGATTTCCCCTTCGTTTTGATGAGGAATCCCGACAACTGCTGCTTCTTTTACATTTGGATGCTCATATAAAACGCTTTCGACTTCTTGCGGATATACATTAAATCCGCCAACGATGATCATTTCTTTCTTTCTGCCGACAATATAGAAATATCCTTCATCATCCATCATGGCCAAATCCCCTGTATAAAGCCATCCGTTTTGAATAGCCTGTTTGGTTTCCGCCTCATTGTTCCAGTACCCTTTCATCACTTGCGGCCCTTTAATTAAGAGCTCCCCGATCATTTTCGGACCTAGCTCATGATCATTTTCATCGACAATTTTGCAATCTGTAGCCGGCAACGGAATGCCGATGCTTCCAACTACCCGTTTTCCAAATGGCGGATTGCGGTGGGTGGTCGGCGAAGCTTCGGACAAGCCGTACCCTTCACCAATTGCCGCTCCTGTCAGCTTTTCAAAACGTCTTAACACCTCCACCGGCAAAGGTGCTGAACCTGAAGTGCAAACTTTTAGTTTTTTTAAATCATATTGATCGATGTCAGGGTGATTGACAAATGCGTTATACATCTTCGGAACGCCTGGAAATTGACTTGGCCGATATTTCTGTATTTTTTCAAGAATATCTTGAACGTCAAACTTTTGGAACAACAGTATTTTGGCACCAATGTAAATCCCTAAATTCATCGCACATGTCATCGCATAAACATGATACAAAGGGATTGCCGTCAAAATGATTTCTTCTCCGAAAATCATTTTATCGCCATACATCAAATAACTTTGAATGACATTGGAGGTTAAATTATAATGTGTCAGCATCGCACCTTTCATTTTCCCTGTAGTCCCGCCAGTATACTGAATCACTGCCACATCCTCTTTTGCTTGGACATCCGTACATTTTTCAAGCTGTTTAGAATAATCTATTAAGGCTTTCAAATCGATAAATTGCCGATCTTTTTCTTCCGTGTTTTTTTGAGAAACGAAGATCTTTTTAAAAGGATATATGTGTTTTGCTTCTTTTATTTTTATTAAAGCGTTTTCATCAGCCACTATATATGAGATTTGTGAATCAACAATAATTTGCAAAAGCTCCCTAACCGTGTAAAATGGGTTAATTTGCACAACGGTTAAACCTAATGCAAGTGCTGCGTAATATGAGATAATATAATGAGGATGGTTGGCAAGCATTAACCCGATTCTTTCCCCTTTTTGAAGCCCCATTTCGTTCCATGCTGCAGCTAGTTGATCGACTCGGCATTTTAACTCGTTATAAGTGATTTCTTCATTTTCAAAAATGACGGCAATGTTTTTGCCAAATCGCTTTGAAGTTTGCTCCAAAAAATTGTATAAAGATACTTCTGGAAAATTGAATGTTGACGGTTGATCTTTATACCATTTGCTCCACGGGCGTCCTTCTAGCAATTCCAAAATTGCAACCTCCTGCGCTTTTTATTGAAGACAAATAGCTTCTTTTCAGTTTATGACCCTTAACGTTCAAAACTGTTCACATCTATGCCGTTATTTTTTCTGAATTTTCATAAAATTAATTCGTTAGAAGGCACTTCTTTTCCTCTTATCTCGAAACAAAATTGCCAAAAGCTTCCCACCTGAATCCGATTCAACCAAAGCATCTAACAGTTCCCCGTTCTTACAGAGAACTGCCTCCATCAATTGCGACAATTTGGCCTGTCACATAATTGCTGGCAGGGCTTGCAAAAAAGAGCACCAATGCCTTTAATGAATCCGTATCCCCGATTTTTCCTAACGGGTTGCGTTTTTTTATTTCGTCTCCTTTTTGGCGAAGGGTATAATCTGTCATTTTTGTATGGAAAAATCCCGGAGCAATCGCATTAACATAAATGTTGTGCTTTGCCCACTTACGGGCTAGCTCTTTTGTAAAATGATGAATGGCTGCTTTGCTTACGCTGTAACCGGTCGCATTTAAAATTTCAGGAGATTCAGCTTTTAATCCGGCAACAGAACCAATATTGATAATTTTTCCATATTGTTGTTTAATCATATGCTTGCCTGCTTCTTTCGACATGAGGAAAGTACCTGTTATATTCACATCGATCACTTTTTGCCAAGCCTCAAGCGGCATGTCTTCAACATCGGCTCCCCAAGTTGTGCCGCTATTGTTGATTAAAATATCGATTTTGCCAAAATCATTGATCACCTCGGTTATAAATTGCCGGACGCTTTCTTCATTTTGAACGAAGCATTGATACCCTTTCGCGTGAATATTGTATTGTTTTTGAATGTTTTCAGCTGTTTGCCTGCAAGTTTCAACCTTTCGGGAACAAATCGCCACATGACAGCCTGATGCTGCTAAAGCCTCTGCCATATGTTTTCCCAGCCCGGTCCCGCCGCCGGTAACGACGGCCACTTGATCGCGAATATGAAAAAGTTTATTTAGCACAAGCCATTCACTGCCTTTCCTTAAACTTCTTCGAGAATTTTTCTTGCGATAATGATTCTTTGAATCTCATTGGTTCCTTCATATATTTTTGTAATTCTGGCATCCCGATAGTACCGTTCAACTGGATATTCCGATACATACCCCATCCCGCCATGAATTTGGACAGCGCGATCTGCAACACGGTTAAAGACTTCAGAAGCAAATAGTTTGGCCATTGCTGCTTCTTTCATCACATTTTTCCCTTCGTCCACCATCTGTGCGGCCTTTAACGTTAACGTTCGAGCCGCTTCTGTTTCTGTCGCCATATCCGCAAGCATCCATTGAACCGCTTGAAAATGAGCAATCGGCTTCCCAAACTGGATTCTTTCTTTTGCATAGGCAGCTGACAGCTCAATAAGCTTATCACACGAGCCGACCGACCTGGCCGCCAGCCCAATCCGTCCTTCTGCCAAAATTTTTAAGGCTGATATATATCCTTTGCCAACCTCGCCAATAACGTTTTCTTCTGGAACTATGCAATTTTCCAAAATGACTTGTGCTGTATGAGATCCTCTTAATCCCATTTTTTTATCTTTTTTCCCTATGATTAATCCAGGAAAATCCCTTTCAACGACAAAGGCTGTAATCCCGCCTTTCGCTCCTTTCTCCTTATCCGTTACCGCAAAAATGGTAAAAATATCAGCTATCGGGGCATTTGTTATAAAATGTTTGATTCCGTTTAAAACCCAGTAATCTCCCTTCTTTTCCGCCCTTGTTGAAATATTTGTAGCATCCGAACCAGCCCCAGGCTCGGACAAGGCAAAACAGGCTATTTTTTCTCCGGCCGCCATTGCTGGTAAATATTTTCTTTTTAATTCATCAGAACCGAGCTTCACTAATCCTGTGCTACCGATTCCTGTATGTGCACTTATCATGCTGACAAAGCCGTTATGCGTACGACCAAGCTGCTCAAGAACGATCGCTTTACCAAGCGTATTTAAACCGATCCCGCCGTACTCCTCAGGAATACTGATTCCGAACAGGCCCAGTTCTTTCGCTTGATCGATGATATGTTGGGGAATTTGATCCTCTTCTTCTATTTGTTGAGCATATGGTTCTACTTCATTGTCCACAAACTGCTTCACCATTTGCTTCATCTGGTCGATTTCCTGTATCGTTGTTTCAAGCATGCAGCTTCCTCCTCAACAAGTTTTCATTTTTTTATAAGCAATAAGCGTGCCAATGGCACATGATCGTTTTATTGCTTTTTTCCGAAATGCAGCGGGGGAAAATAATTCATAAATAAATCACTTTGTAGAAAAGTCTTTATTTCTCGGAAAAATATTTGATTCAAATATGAATCGATCAAATCAGTTTTGATTCACAAAAAAACTCCAATCCTTTCTTGAAAAAGATTGGAGTAAATTTATTTTTATCAGCATTGTTTAAGAGGAGTATAAATGATCTTTGCATGCTAGTTTTCATGACCATTTATATTTAAGTTGTATTTTCTCAGCTTTCGAACCACTGTTGGCTGACTCGTTTGCAGTGCTTCCGCTATTTCATACGTCGTTTTATATTTTTTACAAGCCATTCTTAAAATATTCTTTTCAGCTTGCTCCATCGCTTCCTTTAAAGATGGAATATTCGAATGGAACGTATTTTCATTTTGATATTCCGGCGGCAAATGATGAACCTTTAACAATTGATCCCGATTTACGAGCACAATTCTTTCAATCAAATTGGACAGCTCGCGAATGTTTCCCGGCCAATGGTAATGGTAAAAAAAGTCTTTTAATTCAGGGTCTATTTTCTTTTGCTTCCGATATTTTTTGTTTACATTTCGCAAAAACACTTCTACTAATGGCAAAATGTCCTCTTTTCTTTCTCTTAGAGGAGGGATGTGAATCGGGACGACATTTAAACGATAAAATAAATCTTCTCGAAACTCCCCTTTTTTGACCATTTCTTTCAAATCACGATTTGTTGCTGCAATAATTCTCACGTCTACCTTTTTTGTTTTCGTACCACCCAACCTTTGTACTTCTCTTTCTTGAATCACGCGCAATAATTTGACTTGCAAGTTTAATGGCAATTCTCCCACTTCGTCTAAAAACAGCACGCCCTTGTCAGCCGCCTCAAACAAACCTTGTTTTCCCTTTGCATTCGCTCCGGTAAAAGCGCCGCCTTCATATCCAAAAAGCTCAGATTCCAATAATTCAGGGGGAATGGCTCCGCAATTGACCTTAACAAATTCCCCTTTAAACCTTCTTTCGCTATTGTCATAAATATGCCGAGCCAACACATCCTTCCCAACGCCCGTTTCGCCTAAAATCAATACGGTTGCATCTACATTGATAATTCGATTGGCAGTGTCGTAAATGAATTTCATCTGCTGGCTATTGACAACGACATCATGCTCATCTTCCTTGTTTCTTTTTAATCGGTCAATCTCTTTTTTATATGTCTCATTTAATTCATTTGCTTTTTTTAAGGCTTTCTGGAGCTCATTTAATTCGGACAAGTCGCGAATATTTGTGACAACTCCCTCAACTTCGCCGTTTTCGTTAAAAATCGGATTGCCTGTTAACAATGTTTCTCTTCCTGAATAGTTTAGTTGGACAACTGACACCGTTCTTTTTGTTTTCAAAACTTTATGAGTTACAGAGTCTTTTAAAATCCCTCTCTTTTGGAGATAATCTACCTTTTTCCCAATATAGTATTCTTTTGGAATTCCAGTAATTCGTTCGATTGCCGAATTCGTTTTAATCGTAACACCTTCTTTATCCGTAATATAAATGCCGTCGTAAGAGTTTTCGATAATGGCGTCTAATTCACGGTTAAGGCGATGGGTCTCTTTTAACTCATCAAGCAATGAAATTAAATCTAAGGAAAAAGTCCCTATATAAAAGAAATGTTGAGATTCTTCTATTTTCGTTTTCAGAAACATGCAGCTTTTCCCTTCCACCTCCGTTCGCACAACTTTTCCATGTTTGAATTCTTCCCATATATGAAATATGTCGTGTATTTTTTTATGTTTAGTAGAAGTACGGACGTATTCATTGAATACTTCGTTGCCAAAGAGGATTTCTTCGTTGGGGGACATGACAAAATAGGGAAAGGGGATTTGAAATTGAACGGCTGAGCTCATCTAACCACCTCTATCTCACAGTTTCGCGGATTTTTTAGGTTGGCGATTTTTCGCCTCTTTACATATATTTGATTTACGAACCAGTTTCTACAAAAAATGTGGATGATTATTAAAAGAATACAATACTTTAATGATTTAGTAAATAATCCCAATACACATGAAAAAACCCCATTTGGATGGAGTGATCCAAACGAGGTTTTAAGCAATTAATCGATTTATATAAACAATCCGTCTTTAAAGCCGATTTCATAAATATAAAAGGTGCCGTATAATATACTAATTGCTCCGGCAAGCGAGCAAATGAACGGAACATATTTTTTCACTTTGCTTCCGAGAATAAACGGCAGGCCGAGAATGGTTGTAAAACAAAACATGCCGATGATCGTCCCGACTCCGAAAATGCAGATGTATAAAAACGCTTGAAAATAGCTTTCAACAGTTGTCATCGTTAACAGCACCATTGCCGCGCTTCCTGCCAAACCGTGAATAAAACCGATGATCAATGATTTAATATTTGTATATTCCGTTTCATCGTTTCGCGCCAGTTTGTGCCTACCATCGCGAAGACTTAAAATTCCTAAAATCACTAACATAATCCCGACGAATAATTCCAATGTCAATGAAACCTTCTCCGGAATAGCTGTTTTTAATCCGATCACGATCATCCCGATCAACAAAAGGGTAGCGGTGTGTCCAATTCCCCAATATACTCCTGTTAAACTGGATTTCTTTAAAGTTTTTGTCCTGCTGGCAATTGTGGACACAGCAATCACATGATCCGGTTCAGTTGCATGTTTCATCCCGAGAATCAATCCGAAAAAAAGCACGGATAAAAAATTGACTGACACATTTTTCACCTCTTCTATTTATCTCTTTAATATTTTCGTAATAGGATTGGAGGTTCTTTTAATAGATAAGCTCTCGCCAATCGGTGAACTTCCAAAAACAGCCCCTCAATGTGATCGGTATGGTTTCCTAAAATTCTAATCATAAAGGCAGATGGCAAAAATCTTGAAATGCCGATCCGTCCATCAAACGGTCCTCCCTGCAAATGGCATGAAATCTTTTCCATTAATTTATCATCCACTTCGTCAGAAATAACGAGGAACGAACCGTAATGTGTATAGCCTACCATATTCAATAATTGATCAATTCCCCGATCCCCTTGTTGATAAAAATGATCGAACAAAATCAATCGATTTTCCTTATAAACTTTTAATTTTAGCCGAATTGCATCGAAACAGAACGGCTGCCCGGTTTCAGACCAGCCCGGCGTAATAATTTCTTTGTACAAAAAGGCTGCACCCTTTTCCATATGGACGATGGTTTCCTGCTCAAAGCGAGCCTGTTCATAAACGATCAACGGATCTGACAAACATTCCAGCACGCTGTCTTTTTGCAATGTAAACAAGAATTTCTGCTTGACAGGTTTTTTCGGTGTTTTATAAATTTTCGTTGAAGATTGTGACGTCACCGCAAGCCTTGCCTTTTCACCTAAGGAAATTTCTTGTGCGTATTCATCCCCGTCTACACATCCGCCGCCGACATGAATCACATAAACGATCGGTATCGACGATTCCGTATAGACCGGCTTTGTCATTTTCAAAGCTCCCTGAAAAAAGTGATCCGTAATTACGGTCCGCTCCCCTTTTTGCTCCGCGCGAATCTGCAAAATTCCTTCCATTTCTACAACCCTGCCAGCAGCGCATTTCGTTTAATCCAATTGATCACATTATCCAAACCAATTTCTTCCTTTAAATTAGTAAAAAAGAACGGCCGCTCCCCCCGCATCATTTTCGTATCTTGTTCCATGATTTCAAGACTTGCACCGACATAAGGAGCGAGGTCGATTTTATTGATGATAAACAAATCAGACTTAATCATCCCTTGTCCCCCTTTTCTTGGGATTTTTTCCCCTTGGGCAACATCAATAATATAAATGGAGAAATCGACTAATTCCGGGCTGAAGGTTGCCGCTAAGTTATCTCCACCGCTTTCAACAAAAATCATATCTAAATCCTCGTGTCTTTCTTTTAACTCATCAATTGCCGCAAAATTCATCGATGCATCCTCACGAATGGCCGTATGGGGACAGCCGCCTGTTTCGACGCCGATAATCCGATCCTCCGGAAGAACGCTGTTTTTTATTAAAAATAAGGCATCCTCTTTTGTATAAATATCATTAGTGACAACAGCAACACTGAATTCCTTTGACAAATAGCGAGTCAATTTTTCCACTAGCAGCGTTTTGCCGGCTCCTACTGGCCCTCCAATTCCGATTCGTATAGGTTCCATTTCGACTGATTCGGGATTAGCCCCAAATCTTTCCCCCCTTAACTTTTGATCAAGCTTTGCAGTTTTTTTTGAAAAGAAGCAGATCGCTTCTTACGCTTTCCAACCTTTTCGCTTCAGCCAAGCATGCAGAGAGTTTGTAAAAATAATGAAACTCTGAAAACAGTCTGTTAAGACATAAAAAGTCTTACATGCAATTGCTCATGCCTCATTTGTGCAATTTCAAGGCCAGGTAATTGCGCACCTAAATCGTCGATCGATAGTTTGCCAATTTTTAAAACAGCTCTCCTCACATCCTCCTGCAAATCTTTTAATAGCAGCTGCCCTTCTTTTTGACCGATCGGAATGCCGCGGACTCCGTTTTGTACAAGCGTTTGAATAGTGGAATACAAATACGTTACAAGCGTTGTTTTTTCATCCGCTCCTATTTTTATCCCGACAATGGCAAAAACGAGAGCCGCATGTCCGTAAAGCTCCTTCGCTTTTATTTTTTGAGCATATTGTTGCAGTGTTGGATGAGGGTAAATATTTAAACAAAGCTTCAGCATTTGCTCGCCAATTCTTCGGTTTCCTTCTTTCGTTTCTTTAGCCATTGAGCTGGCGTAAAGAATCTCATCCAGCTTCCAAAGCTCCTCTTGTTTCCCTTCTTTTTCAAATTGATATGCAAGCCGGCAAGCCAGTCCGTCCGTATAGACGAGCTGCTTGTCAATGTACGTTTTTAAAAAACTTTTAAATGTACTTGCATCTTTTATTTTCTGCTCAACAATATATGTTTCGAATCCGAACGAGTGGGAGAAGGCTCCGGAAGGAAAGTTTGAATCGCATATCTGCAATAAAGGCAGCCAATCAATCATGGTGATGATGTCCGACATATCGAAAAGGTTGTTTTATTTTTCGTTTCTCCCGTTTGCAAGGAATGTTCAGCTCGTTTGCAAGTTGTTCTACAAGATGATCGTATTGCACGATCATTTCATTTCCTTCAAACTGAGCCGGCAAATGTCTGTTGCCGATTTGATGTGCAATTTCTCCCATCTCTTTCAGCGTAGCCGGACAAATGACAAGGACATCTTCAGGCAGGACAGAAATAATGATCATATTGTTTTCATCTTCATATAAAATGTCACCATCTTCCAGCTTCTTTTCTTCCTTTAAACGAATCCCTATTTCGTTCCCGTGGTCTGTTTTCACTCGTTGAATTCTTTTGAGCAGATCATCGCTTCTTAAATAGACGCGCTCCACATGTTTTTCCTTTACTGCTTTTGCATAAATATTTCCAAGTATTTCTTTAATAATCATCCGTCTTCACCTCAAAACAGAAAATATCTTTGCGCCATCGGAACAACTTCAACCGGCTCACAATTGATCAATTCACCGTCCACCTTTACCTCATACGTTTGTGGATCGACTTCGATAGAAGGAGTTTCACCATTAAAAACCATGTCCTTTTTCGTCAATGTACGAACTCCTTTGACGGGTTTCACGATTTTTTGCAACTTTAACTTTTCGGGAATGCCGGCTTTTATTGCTGCTTTTGACAAAAATGTGATCGATGTTTGTGAGACAGCTTTGCCAAATGATCCGAACATCGGACGGTAATAAACAGGCTGCGGAGTTGGAATGGATGCATTTGGGTCTCCCATCAAACTATAGGCAATCATTCCGCCCTTGATGATCATTTCCGGCTTCACCCCAAAAAAGGCCGGATTCCAAACAACTAAATCCGCCAATTTGCCGACTTCTACAGAGCCGACATATTCAGATATTCCGTGGGCAATCGCAGGATTGATCGTATATTTTGCCACATATCTTTTCACTCTGAAATTGTCATGATCTTGGCCGTCTCCCTTTAAGGAGCCCCGCTGCTTTTTCATTTTATCTGCGGTTTGCCATGTCCGCGTAATCACTTCGCCGACCCTTCCCATCGCTTGCGAGTCGGAACTGATCATGCTGAATGCGCCAAGGTCATGAAGAATATCTTCCGCCGCAATCGTTTCTTTGCGAATGCGGGAATCGGCGAAGGCGATATCTTCAGGAATAGCCGGATCCAAATGATGGCAAACCATCAGCATATCTAAATGTTCCTCGAGCGTGTTGACTGTAAACGGTCTTGTCGGATTTGTCGAAGAAGGCAAAACGTTTGGCAGGCTGGCCATTTTCATAATGTCCGGGGCGTGTCCCCCACCTGCGCCTTCCGTATGGTATGTATGAATGACCCGGTCTTTAATCGCTGCAATGGTGTCTTCTACAAAACCGGCTTCATTTAGCGTATCTGTATGGATGGCAACTTGCACATCATACTCGTCAGCTACGGATAAACACTGATCGATCGCCGCCGGTGTTGAACCCCAGTCCTCATGCAGTTTTAAACCAACTGCACCTGCTTTGATTTGCTCCTCTAACGCTTTTTTTCCGGATGAATTTCCTTTCCCTAAAAAGCCGAAATTCATAGGAAAATGTTCAACTGACTCCAGCATTCTATAAATATTCCATTCACCCGGTGTACAAGTCGTTGCATTTGTCCCTGTTGCAGGCCCCGTTCCTCCTCCTATCATTGTTGTAATTCCAGATGTCAAAGCTGTTTCAATTTGCTGAGGGCATATAAAATGAATATGGGTATCGATTCCGCCTGCCGTAACAATCATTCCTTCTGCCGCAACGATTTCGGTTGAAGCTCCGATTACCATTGTGACGCCATCCATCAATAATGGATTTCCCGCCTTTCCGATCGCGGCAATTTTCCCATCCTTAATGCCGATATCCGCTTTATAAATACCTGTATAATCAATAATAATGGCGTTTGTGAGAACAAGATCCATCACGTCTTTCCTTTCGGCAAATGGATGCTGTCCCATTCCGTCGCGAATCACTTTCCCACCGCCGAATTTTACTTCATCTCCGTATACGGTAAAATCTTTTTCGATTTGAATGAAGAGTTCCGTATCAGCCAATCTAATGCTGTCTCCAGTTGTCGGGCCGAACATATCGGCATATTGTTTGCGCGGCATTTGAAAACTCATTTGTCCGCCTCCTTTGTCAACGGTCCGTTCGTCAAATTATTTAAACCGTACACTTCTTTTTTTCCCGAAAATTCAACGAGCTCTACGATTTTCGCATCGCCCGGCTCAAACCTTACCGCCGTTCCGGACGGAATGTTTAAATGCCTGCCGAACGCCAACTGCCGGTCAAATTCGAGCGCCCTGTTTACTTCATAAAAATGAAAATGCGAACCGACTTGTACTGGACGGTCCCCTCTATTGACAACATTGAGCTTGATCGCCTCTTTCCCTTTATTGCAAACAATCGGAGCTGATTTTAATCGATATTCCCCTGGAATCATTTTTTCACCTCTTTTACCGGATCGGATCATGGACGGTTACAAGCTTCGTTCCGTCTGGAAATGTTGCCTCCACCTGGATATTTTCGATCATTTCCGGAACGCCTTCCATCACATCATCTCTAGTTAAAATTTTTGTGCCATATTGCATCAACTCCGAAACCGTCCGTCCTTCCCTTGCGCCCTCCATAATCTCATATGTGACGATGGCCACTGCTTCCGCATAGTTCAGCTTCAAGCCTTTTCTCTGCCTTCTGCGCGCTAAATCTGCAGCAACAACGACCATCAATTTTTCCTGCTCTCGGGCTGTCAGCTTCATAACACCCTCCCTTTCTAACAGACAATCAAAAATAACACGATTTTCTTACATTCCATTTCCCTCAATGGTTTGAAGATAAAAGGTGTGTTTTTATGTTATTTTTTATTACAAATATAATTCACACTATGTGAAACACCAAGTGTTATGTTACATTTTTTAACATGGAAAATTTAAAAAAATTTTTCTAGGGGGAGGAGGAAGTTTTAAATTAAACTACTAAATATTGTTGAATGTCTTCAATATTTGTGTTTTTTACTACACCCTTTGATACAACAGTTCTTTTGTCCAAAATATAGTATTCATCAGAACAGGCAAATGCTGAATCTATGCTGTGCTCAACTAAAACGACGCCAATTCCTTTTTCTGACGCAATTTTTACAATGACCTCCTGTATTTGCTCTACTATAGATGGTTGAATCCCTTCCATCGGTTCGTCCAGCAATAATAGCTCGGGCTGCCCGGCAAGAGCCCTCGCAATGGCCAATTGCTGCTGCTGCCCGCCGCTTAAATCTCCTCCTTTTCTCTTCAACATTTCCTTTAAAACAGGAAAAAGCTCGAAAATTCCCTCTAAAACAAGCGTTTTTTCTATCTTTTTCGAAACAGCTTCAAAGCCTAAAATGAGATTTTCTTCCACAGTCAGTGAAGAGAAAATCTCCCTGCCTTGGGGAACATATCCGATTCCTTTTTTTGCCCTCCTTTCCGGAAGCTCATGTGTAATCTCCTGATCATTCCAATAAATAGTCCCGTCCATCGGCTTTAACAATCCAATAATTGTTTTGATCAATGTTGTTTTTCCCGCCCCGTTTCTTCCAAGAATGGAAACGACCTTTCCTTTTTCAACTTCAAGATGGACATTATTCAACACCATCGTTTCATCATATCCTGCTTTCAAACTAGATATTTTTAGCACACCTTTGCCTCCCTTCCTAAATAAACCTCTGCAACAAGCTCATTTTGCTGCACTTCCTCCATGGAACCTTCACACAAAATTTTCCCTTCATGCATAACTGTTACCTGTTCAGCAAAATTCCGAACAAAATCCATATCATGTTCAACAATCAGCACTGCGCATTTCTCAGCTATTTCTTGAATAAACAAGCCGGTTTTTTCCCTTTCCGCCCCAGTCATGCCGGCAATCGGTTCATCAAGAAGTAAAACTTCCGGTTTTTGCAGCAGCTGCATGCCGATTTCAAGCCATTGTTTCTGGCCGTGGGACAGCAAGCCTGCTGGGTCATAAGCTCGATCTAAAAGATCGGTTCTCTCTAGCATTACCGTAATTTCGTCTTTTTCTTCCGCGGTTAATTTCGCCTTCATAACGGAAAAAAGATTTCTATTTTGTTTGATCGATAATTCCATGTTTTCAAATACGGTTAATTCAGTAAAAACGGACGGATTTTGAAATTTTCTAGCGATTCCATGCCGAACGATTTCGTGCTCTCTCCGCTTTGTCAAATCTACTCCTTGAAACATCACTTTTCCATCTGCTGCTTTTGTTTTGCCGCAGATGACATCAAGAAGAGTCGTTTTGCCCGCACCATTCGGACCAATTAAAAAACGAATTTCTCCGTGATGAACATCTAAATTGACACCTTGAAGCGCTTTAAAGCCGTCAAAATCAACAATAATATCATGACACGACAGAATCGGATTCACCTTTTTTCACACCTTTTTCAAAAAATTTCGTAAAACGCTTTGGAAAAGCTTCGAACAACCCGGCAATTCCTTTCGGGAAAAAAACAACGATCAAAATGAATAGAATGCCTAAGCAGAAAAGCCAAACATCCGGATATGTTTCACTGAAAAAGCTTTTGGCTCCGTTTGTTAAAATCGCTCCGATTATGGCGCCGAATAACGAATGACGGCCGCCGATGGCTACCCATAAAACCATTTCAATTGAAGGGATAATATCCATCATCGAAGGAGAAATGAGACCGACCTGCAAAACAAACAACGCGCCAGCTATTCCGGCAAACGAAGCCGATAAACTGTAAATAAACACTTTAAAAACAGCCGGATCAAATCCTAAAAACCGAAGGCGGTTTTCGCCGTCCCGAATGGCAATTAATACATGGCCAAGTCTGCTTTTGGTAATCCAAACAGATAACATAAAAATGGCAAACAAAGCGAAAACGGTAATAGCATATAAAACAATTTGAACCATTGGTGAGGATAAAGAAAACCCAAAAACGGTGCTAAAATTGGTTAATCCGTTTGTACCGCCTGTAAAATCCTGTTTGGCAATTAAAAGTGTGACGACGACTACAACGACTGCCTGTGACAAAAGAGAAAAATAGACGCCTTTGATCCGGTTTTTAAACGTAAGCATTCCCAAAACCGCTGCCAGCATAGCTGGTACGAAAATTGCTGCCATTATGGAAAAGAAAGGATTAAAGAAGAGCTTCCAAAACCACGGGAGCTCCTGCACTCCGTTCCATTCCATAAAATCCGGCAACGCTCCTTTTGAAGCCTCCAATTTTAAATACATCGCCATGCAATAAGCTCCAATCCCAAAATACACGCCGTGACCTAAGCTTAATATCCCGGTGTACCCCCAAATAAGACAGATTCCTACTGCAATGATCGCATAGCAAAGAAACTTTCCGAGCAACGCTAAGCGGAATTCGGTTAAATAAAACGGGGCCAGAAGTAAAATCAGGAAAAATAACAGATAAATCATTTGTTTTTTGCGCATAATCCGTCCTCCTAATCCAATGCCCTTGTGCGATAAGAGAAAATACCTAACGGTTTCCACTGCAAAAATAAAATGATCACTGCAAATACAATGACTTTTGCCATCGTGGCACCGAAGGAATATTCAACAACAGTGCTAAGCATTCCAATGCCAAATGCGCCGATAATCGTCCCTTTCAATCCGCCAATTCCTCCTAAAATGACAACCATAAACGCATCGACAATATAGTACGTTCCAATTGTAGGGCCGATCGGTCCTAATAAAGTTAAGCTACAACCAGCGATTCCGGCTAATCCAGCTCCGAGAGCAAAGCCTAGAGAATCTATTTTTCTTGTAGAAATTCCTAAACAAGAGGCCATATTTCTATTCATCGTGACCGCTCTTATTCTCAAACCGGTAGACGTTTTGTTTAAATAATAATAAAGCAAAGCAATACAAACGATTGACAGAGTTAAAATCAACAACCTTTTATAAGGCAATGTAATGCCAAATATTTGCAAGCCTCCATCCATCCAAGCAGGTGCAACAACCGCAACATTCGGAGCGCCAAATATGGATCTGGCAATCTGCTGCAAAATCAAACTAATTCCCCAAGTGGCCAAAAGACTGTCTGTTGGTCGATTATATAGAAAACGAATGATTCCTTTTTCAAGCAGATAACCGATAAACGAAGCAACGAGAAATGAAATCGGTATAGCAATAAAGTAGTAATAATTAAACAAGCTTTCCGGCAAATATTTAGAAAAAATGAGCTGCATTACATAGGTTGCATACGCACCGACCATAATTAATTCACCGTGGGCCATGTTGATGACATTCATTAAGCCAAACGTTATAGCTAAGCCAAGGGCGATCAATAACATGATCGACCCAAGGCTCAACCCGTTAAACAGTTGACTGACGAAAATTGACAAGCTGTTCACTCCTATCAATTTAGATTATTCATCATTTTTAGATAATTTTTTCGCCCAAGAATAGCTTTTTAAATACGGATCCGGCTTCACCGGCTCACCAGAATTCCAAATTTCTTTAAATTGGCCGTCCTGTTGAATTTCGCCGATTCTTACTGTTTTCCACAGATGCTGATTCTCCCCTTCTATTTTTACCGTGCCGCCCGGAGCTTTGTACTCGATTCCCTTCGCAGCTTCCTTGACCTTTTCAACCTCAAAAGATCCCGCTTTTTTTACTGCTTCTGCCCATAAATGAACAGCTATGTAAGCCGCCTCAATCGGATCATCCGTTACACGCTCTTCACCATAAGCTTCTTTATATTTTTCAACAAACGCTTTGTTTTCTGGTGTATCCGTTGTCTGGAAATAATTCCATACCGCTAAGTGGCCGGCTAATACTTCACCGCCGATTCCTCGAATTTCTTCTTCAGCAATGCTGACCGACATCACAGTAACATCCTTCGATGTGATTCCGGCATCCTTCAATTGTTTGAAAAAGGCGACATTGCTGTCTCCATTTAATGTATTAAAGACTACGTCAGGTTTCACTTTTTTCATTTTATTGATGACCGTGCTGTAATCAGTATGTCCTAAAGGTGTATATTCTTCGACAACTACCTCTCCGCCTTCAGCTTTTAATTGTGCTTTAATAATACTGTTTGCCGTGCGCGGAAACACATAATCCGAGCCAATTAAAAAAAACTTCTTCCCTTTATTGTTTAACAGCCAGCTGACAGCAGGCACAATTTGTTGATTGGTGGTCGCCCCCGTATAAAAAATGTTCGGAGAAGATTCCATTCCTTCATATTGAACGGGGTACCAAAGCAAGCCTTTATTTTGTTCGACTACCGGCAGCATGGCCTTTCTGCTTGCGGAAGTCCAGCCGCCAAAAATCGTCGCTACCTTATCCTGTTGCAGTAATTTCTTTGCTTTCTCAGCAAAAGTCGGCCAGTCAGATGCGCCGTCTTCAATAACCGGTTCAATTTTCTTCCCTAAAAGCCCGCCTGAGTTGTTAATTTCTTCAATCGCCATTAATTCTGCGTCCTTTAAAGAAACTTCACTGATCGCCATCGTGCCGCTTAATGAATGGAGAATACCGACTTTCACAACATCCGTTTCATTTTGTTCGCTATTCTGTCCATCGCTTGATTCCTTTTCCTCTAAAGCAGAAGACATGGCACATCCACTTGCGAAAATTACAGAGAAAATCGTTAGAAATAAAAAAATTTTTTTCATTATTGTCCCCCTTTTTTAACACTTTATGTAATTTTATATAACAAAAATACCGATTCTCTTTCCTTCATACAACAAATACGGAAAAAATGTTAACATGATTTTTCAAAAAAATACCTCTAGGTGTTTCCCCTAGAGGCTCTTTTTAATCAAACAAACTCATTCACTTTTTACTTCAAAATGGTTTACTTCTTGTTCCTTTTCAGAAAAAATTGTTTGACACTGTCCATCGTTTCGTAAGTTGGGACAATCACTTTACTTGGATGCTTTCGGGACTATTCAATCATTTAAATCTACCATGCAGCGATTATGAAAAAGCATTTTGCAGCCGGCTGCCATTTATTCAATATACCTTACATCTGTAACCGGGAAAAACGGAAGCATCTTAGCTGCATAGTAGCTTAACAAAATAGCGATTATAAAATAAAGGACAAAGCAAAGATCGTATTTGGAAAACCCGATTTCGTAGTAAAACGTTCTTTTTGTGTCATTCGAAAATCTTTTCGCCTCCATCGCTACAGCAATTCTGTGCGCTCTGCGAATGCTTTGCGATAGCAGCGGAATCGAGTATGCTTTCAATTTATGAAAAAAATTCGCTAAGCCTTTTCTTTGTTCAACACCTCTTACAATCATCGCTTGCCGTATTGTTTGAAACTCTTCGATCATAATAGGGATTAAACGAATGCCTGCCATAAAGCTGTAAGCATATTTAGGCTTCAACTTTAATTGCTGCATTAACGAATAAAATAAAAAAACCGGTCTTGTCGTTAACGAAAACATTAACCCAAGCAGAGCGAAGATAAGGGCACGAAATCCTAAATGAAGACCGCGATAAAAGCTTTCTTCTGTAATATGGATCAGCCCCCATTTCCACCATGTTGTCTCACCTTTTCCAAAAAAGATCATGGAGGTAGCAGTCGACACAAAAATAAGCACGAATGGAATCAGCAATAAAAGTATGCGCTTCATCGGATGACCGGTAAAAAAAGCAAATAAAAGAAAGGCGGCAACTGTGTAGTTGATTAAAAAATTAATGTTGTGAATAAACAGAACACTAATAAATAAAACGATAAGAAACAATAGCTTTAAGCTCGGGTTGATTTTATGCAGCCATGTTTCTTTTATGTCAAAATCCATTGTAGATCCCCCTATATCTGAACATACATCTGCTCATCCTCACAAGAATGAATTTCATCCTCTACGAGCTTCCCGCCTTCGATCCGCCAAATTCTTGTCGCCATATGTTTTGCTATTTGCTCATCATGTGTCACCATCAAAATGGTAGACCCTTGTTTGCGATAATGTTCTAAAAGCTCCAGAAGCTGAAATGTATTGGATGAGTCTTGCCCAAAAGTCGGTTCATCTAAAAGCATGATCGGCTGTTTTTTGACAATTGAAGCGGCAACACTCAATCTTCTTTTTTGTCCCATTGAAAGCTGATACGGGTGTTGATGCCGGTGCTTCTGTAAATGAAATAATTCGAGCATTTCTTCTACTTTTGTTCGTATCTCTTCTTCTTTCATCCGTTCAATCCTCAACGAATAAGCAATTTCATCGTAAACTGAATTGGTGACAAATTGAAATTCCGGATTTTGAAAAACGAACGACAGCATGTTGGAAAGCTTTTTTATTTTCTTTGCTTCTTTTTCTAACAGCAAATAAGTGCCGGTCGTTTGTATAAACTGCATCAATGAATGTAACAAAGTGCTCTTTCCGGCGCCGTTTTTCCCCACTATCGCAATCCATTCACCTGCATGAACCTTTCCATATGGTACATCGATTTTGACTTCCTTCTTTCGATATCCTTTAAATTGCTCAAGCTCAATCACGACCTGTTCTTTTAAAGGGGTCTTTTTGTAATACCCCTGCTTATCACGAAGATAATCCTCCCATACACCGGGATACCAAATGCCGTCTTCGCGAATTTCTTTCCGATACCGAGAAAAAATTTGTTCTTTCGGACCGTCTGCGACGATTTGTCCTTTTTGATTAAATAAAAGTATGCGGTCGACAAAGTCAAGAACATGATCAATTTTATGTTCAACGATGATAACTGTTTTATCTTGAGCTGCTTGTTTCATCGTGTCCCATACCGCTTTTGTCCCTTCCGGATCCAGCATTGCAGTCGGCTCGTCCAAAAATAACACGTCTGGATGCAATGCTAAAACAGTGGCGATCGCCAGCCGTTGCTTCATGCCGCCTGATAATGATTGAATGCTGATATGAAGATCATCAAAATGAAGGCCGACCATTTTCAGGTAAACTCGCATTTTTTCATGCATTTGTTCTCTTTTCACTTGCAAATTTTCCAAAACAAAAGCCATTTCTTCATCTACATACGGCATGCAAAATTGCGTGTCAGGATCTTGAAACACATATCCCCAAGATGACGGAGTCAAGATTTTTTCTGCTTTCATCGGAACTTCAATAGATTTTGGAATTAAACCGCTTAGCACTTGCAAAAACGTCGATTTCCCACAGCCGGAAGGACCAAGAAGCAAGACTTTTTCTCCCTTACAGAAAGAAGAGGATACATCCTTAAAAAGCAAGGATTCCTCTCCAGGATATTTTAATCGTAAATTTTTCACTTCGCATACTAGATCCATGTTTGCCACCTCTAGTTCAGTGCGTCATAATCTTCATGCGACGCAGGTCTTACTAAATTAGTCACTCCTGTTGCTTCCAAAGATTTCACTAGATAATAGGCAAACGCGCCAGCAATAATGATTGAGCCAATCAATCGAGCTCCAATGAATAATAGCAAGTTCCAAAATACTAAGTCATCTATATAGCCTTTATAAAGATCCATAATTAACGAACCAGCTGCTGAAGCGGCTGCAGCCAGCATGACAACACCGATATTAAACTTTTTATATCGAAAAATCGCAAAAATGATCTCTGCAAATAGTCCTTGGACGATTCCGTAAAGAAGAACCTCTATGCCGAATTCAGAGCCGGTTATAAATTCTGCAGATGCCGCTGCTGTTTCCGCTATCAGCGCTACTCCAGGCTTGCGAATAATAAGAAAGGCGACCGTCGCAGCAATAAACCACATACCGTATATGAGCTGGTCGACATGCAGCCCGATCGGCTTGACCGCATAGTAAAGCGGTCCCCATAGTTTATAAACAATTCCAAAAACGATCGAAATAACAATTGTTACTAGAATGTCTGTCAGTTTTAATCCTTTCATTATGATCAAACTCCTTTATTGACTGATTTTTGGTTCCACTTCCCATTTTTCTAAACGGTAAGCCATTTCCCAAAACGCTAATTCATATTGACTGCTGATGATAAAATGCTCTTCCATTCTTTTTAGATCGGCTTCTATCGTTTGTTGTGCGATTTCATCCAGCCTGTCAATTTGTTCTTCGACAAGCTGCTTAAACCAATCGCCCCCATAAGCCGCAATCCATTGTTGATAAATCGGTTCTTTTGGCTTCGCATCTTTTAATTTTTCGCCAATTTCGTAATATAGCCAATAGCACGGAAGTATTGCAGCAATAATATCGCCTAAGTGACCGTTGATCGCCGCTCGATATAAATGGGAAGTATAGGCGTACGCCGTTGGGGCCGGCTTAAAATTCGCCTTCTCCTCCTCTGTGATTCCCAGCTGTTTGGCAAATGTTTCATGAAGAGATAATTCCGCTTCAAATGTTCCTTGTGCATGCTGAGCCATTCGCGATGTCGTATATAAATCGTTTGCTTTTGCCGCTCCATACGATTGCACTTTTGCAAAATGGCTTAAATAATACGAATCTTGCAAAACGTAATAACGAAAACATTCAAGCGGCAAACTCCCATCGGCAATACCTTTTACAAATGGATGATCGAAGCTGGCCTGCCATATCGGATCTGCTTTTGTTCGAATTTTTTCAGAAAATTTCATGTTCATTCTCTCCTATATTAAGAATTGATTTCGATTGGCCACATTTCTTTTCGTTCAGACATTTCCCAAAACATATATTCGTATTTGCTCGTTGTGACAAAAATATCTTCCAGCCATTTCAATTCTTCTTCCCGTTTTCCTTCTGCAAGCTCATTCATTAAATCTTTCAGCCATTTTGCCAATTCACCGAATTCTGTTGATGCGTACATTTTTACCCACTCGCCGTAAAACTCATGTTCACTGGCACCAGGAATCTCATGTAAGCGTGTGCCGATTTCATAATAGCTCCATGTACATGGAAGGACTGCGGCAACCAGTTCTGCCAATGATCCTCGCTGCGACACATTTAACATATAGCTCGTATATGCAACGGTTGTAGCAGCAGGCTGAACTTGTTCTAATTTTTCCTTCTCTATTCCTATTCTTTCAGCGTATTGACGATGCAAATCCATTTCCACTTTTAACGTCGAATGTAGAAGATCAGCAAAAACTGTCATTGTTTGAAGATTGTGAGCCTTTAAGCTTCCAAGGGCAAACAGGCGGCAGTATTCGATTAAATAAAGATAATCCTGCTCCATAAAAAAGCGAAATTTGTCGATATCCAGCGTCCCATTGCCGATTCCTTGAACAAACGGATGATGGTAACTCGCTTCCCAAATCGGTTTTGCAGTTTTATACAATCGGTCTGTAAACATTTGAATTACCCCTTTCGCAGCTTTTGTAATTGTCATCGTTTTTTCTGATACCAATCAAATAAAAACGCGATCAGCGATTTTGTAAATGTTTTTAATTGGGGGATGGACAGCTTTTCATTCACCGAATGTGCATCTTCAAGCGTGCCCGGTCCATATAAAACGACGGGAATTCCCGCTTCACTCAGCCAGCCGCCGTCTGTCACAGTAGGGGACATCGTCAGCTTTGCTTCCTCATTAAATGCCAGTTTATGTGCTTTTTGTAATGTTTTCACTCCGAGTGAATGTTCGTCATATGAAAAAGCTGGGAAAATTTCTCCTCGATCTTCAATCATCGATGTGCCGCCCCATTTAAATTTCGGAGGATATTTCCGAAGCCATGGATCAGCCATTGCAACATGATGGATATGTTCTTCAATTTCCCGGATCACCTCTACATAATGCTCTTCCGGGTAATAGTGAACGGTAATCCAAAGGGAACATTTATCGGCCACAAAAGCGGCGTGCCTTCCACCTTCAATCACTGCTGGATTAATTGTGGCAGAACCAGGCGGAAAGCCTTTGCTCGTTTTCATCACTGCCCAATGCTGTTCAAGCTCTCGCAGTCCTTCAATAATTTTCATCATTTTTTCAATCGCGCTTGCCCCAAAAAGCTTCCCGCCGGCATGAATCATTTGTCTTCTCGTGCCATCGTGAAATGTCTCGGGGCTTTCAATCGTAATCCAGCCCGTGATCACCCCGCCCTGCCCTTGTATTTCACAGTTGCTTGAATCGACAACGATGGCAAAATCAGCTCGATATCCCCGGTCGCAGCACGATTTTGTTCCTGCTTCGCCTACTTCTTCACCGACGACGGACTGAAAAATGATATCCCCTCCCGGCTCAATGCCTTTTCTTGCAGCAGCTTTAATGCAAACAGACTGGCAGCCATTCCCCCTTTCATATCCGCTACACCGCGTCCATATATGTAATCCCCTTTAACCGTTGCCTCAAAAGGAGGCGTTAGCCATTCTTCTCCCTCTTCGATTGAAGCGACATCAATATGCCCGTTAATAATTAAACTGTGGTAATTTTCTGGATCTTTTCCTTTTTTCGTTCCTACTACGACTGGATCTTGTTCATATAAATCCCATTGATCAATGGAAAAGCCGATGTCTTCCAAATATGAGGCGACATACTTTTGAGCCTCTTTTGCATTTCTTGCCGGAGGGCTCGGCGTTTCAAACGATACGAGTGTTTTTAGAAGATTCAGAAGTTCTTCTTCCCTTTCATCAATTTGCTGAAATAGCGTTTGTAACACGTTGTCTCCCCTTTCTTAACATTTTGTTTTGAAAAATGGTTTGCCAACCAGCCTTGTAATGCAAAAAGCCCGTTCCCAATATAAGGGAACGGGCAAGTATATACAAAACCCATAGACAGGTTTCGATATTACTGCACCACTTCCCTACGCTAGTATGATCTAGATCAGGTTCAAAGGGTCAAGGCACACGCCTTTCTCAGCCTTTCGGCTCCCCTAGTGGTATGTTAATATTATGAAATTTTCATTTAATTTCATTAAATCATAAAATATAGAAAAATACAAGCTAACGGTTAATTGATCCTTTTTGCTGTCTTTAATAATTCACGATAACCAATTCGAGTAAATTGCAAATGTTGATCAATATAATTAGCCTTTTTCAAATGCTCGATGGATTGTTCGGAAAAACTGCCGCTAATTTCCTGAAACCTTTGATTAATTTCCACTAACGAATGATTTAATATAAAATCCGCATCAAGCAGCAGGACAATCCGCTCGATCTCAGGATCTCTTTTTAAAATCAAGTTGGCAATCCGGCCTTTCATGAATGCTAGCTCTTGTTGAAGCTTTGAAGCTTCATCCTCTTTTTCTCTAATTTTGGCTCGGTACTTTTGTTTTTCTTCCTCTTCGATACCGGCTTTTGTTAATAGCTCCTCCAACAATTGCGTTTTATCAAGCTCCAGTTTATTTAATTGCTGTTCTTTTCGCGCCATTTCTGTTTCATCAGGCAGCTTTTCGGTTTGAATAGGCTCTTTTCGTTCTTCTTTCATCTTTATCATATAGTCTATTTTCCGATAGACAAGGAAGGCGAGAACAACTAAACATCCATTTAATAGCAGAGATATAAAACGCACGACGACGTCGTTAAATGCAAGCAAATAAAATAGGAAAAGGATAACGATGACAGCCAAAAGCACCTTTAATAGATTCATAATGGAAAAAGTTTGTGATTGTTTTGCCATCCACCTATGCTCCTTTTTGTTCAAACTAGCATCATTTATTATAGCATGTTGTGATTTGGAATGTGAATCATTTCTTTAGGATTGAGAGCTGGAAAAAGGATGTCAGATGAATGGTAAATGGAGATGCTTATCTTTTGAAAGCTTCGAAGCAATAAAAACAAGTCCTTTCAAAGCCGGAAAGGTATTTTTCTAAAATGAAAAACCACCTGCAATGTTTTGCAGATGGTTGAATCATTCAGCGTTTTCTGTTTCCGCTAACACCCGATTAACACGTTTTTCCAGCATTTTCATTCCGCTTCCTCCTGCTTGGAAGTGGCGAAGAATGCCGTTTTTGTCAAAAACATAATATGCAGGTACATATTGATTTTCAAAAGCATCGGTTAATTTATGTTCGTTGTCAACAAAGATCGGTTGCGTAATCCCGTGTTCTTCCGCTACTTTTTTAATATCATCAATATCTAAATCCTTTTCGGAGCGAGGCATATGAACAGCTACTACGTTCAGTTTATCTTTATATTGATCGCGGAACTCATTTACTTTCGGCATTGCTTCTTTACACAAATGGCAGCTGATTGACCAAAAATGGATTAATGTTGGTTTTTCACCGATTAATTGCTCTTTCGATACTTCGCCATTCAGCCAAGTTGTTGCTCCGACTAATTCAGGCATTGGCTCACGTAATTTCATTTCCGTTTCCTCCTTGAAGAATGAATATCAAAAAAATAATCGTTTGAAAAAAGGCCTAACGTACTGCTAGGCCCTTTGAATGAAAAGCTTCATTATACTTTAAGCGTTTCTTGACCAGGCTTCCAGTTTGCTGGGCAAAGTCCGCCAGTTTGAAGCGCTTGAAGTACACGCAATGTTTCATCAACATCGCGGCCAATGTTGTTATGGAATACTGTTTGATATTGAAGTTCGCCTTCTGGATTGATGATGAACAATCCGCGAAGAGCAACTCCTTCTTCTTCGATTAAAACGCCGTAGTCTCTTGATACTTGATGATTTGTATCTGCTGCAAGCGGATATTTAATATCGCCTAAACCGTTCTCTTCGCGAGGAGTTTTAATCCAAGCTAAGTGTGTGTGAATTGTGTCAGTTGATACACCAATCACTTCTGCATCAAGATCTTCAAATTCTTCATAACGGTCAGAAATAGCTGTGATTTCAGTTGGACAAACGAAAGTGAAGTCCATTGGATAAAAGAAAAGAACTGTCCATTTTCCTTGTTTCATGATTTCTTCCAAGCTTACTTTACCAAACTCTTTGTTTGGCAAAACGGCATCCATTTCAAAACGTGGAGCTTGTTTACCAACCAAACGCTCTGCCATTATGTAACCCTCCATTTTAAAATTTTATTTTAAAGGAAACTTTTTGATCGTTTCCTTCAAAAACAAATGAGAATGAATTGAGTATTTTCTCAATGTCCTTCCTCCGATTACTATTATATATAACAACAAAATTTTAGTCAATTTTAAGTAATAATTAATTTAAATAATTTGTTTTACATTTTCATTGCGGTGAAGAGAACAATAATACTATTTCCAATTTTCGCCGCTATCATTAAAAAAATGTAACAATCATTGAAAATTCCTTTTTCTATGCTAAACTTTCAACTGTACATTCAGTTTAACACGATCCCGTCAAATAACCAAATGATTGGCTTGAAAAGAAAGGGGAAATGGTTTTGAACTTTTTTGAATCTATTGATTGGGCTGATCTGGCTTTAAAATCAGGAGAAGTTTTGGCCAAGCTTATTGGAATTTACATTGCATATATTATCGTCAAATCAATCGGCAATAAAATTATTCACAAAATGTTTGAGGGGCTTGAGAATCGGAAGGAAATTTCCACCACGCGGGCTAAAACGCTGCAAACATTAGTTTTGAATTTCTTTCATTATGCCCTGTTTTTCATTTTTATTGTTACCGTTTTTCAAGTGTTTGGCTACAATGTCACAGCGCTTTTAGCCGGGGCTGGGGTTGTTGGTCTTGCGATCGGCTTTGGAGCTCAAGGGCTCGTCAGCGATGTTGTGACAGGATTTTTCCTTCTCCTAGAAAAACAACTTGATGTTGGAGATTATGTCACTACAGGCAATTATTCAGGCATTGTGGAAGCTGTCGGTTTACGAACGACGCAAATCCGAGGCTTTGACGGCACATTGCATTATGTTCCAAACAGGCAGATTGTCGGCCTTTCCAATCATTCTAGAGGAAATATGCAAGCCCTCGTTGATATCAGCATATCGTATAATGAAGACTTAAATCGGGTCATGTCCATTCTTCAAGAAGCTTGCGACCAATTTGCAAAAGAAACTGAAGAGGTTGTGGAAGGTCCGGACGTTTTAGGCGTGCAAAATTTCGGCACGTCTGATGTGATCATCCGCATCATCGCCAAAACGAAAAACATGGAGCAGTGGGCTGTTGAAAGAAAGCTCCGGAAACGGCTGAAAGAAGTGCTTGATGAAAACGGCATCGAAATTCCGTTCCCTCATCAAGTGATGATTCATAAGAACGAGCAGCAAAAGGAAAGAGGATGATATCTCATCCCCTTTCCTTTTTAATTATGACTTCGTGTTTGTATAGAACGTATTGCTAATTTTTTTGCTCTTGCTTTATGCAGGAGGCTATGAATCTTCTATTTATTACCTTTCCATTCAAAATATTGACAAATAAGATCGACCGCTTTAAAGATTGCTTGTTCATTTGGTGAAAGCTTCGCATGATGAAGGCCGTAAGGAGAATCAACTCCAAGCCAAAACATAAATCCCGGAATTTTCGCCAGCATATAGCCGAAATCTTCCCCAGTCATCGCTTCTTTGCATACGTGGAGTTGAATTTCTGTTTCATTCTGGACAAACTCCATAAATTCTTTTGATAACGCTTCATCATTCCACACTTGATAATACATCGAACCCCAGTCAATTTCTGCTTTGCATTGGTAGCCGATTTCTATACCTTTGACCATGTCTTCAATCCGCTTTTTCACTTTTTCCATCGATTCGACAGAAAATGTGCGAATCGTTCCTTCCAATCTGGCGTGATCCGCAATTATATTTTGTATCGTGCCGCTTGCAATTTTTCCAATGGTAATTACAGCACTATCCAAAGGATCTATATTGCGGCTAACGATGGATTGCAGCTGGGTGACAAGGGCGCAAGCAGCGACGACCATATCATGTGTCGTGTGCGGAAAAGCGGCATGGCCTCCCTTCCCGGTTAAATCGATAAACAACTCGGACGTATTGGCAAAAAGTAGTCCAGGCTTCATTCCGATAGTTCCAACCGGAAGCTCCGGAGCAATATGAAGCGCAGTGATCATATCCGGCATCCATTGTTGCATAATCTCGCTGTTTAGCATCGGCTCTGCACCGCCAGGCCCTTCTTCTGCCGGCTGAAAGATGAATAGCAGATCATCTTGAATCGGATGATAGGCGAAATGAGTTAAAACCCCCAAAGCGATCGTCATATGAAAGTCGTGACCGCAAGCATGCATCAAGCCTGGATGTTCTGATTGAAATGAAAGCCCCGTTTTTTCTTCAATCGGCAATCCGTCAATATCTGTCCGGTAGGCTATCATTTTTCGAGGATTTGTTCCATGGACCTTCACGAAAATACCTGTTCTCCATGTTTTCACTTCAAGCCTTTCGTTCGGCAGCGAATGAATATAATCTAATAAATATTTTTGTGTTTTATGTTCTTGAAATCCGAGTTCAGGTATTTTATGCAAATCACGGCGAATGGCAATAAGCGCATCCTTATTCATATGAGTCCCCTCCTAAAGGATAAGCGTGGACGCTGTCCACGCTTCGAATTTAGAGCTGCCGCAATTCTTGCTTAATTTCAATTTTCGCTTTCGTTTTTTCGTCAATATCTTTAATTTTTTTCGCAGGAACACCTGCAACAACTGTGTACGGTTCAACATCTTCCACTACAACAGCACCAGCTGCAACAACCGCGCCTTTTCCTACTCTTACACCTTCTAAAATGACGGCGTTTGCTCCGATCAAAACATCATCTTCGATTACGACAGGTTTTGCAGAAGGCGGCTCAATTACACCAGCTAAAACCGCTCCGGCACCAATATGACAGTTTTTACCAACCGTTGCACGGCCGCCCAATGTTGCATTCATGTCAATCATCGTTCCTTCACCAATGACGGCGCCGATATTGATCACTGCCCCCATCATGATGACCGCATTATCGCCGATTTCCACTTGATCACGGATGATTGCACCTGGTTCAATTCTCGCTTTTACGCCTTTTAAATCAAGAAGCGGGATCGCTGAGTTCCGGCGGTCATTTTCAACAACATAGTCTTCAATTTTATCTTTGTTTTCTGCTAGTGCTTGTTCAATTTCAGACCATTCTCCAAAGATGATGCCTGTGTTTCCAGTAATAAATGTTTTGGACTGTTCTCCAAAGTTGATTCCTTCTAATTGACCTTTTACATAAACTTTTACAGGAGTCGTTTTTTTACTGTTTTGTATAAATGAAATAATTTCGTTTGCATCCATCATTTTCATCGTAATACTCCTCTCTGTTTTTCTGTACCCCCATTACTGTATCAAAGAAAAGAATCAATTGACAAGCAAATTTATCATTCATTAATAAATTGATGGACGATTTCCATAAACGCCTGCACTTGTTTAAGCTTTAACGATGATTCATGCCCGATCAACCAAGTATCCCTTTTAATCGGCTTTCCTTCATGATCAATGAGCGGCAGTCGAAAGATCGAACCATCCTTTTCATCAATGCTGACAGAAGGCAAAATCGCAAAGCCGATACCATGATACGCCATTTGCTTGCACGTCTCGATCTGATCAACGACAATTGTCCTTTTTGGCGGGTTTTTAAATTGCCTGTGCCACCATTCTTGTATTTCTTGATAGTATGTAGAATCACTTTTAAATTGTATAAAAGGCCGCTCTGTGTGTACTAAATCATCGATGCTTTGAATTTCTGTGTCAACTAAATACAAAGTATCTTCCAGCAAATGCTGTTTAAAACCTTTCCAATCAGGGTTTCCGCGTATGATTCCGATATGAATATCATCTTCATATAAACATTTTAATATTTCGCTTGACCACCCGGTTATAAGTGAAATTTCCGCCTGAGGGTATTTTTGTACATATTTTTTCAAAACTTTTGGAAGCCAGTGCTGGCCGATTATAGATGCCACTGCAAGCTTTAACGTCCCGTACACTTCTCCTTCCAAAACAGAGATTTCCTCTCTTACCTTCTCTTCCTTTTCAATCATTTCTTTTGCAAACTGGACAACTTTTTCTCCTGCCGGTGTAAGAGTCAATCCCTTTTGTGAGCGCAAAAAAATTTTAAATCCCCATGCTTTTTCGATCGACTGAAGACGCTGCGACAAAGCAGGCTGGGAAACAAAAAGTCGGTCAGCCGCTTTTCTCATATTTTTTTCTTCAGACAAAGTCACAAGGATTTGCAATTCCGAAATTTGCATCGCTAAACCCTTTCCTTAGTGGATTCAATAGTTCAAAAACATTATAAAATATTTTTGCTTTTCCGTCATAACAAGTTTAGCAAAAAACATTCATTTTAATTCTCTCTTAGGAAGAAAGAAAATAAAAAGAACGCTCAAAATTGCTAATAAAAAGACGACGAAATAAACATGGTGAAGAGCAATGCTCAAACCAGACTCAAGAACCTCTTTTATAGGACCGGAAAGATCTGATTCTGGATTCAAAAGGTTGTTGGCCGAATCAATGTTTAAGTTTTTTCCAGCACTATGCTCCTCCAAATATGTTTGCAGCTTGCTGTTTAAAATCCCGCCGAGCAAAGCGGCGCCGACGGTGTTGCCGAGATTTCGCATAAACATATTGGTGGCGGTGGCAATTCCGCGTTCTTTCCAATCAACTGCCGATTGAATGGATACGATGAACGAGGTCGATGTCAGCCCCATTCCGACGCCGAGTAAAAAAGAGCCGATCATAGCGTGAACAGGTCCGTCATCTGCTGAAAGCATAACAAAGACAAGACTGCCGGCCAATAAAAAAATGCCTCCTAAAATTGATGTGGCACGAAAGCCGGCTTTTAAATAAATCCTCCCCGCTACTGTTGAGGCAATCGGCCATCCGATTGACATCGTTGTCAGCGTGAATCCAGCCACCATTGCCGATTTTCCCATAACACCTTGCACAAATGTCGGCAAAAAGGTGGAAATGCCCATAAGCATCATCCCGGTCGTCAAGGACGTTACATTCGCAAGCAAAATGGAGCGATTTTTCCAAAGCGAAAGCGGCATCATCGGATCATCGGCCCGATTTTCCTGAAAAATAAACAATATAAAGAAGCAGCATGCAACAGCTAATAACGCCGCAACCTCCCAGGAAGTCCAAGACCAGCGGACTCCTCCTTCGACAAGGACGATCATCAACAAGCTGATCGCAATAAGCATGAACATGGCGCCTGCATAATCAATGCTCGACTTTTTCTTATCAATGCGTTCATTCAAAAACAGACCGATTCCTGCCATTGATAAAATGCCTAAAGGAACATTCACCCAAAATACAAACTTCCAGCTTATGTACTCAACGAACAAGCCACCTAAAACGGGACCGATTATTGCAGAAATTCCCCATACACTGGACAAATATCCTTGTATTTTGGCTCTTTCTTCTACTGTATAAATATCGCCGACAATTGTTGTGGCGACTGGCATCACAGCTCCGGCTCCAATCCCTTGTATAAATCGGTATATAATTAAAGTTTCCATCGAATCGGCGAGACCGCAAAGCACAGAGCCAATTAAAAAAATAATGATGCCAAAAGCAAAAATCGGTTTTCTTCCAAACAAATCCGCCAATTTACCATATATTAAAATCGTTACGGAATTCATTAATAAATAGGAAGAAAAAATCCAGCTATATTTTGAAAAACCGCCAATTTCTGCGACAATGGCAGGCATTGCTGTGGAAACGATCGTTGCCTCAACTGCAGCCATAAACATCGCCAGCATGACGGCAGCTAAAACGAACGGACGCTTTGTTTCTTTATGGTCTAGTTTTCCCCTATCTTTTTCAATAAGCGCCTCTTTCATCACGATCACCTCATTTGAAAATCACTTTCAATCGTTTGTAAGCATGAATTCATTTTGCCATAGCATTCGCATTCGTTCAATTGCTTTCCCAAAAAAACAATATCTATATTTTCATTATTTGAAGGTTGGATGGATTCGAAACTATTGAGCCAATATGAAATAAAAACGCCGGCAAGGGCGTTTTTATTTGGGAAACCTGGAATTTAATATCATTAGTTGTTTATGGAGCTTTTTTAAGATGACCCTTCTTGTAAAAATCCCCTCTAAAACACCGTCCTCATTCGTTATACATACAAACGTATGATTAATAACGAGCTTCAGCGCCTTCATCCAATCATCCGATACATTCAATCTGGAAACATCTTTGTTCATTACTTCTTCTACTTTCATATTTTGCAAACGCTCAAATTCGATTCGTTCCAATCCTAAAATTGAATCCATGATCAAATTCGTCGTAATCAGCCCGTGCAAGCGATATTGAGCATCCAAAACCGGAACAGCTGTATAGCCTGTTTTCGTCAACACTAATAATGCATGCTCTAAGTTATTTCCCATTTGGACATGAGCCACTTTATCTGCAGGTATCATCAAATCTTTAATCGAAATATTTGTAAATTCTTCAGAAAAAACTTTTGTCATTCGTTTCTTCCTCTCACTTTGACATTTCATTTTAATCATAACATATGATCTGGAAAATGTGTTCCATTTACCAAAAAGAAACTTCCTATTTTATGATATCATTATGTAAGCGTTTTATCACGTGATAAACTTACATTTCTGCGAAAAGCGATGCTCTTGCAAAGAGCATCGTTGAGATGCCTCTCATACTCAAAAACTGGTCCTCACAAGGATACAGGTTACGTATGCGAACGGATTTTGTCATAAAGCTCCACTAATTTTTTGTATGTACATAAATCAAACTCTTTTTTTCCGCATTCAATATCATTGATTTCGCTCACAACCAATTCAATCGCAAAATGGTTGCGAAACAAAATTGCGACAAGCAATTGCTTTTCTTCTAGAGACAATACCGGTTGAACAGCTCGCATCGTTATTCATCCTCCAGTGCCTTCATTTTAAAAAACATCCTAACCATAACATATAATGAGCAGCTTTAAAATTATGTCGAAATTTGCTTACATCATGAAAAATAATATTCCTTTTTTCGCAGCTTTCAATTACAAGAAGCTGGAAATCGAATCAGAAGCCCGAAGCTGGAGCATGTGCAGATTGTTTTTTGTTTAATTAACCAAGTCGATTAAATGACATCACCGTTCGAACCGCTGCATTCAGTTCCTCTGGCTCCGGCAATTGTGTTTATTTACACTGATTCTAAATGATAGATACGTTTCTTCGCCAATAAAGTGTTGGAACTGATGCGAGGACTTCTCCCCTTTGAAACCGTATGCTCTCTCTGTTATATGAAAAGATTTGATTGAAATGAAATGGGAAACATGGACCCATTGCTCAATAAATCGCATGAACTTAAGAGCATCTTTGAGGCGGAAGCGAACAATGAAGCCAGCCAAACTTTCTCAAAAATAGTTGAGCTAGAGCAAAAGATCATGTAGAGCTGTATTTCCGTTCATTCTGTACGTCAGACAGCTCGAATTAGGACAAAGAGTTGAAAGATGCTAATCAATGCGTCATTAGGTGGGAAAAATGTTCAATTTTAAATCATCACGGTTGAAGCTCTTGTAGACAAAAATACTCTTTATGAAAGGCTGCACATAAAACGAAGAAGAAAAAGAAGCTGTCATTACCTTCAGTAAAATGTGCGATCAACTGCCAAACTTCTTGAATTCTGCTAAAAAATGAGCATTTAAAGAGAGTCTATGAGGCAAACTTTTTCACACTGACAAAGGCAGGAACGGCGGAGGGAGATCTCAGCCCTCCTGCCGCCCAATTTTTATTAAATAAGGCATCAATTTGTCTTACTTCCAGCCAGATGTATTACGAGTATCATGTAAGCAAATAGATGCCGTCTAGCTAAAAAAGGATGAACAGCCAGCCGACACATAGGAGTAATGGAAGATTTCTAAATTACTATCAGCTATTTTATTCCTTTCCTCATTCTTTTCTAAACGAAATGTGCCTCGATTATGATGATTTTTTCAATAAAATATAGATAAAGTAGGGCGCCCCGATTAAAGCTGTCATAATGCCCGCTGGGATGCCGTCCGGAAGTGCGATGTTTCGCCCGATTGTATCGGCTAGTAGTAGAAGCCACCCTCCCAACAAAATCGCAATCGGAAGATAAAGTTGATTGCGGGGACCAATCAGTGACCGTGCTAAATGGGGTGCCAAAAGACCGATAAACGCTACACCTCCCGTTACAGAAACCGCAGCTGCGGCAAGCCCGACAGCAGCCAATAGAAGCGTAATTCGCTCCCTCTCAATCTTCAAGCCAACCCCGACAGCAGTAGGATCGTTTAAACTTAATAAATTTAATTGTTGAGCTCTGGAAGCAATAAACGAAATCAAAATGACAATCCAAGGTAAAATTGCCAAAATAAACGGCCAATCTGCCCCCCAAACGTTCCCTGCCAGCCATTTGGCGATAAAATCAACTTTTTGCCGTTCTGCAGAAGAAATAATGACGATCATGGTTCCTGATAAAGCCATGGCGAAGCCGACACCGATAAGGACTAATCGAACGGGGTTTAAACCGGCATTTCGATCATAAGAAAAAACGTAAATAGCCCCTGCCGTTAAAAGAGCGCCGATAAAAGCTGCGACTGGCAGTAAATACACAAATGAGCCGACATCAATTGGAAAAAATAAAAAGAACACTGCAATAGCTACTCCTGCTCCGGCATTAATCCCAATGATCCCCGGCTCAGCCAAATCGTTTCTAGAAATATCTTGAAAGATCGCCCCGGAAACCGCCAAAGCCATTCCTGCCAATAAGGTCACAATGATCCGCGGCAAGCGGACGGAAAATAAAACGAACTCCTCTTTAAACGTCCCGTGGCCGAGAATAGTTGGAAGCAAGCGATTCATCGAGACGGAGGAGGTGCCTAATCCCATTCCGATGATGGCCGTTGCAGCAATTAAAAGAATCAGAACAAGTATGATCAGCCGCTGCTTTTTTACAATTGCCGGATGTATGATCATGTGATAGCTTTCCCCCTTTTTTGCACAATGAACAGGAAGAAAGGCAAACCTAAAAAGGAAACAATGGCCGCCACTGGTGTTTCGTAAGGAGCATTAATCGTTCTGGCAAGCGTATCAGCGATTAATAAAAAGCAGGCGCCGAATATCGCAGACATTGGGAGAATATAACGATAATCGGCCCCTACGACCGAACGGACGATATGCGGAACCATTAAACCGATAAATGCCATATTCCCAACAAGGGCGACAGATGCACCAGTAAGCAATATAATGATGATAAACAGCACCATTTTTATTTGTGCCGTTTTTTGACCTAACCCGACTGCCACTTCTTCATTTAAACTTACAATGGTCAGCTGCCTTGAGAAAAAAAGAGAAATGGTGATCCCAACGAGAGCAATCGGTATGAGGATCTTGAGCTGTTTCCATGTTGCACCGACAAGTCCTCCAGCTGTCCACATCGAAACATTTTTGTAAATATTAAAATATAAGCTGATTCCTTCCGCGACGGCAAAAAGAAAAGCAGACACAGCAGCCCCAGCTAAAACGATTTGAAAAGGAGAAATCCTTCCTTTTTTTACCGCACCGATTCCAAAAACTAAAAAGGCGCCAGCTGCTGCTCCAATAAAGCACGCAATGGTCATACTAAAGTAATTTGCGTTCGGAAAAAGGGCAATTGTCAAAGCGAGTGCAGCATTTGCTCCGGCTGTCAGCCCTAATAATCCTGGATCTGCTAATGGATTGCGAGTCAATCCTTGCATGATTGCTCCAGCTACTGATAAAGAAGCGCCGACAAAAATAGCGCCGACTTCGCGCGGAAGACGAATTTCCCGAATCATATCAATCGTCTTACCAGCCTCATTTGTCGTTAGCGCCAGCCAAACATCTTTTACACTTGTGTCTGCCGCTCCAAACACCATCGCTAAAAAAAACGAACCAATCAGCAAAATGACTGCGAATATGAATTTAAAGAAAAATGAAGCGGAATCGTTTTTTAGCATACATCTCATCTCTTCTATTTTTCTATTTTATAGATGGAAAGAAGAGAAATTCATGCCTGCTGAATTTCGCTTCTTCTTATTACTTATTTTTTTCCAAGAAATTTTTCTCGAAAGAATTCAAGCTGATATTCCAATGTCAGTCGATCATTGAAATAAAATTCATTAGCATTTACTTCAAACACGCGATTGTTTTTGACAGCCGGTATGTTTTTATAAGTATCTGTTTCTTGGAAAGAGTTATCAGCATCCGAATACTTACTGACGATTAAATAATCCCCTGCAAATTCTGGAAGCACTTCAGTCGATAAAGCATAATAACCTTGTTTTAAAGCTTTCTCTTCCACTTTTTTAGGCATTTTTAGCTTCATGGCTTGGTATAAAATTTCTGTTCCTCTTCCCCAGTTGTTCCCAAACACATATAATTGCTTATCAAAACTTTCAATGACTGAAACAGTTGCATCTTCTCCAATTTTCGCGCGAATTTCTTCTCCTGTTTCTTCAGCTCTTTTTTTGAAATCCTCGACCCACTCTCTTGCTTCTTTTTCCTTATTTAAAAGCTTGCCAATTTCTATATGCTGTGTTAAATAATCGACTTTTCCATAAGTAAACGTAACAGTAGGCGCTATCTTTTTCAGTTTATCTACATTTTTAATCGTCGATAATCCGATGATTAAATCCGGATTTAGTTCAATGATTTTTTCTAAATCTTCATCAGATACTTCTGCAACATCTTTCAATTTGTCTTTCCAGCGCGGATTCATTTTTGACCATGAATCAACACCAACGAGATTTACTCCTAAAGACATCACATCTCCGGCAAATGACGAGAGAACAACGACTCTTTTAGGATTAGCCGGGACTTCAACAGGACCGTTTTCCGATTGATATGTAATCGTTTCAGGTTTTTCTTCTTTCTTTTCAGCGCTGTCTTCCTTTTTATTACCACAAGCGCTAACTATGAGAACCAACAAGAACAGAATTGGAATAAGACGTTTTTTCATGTTTTTCTTCTCCTTTTATTAGATTGTACGTGATGCATATTGGTTTATCTGTTCGAGGATCCCGTCCTATTACAGCATCAATTTGAAATACTTCTTTCAGCACGTTGCAGTCGATTACTTCGTCACTCGTCCCGGCTTTGATAATTTGTCCGTCTTTCAACGCTATAATATAATCGGCAAAACGAGCTGCTTGATTGATATCATGAAGCACCATGACGATTGTCCGCCCCTGCTCTTTGTTTAACTGCTGTAGAAGCTCTAGTACTTCAAGCTGATGCGCCATATCTAAATAAGTGGTCGGTTCATCCAAAAAGATGATGTCCGTTTCTTGAGCGAGCGCCATCGCTATCCAGACACGCTGTCTTTGACCGCCTGACAGCGCATTGACTGGCTGGTGTTTAAAATCGGCCGTTTTCGTAACTTCTAAAGCCCAGTTTATGACCTCAAGATCTTTTTTTGTTAATCTGCCGAAGCCTTTTTGATATGGGTAGCGGCCGTAAGATACAAGCTCTCCAACGGTAAGGCCGGCTGGACTTTCTGGTGATTGAGGAAGTATGGCCATTTTTTTCGCCAGTTCTTTCGTATCCTGCTTTAAAATACTCTCGCCATCAAGAATAATTCGACCGGATTGGTGCGGGATAATCCGAGTTATCGCTTTCAACAAAGTGGATTTTCCACAGCCGTTGGAACCGATTATCGTTGTAATTTTTTTATCAGGAATTTCAATTTTCATATCTTTCACAATCAGTCGATTGCCATAGGAAATTTGTAAATGATCTGTGTATAGGCGGATCATGGAAAACCTCCAATTTATTCCAAATTGATAATGATTATCATTTTCTTATACAAATATAATATAATACCACCCATTCTCCTTGTCAATTATCATTTTTTTTAGAGAAAGAAGAAACCCGGCCTCCAAAGCCGGGTTTCTCGTCCGAATGTGTAACAAAGGGGGAGCGGGGGTTTAGCCGCGATGTTTCACTTCAAGACGTCTGTGAACTACTTCGTCTTACATTTATAATGATAATGATTATCAATATCGATGTCAACACTTTTTATAAAAAAATTTTTCAAAACAAAATTTCCGTAAATTGCAATATTAAATGCAACACTTAATAAAAAGCCAGAAAACCTATGATTAAATAAAATGGGGAACTTCGGGCAACATCACTTGGAGTGGCGGGCATGATAGCCTTGTTAGGCGATGCCGATGTTGTGACATCTGGCTTCTCGGCTAAGGAATCATGCCCGCAGAGGCTCCATGTCAAGTTGCTAACCACTTTCCTATCGGATCCCCCTGTTTAAATATCAAGAGGCCAACAGAGCCAACTCCTCCTCCAAGCATTCTTGAGGTGTTTTATATCCTAGAATCCACCGTGGAAGTTGATTACACCATGTTTCTGCATAGGAAATGGTTTGATCGGAGACAGCGGAAATGGCTTTCCCTTTTGGAATGAAACGGCGTATTAGTCCATTGTAGCGCTCATTCGCACCCCTTTCACAGGAGGTATGGGGTGGGTGAAATAGATTTTTAGTCTCATCTTTTTCAACGATTTTACTAAGGTCGGCGAATTCAGAGCCATTGTCATCCGTAATGGTTTTGAATATCTTTGTGAACTGCTCACCATACTTCTTCTTCAAATCGTAAACGGCCCCACGGATGGATGGAGCGTCTTTGGCATTGACTCTTATGATGATCTCATGGCGTGTTTTGCGCTCCGTAAGAGTCAATAGGGCTTGATCATTTGAATTTTGGCCAATGACTGTATCGATCTCCCAGTGACCGAATTCCTGGCGATCAGCCACTTCAGCCGGGGACGTTCTTCAATACTCTTGCCTAGAACCTTTTGGTTTTGACGGGAACGCTGCTTCTTGGTGTTTAGCCGGACTTTCATGGGCAAGTCAATATTTTTAACGCCCAGAAGGTTCATATCAATATAGTTGTCAAGGGTTTTGGTGCAAACGCTGTTTCCTTCAAATAGTCCATGGCGTTTAGCATAACCAGAGACGCCATCGGGTGACCATCCTTCTTGAAGGATCTTTGCCTCGACAAACTGGATGAATTCCATAGCGTTATCTAATTTATACTTGGCACCAAAGGATTTCCTATTTTTCTCGTAGATTACTGGCCTGTATCTGGAAAATAAGCTTCAAACTTTTTACCATCTGTTTTCATTTGGGCAACCGTGCCTCGCTTCAATTCCCGGGAGATCGTGCTTTTATGGCAGCCTACTGCATCAGCAATGGCTTGCATGGACTTTCCCTCTGCACGCAGCGCAGCGATCTTTCCGTGGTCAAAGGATGTCAGATGTTTAAAACGACGTTTAACTGTGATAGAATGGAATTGAGCCATTGATAAACCCTCCGTTATGATTGTGTTTTCGTTCAACTCAAAACATCTTTCTTTTGCTAGTGAAATATTCTTAAAAATCCTTCCTATCTCCATATTTTTTTATAAACTAAAAAATCTGTAATATCTGGAGTAATGTAAAACTCTATTAGAGCTGAAACTCCAAGTAAAATAAAAATTAAAATAAGCCCAACAAGTACTCCTTTTATTTCCTGCATATTAATAAACTTTTTCTTTTTTTGACGAAACATTAAAATTGCGTTTCTTAGAAATAGAAAACCTAATCCACCCGAAATTATAATTGCTAAATACTCAGTAATTCCGTGTGGCAATACTAAGAGTAAAGTCTTCCAAAAATCACCTAAATAATTCATAGAAACTTTTATAGCTCCGCCCAAAACAACTCCATTAATGAATAATACATAAATACTTGATAGCCCAAAACTTATCATTCCAATAACATTTAAATAGCTAATCATTAAATTATTAAAAAAATAATCATAGAACTCTTTTGGTCTATCATTACTTATACGTTCAATTTCTGTAACTGAATAATCAGTAAATATATAACCTACAATTAATCCAAAATTAAAAATAAAAGCCGACACTAAAAACAGCCATTTAAATATCCAAATGTTAGTTAGATAGTTTCGGATTCTTTTATTCATTTTTAAATAACTCCATTAAGTTTTTATCTGTTACTTCTCTTAAAGTTTTATCTGTTAGAAAATATATTTTATCGCTTATTTGTTCTACAAAGTCTAAGGTATGAGAAGAAAATAGAACACTACCATATTTCTCGGAATAGTATTTTAAAGCATCCATTAATTTAATACAGCTAGTAGGATCTAGTCCATTAAATGGTTCGTCAAGAATAATTAATTTAGGTTTTAATAATAAAGCTACTATTATGGCAATTTTCATTTTCATCCCTTTAGAGTAGTCTCTAATTAACATATCCGCATTATCTTTTAAATCAAAGTAATTAAGCATTGATTGAATTTCTTCATTTGAGATTTCTTTAGAATAAAGAGATGAAACAAATTCGATATACTCTATTCCTTTTAAATATTCATGAACTAACATAGTATCTGGTATAAAAAATAATTCGTTAAAATATTTTACATCATTTGGAGTTCTATCATTAAAAGTAACTTCACCTTCAGAAAAATTTATTAGTCCACATATAATATTAAATAATGTAGTTTTCCCTGCACCATTCTTACCTACTAAACCTACAATTTGATATCTATCTACAGTTAGATTAATATCATGTAAAATCAGATTTCCATCAATTGAAAAGCTAATATCTCTAACTTTTAACAACTTGCTCACTCTCTCTTTCGTCAACTCTAAAAACATTTAATCGAATGTAAGGTAATTTAAGTTTGATTAATTTATAAACTAATAGGGAATAGATTAGGTTAATTAATATTGTAATAGTGAAGAAAAAGTATATATTCTTTATCAATAGATATAATACTACTTCCAGCCCTAGACTTATGAATGTTAATATATTTGCTGAAATTTTAGCCTTTGTAGACGGTAGTAATGTAACTTGTTGTCTTTTAAATTTTGGATAAGTAACACTACTCAAGTAGTAAATTAAGTTAAATAGTATAACTTGCCCGATAATGATGATTAGTATAAAAATAAAATAGATGAAATCAATAGGGACTATTAATAAAAAGAACGGTATTATGAAAATTATTAAAATTATATTAAATATGCTCGTTAAAAAAATTTGACTAAATATTACCTCTGAATATTTTATTCCCGACAATTTGAATAAGAAGAATCTTTCACCATAAAAATCAACACATACTAAAAAACAATATGTGTCAATTACCATCTTTACGATATAACCTGTTAAAATCAAATAAAAAATCAATGAGTATTCATATATTGTTTCGGGTATTTGAAACATTAATATAATTGTGATAATCGTGATGCTAACAATAGTACTAATAAGAGGTATATAAGTTATAGCGATCTCCTGTTTTTTTTGCCTCATCATATATAGCCAGATTATTTTCATAATGTTAATCTTTTTGTTTTTGTTTGTAAAATGATTAGTTTTATAAGTAAATTTCTTTTTTTTCTTTACATTATCTAAAAAAATATCTCTTTTAATGTACTCACTGCTATATATAATTATAAGAGTTATAAATAAAATAATAAGTGAGATTACATATAAGAATACTTGGTTCTCAAAAATTAAAGTAACTTTCTGAATTGGGACCAATAATAGATATTTCTGGACTGTAGATGATATTGATATATTATTTAGTGCATTACTTTCAACGAAAATAAAGTGTAAGAATAGTAATACAGTAAAAAGATTTTTAATGAGTGATAAACAAAATATTATAAAATTTACAAATGTCTGTTTTATAAAGGAATAGTAAAAAAATATCAGTTTCAAGAGAAGAATTCCTATAATTAGATTAACAGAAAGAATAATACTAATTAGTGATCGAATTCCTATAGAATATAAATACATTCCAATTCCAATTGTAACTGTTATAGCTATGAACAATTCAATGAGTATAATTCTTTCAAAGTACTTTAACAACAATATTAGCTTTGGAGATAATGGTTTAGTTAGTAAAAAATTTAAATCATTATTTACTTTTTGTTTTTTATTAGAACTAACCAATGCTGTATTTATTCCAGATGACAAAAAAGTAAATACTAATACAAGTACTAAGTAGGTTTTTGATGTATCACTTAATATATTTGTGTTCAATTGATAGAAAAGAAAAATGCTACCAATAAACAACAAAATGAATATCCCTATTAATACTGCTTTAAGAGTTTTAAAGGGAATAATTAATCTATTAAATTTGTAATATACATAGGATTTCTGTCTGAATAGTAAATAATTGTAGAACGTTTTCATACCTTTATTGTAATGCACCCCTTTGTCAAGACACAAATTGATAATATTTAAGTTATCCATTCTCTCCTTTCGCTATGAATGTGGTGCGTGTGCGATAAAG
>NZ_VISS01000035.1 GCF_007827555.1 Aeribacillus composti
AGATAAAAATCGAAAAAATATAAAAGCAAGTGGAGAGAAACGAATTGTTTTTCTCCACTTGCTTCATTTTAGGGACTTATCGGACAGCCCCTTTATCATTTTAACAGCCGATCCACAAGTAAAAAAGATTACTCAGTTTTCTCCTGTTTCTTTTTAAATGTTCGATAGACGAAGAAAAATATAATAAGCGCCAATAAAACAATTGGTAAATTCCCTACAACGATCACAACAATCCAAGATGCCGCCTGAACAATCCAATGAATGCTTGTCAAAAATTGTTCTTTCGTTTTTTCCCACGTATTAAAATCCTTTGAAAAATTTTCATGAGATTTTATTTCTGTTAATTGCAGTTCAACTGTTGCATAGTCTGTTCTATTTTCAATATATTTTATTCTGCCCTTTAATTGTTCGATTTCTTCTTGGACAGCTGCCAAATCTTCCGAAATTTTCAACAAGTCTTCTGTTTTCTCAGCCGATTCCATAAATTTAAGGAGCCGAGCTTCAACCGCTTGCTTCGATTTCAATCGAGAGTTTAAATCGACATATTCTTCTGTTTGATCTTCACCAGTCATTTGCTCCGATTTGACTGATTTGCTTGCCTTTTTCACTTCCTCTATAAATCGTTGAAGTTCATTTTGAGGAATGCGGAACGTTACATATGCCTCGATCTTTCCATCCTGTTCCACTGCATTTGATTGAATGATATAGCCCCCTCTGCTTTCGGCCTTCTTTGTTAAGTTTGCAATCGTTTCATCATAGCTTACCACTTCTGCCGTTATATTCGCAGTGTACATAACTTTTCGTTCGTTTGAGTATGTGCTGGCAGCTGATTTCGCTTCAACTGTTTCCATTTCTCCTTTTTTTTCAATTTTTTTCTCTATCATGGTCTGATCCATTTTAGCACTTTCTACGGATGATTTTTGTTCTGAATTGCTGCAGGCGACCAAGAAGAGCAGCAACAAACCAATCAAGACTTTCTTCATTTTCATCATCTCCAGTTAATTACAGTTTATGGATTAGACGAAATAATGAAGCAAAGGTATCTTAAATAGATGAATAAAATGTGTGCAAACAAATGAAAGTGTGCTACTATAATAAACGTACTTGCGCTTGAAACCTTTCGCTTTTACCATTCGTCTAACATAAGGAAATTCTACTCTTCTAAAAAAATCATTTTCATAAAGTTGGTGGGCTTCATGGATTCTAACAAAAAGGCGCAATCGCGGTTTGATTATCAATTAGCATTTATTATATTTCTACTATTTTGCGCGAGCTGCGTGGCCATTTACGGAGCGCAAATGACTTCAGGGCAATATGCGGTAAACTTTATTTTTAAGCAAATTGCCTTCTATGCAGCCAGCTGTCTTATTGCCGGAGTTGTCATGCTGTTCGATTCAGAACAAATTCAAAAAATGACATGGTATTTATACGGTTTTGGGATATTTCTTCTATTTTTGTTAATGATTTCACCAGAAAAAATTGCCAAAGAAATAAATGGCGCTAAAGCATGGTTTACTCTTCCCGGTTTTTCGTTTCAGCCTTCAGAAATCATGAAAGTTTTCTTAATCATTGCTTTGAGCCATATTATTTGCAAGCATCATCAAAAGTATTTGCATCGAACCATTCAAACCGATCTCATTTTGTTATGTAAAATGGGTGTGACGACAGCAGTACCGGTATTGTTCGTTATACTGCAGCCTGACTTTGGGACTGCGCTTGTCATGTTTGCCATTTTAGCCGGCCTTATTCTTGTTTCAGGCATATCTTGGCGGATTCTTACATTAGGGTTTCTCATCGTAACCCTCTTTGCTGCAACAATTTTTTATCTTGTATTGCGAATGCCTGAATTTCTTGCCAAATATTTAGGTGTCAAGCAATATCAGTTCGGCCGGATTTATGCATGGTTAAATCCCGAAGGATATAAAAGCGCTGAAGGCTATCATTTGCTCAATTCTCTAAAAGCTATCGGATCTGGCCAAATTTTCGGAAAAGGGGTTGGGCATGGACAAGTATATATCCCTGAAAACCACACCGACTTTATATTCAGTGTGATTGGGGAGCAATTTGGATTTATCGGCACTAGTATTGTCATTAGTTTATTTTTCTTATTAATCTATCACATCATTAAAGTGTCAATTGAAACAACTGAACCGTTTAACAGCTATCTTTGTACTGGCGTCATCAGCTTGTTTGTCTTCCATGTATTTCAAAATGTCGGCATGACGATTGGCCTTCTGCCGATCACAGGTATACCGCTTCCTTTTATCAGCTATGGAGGAAGCTCCCTTATTGGCAGCATGATGGCGATCGGATTGATTTTCAGTATCCGATGGCACCATCGTGTATCTATGTTTTCAAAAGAATAGGTGTCCAATAAAGTTGGACACCTTTTTTGTTTTGTTTAAGAAACAAATTGTATTAGCATGAATTTTTCTCGCCTATGGAAGGCAAAGGCAGCAGCTTTCTGTATCACTCATATCTTAACGATTCGATTGGATCCAATCTTGCCGCCTTGTTTGCCGGCAATAGTCCAAAGAGAATCCCAATAAACATTGAGAATAAAAGTCCGCCGACGACAACCTGCCATGATACTAATGATGGCCAACCGGCAAAAATGGAAATGATGGATGCAATTCCTGCACCTAATAAAATCCCTAAAGTTCCCCCAATTAATGTTAATGTCATCGATTCAATTAAAAATTGCAGCAAAATTTGTCTCCTTGTTGCACCAAGAGCTTTGCGAATGCCGATTTCTCTCGTTCTCTCGGTGACGGAGACGAGCATGATGTTCATGACACCGATGCCGCCAACTACGAGGGAAATTCCGGCTATGCTTCCGATAATCATGGTCATAATACGGGTAATTTGGCCGATGGATTCTGCAATTTCTTCAAAATTCACCACTTGATACGAATCTTCTGTTTGATGCATGTCGTTTAGCAATTGCTCAGCTTTTTCCCCTGCAGCTTTGATTTCGTCTGCACTAACTGCTTCAAGCGTTACTTGCGTATAATTCGTTTGACCGAAAGCATTTCGATAAGCCGTCCATGGAGTGTAAATTTCCGACATGCCAAAGGCAAAAATTCCTGTCGGTTTTTCAAGTATGCCGATAATTTCGAACGGCTGATTCGATACCCAAACGACCTCGCCAATCGGATTTTGTTTTTTAAATAAATCTTTTGCTAGTTGGTCGCTAATAATCGCTACACGTCTGCCGCCTAAAAAATCCGCTTCCGTAAACAGTCGGCCTTTATTAATGTTTAATTGATTGACATCCATATATGCAGCATTGATCCCATAGACCGTGGTATCGATTGTTTCTTCTTTATACCTTATTTGATAAGAACTTGTCGTGGAAGCAACAACCTGTTTAACTTCAGGGATCCCTTTCAACGCTTCAACATCTTCTTGGGTAAACGGATCCACTAACATTGCGTTCGGATTTGCTTTCAACTCTTCTTCACTTGGTTGATAATACACTTCTATCGTATTGCTGCTGCCTGCAATTTGGGCTTTTAAGGCTTGTTCGCCCCCTTGGCCGATTGCTACAACTAAAATAACAGATCCGACTCCGATAATTATTCCTAGCATTGTCAAAATTGAACGGAGCTTATGGGCAAGAATGGAGGAAAACGCCATCCGAAAATTTTCCATCAAATTCATAATGTGCTCCCCCGTCCCAAATCTTCTTGTAAAATTTCTCCATCTCTTACTACAATCGTACGCTTAGCAAATTGAGCCACTTCATGTTCATGCGTTACGACAATGATGGTTGTCCCTTCTTTATTTAGCATTGTAAATTGTTCCATAATTGCTTCGCTTGTTTTCGTATCCAATGCACCAGTCGGTTCATCTGCCAAAATGAGCTTTGGATTATTCACAATGGCTCGAGCTATTGCCACCCGTTGTTTTTGGCCCCCCGATAATTCGTTTGGCATATGCTGGATTCTATCGCCGAGTCCAACCTTTATTAAAGCCTGCTTAGCGAGTTCATCCCGCTGTTTTTTTCCAATGCCGGCGTAAATCATTGGCAGCTCTACATTTTTTAAGGCGCTCAACCGCGGCAGAAGATGAAACTGCTGAAAAACAAAACCGATTTTCTTGTTGCGTATTTTGGCCAATTCTTGATCATCAAGAGACGATATATCCTTCCCTTCAAAATAGTAAGCACCTGATGTCGGGCGGTCCAAACAGCCAATAATATTCATGAGAGTTGATTTGCCGGAACCGGACGGCCCCATAATGGCCACAAAATCCCCCTGCCGGATTTCTAAATTGATGTTTTTGAGCACATCCATTGTTTCTTTACCGTTTCTATAAGATTTCGTCACATCTTCCAGCTTGATCATTTGATTGTCACTTCCACGCCTGCTTTGATTTCATCAGATGGTTCACGAACAATTTCATCATCTTTTGTTAAACCGCTCGTCACCTCAATATATTCATCGGTTGAAGTACCAGTTTTAATTTCTTTTCTTGTTATTTTTCCGTTTTTCACTACATAAACATATTGTTGATCATCATCTTGTTTAACAGCGGTAAGAGGAATGACATTCGCTTTTTTTCTTTCCGTTTCAATTTCCATAATCAATTTAAAGCCAGGCTTCACCGGGATGTTCTGATCTTGGACAAGAACTTCCACTGGATACTGGACAGCCTCGTTTCCTGTTTCCGCCGCCATCTCACTGCCTTGTTGAGGCAAAATGCCAATTTTCAATACTTTTCCTTTCCATTTTGCATCAGGCACCACATCAGATTTTAAAACTACAGGCTGACCTTCTTTAATTTTTAAAGAATCGTATTCAGAAATGACCCCTTCCACTTTCATTTTGTTCAAACTGCCAATATGTATGATCGGCTTCACATTTTCGCCCATTGCTACTGCTGCGTCTTCATCTACGGTAATCACAATTCCATCAACTTCGCTTTTCACTTCAAGTTCTAAAATCTTCTTTTCTACTGTTTCCAGTTGAATCTTCTGTTGTTTAAGCTCAAGATTCGTCATTTTCTTATCCATTTGCAGTTGATTTTTTTCATTTTCTATTTGCTTTTCTGCTTCTTCTTTACCGACTTGTTTCTTCAATTCTTCTTCTTTTTTCTTCAGATCATCCAACTGCTCATTGATTTGATCTAGTTTGATATAGCTTTGTTCAATCGAAAGCTTGGCCTGTTCCTTTTCAAGCTCTAATTGTTCGTTTTCATAAATGACGAGAGGTGCTCCTTTTTTTATTTTGTCCCCTTCTTTGACAAGGATTTTTTTGATCTTTCCTCTTTCAGCATCATAATAAATTTTTTGTTCATTCATTAATTGAAGAGTACCGGGAATCATAACATTCCCGGTAATTTCTTTTTGCTCCAATTTGACTGTTTCTACAGTCGGATTTTCTTTCGATGCAGCACGAAAAATACTGATCCCAACAAATAAAGCGATGATAACTGCTACTCCTACACCGATCAAAACTTTCTTTCTCATACTATTACTATGCCCCCACTAATGATTGTGTTGCTCCAGATAATGTCAATAGCAGACTGCCAAGAATGAATAAAACGATTGAAATAGTCCATGATGCACCTTTTGACAGTTGACCTACATGATGAAGCCCAAAAGCGGTCAATATTGTTCCCCAAATTCCAAAAATTTCGATAGATGACAAAAATGATCCAAGCGCCCCTTCAGCTCCTACAATACTGTTTAAACTAGTAAATACTTGATTAGGGGTGTCTCCTCCACCGACAAAATATAAAATAATCGCATTTAACAGTGTTCCTATTGAAGTAACAAGAGAAATAAAAACGGTCATTGAAAACATTTGTTTAAAACGAATTTGTTTTCCGGCAATTTTTACAATGGCAAAAAGAATTAGTGCCGAAATCAATAGTGTAATAAGTCCGCCAATGATACCAAACACAAGTGCACCAACTTTTGTAAATGCGCCGACGTAAGCTGCTCCTTCTGCACCTAATTCCTCTTCCACGATGCTATAGTCGACTGATAACACTGAAAGGTAAGCTGCCAAAGATGAAATAATAATGACAACAATTAATGGAAGCAATACTTTTGGCTGTTGTTTGATCCGCTCAAGCGTCTCAATCGGACTTGTCACAATCCCTAACAACGACGGTTTATCCACTTTTTCATTTGAATGCTGAATGTTCAGTTGCTCACTCATTAAAGTCATCTCCTCCATTATAATGATTATTTTCAATTTATTTTACGAGATTGATAAGAATGAAGTTTCACATTTTTTGAATTTCTTACAAATATTTTGAAAAACTTCCCTTAACATGATGAAAAGACCGCAGAAATACATTCTACGGTCTTTTACAGGTTATTAACTCTTTGGTTATCATTTTGTCCGCATGTTGTTTAGCTCTAATTTGCTCCTGCTTGCCGCGTTTTTTTAAAACGGAGCTTGGGTTTGCTGTGCTGATTGCTGGTTTTGCTGACGCACTTCATTGACATTCGTTTGGCTCGCTTGTCCGCTTAACGGATTAAAGCTGAAGCCTGATGATTGCTGCGTTTGATACTGATTCGGTATTTGCTGTGCTGATTGCTGATTTTGCTGGCGCACTTCATTGACGTTTGTTTGGCTCGCTTGTCCGCTTAACGGATTGAAGCTGAAGCCGGATGCTTGCTGCGTTTGATATTGGTTCGGTATTTGCTGTGCTGATTGCTGATTTTGCTGGCGCACTTCATTGATGTTCGTTTGGCTCGCTTGTCCGCTTAACGGATTAAAGCTGAAGCCGGATGATTGCTGCGATTGATACTGGTTCGGTATTTGCTGTGCTGATTGCTGATTTTGCTGGCGCACTTCATTAACGTTTGTTTGGCTCGCTTGTCCGCTTAACGGATTGAAGCTGAAGCCGGATGATTGCTGACTTTGATATTGATTTTGCGGTTGTTGAGCTTGGTATACTGCTTGATACTGGTTTTTCGGTTGATAATTTTGCAGCTGCTGTGCTTGACTATGAAGCGACTGAGCCAAATTTTCAATTTGCTGCAAATTTTGCACCGCATTTTGTTCCTTTTGTCCAAATGCTTGTGTCTGTTGTGCTGTAAATTGATTTGAGCTAAATGCTTGATTAGCGTTTTGCTGTTCTTGCTGTTTCAGTACTTTGGCAATTTGTTGAATCTGCTGCAATGCTTGCTGTGCTTGATTTACATACGATTGAATGCGTTGCGGCACTCTTTTTCCCTCCTTATCATTTAAATTCATTTTATTTTTTTGTAATCACCTAATTTTTATTCATAAAAAAATGTGCTTTACATCACAATTCACCATTTTTTCACAATCAAGATTCCTAGGTTCTGGTAAAATATTGGTATATAGATGGTTTCCTTCTTGAAAGGAGGTTTTATAATGGTCAAACAAGTGGCGGATCCATTCTTAACCGATCCATTGAGTGCTTTGCATGAATATTTCGACGGAATCATAAACGTGAGGGAAGGGACATATCTTTTTCAAGAAGGCATGGAGGTTCATGAATTATATTGCATCCAATCCGGCTTGGTGCAAATAAGCAAAACAACTTCAGATGGAAGAGAATTGGCGCTAAAGATCTGCAAAAAAGGCGACCTTATTGGTGAATTTTCTATTTTTTCAAATGACCCGAAGCACATATTTAACGCAAAAGTTTTGGAAAACAGTTCTATTTATTTCATAAAAAAAGAACGATTAGAATGCAAACTGTTTGAAAATCCGCATCTTAGCCTTTCGTTCCTAAAATGGATGAGCGAGCAATATCAAATTACTCAAACAAAATTCCGCGATTTGATTTTAAACGGGAAGAAAGGTGCCTTATACTCCACACTCATACGAATGGCGAACACCTATGGAGTAGAAACTGAAAATGGCATTCTCATCAATATCGACATGACCAATCAGGAGCTTGCGAATTTTTGCGGAGCAACTAGAGAAAGCATCAATCGAATGTTGAGCAATTTGCGGAAAAAAGGCGTAATTTCTTTTCAAAATAAAAAAATCACCATTCACGATCTTCAATATTTAAAAGATGAAATCAATTGTGAAAATTGCCCCGTTTCCTACTGCCGAATTGATTAAATTGTAAAAACATCTTATATGCGCCTTGTCTTTCAGAGATGGAGCCGGAACTTTAAACTGGCAAATCGCCAGTTTTCTTTATTTATTTTTCATTTAACAAAGATCTAGTCGTGCATATATTCTGTCAAGTAAAACAATGAAAATAGGGAATACTATGCCGGGACAATGATTCGGTCGCAGGACAGGCATTTTTTAAAGCGGCTAAGGCTAAAAAAATGAGAACCTGTTCGATCGTTTCGGGGTGTGCTTCATATAAGTGTCTTTAATCTTTTCCTTCAAATGAAAGGTTCCTGATTTGAGGTTTTGTTTTTTCTTTGCCATTAAAAACCCCCATCCCAGGCAGACTCTTTACACATCATATGAAATGCATCTGTTTTTTTTGTCTACCTGAGTAGGGGATACCAAATGGAATTTAACTCAAAATTTGCACTTGATTCCTGCAAATTTTAGAATTTCCATATGAAACTTTTATTATGAATACAAATCACAACCGGTGCCATTCCCATGCAGGAAAATGTCCGTACCTTTAGTGCCTTCATTATTTAATGCCGATATCGATCTCTCCAATCATCATTAATGACTGGATCGATAAAAGAAGTTGATGATGAATCATAGGATTTCGCAGTTCCTGCTGAATAATGCTTTCGATTTTGCTCACCCTGTAACGCAATCCGCTGATGGATAACGCCAAATCTGCCGCTGTCTGTTCCAAGTTACCGCCATTGACTAGAAAGATGTACAATGTTCGCAGGAACTCGATATTTTTTGGATCATCCAGTTTTAAGTTTCCAAGGCAAGCTTTGGCCATTTTTTTTACCTCTTGTTCATTCTTTTCATTAATCAGCACACCAACAACTCCTAACGATTCAAACGAAATGATTTGTTGGTGTTTCGATGATACCCTGACTGCTGTAAGTGCTTCTTTATATGCTTCCCCGGCATTTGACACATTGTTTGCTTTGGAGCTGATTCCCCCGTAAAATTTAATAGTAGAGAATTGTGAAGATAGTAAATCAACGATTTTTGACAACCATGTTTGTATACCTGTTTTGGCAACTTGATCTGCTGTAACCAGCAAAATAAGATGTTTTGCACGCTGGCCAATCAACATGTTTTGTTTTTGATCATTGCTGTAAGCGGAAAGAAAACTTAAAACTTCTTTTTGCATTTCCAGCTCTTTCGATAAATCATCTTCTTGAAACCGGCAATCCAGCACACAGATATAAAAAGGCTTGGATAAATCCACTCCTATTAAACTAGCTTTCATGATTAAGTCGTGATCATTGCTTTGTTGTCCCGCATTAATGATTTCCTCTAAAAAAAATCCTTTAATCCGTTCATACGATTCTAGCTTTGCTTTTTCATTGAGCAAGCATACCGAGCTGACAGAGGCCAGCCGCTCTAAAATCATAGGAGAAATTGAGGCGTTATATTGATGCAAATCGCGATAAACAAACGAACAATATCCTACAATTTTGTTTTGCAAAAATATTGGTGTCATCAGGCGATCATGATGGCGCAAATGAAGAAGTTGTGTTGATGTGACGATGGCTTGAGGCTGGCAAAAAGGATTTTTTCCTACATAGTCAATAAGTTCGTTTTTATATTGTTCTAATTCATTGGAAGTAATCCCAGCATAGGCCATCGGATGAAGGTGCAGGTTCTCAATTAAAACTGGGATATTCGTCGATTGAAACACTTGACGAACTACGGAGTCTAAATTGTTTCCTTTAATGATTTCCTCAGTGAGCTTCTTATGAACATCCGTCACAAATTTTAAATTATTCCGTTCTTCTAAAAGTTTTTCGTATGTTGCCGCCAGCTCTTCTACGATTGGGGACTCTTCAAGATAGCACAGCTCTTGTTCCGCTTCTTCTCCCCATCGATCCACCGTTTGGCCGATCCAATGGCATTCTTCTTTTCCCATACCTTGACAAGCAATTTCTTTGAAAATCGTCTTTTCTCCGACAATTTCTGAAACGAAGCCGCTGGCATAACCAGAAAGGGTAAAGCAAACTGGGATGGATGATGTCTCAAAATGGCGCACATGTTCTTCTGCTTCATAGGAATGACACCAATATCCTTCCATTCTGACTTGATATTTTCCATTTTCCCTTCTGACTTCTAAAAAAGTACATCTCGCTTTCACATGACCTTTCATCGTATGCAGCTTTGGGCCATCTTGAATGTACTCCTCTACTGTACAGTTTGCATGATTCATCAATTCTTTCGCGTCTTGTCTACCTAGATTCCATCCATACCGAAACAAAAAACCTTTCATCCGTTCAAATCCCATGTCGCGAATTAAATCTCTGCGCAATAATCCGAGCGCATTTGTCGCCACAATCATCGAGCGGGACTTCCCCATATAAATGTAACCGTTATCAAAATTTAATTCCAGCTGATCTAATGCCGATCTTTTTTTGTTCATATGTTACCACCTTAGCTTTATTCAACAAGATCACCAATCAAGTGGCTGAGCGGATACGTTTTGCAAGCCAATACATAACCTTGTTGCCGCTCCTCATCCGAAAGAGCTCCTTTCGAACACAATCCAATTTTGTATTCTCCCTTTTGGATTTTGACTTTGCACATTCCGCAACCTCCATTTGCACATCCATAAGGAATTTTTACTTGATGAGATCTCGCAGCTTTTAATAAATCAACGCTCTCTCCGCAAGAAAAAATTTCTCCGCCTATATGAATTTGATATACCATTATTATCTCCCTCCCAACATGATAATTTTTTCTATTATTCAAGCATGCTCTACAGCATAACGTTATGCGCCATTTTGCACCTGCTTTTACTAGCGCTGGCGAAAAGAAACAAAAATGCCATAGCATTGATCGCATCGTTGATGAACATAACATCATGGCTATCCGACACCTATAAGCATAATAAATATTTTTGCTTAAGGTATGTTTTCTTCTTCACGACCAATGCCGCAGTTCTTGAAAGCGTCGAACGGAGTTCTTAATCACGCAACATGTTCCCCATTCATAAACAATTAACTTTCTACTTTTGTATCTGCCGATTTCATCCCTCTTTTTCATGCTCTCTTCGTTTTTTCACAGATTCTCCAGCAATTCCCCAATGTTCTAGAGGCATTTCTTGAATCATGATGCGGACATTTTCTTTCGGCGCATCCAATACTTTGCACACCGTCTCCGTTAATTCATAGATAAGTGTCTCCTTTTTTTCCGGAGAACGACCTTCTAACAAGTGAACTTGAATGAAAGGCATACGTTTTGACTCTCCTTTCCAAAGATAAAAAGGCTTCAACCGAACGAAAGAAGTTCAGGCTTATGGAGAAAACGTTTTGCTATTGCATCGGCTAACTCTCGCTTAGACGATTTCTACCATTGCACTGATTCCTGGTCACGAGAAAGTTTGTTATTGTTCAAATAATGGACCCTGACACACTAGCACCGCAACCGTCGAAATAATGGCACCATTCCTTTAAAAAACTATAAAGATGAAGCATACATCTGATCCAACATTTTTCGTAAATCGTTCTTTTAACATGATGCGGGAAGACAGCCGCTAAAGTGAGAAAATGCGATGCCGGCTGCAAAAAATTTCAAATCGCTTTTAGTGCAGGCTGTCTTTCTAGGTAAAGCGTCAATGATTGAAATGTACAACAACCGTAACTGTTGTGTTGTACTAGGCATATTCGCAATGCTGTCTGGCTTTGAAAAAGCGAATCATAACCTTGTTTTTGATAAAAACATAAAAATATTCTTATATTTCATTGTGAAAAAAATGCAAAAGCAAAGAATGAAAGCTGTCTCGATATTCCACTTGCGTCCAATGGCTGCATTGTCCGTAAATCATCATTTTTACCCGCGGAAGATGTTTGGCAAAATAATAACTTGTCTCAACAGGAACGATCGGATCATTCAGCCCGTGAACGAGTAAAACTTGTTGTTGTATGCGGCGCAAAGTGGCGCTTGGCAAAACAAGATCATCTACTATCCGCTGGCGAAGCGGAGGAAACATTGCTTCATAGGAACGGCGCACGGCAGAATTCATTGCGGCCTCAAAGCGCATTTTACTAATACTGTTAAGATTGTCTTTAATAAAGCTTTCATCATATGCAAACCAGCGAATGATCTGCGCCATTGCCTCTGCGGATGGATCCTCATAAAACCCCCAAACACGGTCAAGTTCTGGAGTCAATCGAAACGGAGCACCCGCCGAGCCCATCAACACAACGCGATCAATTCGATCAGGCGCCTCGGCCAATAAATGAAGAGCAACAGCCCCGCCTAAAGAATTTCCCACTAAATGAACGTTTTTCACTTCCAATTCATCCAAAAGGTCTTTAAGCTGATCCACCCATAACCTCATCCATGACCGGATGCCTTTCGGAGGTGAAGACGGATGTTCCGACATTCCAAAACCGATTAAGTCTGGCGCGATACAATCAAATCCCTTTTCCTTGAAAAAAGGGAGCGCATATTGCCAATTAGACCAAGCAGTTGCTCCAGGACCGGACCCATGGATAAAAAGAATCGCTTCATTATTTCCGATGCCGGTGCGGTAAAAATAAGTTTCATAGTCTCCGGTTTTGACACGGGCACTTGTCGCTTCTTGCAAACCAATTCCTCCCCTCTCGACTCTATTATCGAATCATTTTCCAACACGTACTCCTGACACGAAATTAATTGACGCAATTTTTAGAAAATACTAATTATCCCAATCGTAAACGGTATTTATTGTTTATACAACTCCATTGTTTCATAATAAGAAACAAAAGGAAAAAATAACAAACTTTTTCATACGTTTGTATTCCTAAAAACATGTTCCTTTAGATGTATCAAAATGAAACGTACTATTAATAGGCATGGAAACCGCATCAAAAGAACAATCCGTAAATTATGAATTCGCATGTCCGTATAAAAAGAAGCTGACCCCAAACATCGACTTCAAGCGATTTTCGGTCAGCCATCTGAAGCATTTCTTTTTTAAGAATGCAAAATAAATAGCGAAGGGGCTGCAAACATCTCCTTACGTGTTTCCCGAATCAGAAGAGATGATCGAACCCCTTTAACAAGAATATTCTTGATCTTTGTATTTTTATGTTAGTGCTTTAGAGAATGATTCAATGAGTTCTCTTCGATGATAGAAAATACCTGTTCCAATTTTATCTTCCGTCCAAGTAATGGTCGGAAAGTCTGCATAGCTCATATAACCGCTTGTGTATGCTTCATTTCTATTGCCGGATGGATCAAAAAAGTAAACGGTAAGGCCTCGTGTAATGCCGTGTCTTGTTGGCGTCACTTCTGCTTGAACATTATTTTTGGTTAAAATATCTGCTGCCTTTAATACTTCATACCAGTTATCGACATAAAATCCTGCATGATGAAATTTCGCATCCGGTCCTTTCACGAATGCAAGATCGTGACCTTTGTTCGTCACTGACATAAAGCTTCCGACTAAATCTTCTCCATCTACCGTAACGATTTTCTCGGTTTGTCTAAAACCGAGCACTTCCGTAAAGAAGCGGGTTGCTGTTTTTAAATCATCGCCTGTTAAAAGAGCGTGATCCAATCGATGCGGAGCAATTCCTTTTAGTCCATCCGGCCATGGATCTGGGTTTAGATTCCCAGTTTTTGTCCCTACTTGTTCTATTTCCGTATACAGCTCCATATGATGGCCTGTTGGAAGCTGAAAACGAACCGCTTCTCCTTCTGCTAATCTAGTACCTTTGGAAATTCGGGAAAGTTTGCAGCCAAATTGCTCAATTTTATATTCTAATTTTTCCAGCTCGTAAATATCTTTTACCTTAAATGCCATATGATCCATTCCAGCTGTATCGGATTTTTGCAAAATGATGCTGTGATGGTCATATTCGTCCCAAGCTTTTAAATATACTCGATTTTCCTCGCGTCCTGTCACTTCAAGCCCAATGACATTTGTGTAATATTTTACAGATTCTTCTAAATCCAACACCCGAAGCTCCAATCGCCCTAATCTTAAAATTTCGCTCATTTGAATCCTCCCTTTCATTGAAAAATCTTATTTTAATGAATTTGATCATCAGCTCTTTCCATTAAACCGTTTCCAATAAAGATAACGCAGCCTCGCAGCACAATCTGTCTTCTTCTTCTGAGCCGCCGCTGACCCCGATTCCTCCAGCTAAATCGTTTCCGTCATAAATCGGGTACCCTCCTCCAAAAACGACAAGCTTTTCTGTATGGACAATCCCAAGGCGCAAGCTCGGCTCATCTTTGATCATGTCATACCATTGATGGGTCGGAATCCCGAATGCCGCTGCCGTATAGGCTTTATTTTGAGCAATTTGTATGCTTAAAAGAGGCGCCTCGTCCATCCGGAAAAACGATTTCAAATTTCCGCCTTGATCCACAATAGCAATGTTCACTTTCACTCCAAGTTCTTCAGCCTTTTGTACCGCTTTGTCAATCATTTTTTTCGCCAAGTCACTGCTGATGCTTTTTTGCTGTAAAAACGCCAACATTTCTTCCCCCTTTCCTAAAGTCAACACCGCTATCCTTTTGTAAATACTAGATTTTTCTCTTCCTTTTCTTCGATCTCTAATGTGAAATCGAAACTTCTGGCAATCCATTTTACTTTGACTCGAGAAATACTCCACACAGAAGATATGGATGGACCAAGCCAATAGATTTTTTTCTGCTTAGTAACAAGCACGCGTCCCTCAAACCACCCTTTTCCTATATCAATTGCCACGTCGTAGCATCCTTTTGGAGGAAGCATATAGTACCGATCCAAAATCAATTCATCTTTTGCATCAGTATGGATCATTTTTCCTTTTGTTTCGTAAAATTCTCCCAAGTAATCAGGAAGTTCTTCCATCAATCCTGATTGAATCTTATTTCGAATCAACGTAGAACTAATTTTTTCATCGTTTCGTTTGACATTTTCTACTTTCGTGACAGTGATTGAGTATCCGCTGTCTTCCTCCATCGTATCTAAACTTCCTTTTCCTTTTCGGCCGTACGTGAAGTCATATCCAGCTGCTACATGCTTGATTTGCAGCGGAACTAAATATTTCTGGACAAATTCCTTCGGCTCAAGTCTTGCAAATTCCGATGTAAATCGTATTAAATAAAAGTAATCAATCTCTAAATGGGAAAACTTTTTTGCTTTTTCGGCAGGCGGGAGCAAATATTGGACACGTTTTCCCGTTTTGCCGATTATGTCTTTAGGGTGCGGAAAAAAGCTGATAACCGCTGTTTTTACCCCCATTTTTTCCGCCAAGTTTTTAGCGGTCTGAATGACTTTTTGATGTCCGAGATGAACGCCGTCAAAAAACCCTAGTGCAGCAACGACAGGGCAAGAGGCAATAAGATCTAGATCATTTTGATGATCAATGATGATTGTTTTCAATGAAATGCCCCCTTTTTTTAGCTCGACGCCGTCGCTTGTTCGCTTTGAGCAAGCTGATGGTATTTTCCGCTGAAAAACAGAAGCGGATCTTGCTCTGTCATGTTTATATCCGTCACTTCCCCGATGAAAAGGACATGATCACCTGCTTGAACCTCATTAACAACTTGGCAGGAAATTTGCGCAAGAGCATCTTTAATGACCGGCAGCCCCCCCAGCTGTTCAAATTGTACATCGACTGGTTTTTCCAACTGCCCGGCAAAATTCATCGAAAGCACTTGTTGATCGTGCGACAAGATGTTAACGGCATATTTTTTTGATTGTTGAATTTTTTCCAGCATTTTCGCTTTTTCTCCAATGGAAATTAACACAAGCTTCGGATTTAAGGAAATGGACATAAAGGCATTTGCTGTCATTCCATGAATATCTCCGTTATGCTCCGTTGAAATGACCGTCACCCCTGTAGCAAATTTCCCCATCGCATTGCGAAACAAGCGATCGTCCATATCCAACACCTCCTTTCCTTTTATTTCTGCACAAGTTCTTTTTGTGGAGATACCCAAGTATCATTGAGCCAACCGTTTAGATCGTAATCATCCAAAGCGGAATCGACAAACTCTTTAAATCGGTCGGAATCTCCAGTTGCATCAGCAATTTTTAACGTCTCTAGACGAATGTTCTCATGGTTGCCCGCATAGTTGATTTCATAAAGCTCATGACGTCCGCCAAATTCCGTTCCGATCGCATCCCAAATCATTTTCATCAATTTCACCCGCTCTTTTGCATCAATGCCTGAACCGCGATAATAACGATCGAGATACGGTCGCAGCTCCGGATTTAAAAAGTCGCTGGCACTGGAAGGCAATTGAATGAGGCCCCCCGCAACGATTTGTTCAAAAATTTGTTTGACGCGCGGCCATACCATTGGAGCGAGCACACGGTAAGCAGCGCCGTACTGAAGGTTCGGAAGTGCAACGCCATTTTTCGTTTCACAATTGGCTGCCATTGCGGTAGAAAGAGCCCAAAACATATTGCGAAGGGCAATAACCTCACCGATATTTGCCTGAACCCCACGAAACTGCTTCGTACCTGCCGCCTCTGTCGCTTTCATTAATAAGCCGACCATAAAGTCAAGCTTGACGGCAAAACGCGTACAACCTTGGAATGTAAAGCGGTTTACAAATCCCGTTTCAACAAAAAACCCGTTTACTACGTTTACATTTTTGTAGGCAAGTACGTTCTCCCAAGGAATAAATACATTATCTAATACAATGACTGCATCGTTTTCATCAAAACGGCTGGAAAGCGGATAATCAAACGGAGAACCTAATGTTTTTGCGATTTGTTCATACGATTGACGGCTGATCATTTTTACGCCAGGCGCATTCATCGGTACAAAGAAGACGAGTGCATGGCTTTGATCACCATCTCCTAAATCTTGAGCTCCATAGTTAGAGACGAAGTTATAATGAGTTAGTGCAGCTGCCGTTCCCACCATTTTGGCACCGTTTACAATAATACCGTCATCCCGCTCTTTTACAGCGCGAACATAAACATCTTTATTTTCATGAAGAGGTTTTGAACGGTCGACCTGCGGATTAATAATCGTATGGTTAATAAACGGAACTTCTTTTGTTGTTTTTTTGTACCAATGTCGCGCATTGTCCTCAAAACCTTCGTAATAATCCGCAAACGCTTTCAAATGTGCTGTGAAAGAAGCTTTATAATCAGGGGTGCGCCCCATAAAGCCATAGCTCAGCTTGGCCCATTGTGCAATCGCATCTCTTGCTTCTAAAAGATCTTGAGCATTTTTTGGTTCTTTAAAAAATTTGTGAGTTTGATAGCCTTCTTCAGTAGTCGTCGTTAAAATTTTTCCCATCTGTTCATCATGAAGAGCATCATACATTCTTGCTATGGAGCGAGCAGAGTTTTCGTAGGCAGAATGTGTTGTAACATCATCAATCTTTTCTCCATTTAAATAAACAACCCTGTTATCTCTTAAACTTTCTAAATATTCCTTACCATTCATCATCTTTTATCACCTTCCTAAATGAAAATATAATGAACTGGTATTTCCTCTACGGTTCTATCATATAATTGATTTGAATTTTCAGACAATGACAGCGTTTGTTTAAAAATCATTGAAAACTAAACAATTGTTGTTGAAAATACACAAAAAAGACTGCCTCATTGCCAAACACCAGCATTGCGTCAAAATGGCAACAAGCTGGCGATTTGAGCGTGAGACAGTCTTCTCAAATAATATTCATACATATCTTGGCTTCGATTGCTTCCGGTGAATAGTCTCCAGGCGTTTTTTATCATATAATGCTCATACATATCCCTGTCTAATGTACTGAAATGTTGTAATCACATTTCCCGCTGATCTTTCAATGACCTAGCAATGTGAACTTTCTGAATCCCTTGTGCTATCTGGGCATTGCTCTTTATTCCAATATGTTTGCGGCACCGCCGATAAGATCAGCGTTTCTTCTGCGCTGTCAGAAGCCGAATCGTCAGCAATCGGATCAAGTCACCGATCAGAAAGTGCTCTTTAAACTGCAAACGAACGACTCCCCGTTTTCAGGATTGTCCTTTCACATAAAAACCCCAGTCCGAGGCAGACTTTCAGAACATCGTATTAAATGCATCGTTTTTTACTGTCTGCCTGTCGGGGATAATAGTATCGTACATTTTCATTATAAGTTCAATGTATTTATAACTTCCTCTACATCTGTTGTCGGCTGTTGGCAGGCAAAGTTTTCACATATATAAATAGTTGTTTCATTATTGATCATGCGATAATTTTTCGCAAATTCCGCAATTTGTGCAAATTGATTTGGATCTTCAGCAACTAACACTGAAAGTTCCATTGTATACGCCTGTTGAATACGATTCAATAATCTTTTCCTTTTGCTGCAATCTTTCGGACCAATAATGACAACCTCTTTTTGCGGCAGCTGTTCCATCAAAAGGCTTTGCAAGAAAAACGTATGACCGCTTGGGTATTTCTCCACTTCCTCTTTAAAAATAGAATACATTTGCTGAACGCTTTCGTGTAAATCCAAATTGCCGGTCAGCCTGCTCAATTTCAAAAGCGCGAAGGCCGCAACGCTGTTTCCTGAAGGGAGCGCACCATCATAAATTTCCTTCTCCTTGACAAGCATTGCTTCACTGTCATGACCTGTGAAGAAAAATCCGCCATTTTCTTGATCCCAAAAAAGATCAATCATTTTATCAGCAAGCTGTTTACCTTTATGCAAATAAGTTAAATTAAATGTTGCTTCATACATTTCGATATAGGCCCAAAGAAGGTATGCATAATCATCAATGAACGCCTGTTGTTTTACTTCGCCATCGCGATAGCGCACCATAACTCTTCCGTCTACAATTAAATGATTTTCAATAAAATCCAGCGCCTTTTTTGCCATTTCGATATATGCTTCCTGATCAAAAACAGCTCCTGCTTTTGCTAGTGCAGCAATCATGAGAGCATTCCACGCGGTCAGCACTTTATCATCAACATGGGGAAACGGTCTTTCAATTCGTTTTTCAAAAAGCTTTTGTCTCGCCTGCTCCAATTGCTCTTTCAGCTCTTCCAGCCCCATTTGATAGGTAATTGCCGCTTTTTCTTCATTCGTATGAATGAGATTCGGGATATTTTTTCCTTCAAAGTTCCCTTCTTCAGTTATATCGTAAATATGACAAAACTGTTCGCCTAGTTCCTGCCCGAGAATCTCTACCACTTCCTGTTTTGTCCATACGTAAAATTTCCCTTCCTCCCCCTCAGAATCTGCATCAATGGCAGAATAAAAAGACCCTGATTCATTCCGCATGTCCCGTCGGACAAATTCAATAATTTGTTCTGCAATTGTTTTAAATTGAGGGTTTTGGGTCACTTGATAGGCCTCGGAGAATGTATAAAGCAAAAGGGCATTATCGTACAGCATTTTTTCAAAATGCGGAACGAGCCACATGGCATCTGTCGAATATCTGGCAAATCCGAAGCCGATATGATCCCAAATCCCTCCCTTTGCCATTTGCACAAGCGTTTTATTCACAAAATAAAGAGCATTTTCATGTTTAGTCCATTCGTGATATTTCATTAAAAACATGAGCATGTGAGGAATGGGGAACTTCGGTGCCTGACCAAACCCTCCATAAATTGTGTCAAAATTGCTTGAAAGCTGATGAAACGTTTCATGAAGAACGCTTTGCTTCAGCTCACCTTTCTTATTTCGACTGGCATTTTTATTTAAAACTTCCGTTATGCGTGCTGCTGTCTTTTCAATTTTTTCATGCTCTTTTTGATAAATTTCCGAAAGCTGCTGCAACACATCGATAAATCCCGGACGGCCAAAACGGCTTTGCTTAGGAAAATAAGTGCCTGCATAAAAAGGTTTTTGATCCGGTGTGATAAATACATTGAGCGGCCATCCGCCTTGCCCCGTGAGAATCTGGCATACCCTCATATATATGGAATCAATATCTGGTCGCTCCTCACGATCTACTTTTATAGCGACAAACCGTTCATTTAATATCTTTGCAACTTCTTCATCTTCAAAGCTTTCATGAGCCATGACATGGCACCAGTGACATGTAAACTTTATATCCACCTTTTAATTATTAATATATTAGCCCATTACAGGGCTAGGAATAGCCGATAGACACAAGTACAGGCTTTCCTTCTCTTTTTGCTTTTTGGAAAGCTTCAGGTGACCATTCCAACCAATTCACAGGATTTGTTTCATGTTGCTTCAAGTAAGGACTTTTTGACAAGACTAACCAATTGTATTTTTCGTTATAACGTTCACGTTCGAGATATTCCTTCATTAATGTAACACTTCCTTTTATCAAATATTAGAACGCTTCTTCCATCTTCGCATGAACGGTTGTCCATAAGACCGTATAAAAGTATTTGCTAGAAAGAAACGTCCATCTATATTTTACCAGTTATTTTCCGCAAAATATACTTAACAAAGTAACTTCAGGTAAATAAAATTATACATTCATTTCTTCATCATAAGTCAATTCAACAAATGTTAGTTAACCCCTGTTGGCAACATATACATAGAATGTTTGAAGAACGTTATTGTTAACTAAATATTGTAAATAAATAAAATAAGTGGATTCTCCCTTTCCACACAGGAGACTGAATATTCAGTCTCCTGTGTGGAGGAAATATACCTCTCTATTCTAAATCCATTTCAGAGATACCCTATCTAACTTACATTACACAAAATTCTTGACGGTACCATATTATTTTTATGGATATTTTATTAGCAAATATAAAATCATTCACTTAATGTCCTTAAATTAGTGATTATAAAATCACCAACAGTTATATTCATTTGAACCAATATATTTTTAGCAACGTTTCATCACAATATCATCCAACAAAAAAGCCAGCGTTTACTGCTGACTTCATATGTTTTATTAAACTATAGCACTTTTGTGCACAATTATGCAGGGTGGGAATATGATCATGTGCATTTTTGCACAACCTGCTCAGTTTATGAATAAAAACGGTTTTATGATGGAACAAGTGAAATAGATCAGGTAAATAATGAAAGCAATATGTTTGTTTGTTATTTGGTGAAATGATCATTATCATAAATAAGCAAAAAAACGGCTTAATTTTCATAAATGGTTTCCGAACAAGTCCCTAAAATAAATCAAGTAGAGAAAAACGAGCTGTTTTTCTCTACTGATTTTGTATGACTTCGATTTTGATCTGCAAACAGTTGACGCCTTCTTCTTTCAGAATGTTGCGGGCTAATGCCATTTTTTCTCCGCTTAGTGTCTTTGAATAATAAACTCCTCTTCAAGCAAAGTCCAATTTTGAGGGAAAGGCTCGCCAAGCACCCAATATGCCACTCCATTCAGTCCGTATTCTTTTACGAGATTAAACTTTGCCTGCATGCTTTGTTCATTTTCAAACCAGACCTCATGTGTTTTGTTTTGATCATCGGTGTAGCGAAACCAAGGTGCCTGCGCCTCGTTGTCATACTGAATTTCAACTCCTTCTTTCGCCGCTAGGTCTGCTGCTTCCGCCGGAGCGATTCGTTTGGCAAATTTTCCGCCTTTTTTGTATGGTAAAGTCCAATCGTACCCATACAAAGGGGCGCCCATCACAATTTTGTTTCGCGGAATGACGGAAACGGCATAATCCAGTACTTTGCGAACTTGCGGAATCGGTGACACCGCCATTGGCGGACCGCCGGACCATCCCCATTCATACGTCATCAAAATAACAAAATCTGCTAACTCTCCATGTCTCTTATAATCATGGGCTCCGTGCCATGGTCCTCTTTGTTCATCACTCGTTTTTGGGGCCAATGCAGTTGAAACCGTAAAACCGGCTTTACGAACCTGCGGCAAAATCGTTTCGAGAAAGCCGTTATACAGCTCACGATCCTTTTCCCGAATATGTTCAAAATCGATATTTAAAGCTTTATATCCTTTTGCTTTCATCGTCTGAATAACGCCATTGATCAAACTTTTAAAGGCTGTTTTATCTGTAAAGATCCGATGAGCAATATCCGGTGAAAAATTTCCTTCTGTAAAATTGGTGATGACCATCATCGGAATCGCACCGGATTTTTTAGCAGCTGCGAGTGCTTCACTGTCTTCAATTGGAACAAGACTTCCATCGGCGTTCACTCGGTAACTGAAAAAAGCTACATATGATAAATGCTGGCTGACACCTTTTAAGTCAGAAACGGATTGCTGCGGAGTGATCGGCTCAAGAAATCCAATTGAGTTAATAGGTCTTTTGTCGCGGGCCGTCTGATCAGGGTTTACCTTTTGGATTCGTTTTGCTGGAGATTGGCTATGCTGTATCCTAATGAGCGAGCTATCTCCTTCATTCTGAGTTGTCGTTCCTTGCTGTTGATCATAAGAAGCGCCCTGCTTTTTATCATTTCCATTTCCGCATCCAGAAAGAGCGAGCGAAAGGCAGAGCAAAATGACAAATTTTCTCATCACAACATCTCCTCTTGTTTTTTCTTATACTTCCTAAACAAGAGGATGAATATTCCCGAGTTTTTCACTTCTGTCCATAGATTCAGCAAATATGCGCTGGAAAAAGTATTTAAAAAAGACTGTCGCAAAATTACATAGGAATTTTTCATCTGCTGTTGACCTTTTTACAGTTCCATTTTGCTGCGTGTTTCTCCGTACATTTTTTTCATCAGCTGCTTCGAATTTTTTTATTTACATCCTGAGCTCCAGAAGTTGCAATTTTTTTTTTGCAGTCCTTCTACATACCGTTTGGAGTTACTTAAAAATTTTTAGAACGAATGTTGTTGATGCCTATCCATACATTTTTTCAAAAAAGACTGGTCAAATTTAACAAAATGTTATATAGTGTGTATATAGATATACACAGTAAAACAGTTCACTTGGAGGAGATCAATATGAACGATTGGAAGGAAGCGTTTTGGCTAGCAAAGTTTGAATTAAAAAAATTGAAATCAGGGTTTGCAATGCTTGCCTTGATGGCCATCATGTTTTCGATGTTTTTCGCCACTGTCATTCCGAAAAATATGGAAAGAAGCACCGTTATGCTAGATATTTTTTTCTTTATTGTATTTGGTTTTGGAACTGCATGGATCAAACCGAAAGAATTTAATCATCAAAAAATAGGCGGCGACTTTTGGGCATCTCCTTTTTTTATTACACTTAGGCAGCTGCCGATCCAAAAGGATGTGCTCATTAAGAGCAGATTTATTATTTTTTTCGCTTTTGCCGTTCCTTACTATTTAGGAATATCTATTCTTACCTATGCGTTTTCTCCTGATCTTAGAGCAGCGTTGGACTTAAAGGAATATTTCGCATTTATCATGATTTGGATTGGTATCGGCATTCATTTAGGAGCTTCGTTTCCAGCTAGTGATGTCGGCTACCGGCTTTCGACGGTGAATTTTGTCCTTTATATATTCGCTTTATTTTTTGGATTCATGTTTATCTTTACGATATTTAACGTTTTATATGGAAACGGCTTTGTGCCTTTGACGATGCTCATGGCGGAAAAATGGCCTCTAGTAAGTATTATTGCGTCAGTTCTTTTCGCTGCTATAGGCGTGCTCTACTCGCAAAAATATATGTCCAAAAAAATTGAAAAAATGGATTATTTATTTTAAGAAGGAGGAAGTTGAATGGAGCTTCCTATTCAGATAGCAAAAGATTCTCCGGAGCCTATTTATTATCAATTGGAAGAACAAATTAAAGCGCTGATTGCAAGCGGTCAGCTTCCTGCTGGTTCGCCGCTGCCTTCGATCCGCGCCCTTTCAAAAGACCTTGAAATTAGTGTGATTACGACTAGACGCGCCTACCAAAATCTTGAATATGAAGGGTTTATCCAGACAACACAAGGGAAAGGAACGTTTGTAGCTGACATAGACGATACTAAAAAAGAAAAAGTAAAGACAGAAACGGTGTACAAAGCTATTCAAACCGCGGTACAAACGGCGCTCCGCCATGACTATACGTTTGCAGAGATTGAGCAAATCTTTCAACAAGTAATGGTTGAATTGCGAGAAAAGGAGGGTTCTTAATGCAGCCTTGGTTAGAAATCATGCAGTTAAGAAAAACGATCGATGATTTTCAATTAGGGCCAATTGATCTTTCATTTGAGCCTGAAACGATTCATGCACTCATTGGGAAAAACGGAGCTGGTAAAAGTACATTAATGAAAATGCTGATGAATCTTGCGAAAAAAGATGAGGGGCAGATCCGCTTATTTGGTCAATCAATACAAAATCGTGATGAAAGCTGGAAGCAGCACATCTCGTACCTGCCGCAGACGTTGATTGGATGCAATTCCTTTACCGGATTGGAATTGATGAAGCTCACTTCCCATTGGTATTCAACATGGGATCAGAAATATTTCGACCAGCTTGTACAAATGTTCGATATCCCTTTAAGAAAGCTATATCGAAATTTATCACAAGGTGTTCAAAAGAAATTAAGCATCGCTTTAACTTTAGCCTGCGATACCGACATTTTGATTCTTGATGAACCAACCGCTCATATGGATATCCCTTCAAAACAAATGCTGATGGATATTCTCGTAGAATGGATGGAAAGAAGCGAAAAGCTGATGATCATTGCCAGCCATCAAACAGATGATATTCGAAAGCTTGCTGATTATCTAATTGTACTGAAAAACGGACAATTGCTTGGAAAATTTGAAAAAGAAGAATTAGCCAGCAGATATAAACGTTACTTTTTGCAGCAGCCTCTGCCAAATAAACCGATACCGGGTGAAATTGGAAGAAAAGGAAAGCAAATTGTCATCACTCAACAACAAGAAAATACAGAACAGTATTTAATAGAGCATCAATACGATTGGATCAAAGCAGAATCGTTAGAGTTGGAAGAGATTATCACGATTATGCTCAATCAACCAATTTATCAGAAAGGAACATAAATATGAACGAAACGGTTTTAACAGTCGAAAAATTAGGAAAATCATTCAAACATCATCCGATTATCCAAAATATATCGTTTGAAGTGAAAAAAGGGGAAATTATGGCGGTATTAGGACCGAACGGGGCTGGAAAATCAACGATCATTCGCAACATTATGGGGATTATGTATCCAGATGAAGGAAGCATTACATTCCACAATAGCCAAAAAAATATGATCCCGCGCCATAAAATTGGCTATTTGCCGGAAGAACGCGGTTTATATAAAAATGTCAAAGTAATGGATATTCTCCTTTATTTAGCAGATTTAAAAAGCTACCCATTAAAAAAAGCAAAAGAGCGGGCTAAAGTCTATTTAAAAAAATTTGGCTTAGAAGGAAAAGAACAGTCATCAATTGATGAACTATCAAAAGGGATGGGACAAAAAGTACAGTTTATCGCTTCGATCCTGCATGAGCCTGAACTGCTCATCTTAGACGAACCGTTTTCCGGAATAGACCCTGTGAGCCAGGAGTTATTTAAAAAAGAAATAAGAAGCTTAGCTAATAACGGCACAGCGATTCTTCTATCTTCCCATCAAATGAATATAGTAGAAGAGATGTGTGACAGATTATTTATGATCCATCGCGGCCGCAAGGTGGTTTATGGATCGATAGAGGAAGTAAAGAAAACATATGCGAATTTCAAATGTGTCATCCGCGGAAAAAATGACCGCGCCGTACTAGAACAAATTTCTGGTGTTCAACGAATAGAACAAAATGAAGATGTATCAACTCTTTATTTAACAAAAGACATTCAACCTGCCAAATGGTTAAAAAACCTTCCGGAATATATGATAATTCAAGAATTATCGCTTGACCGCATTTCCCTGCATGAAATCTTTATTGATGTTGCCACAGATCAAAATTTATTACAGGAAGCTGGTGAAAATTATGAGTAATACTATAAAAATAGCAAAATGGGAAATAAAGCGGAATTTAAAAAACAAATCATTTATCATCAGCTTGTTTATAACGCCTATTCTCTTTTTAGCTTTTTTCCTGCTCGGAAATCTTGCCAATTCAGATGAGGATCAAAGTGTAACAACTGTTTATGTCAATGATAAGCTGAATATTTTGCCAGCCTTGCAGGAAGCAGTACAGCTTCACACCCTTCCATTCAAGCTTCAGAAAACTGGCATCGCGGAAGATAAGATAGAAGATTTGCTAAAAAATAGAGAGAATACAGCCTATTTGTTTATCGGTGAACAGTCATTAACGGATGGCGTTGTCCCTGTTTACACAAGCGATGTGATTAGCCCGATGTTTGCCAATCAAATTCAGCTGCTGGCAGAGCCGTTAAAAGCTTTGCAGCTGGAGCAGCTTGGTTTATCGAAAAATCAATTAGCAGCCATTTCGAAAGGAATCGTCTTTGAACAATCGACCGTTAGTGAAATCTCAAAAACTGAAGGCGGAGGAAGAGAAACGGAAAAAATTTTAGAACGCATTGTACCAGGGGCCTTTGCCAGCATCATTTTACTATCCATTGTTTTTAGCGGCATGATGATTTTTCAAAGCGCCTCGCAGGAAAAGAAAGATAAAATTGCGGAAATCATTCTTTCATCGGTCACGCCAAAAGACCTCATGCAAGGTAAAATTATTGGTTATTTCCTATTAGGAATGTTACAAGTTGTTGTATTTTTCATTTTTATCATTCCAATCGTTTTATGGAAAATTGATGTTCCGATATTTCACTATTTGTTCGTTCCTCATCTTTTTCTTTTCATCGGGATTGCCCTTTTAGGCTACTTGCTGTTTTCGTCAATTTTTGTCGGCATCGGCGCCACAATGGCAGATATATATACCACCGGCAACTTTCAAGGATTAGTTATCCTGCTGCCATTTTTGTCATTTGTTTTTGTCGGACCTGTGCTGACAGATCCAAGCGGGCTATGGGCGCAAATCGGCACCTATCTTCCATTCACATCACCCGCTGTTTTGATTCTTCGTTTGTCGATATTAGAGGAATGGCCATGGGCGGAAATTGTCATATCACTTGCAATCTTAATAATAAGTGTTTGGATCTTTATGAAACTAGCTGGAAAAATATTTAAAGTCGGCATCTTAATGTACGGAAAAAATGCCACGCCAAAAGAAATATGGACTTGGATCAGACAATGATCAAAATAAAAAAATCGGCTAAACGCCGATTTTTTTATGGTTTGGTGAAGATGAATAACATTTGCAAGCTGCGTAGTTATGATCGATCTTTATTCCCAAAATACCGGTTCGCCTTCGATATGGCAAGGCTTGGGCTGATAGATGTCTTCTTTTGTTTTAAGATAGTGATGAATTCTTTCTACATTGGCTGTAAAAGCATTGCTTGCGATATCGCATCCTAAAAAGCGGCAGTTGTTTTTTATGGCTGCAATAGCTGACGATCCGCTCCCTAAAAACGGGTCGCAAACCGTAAATCCCTCTTCGGCACTTGCATAAATCATCGCTTGGAACAGCTCAACCGGTTTTTGAGTCGGATATTTCGAATGGTGAATTCGTTTAAACCGCCATACATCCGGAAAAGACCGGTTTCTAATTTTGCGGTTGTTTCCGTTCGTAGCAAAAATAATATATTCGTGCCTTCTTCTAAAATAATGCCCCATTCCCATATTGATTTTATCCCAAGTGATGATGTTTTTTACGTCAAAGTACTCTCTCATTAAATGCCCTAAGCTTAATAAAGAAAAAGAATCAAACATGATGTAAATGTGCCCTGTATCTTTTTTCAGCACCCTCTTGCACTCTTGTAAAAAGAGATGATAGTTTTCTTCACTGTCTTCAAATTCCGCAAACCATTTCCCATTTTCCGTTCCCTTTTGCTTATATTCACCGACGATTCTGCCCTTCCCGAGCTTCAGCTTGTTATTCATTCCAGAATAAGCAGGGTCTGTTACAATCAAGTCGATGCTTTCATCTTTTAAAGACTTTAAAAAGGATATGCAATCATTTAGTTCAATTTTTACTTCGAGATTGTTTCCATATTTAAACGTTCTCACAGATGCAGTTTCTGTGTCCATATCCAAACACCCTTTTAAAAATAAACGAGATAACTATTTTATCATACTATAGAAGAACGTACATTCTCAACCGATTTAGCTCGTATCTAGCATTTGGCGCAGCGACTTTCAGTGGATTGTTGTCTTGCCTATTTATTTTAATTTTCGTATTTGGGCGTTATCGCGTGCAGATTATCTGATTATGCTTATGACCTTCTCCGCATAATCCTCTGGGGACGTTATTTCCTTCTTGATCTCTGTCCAGTTTGCTCGTCCAATCAAAGTTTTCCATACTACAGCCAAGGTATTTATCATGCACTCCAAAGCTCTCCGGTTTTTTTGTTATTTTGAAACATTTTCAGCACTCACTTTCAGATGTATGTTGCTCAATTGGCTACAGTCCTAAACTGAAGAATAACTTTCCCGGTGTTTCATTCTGTTTCATGAGGATTCAACCATTAAGCCCCTATTTATTCCATATTTAATGACTTCGTCAACGAAGAAAACGGAAATAGCTAAAGAAAAAACTGCAAAAATCCATAATATGATAGCAGGCAATATTCCGAAGATTATATGTAAAGCAAATGCGAAAAACCTTTTGGTAATGAAATCAATTGCTATCGATATGGGTATCCATAAAAGAACAGCCCAACGCTTACGTATAAAGATATCATGAGAAGATCGTGAAAAGAAGATCCTGTTTGTTGGTCAGAAAGACATGCTACTGGCGAAATAAAATCGCTATGATAAAAGTAGAAATAACAAACGTAATGAGCGCTGTTAAAAATTTTCTTTTTATATATTAGTTATACCCCTTATTATTACTTGTAAATAATCAAATACAAATTTGATAAGTAAAAATACATAAAAAATGTTCTAATATGATTGCCTGTGTAGATGGTGAAGGAGATTAAAATGGTCATCATGGCATTTTTGGCTATTTGGTAGCAATTATATGGACCAGTATTGCGGAATATAAAATTTCATTTTGCTGTTTGTTTTTGACGAAAAGCAGCTGGAAATCAACGTAAGTTTTGTTAAGGAGGTTTGATGAAAGATTTAGTCCACGAAACAGCTTGTTGCAATCGTTGGTGTTTTAGCTTCCCTATATATTTCTACTAAAACCTTTCTTTTGGCTGTAACTTCTCCTAATTTATTTCCAGGGTTGGATAAACCGATGTGAGAACCTCTTCAAATGATAAAAGCCTGTAGAATTCCAATAATGAATTCTGCAGGCTTTGCCCTAGCTGGATACTTTCCGTAAACCCTTCTCCAATATATGAAACAACGGATAGCATAATCCCCGCTTTTTATGAATTCGCCGTTACCAACCGATTGCCGCACCGTCTCCTCTTGGATCAACCCCGCCATGTAAAAAGCTTTGTTCATCAATTAATATGGCGTTGGCATGCCCCATTATTTTATCAATAGGTTCAACAACTTTCACAAGATGGCCAGCTTTGATCATCGATTCGATCACTTCTTTTGAGATGCGGCCTTCCATCTTCAATTCTTCCGTCTCTTCTCCCCACGTTCTTCCCCACACAAACCTTGGCTCATATATTGCTTCTGCAGGGCTCATTCGATAATCAATCATTCTTGTAATGATAGCTGTTTGTGTTTGCGGCTGCCCTTCTCCTCCTTGTGTTCCGTATAAAATATGCGGCTTTCCATCTTTAAAAGCCATTGCAGGCATCAGCGTGTGGAACGTTCTTTTTCTCGGCGCCAAGCAATTGACATGCGACCGATCAAGAGAAAAGAACGATCCTCTGTTTTGCATTAAAATCCCTGTGTCACCAGCAACAACACATGAACCGAATTCAAAATAAAGACTTTGTATAAAGGAAACCGCATTCCCCTCTTCATCCACGACAGCCGCATGGGCAGTGTCGTTTCCGACAGGTTGAGTCTTCACTTCGCTTGCATTTGTCAGACTGATCGATTCGGCCAGCTTTTTCGCATATGTTTTGCTTAACAATTTATCAAGCGGAATCTGGTAGAATTCGGGATCTGTCAATACTTTGTTTCGGTCTTGAAAGCTTTTTTTCAATGATTCTGTCAAAAGGTGATAATACTGAAAAGAACCGTGCGGAATCGTTTTAAAATCAAAGTTTTCTAAAATATTTAGCGCCATTAGCCCGGCAAAGCCTTGTGAATTGGGCGGAACCTGATACATGGTATAACCGCGGTAAGTTCCGCTCAGCGGTTCGACCCAATCTCCGTGATGATCCGCAAAATCATCCTCTATTAAAATCCCGCCTTTTTCTCGAAGGCTTGATACAATGCGTTTTGTTAAACTGCCTTTGTAAAAATGATCTCTTCCTTTGTTCGCTAACTCTTTCAATGTATCCGCCAATTGCTTCTGAATAAATTTTTCATTTATGCTCGGAATTCGATGATGAGGCAGGAAAATCGATGATGTTTCCGGAAATTCTCGCAGAATTTGAACATTTTTTTGCGTGTTGACATATTGATCCTTTGAAAAAGGGAATCCATTTTCCGCATATTCGATAGCAGGCTCTAAAACCTCCGCCAATGAAAGTCTTCCGTATTCTTTTATGATGGCATCCCAACTGTCAACCATTCCCGGCACGGTGATAACACTTTGAATGCCTCGATACGGAATGGCGGGTAAACCTTCGTATTTTTCAGGCGTGGCGTTATAGCCTGACCGGCCGCTGCCGTTATACGCACGAACTGCTTGATCCTTTCTGCTGTAAAACAGCCAAAAAGAGTCTCCTCCGATCCCTGTCATGTGCGGATAAACAACCGCTAAGCAGGCGCTGACCGCTACCGCTGCATCGAAGGCGTTGCCCCCTTTTTGCAGTATGCGGCAACCGGCTGCCGATGCTAAATAATGCGGACTGACAACCATACTTTTCGTTCCGATCATTGATTGGCTCATTTTACTTGTTCCTCCCCCGGTTTGTAGTATTGAACGAAATGGGTCATGCGATTTGAACCTTCCGTAAATAGAAATAAAACAGCACCGATGATTAGCAAAACACCTGACAAATAAAAGCCGATTTCAAGCTTGCCGGTGATATCGGCAAAATAGCCCGTAATATAAGGTGCAAAAATTGAAGAAAGCATTCCGCTGAAATTGAAAAAACCATACACTTTGGAGTACATGGATGACGGCGTAATTTCAGCCATATAAGATATTAATACGGGATCGAGCGCCAATTTTCCTAGCAGTCCGTAAAAAACTAATCCTGCTAGCAGCAAAGAATAATTTTCCGCATAAGGGATGACAAATTGGCAAACAGCTCCAGCAAAAGCTAAAAAGATGATCAGCGGCTTTTTATTTTTTACTTTATCTGAAACATATCCAAAGAAAATAGCCCCCGGAATCGAAGCCCAAGGCACTAAAGAAGATATGATCCCTGTTTGCGAGCCTTCTACCCCTTTTACCGTCTGCAAATAATAAGGCAACCAAGTAAGCATTCCGAAGAATCCATATAAAGAGCAGAAGATGAGAATGTAAACGAAAAGATGATTTTTTGTAAACAACCGTTTTAAGTTTTGGCTATTTTTCATATGAGGAACTTCTTGTTTTTTTTCATGGCTGGATTGATCTCGTACACATATTCCTATCAAAATGGCAACAATAATAGTTGGAATGGCAAATAGATAAAATGAAAATTGCCATCCTTTGTTTAAGGTATATGTGAAATAGCTAGCAGCAATAAAACCAAGAGAAATGCCGAAAGCCATTCCGCTATTGATCACTGCAGAAACGATCCCTCTGTATTTTTTAGGGGTAATGTTGGAAGAAATTCCGTATTGCGAACCGTAATAAGTGCCTTCTCCAATACCTGTTAAAGCGCGCATCAGCAAAAACAATGCAAATGAAGATGCCAATCCGCTCAAAAAAGTGGTAATGCCAAATAATATATAACCAATTACTAAAACTTTCACTCTTCCAAACCGATCAGCCAAAAATCCTGTTGGAATTTGCATGATCGAATAGGCAATAAAAAATACAGTGGACATCAAACCTAATTGACTATTGTTTAAATTCCACTGCTCTCCTATTTCTCCCAACACTGGCGACAAAATATTTCGATCCGCATACATAAATACCCATCCTAGAAAAAACAAGAAAATAACGATGGCTGGATGTGTGCGTTTCATTTTCTTCACCCCTCTCAACTTTTTTTAAAAATTTGATTTCATTATAGAAAGCTGCTGAGGAAAGTTCCTTGAATTTGTAAATTTTTTTAACAAAGTTTTTTTCGTTTCGTAAACAAATAAATATTTTCATTTTTTTATAGAAATCATAAAACATATTTTGTATACTAAAGGAAATTATAATTAGAAAATTAACTACATAACGAAATAAAGGGTGGTATGAATGGCATTCGAATACAACATTCCGAATTTAGACATAGACCATATTGATAAACAAATTTTAGAGAAGCTGCATGAAAACAGCCGGATATCGTATACCGATCTCGGAAAAGAAATCGGTTTGTCTCGAGTTGCCGTTCAGGCGAGAATAAACAACTTAATTGAAAAAGGAATTATCGAGAAATTTACGACGGTTATCAATCCGACGAAAATCGGCATTCATGTTTCCGCCTTTTTCAACGTTGAAGTGGAACCGCAATATTTAGAGGAAGTGGCAGAACAATTGGCGGAGGAGCATGCCGTTACAAGCTTGTACCATATGACTGGACCAAGCAAGCTCCATATGCATGGAATCTTTAAAAATAATCAAGAAATGGAAAATTTTTTAACAAAAAAATTGTATCCGATGCGCGGTGTCGTCAGCGTTGACTGTCAAATTCTCATTAAACGATACAAGAGCCGCATGGGAATGAAATTATAAAGGATGAGGGGGAGAAATATGCAAACTTCTTATAAAAGTCTTATCATGGCTATGCTGAGAACCGGAATTTTTGGATTCGGAGGCGGTCCTTCCGTCATACCGCTTTTCCGTTATGAAGCAGTTTCCAGATACCGTTGGGTAAAAGATGAAGAATTTGCAGAAATATTGGCGATTGCCAATACCCTGCCCGGTCCGATCGCGACAAAAATGGCCGCTTACTTAGGATATAAACAAAAAGGGGCATTAGGCGCTTTTATTTGCGTAGCAGCTCATATTTTGCCTACATGTTTGGCCATGATTCTATTATTCAAAATGGTCACAGCTTTAAGCGATTCACCTGTTATCCACGGTATGATTTCTGCTGTTATGCCGGTGATCGCCGCCATGCTTGGGCAGTTGGCTTACGAATTTTCCGCAAAGGCCGTGAAAGGATTGGGAAAATGGCTTGGCGTCCTGCTGATGATTGTTTCGTTTTGCCTGCTGCAAGTGATTTCGATTCATCCAGCTATTGTAATTCTAATGTTTTTAACATATGGAGCTTTCCATTTAAAACGGAAGAGCAGAAGTAAGGAGATGTCTGCATGAAAATTTGGATCAGCTTATTCATCGGTTTCTTTTTGGCCAACATACTCGGTTATGGAGGAGGACCCGCTTCCATTCCGCTTATGTATGAGGAGATTGTCAATCATTACAAATGGCTGACAAATGCAGAATTTTCCAATATGCTCGCACTGGGAAATTCTTTGCCGGGCCCTATTGCGACGAAGATCGCCGCCTATGTCGGTTATGATGTGTACGGATGGTGGGGGGCTTTCATCGCCTTGTTTGCGACCGTATTTCCGTCAGCTTTCGCTTTGATTCTGTTGTTAAAACTGATTCAACGCAACCGGGAATCTTTAGTTGTGAAAGGAATGACCTTGCTTGTACAGCCTGTTATTGCGGTCATGATGCTGCTTTTAACATGGGAAATGATAGAAGACTCTGTCCATTCGCTCGGAATTATCCAATCGCTCATCATTGCTGCTGTATCGTTCTTTGCCTTAGAAAAATGGAAGGTTCACCCTGCCATTCTCATTATGATTTCCTTTGTTTATGGAGGAGTTGTTCTGCCCAATTTTTAAAATCGGTCTGTTTGGAGCACCAGAGAAACTGTGATTCTCAGCTTTTCGCAATACCTGAGAAAATTTTTCTGTCAAGAAATGCGCCAACTATCTTGCTTTGTTTCAATTAGAGTCGTATAATCTCTTTTTAAAAATACGAATGATTTTCTCGTATAAGTTTGGAAATACGGTCCAAACGTTTCTACCAAACTACCGTAAATAGTTTGACTACGAGAGACGATACACAACTCTCCCTGTCAAACTCAACGCGCGAGTTTACTACAGAAGGGAAAAGTGAGAATGGACAAAAACATTTTAAAGAAAAGAATCCAAGTGGCTAGCAAACAAATTCCGGCAGACATTGTGATTAAAAACGGAAAAATTGCCGATGTTTTCAATTTAGAAATTTTGCATGGAGACATCGCCATTGCGGACGGAGTGATTGCTGGAATCGGAGAATATGATGGGGTAAACATCATTGATGCCGAGAATAAATTCATCGTTCCAGGTTTCATCGACTCTCATGTCCATATTGAATCTTCGATGGTGACACCGAAGGAGTTCTCCAAAGCAGTTCTGCCCCACGGTGTGACAACCGTTATTATAGATCCGCATGAAATTGCGAATGTCGCCGGGACGAAAGGTATATCTTTTATGCTGGAGGATTCAGAAGGCTTAGATTTAGATGTGTATTGCATGCTGCCTTCCTGCGTTCCGGCGACTTCGTTTGAAAATGCCGGCGCTGTGTTAAATGATGATGAACTTGCACCTTTTTACAAGCATCCTCGGGTGCTCGGGCTTGCGGAAGTGATGGATTTCCCAGGTGTTCAAAATTTAGATGACCGCATCATTGACAAGCTTTTAACGGCATCAGCATATAAGATCGACGGACACGGCGCAGGTCTTGGCATTGAAGGAGTCAATGTTTACAGAGCGGCCGGCATTCAAACAGATCATGAATGTGTGACAAAAGAGCAAGCAAAAGACCGCCTTGCTCGCGGAATGTACGTCATGATCCGTCAAGGATCTGCTGCAAAAAATTTGCCAGAACTAATCGGCGTGGTCAATGAAAAAAATAGCCACCGCTGTCTATTTTGTACGGATGACAAGCATTTAGACGACTTAATTGCCGAGGGAAGCATTGACTACAATATTCGTCTAGCCGTCGAGCATGGACTTGATCCTCTCATAGCGATTCAAATGGCGACGATTAATGCCGCCCAATGTTTCGGACTATCGCAAAAAGGAGCGATCGCACCTGGATATAGAGCAGATCTTGTCATAGTAGATAATTTCAAAGCTTTTACGATTGAAAAAGTTTTGAAAGCCGGAAAAGTGATTGCGGAAAACGGTCAATATATAGGATCTATAGACCAACCAACACCTTCCGTTTTATCAAGAAATTCTGTCAATCTAAACATAAACGAGGTTACAAAAGAACGGTTGGCCATACACGTGAAAAATAACCAAAAAGCGCATGTAATAGAAATTATTCCGAATCAAATAGAAACGGTTAAAAGAATGATGGAAGTACCGAGCGACGGTGTTTGCTTCATCCCTTCCATTGAAAAAGATTTGGCAAAACTGGCTGTACTCGAACGCCATAAAAATACTGGAAACATTGGCCTTGCCATTGTAAAAGGATTAGGCTTAATCGGCGGTGCAGTCGCCACAACCGTCGCCCACGATTCCCATAATGTGATCGTTGCCGGCACAAACGATGAGGATATGATCTGCTCCATTCAAGAGATAAAGAGAATCGGCGGTGGGCTAGTAGTTGTGAATGATGGAAAAACGCTCGCCTCTTTGCCGCTTGTGATCGGCGGATTGATGTCAGATCAAGCATATCCAATCGTCGCCCATCAACTCGATGAATTGAACAGCAGCTTGCACAAAGTGAGCAAACATCGGCATTTCAATCTCTTCCTCACGCTCTCTTTTTTAAGTTTGCCTGTCATTCCAGAGCTCAAAATTACAGATTTAGGATTATTTGACGTCACAACGTTTCAGCACATAGAAGTTGCATCCGAGCACGGCGTTTAAATATCGTGTAGAAAATGATTGTATGGGCAGCAAAACACATAAAAAAAGAAAACTCCGGCAAGGGAGATTGGCTCTTCTGCCGGAGTTTCATTTGCCTTTTTTTGCTTAGAGTTTAAATTCTTTAAGCATGCTAAAGCTTTCCAATACGTGTCAGAAATGATTCATTCATAAATTCGCAGGAGATGTTTTTTACACGCTTGCCCGATAGCTTAACCGTTTTTTCCGCCGGACTTTATCCCGTTCTAAAATCCTTTGCTCGATCAATAGAATTCACCTTTTTGCCAGCTCGCTCCGGTCAAAATCAAACAAATTATACAGCTTGTATGCCATCATGAGCTCAAAGCGCATATCTGCATGATTTAAATCAACATTGAGTATTTCTTCAACACGTTCAATGCGATATTCAAGTGTGCTGCGGTGTATAAATAATTCTTTCGAAGCTTCGCGGTAAATCAAAAGGATTTTTGCAGCGCTTCGGTCATGGTCATACGATTAAATTCGGCAGGTTGTTTTCCTTCAACATTGTCAATTGATATTTTGAATGGTGCTATGACATGATCCGATCACTTAAAAGTTTTCCTTCACCAACATCAACTAACATCCTTGTTGCCTGCTTTGTGTGTGCAAAATTTCGTCATTTTTTTTATCCATAAATGCAGATTTTCCCCAAAAAGACCATATACACGCTTCTTGCAGCTCCGCATCATTTCAGCTGCCCATCTATTCGAGAAAAACAGGATGCCTTTTAAATCGCATCATTTTTTTGAAAACCGCTCTCCTTCTCAAGAGGAAAGAAGTCCCTTATATCGTAACTTATGGTGCGGCGGAAAATGCGGCTTTCTTCACGTCATCCGCTTCACATATAATCCACTTTTTTCCGTTCTTACCCTGCTTTTATTTTTTCATAAGCTTCATCATATTTTTTCGCCAATTCGAAATCAAGCTTTGTGAGTCCTTTCGCTCTCTGAGACGAAATTTTTACCGTGATGAACTTATAGTCAATAGAAATGAAGGGATGATGGTTTACTTCTTCAGAAATGTCCGAAATTTGCCGCACGAATTCGATTTCTTGCAAATCGTCTTGAAAGAGGTACTTTCTTGCAATCCATCGCTCTTCAAGAAGCTTCCAATCTTCCATCTCTTGTAAAAGAGATTGCACTTCTTCATCTGTTAACCGCATGACCGTTTCCTCCCGGATTTTTATAAAAAAACAGACAGCTAAAATCACAGTGCAAAAAAGATTGCCATATGAATATAAAGAGGCGAACAAACATATCAGATTTCCGTTTATTTTCTTAGAAAAAAGATTTGCTTTGAAACCGTTCCATTTCCCGATAAATACACTCGATGTCCACATGCTTCCGGAGACAATCGGCAAGCCGGTCAAATGCTTCTTCACGAATGTTTTTCATTGATGGCCGCTCATAAATCGCCGGAAGACCTTTTCTTTTTCTTATCAAATTCAAAAATGCCGTCCGAAACTCATCGTTATGAAATATGCCATGAAAATACGTTCCAATTAGGAGGCTGTCTTGGCTTATGCAGCCGTCAACTCCTTCTTCCGTCGTAATAAATGGCGATACGTCCCCTTCATAAGAAGTTGTTCCCATATGAATTTCATAGCCTTCCACCGGCACATTACAATCAGCCAAGTGGGCCATCCCTGTTGTAAGAGTCGTCCTTTTCTCTTTCATCATGGCGGTGCGAATCGGGAAAAAACCGAATCCGTTTGCGCTCCCTATCGATGTTTCTACGTGATAAGGGTCTGAAATCTCCCTTCCGAGCATTTGATAACCGCCGCATATGCCGACAATGACTGATTTTTTCGCACGATAAAGCTTTTCTATCGCATCCGCAAAGCCGGATTTTCGCAAAAGCAATAAGTCCTCAATTGTATTTTTCGTTCCCGGCAAAATGACAACATCCGGTTCTCTGAGTTCATTTGCCTCCTTTACATAGCGAACATGGCAATCCTTTTCATATAGAAACGGGTCAACATCGGTAAAGTTCGAAATGTGAGGAACATGAATAACAGCAATATCAATCTCGCTAGTTTTCTCATTTGTACGTGGAAACGTATCTAATATGACGGCGTCTTCCGCCTCAATGTTTAAATTAGAAATATATGGTACGACCCCTAAAACCGGTTTGCCTGTATACTCTTCAAACCAGCGAAGTCCCGGCTCCAGCAAGGAAATATCCCCGCGAAACTTGTTAATCACTACCCCAATTACGCGATCGCGATCTTCAGGCTCAAGCAGCTGCAATGTTCCTACTAAACTCGCAAATACACCGCCTCTGTCAATGTCGCCGACAAGAATGACAGGAGCGTTTGTTAACCGGGCAATGCGCATATTGACAAGCTCGCGATCATTTAAGTTAATTTCCGCAGGGCTCCCCGCTCCTTCTATAACGATTCGCTCATATGTACTTGCCAAATGATGATACGCTTCTTTAATCACCTGCAAACCAAGTTCAAAAAATTCCTGCCGATACGCTGCTGCCTTATAATTTTGATACGGCTTACCGTTCACAACAATTTGTGAAGTGTGATCGCTCACAGGCTTGATCAAAATCGGGTTCATATCCGCCGTTGCGACCGTTCTTGCCGCCTCCGCCTGCACTCCTTGGGCGCGGCCGATTTCCTTGCCGTCAACGGTAATATACGAATTGAGTGACATATTTTGTGATTTAAACGGCGCCGTTCGATATCCGTCCTGCGCAAAAATTCGGCAAAAACCTGTCGCAATCACGCTTTTTCCCGCATCGGAATGCGTACCTTGAATCATGATGGGCAATGCTTTATTCATCTGTTTTTCTCCTCTCACAATCATTCACAAATGTTTCGCAAATTCCGAGTATGAAGCACCGCCGTATGAAAAGGCGGGCCAATAAATCAGGACTGCATGTAAATCCTTTATCTTCGAAAAAAAACACGGTGGCTATTTTTTTCATTGATCACGCCGATCAATTCAGGCAAATTTTTGGCAGCAGATCTTTGACGAATCATCACGTACATTCCACGGGAAAGTCGGTCTCTTGCTTGCTTTTTTGTCGCACATTTTTAACTCGCCCACATGATGCCAATTTCCCGACATTGCTTGCCGTTCCAACAATGATGATTCTTTTCCAACATTTTTACACGGTAACTTTTTGGTTGGATTCTACTGTTTCAACAACGATGATTTATTTCCAACTCATTCATGCTCCCTTTTCAAAAATTGATGATGACTGAAGTATTATAACATCCTTCATTTTCCGCTAGTATCATGATGCACGAGATGATCAAAAATAATTGCTATGTTGGAACAGATTCTATTTTTACATTTTCTTCTTTTAATTTTTCAAGATTTTCTACCGGCGGTCTAAAAATAATGTCCGCATCTTCTGATTGAAGCGCCATTTGCCGTGCATTGGCATCCTCGTTGAAAGTAAATGTTGCTTTTTCAAGCTTTGCTTTGCCATCCCAATATTTTTCAAATCGTTCGACCTTCAGCTCTACCCCAGGCTCAAAAGAAGAAATTTTAAATGGCCCCGTACCGATTGGCTTTTTATCAATATCTTTTTCATCAACATCGACGATCGCTGTATTTGGATGTACGAGCTCTGAAGGAAATTGCGGGAATACTTCTTCCGTTTAAATCGTTAACAATTGACCATCGGCTTCCATTTTGCTTATTTTTAATGCCGCTTGAACAGATGGACTATCGTTAATTGCTCTTTCTAACGAGGCCTTCACCGCTTGAGCATCAACTTTTTACCCATTATGGAATGTAACACCCTCTCTAATTTTAAACGTCCAGTTTTTCCCATCTTTACTTTCCCATTCTTTCGCAAGCCACTGTGAGCATCCGACAAGCAAAAAAATTGTTGTTAAAAGTATTAATATGCTTTTAAAATATCGAAACATTTTCTCACCTTCATAAATCGTAATGATTACTATTTTTATTTTCCTATCATACATATATTCGCTATTTTTGTAAATATTATTTCGAACAAAAATAATTCAAGATCACATATTTTTGAAATATCCATTTATTTCTCGACATTCCTACCCCAAAAATTGATGAGTTTCTTCCAAAAAATCCATTTTGAATCACATATAAGGCAAAATTAAAAGGCATGAGTCCGGTTTAATACCGAATTCATGCCCAAACAGTTGCCTAAATTTCCGTGTCTAACTTTTTGGGTTCAGTTCAATTTTTTGAAAAAAGTTCGCTCTCTTTATTAAGCATGATAAGAGCCTTGACAGATTATGTGCCCTGCTTTTCGCTTAGTGCAAACCTCACAGCACGGTTAATCAACGCCGGCAGCACGGACACATGGCCTTCATCCTCAAATTCTTTAAATTCCACGTGAAAATTGTTTTGATCGAGTCGTAATAGTCGTTCTGCAAGCTCTTTAGCGTTCGCATTCATACCGCTTTTATGGAATTTTTCCAATTCTCCTACAGTGATTAATAATCGTATATGATGCTTATCATTTTCTAAACTAGAGATAAATTTTTGCTCTGCATCAAGTAGAAGCGATTTATTCCAATGAATGGACGGGCTGCCTGCGATATACGTATTGAAGGCGTACGGCTTTGTAAACAATGTTTGTAATACGAAGAGGCCCCCGAGTGAATGACCAAAAATCGCTTGTCTGTCTTTATCAATTTTGAACCTGCTTTCGATCAGCGGTTTAAGCTCCCCATCAATAAATTGCAAAAACTGTTCCGCTCCGCCATATTCTGGTCTGTCTGTCCCCTCTCGTCTCGAATACAATTCCGAAGCTGGCGGAGTCAGTGTAAAATCATAGTAGCGTTCAGGAGAAAACGGTTTTTCGATATGGTAACCGATGCCGACTACTAGTGCTGGAACGATTCCTGTCCTTTCGGGCCGCCTTGATTGGATACGGACTGCCTCAAACATTGTTCCGAATATAGCATTAGCATCCAAGAAATAAATAACTGGAAAGCCTGAAGGAGGAGGAGGCACATCAGGTATACCAAGCAAAATTTTGTATTGCCGATTTTCTTTTGAACGTATTAAAAATTGTTCAGTACTCGGAATGCTAACTTCTCGGCCAGCAGTATCTTTGTCCATCACATCAGCTTGTTTATCTTTTTTCCTATGCATGGTTAAACGCCTCCATATCATTGATTGATATCATCGGGGCAAAAATTACAACCCTCCAAATGAACATTTCAATCTCTTTTCCAAAGCCGACAAACATATGTATTCGCAACTGGTACTCTATTTTCTGATGGGCAAACGGGCTCTTCCTTCATTAAAACAACCTGATGGGTAGCCGATTTTTTTGAATGGATCACCTTCTATGGTTCATAAGACTTTACCTAGTATTTAAGACATCGCTTAGTAATGCCAAAATGGTGCCGAACGATGATTCTCATCTATATGAAAATAATTAGGTAAGATGATGCAGGATGACCTTTGAACTTAAGAATCATTTACACAATTCCACGTTTCATTTTTTACTATCTTTAAATAATAAATAAATGAAATAAGGAACACCGATGATGGAAATGACAATCCCGACTGGCAATTCAGCTGGAGAAAAAACAGTTCTGGCAATATAATCGGAGACAATGACCATAAGCATGCCGACCGTTCCGCTGACGGGAATTAGCCAAAAATGATGGATTCCGACCAAACGCTTGGCGATGTGCGGTGCTATCAAACCGACAAATACAATGTTTCCTGCCACAGAGACACAAGCGCTCACAATTCCGATACTGCATAAAAGGAACACATTTTTTTCTTTTTCCGTACGAATTCCCAGTCCTATTGCTCTATCTTCTCCTAATTGAAGCAAGTCGAGTATATACGATTTTTTTATAATAATAGGAACTAATATGACGAGCCAAGGCAAAATAGAGACAATGTATTTCCAATTAGCATTCCATATACTTCCATTCAACCAAACTGTCGCCATTTCAAAATCCTGAGGGTTCATTTTCAAGGATAAAAACATAGACAAGGCCCCAAACCCAAATCCTATTGCAATTCCAACCAAAATCGCACGTTCGGAATCTAGTTTTCCATTTCGCCATGAGAATAAATAAATCAATAGTGCTGAAGCCAGTCCGCCTATCCAACCAAACAGCGGCATTGCCAAAGTTGACAGCCATCCGCTTCCCGTTATTTGTCCTTCAAAAAAGAGCATAAAAATAACGATAGCGGCTCCTGCCCCTGAATTGATTCCTAAAACGCCAGGGTCTGCAAGTCCATTTCTGCTGATCCCCTGTAAGGTTGCACCCGCCACTGCGAAACCAAATCCAATCAATGAAGCTATTAAAATACGGGGCAAGCGAAATTCAAATATGACCAAATCATGCTCAGAATTGGGATCAACCCGCAGCAAAGTCTTTACTATATCGATAACTTTAATATCAAATTCACCGTTTGTTAAGCTGACATATATTGCAGCAAAAATAAAGACTATACTGATCAGCATCACTGTCCAAAATCGTCTCGCCATTTGTTTATGCATATGTTCCTCCTCCTCTCTTGTAAATTAAATAGAGGAAGAAAGGAACTCCGATTAGGGAAGTGACAACTCCAATAGGAGTCTCAAACGGGTAATTCAAAAATCTGCTTAAAATATCGGACAGTGCTAAAAAAATACCTCCAAGTACTCCGGCGCAAGGAATAACCCACCTATAATCGATTCCAATTAAAAATCGGGTTATGTGCGGAATGATTAAACCAACAAATCCAATATTTCCTGCCAGGGCAACAGAAATACCAGTCAAAATGACGGTGCTGGCCATTGCTAACGCTTTGACCAACACCGTTTTCTGTCCTAAACTCACAGAAACTTCTTCACCTAAAGAAAGAATTGTGAGCGATTTGGAAATATAAAGAGCCATTATGATCCCGACAATTGCAAAAGGAATCGCAAGTTTTATTAGAAAGGGATCCATCTGATGCAGCCGGGCATTATACCAAAAACTGATGTTTTGCGATACTTGAAAATACGTTGACAAGGCAGCGGAAATACTGCTGAGAAACGTTCCAATAATAGTTCCGATGATCGCCATTCGAACGGGTGACATTCCGTTTGGCATAAGCGACGCCACGCCGAAGACGAAGCCAACAGCAATGGCTGAACCGAGTAGTGAAAATATTATCATGCTCAAAGATGATGCATCCGGCATCAAAATCATGCAAAGTGTAATAGCGAAAACCGATCCGTCAGAAACTCCCAAAATCGAAGGGGAGGCAAGATAGTTCCTCGTCATTCCCTGCATGATCGATCCAGATATGGCCAAGAAAATTCCGATTAAAAGTGCTCCAATCGCTCTTGGCAAACGGGAATGTATTACAATTTGGTGATTTACATTTTCCGGATCAAAATGAAAGAATGCCTCCCAAACCGTTTCGAAATTTATATCTTTCGCTCCATAAAGTATAGATAATAGAACTATGAGCACAAACGCAATAGGTGAAGAACATAAAATGAGAATGGATATAGGAATCTTTAAGCGCATATTATGATTCCCGCCCTGCATCATTCATTTGCCAATTTTTCAGTCGCTGCTTTTAAGAATTGAATTTTACTCCATGCTGTACCGCCTTGTGCCAACGGATCCACAACGTTTACGAATACTTTGTCGTTTTTAACCGCATTAATGCTTTTCCAGATCGGATTCTTTTGCAATTCCTCTAGTGCTTTTGGATTCTCTTGGTTCTCATCCTCTGAAAATTGGACAAAGAGATAATCTGGATTCATTTCGCTAAATTTTTCTAACGAAATCACTTCCTGCGCTTTGGCATTTTGGATTTCTTCCGGTACGGTAAATCCTAAATCTTCGTATAATGAAGGGTTGAAAAATATATCTTTCGAATAGATCATAATATTACCGCTTCTAATACGAACGATAGCTACTTTTTTATCTTTGAACTTCTCGCCTATTTGTGCTTTCGCCTTTTCGAGGTCATCTTGATATTCCTTTAAAACTTTTTCTGCTAGATCCTGTTTCCCAGTAAGTTCAGCCAATAATCGCAGGTTATTTTCCCAATTTGTTGATATATGGGAAACCGGGATCGTGACAGCAATTTTCTCTAATTTTTCAATAACATCTGGTTTAAACTTTGTCGTTGCGAAAATAACATCCGGTTTCAGCTTCAGGATCGATTCAATGTTTGGCTGTGCCTTCTCTCCAATCGAAACGGTTGAAGCTGTAATATCCTTGAACATTTCCGGGAACTTTCCCCCAACCGTGATGCCTCCAGCAGGCTCAACGCCCAATACGAGCGCATCCTCCATCGTTTCCATACTGCCGGTGATTACAATTTTTTCTACGTTTTTAGGAACCGTATATTCTTTGCCGAGATAATTGATCGTTCTCGTTTCACTTGACTCAGCTTCCTTCTTCTGCTCCGTTTTACTGCTTGAATCTCCCCCTGTGCTGCTGGTTTGTTCCTTATTACCGCCGCAAGCCGCCAATAAAAGAATAATTAGCGTGATAAGTCCATAGTAAAGCAGTTTTCTTTTCATAATATAGAATGTCCTCCTATCATCCAATTGATAATAATTATCATTTTTAATTATAAAAAGTCTTTCTTATATATGACCATGGACAGTATCCAGAATTCTTTTTGGACGATTTCCAGAAAAAAGACTTACCATTTCGTCAATTATTCGTTCGTGCGCGCTGGCAGAATACTCCAGCCATGGATCTGAGGAAATGAAATAAACGCGATTATTTCGAACTGCGCTCAATTCTTGCCATGGCAACGAATATTGCAAAGTTTTCCAATAAGCTAACGTTTCTTCTTCTTGGCGAATTAACAAGAGAAGCCGATCAGGATCTAATTCAATTAACTGATCTATTGTCATTCGTTCATCGCGGGCTAATTGATTGCAATTATACGCAGATGCCAGCTGCAAATCATGAAATAAAATATCTGAAATACTCCGATTGCAATGAACATACATATTCTGTTTGGAAATTCGTAAAATGAGGAAAGTATCGTCCTTCACTTTATTTTTCACCCATTCTCGTGCATGCTTTACTTTTCTGTCATAATTTTTAAGCCAGTCCTCAGCTTCTTGCGTTTCACCTAAAAATTCAGCTGTCAGCAGCAGCTGTTCCCGCCAATTTTTCTCCTGCCACGGAATATAATAAATTGGAGCAACCCGAGATAATTTTTCTTTCTCCATTTCATCTAGATCATCCGTACTTATGACTACTTCAGGTTTTGCTTGAAGCAGCTTTTCGATGTTGGACTCCCATTTTTGCCCATTCCGATAAGCATTGAGATGGACAGAAATATCTGTACGATACTCCTTATAATAATAAGCGGTCCATTTCGGATGAAGCGGCGCAGCATACGGGATGATTTTAAGAGCCAGCAATTGACCGGTAATGGGAGAGCGATAAGCAGCTATTTTACGGCGTCGTCTTTTCATATAATGTGTTGGTGTAACTCCAACCTGCTTCTTGAATTTGCGGCTAAAATAAAATTCATCGTTGTAGCCGATTTGATGGGCAATATCTTTTAGCTTGGCATGAGACTGTGCCATAAGCTGTTTTGCTTTATTGATCCGCAGCTCTGTCAAATAGTCGATAGCACTAATTCCGTACGTTTTTTTAAATAAATCGACAAAATATTTCGGACTGATTTTTGCGATTGCTGCCAATTGCTCGATGGACAAATTTTCATAATAATAATGGTCCATATAGTCCTTTGCCAGTTCAAGCGCTGCACACGATCCGTTATGTAAAAAAGATCGGCTTTTCAAAATAATATAGAGCAATTTTTGGAAAGTAAACTGACTGCGGAAGCGTTCCAGCTCGTCATCACTATCCCAATATTGAAAGATCGATTTGCACAATGAGGTGAGTTGATCAAAAGGGAACACTTGAATTTCACCTTGCAGAGAAAATAAACGTCCATCTTTCTCATTTACCATGCATTCATACCTTTGATCGGTTGATCGGAACACCTCAAACTTCAACAGGTAGATTTCTGTTTCATCGAGAGCCTGTATTTCACCTCCATAAGTCTCTCCAGGTATACACGCATACACATGATTTTGTTGAATCCTATACTCGGTTGTGCCCAGCGTCAATTGTCCATGTCCGTTCACCACTATGATAAGAACATATGAGAAGGTTAGCTGCTGCTCAATTTGCAAATTTCCATTCCGTTTTAATAACTCAATATTTCGAAGTCTAAAAGACAAGTCATCTAAAGATAAATTATTCGAAGCCTCATTTACAACAAAACTATGTCCACTCATCAGCTTCCACCTTCCTAATTAGTTGTATCTTTATGTCAACTAGCATGTTCATTTCTTTTCAAATATTGGAGGAACAGCAAGGAAAATATTTTAACACAAAGATTATAAATGATAATGATTATCATTATTGTTTATAATCATACCAAATTCTTCTCTTTTTTAAAAGTTAAATGACGAGACAGTTCTTTAGCTTAATGTTTATCACTTTGGACTCAAGAATTCGATTTAGGAAACGCTAAATACAAATTTGTTTCATATCGAAAAGCGCGAAAAAAAGAATCAACGCGTTGTGGCGTTGATTCACAGATTAGGTTCTTTTGCCAATTTGTTACTAATTGGTCCTTGCAATCATTACGGTTTTCATCACTCATATTTTTGCAATTATTCGCTCCACTTTAACATTTTTTACCCGAAGGATTTGTTAATGTATTATGAAAGAATACACACCGATATAAATGATGTGTTTCCCTGACAATGCCAAAGCTTCGTTAAGATTAAACCAGCTGCTTTACAGCGCTGAATGTGAAATTCTGTGCGTTTCCATCACAACTGCCTCAAGACCCTATTGATACTTGTACGGGAAGCAGCCAGTAGAAAAAAGAGTCGTTCAAAGTTTTTTTAGCTCTGAAAGGATTTTTTCTAACTCTGCTTCGTCTAACTTCGGAGCTTCTACACATATTTTTTGGGCTTCCATGTATTCATTAAACTCTTTTACTATGTCTTCCGGCGCTCCAGGCTTTAGGTGCCAGTTACCCGGTTCATCAACGAAGAAAGGACTTTTTGCAAATTTAGGTTCTTTACACGTCATTTCTTGCGCTCCTTTGGTATTCGTCTAGCGCTCTTTCATAGCTTCACCTTTTAGTAGTCTAGCATATTTTCTTAGATACAGGGGCTTAATTCCTCATAGTTAAGATAAAAACTGGTAGTAATATCCATTTTGGCTTTCATAACCAAGGTTTCAATTCCTCATAGGTAAGATAAAAACACTATGAAAATAAAAGAAATAAAGGAGTCCTTAACGTTTCAATTCCTTATAGTTAAGATAAAAACCCAGAAATCAAACTAGAATATTTAAACACATTTGAGTTTCAATTCCTTATAGTTAAGATAAAAACGAAAACTTTGGAACTTGTAAATGGTGACTTAGTTTTGTTTCAATTCCTTATAGTTAAGATAAAAACATTGGAAGAAGACTTCTCTTGGATAAGCTGATGCATGTTTCAATTCCTTATAGTTAAGATAAAAACCCCCAAAAAACGTAGTTAAATAAGCATTTCATTTTTAATGCTTGACTGGTTATTTTTATTTTAACGAAAGGAGGAAATTTTATCAAATCTTTGATTTGCTTGGGCTCAATGAAGATTTAAAAGAGTCGTCGATCCCCGGGGATTTTTGCACGATTGGGGGTCGACGACTCTTTTTTATTTCCGTTTAAAACAGATTTCAAAGTTTGCCTGCCGACAATGAAATCCATGTTTTATCAATCATTTTACCTGATCCATCTGTTTTAATAAAGTAAACATCCGGCTCATTTTATATTCTAGGTTTATCCTTCTCATTCATTTGAAGCAAGATTGAGACCATATTTAACATTTCATTCAGGAAAAATTGGTTTAGGTCTATTCGATCGGTTCCTATGACCTAAAATAAGAACATGATCTGATAAATGATTGGTATTTTTTACTTAAAATTCCCTTTTTTTCTTTCTGTTTACCAAAAGTTTCATATTTTCTCTTATAATGAAACAGAAAGCTGTTCCACATGTTGGAATCCATTTCGTTTCAATCGGAGGCATGAAGGCAGTGGATGTCAAGTATATCCCTTCTGAATGGGAAAAGACCAAGAAAGGCATTGGCGATCTGGTCGGTCTCGGTGTATGGGGCAAAGGCATGATTGATAAATTAAAAGATCTGAACGATCTTCTCAAAGACGTTCAAGCAGACATCGCCAAATATGACACAGATGGTGTCATCTCTTTCACCCACACAGACCGAAAAAAACAATATCAACAATTATATGAAGATTATCTCGTCTTGCACCGCTTTAGCAGCCGTGTCGGAGAGATTGTTGACCGCACCATAGATGATCCGTTTTATCAAGAGATCGATGCTTTTGTGGAAGCGATGCACAACTTATCCATATCAAAGATCAAAACGAAAAACCACATTGGCGCCAAAAAAACAGTTGTCGCTCCCGGAGCATACGGCACACAACAAACAATCGATGTGCCGAAAGCCGAGGTCGGACTGGAAGATCTGTTCATTGGCAGCAACTACTATGCTAGGCTGATGGAACGGGAATACGCTTTATAGAAAGAACTGAACCCTAAAGCAAATTTTTCGAAACAAGAATATATACAGAAAGCATTGAATTCTCGAGCTTTCCAGTATGAATCGATCAAAGACGGGCAGATGAACAAAGAGTTTTGGGGGCAAATAACAGCACTTGCTGTCATAGTAGGCACTTCCTTCATTTGTCCGCCAGCAGGGATGGCATTGGGGGCAGCTTATGGTACACTAGAATTAAGCTCAGCCGTTTCCGGAAAAGACTGGATTTCAGGGAGAGAGTTGAAAACAGACGAACGAGTATTCCGTGGTGTCCTTTCTCCATTGGATATCGTCCCTGGCGTAAAGGGGCTTTCCACATTCAGCAGCGCCGCCCGTTTCTCCCATCTAAGAGAAGCCAGTGATTTAAAATTATTAGCGACGAAAACGGGCTTGCAGTCCAAATCATTTGTCCGGGATATGGTGGTTCGTGCGGAAAAAGGCATATTCCCCCGCATCAGAAATGCTAAAAGCTTGGCAAAAGAAATCCCGCACCATTTGAAAAACAAAAGCGCAAACAGTGCACTGAAAACCGCCCGGTTCGTAGACAACGCCCTGACCAATCTGAAAAATTCAATCCCTGACCGGCAAATGGGATTGGCCATGGAAGGGATTGAGAACGTTAAGGTTCCGCTCGAAAACACCAATGGATTGGAGAATAAAGTTCGAGCTTATCTAAGTGAGAAGACAGAGGTAAATTCAGGTGTAGGTAAAGTAGGAAACGATGGCGTTGAACTTGGCACTAAGGGTACAGGTAATGATAGTATATTCTCTAAAGGTGCTATTAAGCATATATTCCACGGAGAAGTTAATAAGAAACGTAATGCTGTAGGGTATCACCATGAGAGTATGATGGGTGGAAAAATCATTGAGGTGACTGATCCTCCTAATCAGTATGGTGTGTATCGCGCAATAGTAGAAATAGAAGGAAAGGGAAAAAGAGTACCATCAACATTCTTCCCTAAAGATTGGAATAGAGTTCAAGTAGTCGATGCTATCAAACAGGTTTATCAAAATAAGAGATTAATTAAGGATAACTTGTATGAGGGTACATTACCTAATGGTATGAGAATACAAATGAGATTAGATTCCTGTAAATTATCATTTTATCTCCGCATAAAAAGCCTTCTTTTTTGCAAATTCCTTCGGGATGTTCTTCTCCCCTTTTCTGAAAGAGTGTGCTAAA
>NZ_VISS01000036.1 GCF_007827555.1 Aeribacillus composti
AGATAAAAATCGAAAAAATATAAAAGCAAGTGGAGAGAAACGCATTGTTTTTCTCCACTTGCTTCATTTTAGGGACTTATCGGACAGCCCCTTCTTTTTTTGAAAATTTTTTATTGTGTTTTTTGTGTAATTGTGTATAATAAATCGTCGTGAAATAAACAATTTTCGATAAATATATTAATTTTTTTTGACAAAAAGTTTACTAGTATTAAACAAATGAGGTTGTTATGATGAAAATTGGGAGGAAAATTCGAAATTTGCGGATAAAAAAAGGTCTGACGCAAGAAGAGCTAAGCGAACGAACCGATTTGTCTAAAGGATACATTTCCCAATTGGAAAGAGATTTAAGCTCTCCCTCATTGGAAACGTTTCTGAATATATTGGATGTGCTGGGATGCAATCCAAAAGATTTTTTCGATGATGAGGATGCCGAGCAAAAAGTAGTTTACGGCAAAGAAGAACGAAAAGTATTTATTGACCAAGAGAGAGGATATAAGGTTGAATGGATTGTTCCTGAATCAAATGAAAAAGAAATGGAGCCGATTCTTTTAACGTTGTTTGAAAAAGGAGAGTTTAAAGTTTTTGAACCATCCTTATCTGAAACGTTTGCCTATGTTTTGAAAGGAACAATAAAAGTTCGGATCGGAACAAAAAAGTATGTGGCAAAGGAAGGAGAATCCATTTATTATCATGCATCCGATGAGCATCAAATTGTCAATGAGGCAGAAAGCATGTCGCAAGTAATTTTAGTGGCAACTGAATCTTATTTATAATTCTTGATGCGGTTGGAGGAAACGTTCATGAACAATAAAACAATTATTCGTTTTGAACAAGTGACAAAAAAATATGATGATGATTTGCCAGTATTGGATAATGTAAGTTTTGAAATCGAACGCGGAAAATTTTACACGTTGCTTGGACCTTCAGGATGCGGAAAAACAACCATTCTCCGTCTAATTGCGGGATTTACGGAACCGACCAGCGGCACGATTTATTTTAACGGAAAAAATATTAACCATGTAACGCCGAACAAACGTCAAGTCAATACAGTGTTTCAAGATTATGCCCTTTTTCCGCATCTGAATGTGTTTGAAAATGTTGCCTTTGGCCTTAGAATTAAAAAAATGAAAAAGGATATCATCGAACAAAAAGTAAAAGATGCCCTTCGTTTTGTAAACTTATCTGGCTATGAACAACGGAACATTCAGGAGATGTCAGGAGGACAGCGGCAGCGGGTCGCCATTGCGAGAGCGATAGTCAATGAACCGGAAGTGCTTCTGTTAGACGAACCGTTGTCAGCTCTTGATTTAAAGCTGCGCACGGAAATGCAGTACGAGCTGCGGGAGCTTCAGCGCCGGCTCGGCATTACATTTATTTTTGTCACACACGACCAAGAGGAAGCTCTTGCAATGTCTGATGAAATCTTTGTTTTAAATAAGGGGAAAATTCAGCAAAGCGGAACGCCGAAAGATATTTATGATGAACCTGTTAACCGCTTTGTGGCAGACTTTATCGGAGAATCGAATATTGTCGCAGGAAAAATGATTCAAGATTATCTTGTTGAATTTGTCGGAAAGCAGTTTGAATGTGTTGATAAAGGCTTTGCTCCGAACGAGGACGTAGAAGTGGTAATTCGACCGGAGGACTTGGAAATAACAACACCTGAAAAAGGAAAGCTGAAGGTTTATGTGGATTCCCAGCTGTTTAGAGGAGTTCATTATGAAATTTGCTGTTACGATAAGGATGGCAACGAGTGGCTTGTTCATTCTACAAAAAAGGCAGAAGTCGGCGATGAAATTGGTCTTTATTTTGAACCGGAAGCAATACACGTTATGCGTTTAGAAGAAAATTCTCGTATTGGTGTTGCCGATGAAAAGTAATATTCGCGCTTTATACTTCTTACCATATGTGTTATGGATCTTACTATTTGTTGTCGTTCCGATTCTGCTTATCATTTATTATTCGTTTTTTAACATTGAAGGAACATTTTCTTTTGAAAACTACGAGAAATTTTTCACGCCGGTCTATTTGAAAATGGCGTTAAGTTCATTTTGGTATGCGTTTTTAATTACAGCCTTTTCGCTATTGATCGCTTATCCGACAGCTCTTTTATTAACGAAAACAAAACATAAGCAGCTTTGGCTTTTGTTAATTATTTTGCCGATGTGGATCAATTTGCTGTTAAAAGCATACGCCTTTCTCGGCATTTTTGGAACCTATGGAATAGCCAATCATTTTTTGGAATTAATTGGTGTCGGTGCTAAACAAATATTGTTTACAGATTTCAGCTTTGTGTTTGTTTCTGTCTATATTTTCGTTCCATTTATGATTTTGCCGATTTTTAATGCTTTAGAAAAATTAAATCCAACGCTTGTAGATGCAGCTAAGGATCTCGGAGCATCCCCTTGGATTACGTTCCGCCGTGTCATTTTTCCGCTGACGCTGGACGGTGTTAAATCCGGATGCCAAGCAGTGTTTATTCCTGCATTATCGTTATTTATGATTACCCGCTTGATTGCAGGAAACCGGGTAATTACGCTTGGTACAGCAATAGAGCAGCATTTCCTAGTTACTCAAAACTGGGGAATGGGAGCAACCATTGCGGTCTTTTTAATTATTGCAATGGTGATCATCATGTTTTTAACAGGAAATCGGAAGTGAGGGATGAAAAATGAACAGAAAATGGAAGGTTTCAAATATATATTTAATCATCGTATTTTTCATCTTATACGCTCCGATTTTCTACCTTATTTATTACTCGTTTAACAGCGGCGGAAAAATGCATCATTTTGAAAATTTTACGTTGGACTGGTATAAAGAAGTCCTGCAAAATGTGCGTCTGTTGATTATTGTACTGAATACGATTGTAATTGCTTTGCTTTCTGCGGCGATTTCAACGATCATCGGCGTTTTCGGTGCGCTCGCCATTTACTCCGTCAAAACAAGACGGGTGAAAAATACATTGCTTTCGTTAAATAATGTTCTATTAGTCAGTCCTGATGTCATCATCGGAGCTTCCTTTTTAATTTTGTTTACCATTGTCGGCATTCAGCTTGGTTTTATTTCTGTTTTGCTGTCTCATATCGCCTTTAGTGTGCCGATTGTCGTATTGATGGTATTGCCAAAGCTTCAGGAAATGAGCCCGACATTAATCGATGCGGCAAGAGATTTAGGGGCGAGCCAGTGGAATGTCATAACAAAAGTAGTAATTCCCTATATTACCCCTGGGATTTTTGCTGGATTTTTTATGGCTTTAACCTATTCTTTGGACGATTTCGCCGTTACATTCTTTGTTACTGGAAATGGTTTTTCCACTTTATCTGTTGAAATATATTCAATGGCTCGACAAGGCATTTCTCTTACCATTAATGCTTTGTCAACACTCATTTTCCTATTAACGATTTTGCTTGTAATCGGCTATTATTTCATCACGCTGCGCTATAATCGTCCGGGAAGATTGGGGGGACGGAAATGAAAAAAATTGTGCAGATGTTTGCGATAGTATTTATCGCTTCGTTTGCCATCCTGTTTTTTATTGCGAGACTGAATGCATCTGAAGGCTACTCCGGTGATAATACCCTTACGATTTACAACTGGGGAGAATATATTGATCCGGAATTGATCGACCGTTTTGAAAAAGAAACAGGTATAAAAGTGATTTACCAAACATTTGATTCAAATGAAGCGATGATGACAAAAATTTCCCAAGGAGGAACAACATTTGATATTGCCGTCCCTTCTGAGTATGCCATTAGCAAAATGAAGGAAGAAGGTCTTCTTATTCCGATTGATCATTCGAAAATTCCTAATTTAAAATATATCAACCCCCGTTTTCTAAATTTATCGTTTGATCCGGGGAATAAATATTCCATTCCATATTTTTGGGGAACGGTCGGCATTTTGTATAATCCGGAAGCTCTCGGGGGAAAAAAGATCGACAGCTGGAATGATTTATGGGATAAAGATATGAAAAATCAAATACTTCTTGTCGACGGCGCCCGAGAGGTAATCGGAATGGGGTTGAACAGTCTTGGCTACTCGTTAAATGATACGAACAAAGACCATTTGCTAGAAGCGAAAAAGAAACTGGATAAACTGACTCCAAACGTGAAGGCGATCGTTGGAGATGAAATCAAAATGCTGATGGCAAACGAAGAAGCCGGCGCCGCTCTCGTCTGGTCGGGAGATGCTGCAGATATCATGTGGGAAAATGAGAAGCTAGATTACGTGGTGCCGAAAGAAGGCTCTAATCTTTGGTTTGATAATATGGTTATTCCGAAAACGGCCAAAAACATAGAAGGCGCTCATAAATTTATCAACTTTATGCTAGACCCGAAAGTGGCTGCGCAAAATGCTGAATATGTCGGCTACTCTACTCCAAATGAAAAGGCGCTTGAATACTTGCCGAAAGAGATTTCTGAAGATGAGCGGTTTTACCCGTCCCCTGAATTAACGGATAAATTGGAAGTGTATGAAAACCTAGGGAAACGAATGCTTTCCTATTATAATGATTTATTTTTAGAATTTAAAATGCACTCGAAATAAAAGGAAACCATCGCCATCCTCAATTTGGAAGGCGATGGTTTTTTAATGATTTTTGCGAAATCTGATCTTTGAAGCAAGAACGAGCTGTTGTTGGAAAAATATACAGCATAACCCTATCTTTATGCGGCTGTAAAAATAGACGTATAGTAGATGTAATTGGCACGTTGAAGGCAGCCGTTTGCAGCATAGAAAAAATGCGCATATGGGCTTTTAAAATCGAAAACAAGAATCGGCACTTTGCCGGTTTCTGCTCATCGCGCTCACCTTTAAAAGAGTGTGGTTATGAACATTTCCTTAGCTGCTGCCGCATCCTCCGCCGCAGCTGCTTCCGCAATTTGAACTGGAGCATCCTGAAGAAGAGCATCCGGAACCCCCTGAATGATCATTGGAATCGCTGAGCGCAGCCCCGCATGCATAAACAGAACCTCCGCTTGTCCCTGCATCCTTATTCAAAAGCTGCGACATTTTTTCTGTATAACTATCCTGCTCGTACAGCGATAAAAATACCATAGCCGGCAGCAGCATCGAGTACGTATCGTCTGTTTTTATTTCCTTGCGGAGCGATTTGTTTTGCCGTTTCATTACTTCTGCTTTTTCAATATCGTTTTTCAGCTGTTCAAGCAGCTTTGTTTGTAATGGTTTGATCGGGTCAAACGAACGAAAATATTTATCAAACAGTTTTTCGTCACTAGCTGAGCGAACTTCTTCCAAAAGAGTTTTGCTTAGCGGATTTTTTAAAAAGCCTCCCCACAGCTTCGTGCTGTTTGGATAGATTTCAAATAAGTGCAAATACATCCAATCAAAAAGGGCTCTTTCATGGGGAATCGGTGTCCGTTCCACATTAGGGCTGTGATGCAGAAATGATCCAAAAAATTTTTTTGAAAAATTTTCGTATTCTTTCGTAAACATAATCATTTCATGCCATATTTCATCCACTTCATCGCTGAACATTGGAACTGATTTTAAAATTCCTGCCAATAAAAAATATCTTTTTAATTCAAATAGGCGCCAGTTAAAGTCCGTTTCGGTCCAATTAGGATGATTTGCTAACACTCTTTTCTTTACTTTTTCCATATATTCTGAGTTTAGAGAGTCTTCCAAACGAGAGATAATTGGCAGCCCTTCTGGAATGCGGCAGGCTAATTCTGTCGGGACAGCCTCTTGAACAAGCTTTAATGATCTTTTTTTCTTCGTTTTATTGATATTGACAACGATGAACATGATGAAAATACCAATGATCAATCCTACTAAAAGCTCAGTCATAATATCCCTCCACAACACTATATATATCTTATTATACTATTGGAATAGGAAATTTATAGAAACGATTTTCGTGCAACTTGAATATTGTAAAATTTCAAAAATATCGTAAAATGGAAAGAGAAAAAAATTCCTATTTAATCATATAGAAAGGTTTTGGCGATGAACGTTCAAAAAATAAATATAGCAGGGAAAAAAGATCATATCATTTTTTTAACAGTTATCTTTTGCTTTTGGTTTTCCATTTATATTTATGTTCCAATCTTTGGGGTTTATTTAGAACATTTGCAGTTTGATTATTCACTTGTTGGCATTATTTTTGGCAGTTACGGCATCACCCAGATTTTAATTCGTTTGCCTCTTGGAGTTTTATCAGATTATTTAGGGCAAATGAGAAAAGGAATGCTTATAGCTGGTTTTTTTATGGCGTTTGCCAGCGGAATCCTGTTTCTTTTCTTTCAATCATTTATCCCGATTTTTATTGCAAGACTTCTTTCAGGAATTACCGCGTCGATGTGGGTAATGGCTACTACATTATACGCTCAATATTTTACGGAAAGTCAATCTTCCAAAGCGATGGGAATTCTCCAGTTTATGACGGTCGTTTCCCAATTTATTAGCATGGCGATCAGCGGGAAAATTGTAGAGTGGTTCGGCTGGGAAATGCCGTTTCTCATTGGGACCGTCATGGCTTTGATTGGTCTTATTCTTTCATTTCGCATTAAAGAAATCGGCGATAAGGTGAATCTTATTGATTTCAAATATATGAGTCAATTAAAATATGTTCTCGGCATCAAGCCGCTTTGGGGCATCTCAGCTTTATCGCTTGCCGGACACGGAATTTTGTTTATGACGATTTTTGGATTTACACCGGTTTATGTCTCGAAAATCGGATTTAGTGAGTCCGTGTTTTTTTGGGTCGTCACTTCCTTTTTTATTCCGCATGCAGCTGCATCATTGCTGCTTGCCTATTTTCCTGTTCGAAAGCAAAAACAACTGCTTTTGCTTTCATTTATTTTAAGCGGATTATTTCATCTTCTGTTGCCGTTGTCAAATTCGATTCTATGGATTTGCTTCATGCATATTTTCATAGGGTTTTGGCTTGGTTTTATTTTTCCGCTGCTGCTTGCGATGGTTATTCAAAGCTGTCAAGAAGCATATCGGACGACCGCAATGGGTTTTTATCAATCATTTTATGCAATCGGCATTTTCACTGGTCCGATGTTAGCGGGCTTTATTGCAGATCACATCGGTTTTTATGAAGTGTTTCTTGCAACCGGCCTGTTTGCCTTTGCAGCTGCTTTTCTGTCTTTATTCATTCCAAGCTCTCGCATGGAAAGGAAAGCGGAGCGAATCTCTTCGTAAAGAGATGAAGTGAAATACGAACATTTTTTCATATTAGCGTTGAATCATATATTGCTTGGGAATATGAATGACATCTTATCATAAATGAAAATGCCTTGCTGTTTTTGCACGGAGAGATCAACGGTCTTTTTCATCTATGTATGTTGTTTTTTCAGTTTCCATTCGATAGCTTCCATAAGAACCTTTCAATTTGTAGCGGCTGAGCTATATTTGCTCAGCCGTTTTTTTCTGCCAATTTTTTTAACAACTTGTCAAAGAAAATAAACAGAACAAAATGAAAAAAATAGTGGCTAATTGATAATAAACGGGGTTCATTGATTGATAGATCAACGGTTTCAAACTATTTTATTAAAATTATTATAATTTACTATTGATTTTTAATTAAAATATGTTATCATATAGTTGTAATAATTAGAGAAATATTATTTTAAATTATGAGGTGATCGGTAAATGGGAGAGAATAAAAAGCTTACGACGAGCTGGGGTGCTCCTGTAGGGGACAATCAAAATTCGATGACAGCAGGCCATCGAGGTCCGACATTAATTCAAGACGTACATCTTCTGGAAAAACTAGCCCATTTTAATAGAGAAAGAGTTCCTGAACGAGTTGTTCACGCAAAAGGTGCCGGTGCTCACGGATACTTTGAAGTGACAAATGATATGTCAAAATATACGAAAGCGAAAGTCTTCAACGGAGTAGGCAAGCGAACACCAGTATTTGTCAGATTCTCAACTGTTGCAGGTGAGCTTGGCTCCGCTGATACGGTCCGCGATCCGCGCGGTTTTGCCGTTAAGTTTTACACAGAAGAAGGAAACTATGACATCGTAGGAAACAACACGCCGATTTTCTTCATTCGCGATGCGATTAAATTCCCTGATTTTATCCACACACAAAAACGCGATCCAAAAACACATTTGAAAAATCCTACTGCCGTATGGGATTTTTGGTCTCTATCGCCTGAATCATTGCACCAAGTAACTTATTTGATGGGAGATCGCGGAATTCCGGCAACATACCGTCATATGAATGGTTATGGAAGCCATACATTTAAATGGACAAACGAAGACGGGGAAAGCGTCTGGATCAAATATCATTTCAAAACTGACCAAGGTATAAAAAACCTTGATACGAAAACAGCTGTAAAAATTGCCGGAGAAAATCCGGATTATCATACAGAGGATTTATTCAATGCGATTGAAAACGGAGACTATCCTTCTTGGACGCTTTATGTGCAAATCATGCCGCTTGAAGATGCCAACACATACAGATGGGATCCATTTGACGTGACAAAAGTATGGTCTCACAAAGATTATCCATTAATTGAAGTAGGAAAATTAGTATTAAATAAAAACCCTGAAAACTATTTTGCAGAAGTTGAGCAAGCTGCATTCTCACCGGGAAACCTAGTTCCAGGAGTCGATGTATCGCCGGACAAAATGCTGCAAGGTCGTCTCTTTGCATATCATGATGCACATCGCTACCGCATCGGGGCAAACTATAACTCACTTCCAATCAACCGTCCGCGGGTTGAAGTGAACAACTATCAACGCGATGGATTTATGCGCTTTGACTCAAATGGCGGAGGCTCTGTATATTATGAACCAAACAGCTTCGGCGGTCCAAAAGAAACACCTGAAGCAAAACAAGCATCATACCCAGTATCAGGTGTTGCGGAAAACGTTCCTTATGACCATGATGACCATTATACTCAAGCGGGCGACTTATACCGTCTCATGAGTGAAGATGAAAGAGTACGTCTTATTGAAAATATTGTAAATTCAATGAAGCCAGTTAAGCTGGAAGAAATAAAACTCCGCCAAATCGGCCACTTCTACAAAGCAGATCCTGAATATGGCACCCGCGTTGCAGAAGGTCTTGGTTTGCAAGTGCCTGAAGAAGTAAAAAAAGGTTAATAAATATTTCATAGCTGGACGATCTCGGAAGGTTCAAACGAACTTTTCGGGGTCGTCTTAATTTTTGTCACTTTCGAAAAAATATTTGGAATTACAACCTGCTTGCTTGTGAATGCGTCAGCTTTCAAACAATAGTTGGAATTACCACACGTCCCATAAAAACATATAATTGCCTTCTTTAATAGGGAAAAGTAAAAATAGTTAAAAAATTTTTTATAAAGTTGTATGATGGAAAATATAAATAGTTTCGTTCATACTTTTTGGAGGCTATGCTTATGAAAGAAGTGGCGTCTTTCTTAAAACCGTACCGCTTGGCGGTTGTTATTGCTCTTGCTCTCATGTTAACCGAGCTGACAGTGGAGCTTGTCCAGCCTTTGTTTATGGCAAAAATTGTAGATGATGGAATTTTGAAAAGGGATTTATCAGCTGTCGTCCATTGGGGGCTGGTGATGGTTGGTGTATCGGCTCTTGCCTTTGCAGCAGGCATCATTAATTCATTTTTTGCGGCGCATGTCAGCCAGAGCTTTGGATTTGATATTAGAAAAGTTCTTTTTGGGAAAATTCAATCCTTTTCATTTGCGAACTATAATCAATTTTCCAATTCATCTTTCATTACAAGGATGACAAATGATGTCTCCCAAGTGCAAAACACAATTTTTATGGGACTTCGGATTATGCTGCGTGCTCCATTGTTGGTGGTCGGCGGCGCGGTTATGGCTCTAGCAGTAAATTTTACATTATCCTTCATTCTCATCGTCATTCTTCCGTGCCTGATCTTTTTTCTTTTATGGATGATGAAAAGAGCAGGATCGATGTTTCGAATCGTGCAAGAAAAGCTGGATACGGTGAATAAAGTCATACAGGAAAACTTGACGAATATGCGCTTAATCAAAGCTTTTTTGCGAAATGACTATGAAGTTAATCGCTTTCAGAAGGCGAACAAAGATTTAAAAGACCAAACAATTTCCGTGCTCCGCTTTATGGAAATTATGCAGCCTGTCTTGCTTTTTGTAATGAATGTAAGCATTTTAATTATTTTATGGGCGGCTCATGCTGGACCAAGTGAGGTAAAAGTAGGTGAAGTCGTTGCGATCGTCAATTATTCAACGAGGATCATTTCTGTTTTATCTATGCTGTCTTTTATTGTCTCTGGTTTTTCAAGGGCAAAAGCCTCCAGCTTAAGGATTTCGGAGGTGCTTCAAACAGAAGTAAAATTGACTGATGAGCTTGCCGAATCAAGTCATCAAATAACAGAGGGAAAAATTGAATTTCGATCGGTGTCCTTTGCATACCCGGATTCAGCCGTTAAGGTGCTTGATGATGTATCGTTTACGGTAAATGCTGGAGAAACTATGGCGGTGATGGGGGCTACCGGCTCCGGCAAATCGACTCTTCTCAATTTAATTCCGCGATTATACGACTTAGAAAAAGGAGCCGTTTATATTGACGGTTTCGATATACGTACGATCAAGCTTGAGCATTTAAGAAGGTCAATTGGGATGGTTCCGCAAGAATCGCTGTTATTCACTGGAACGGTAAAAGATAATATTTTATGGGGAAAAGAAGATGCTACTATGGAAGAAATCATTGCTGCTGCAAAGGATGCCCAAATACATGATACGATTTTAAAGCTCCCTCATGGATATGATACCCTTATCAGCCAAAAAGGCGTGAATCTTTCCGGAGGGCAAAAGCAGCGAATTTCGATTGCCAGAGCGCTTGTCCGAAAGCCAAAAATATTGCTGCTTGATGACAGCACGAGTGCTTTAGACTTAAAGACGGAAAGAAAACTGCTTCAAGCATTGATGAAATATCCATGTACGACCTTGATCATTACGCAAAAAATTTTAACAGCGATGGCGGCTGATCAAATTTTGCTACTAGAAAACGGAAAGGTGCTTGCGAAAGGAAGGCATGATGAATTAATACGCAGCGTTCCACTTTACCAAAAAATCTATGAATCACAATATGGAAAGGATGGCATCCGTCATGCTCAAAAGTCTTATTGAACCTTTCCGATATGAAAAACTAAAGCTGACAAATGAGTCAAAAGTGAAGAAAAGCTCTTCAAAAGTTAAAGACTGGAAAGGAACATTAAAAAGAATTTGGGGATATATGTCAGATCAAAAGGTTTTGTTTTTTTTCGTTTTGCTCATGGTTTTTATTAGCACAGCTTTAACAATCCTTGGGCCTTTTTTAGTAGGGAAAGGGATCGACATTTATATTGTAGAAAAAAGCGGAAATCACTTTTTCTTTTTTTTCGTCGTTCTTGTTTTGATCTATGCATTGCATTCCCTTTCCATTTGGCTGCAAAACATATGGATGATCAAAGTGGCGCAAAATACTGTGTATAAAATAAGATCCGATCTATTTCGCCAGTTTCATCTTCTTCCCATTTCTTTTTTTGATCAGAAAAAAACGGGAGAGCTGATGAGCCGAATGACCAATGATGTTGAAAACGTCAGCTCGACATTAAACAGCTCAGTGATTCAAATCTCATCCAGTGTTCTTACATTAATTGGTGTTGTTTCTGTTATGTTATGGATGAGCCCTTTTTTGACAATCATCACCTTAATAGTTGTTCCTTTATTGGTTGTAGGTATGAAATGGATTACCCGGCGGACTGGACAATTGTTTAAAGAGCAGCAGCGAAGTTTAGGAGAACTGAATGGATACATTGAAGAAACCATCACTGGTCAGCGAATTGTCAAAACCTTTTCACAAGAGAACCGGGTTATGCATGAGTTTTTAGAAAAAAATGAAAGGCTGCGGAGATCTTCATTTTGGGCTCAGACGATTTCCGGTTTTATCCCAAAGCTTATGCACGTATTAAACAATTTAAGTTTTACATTGATTGCAGGGTTCGGTGGAATCTTTGCTCTAAAAGGGTGGATAACCATCGGAACGATTGTTGTTTTTGCGGAGTACGCCAGGCAGTTTACACGGCCTTTAAATGATCTTGCCAATCAATTTAATACATTATTATCTGCGGTTGCCGGTGCAGAGCGGGTATTTGATTTGCTCGATGAGCAGGCAGAGGAAGCTGATTTTGGAGAATATGTACAATCCGCAAATATAAAAGGGGACATTGTGTTTGATCGAGTATCTTTTTCATATGGGGAAGAGAGCCAAACGATAAAAAATATTAGCTTTCATGTTTCTCCGGGAGAAACAGCTGCCCTTGTCGGTGCCACCGGCGCCGGAAAAACAACGATCATCAATTTACTGGCACGCTTTTATGAAATAAATGAAGGGAGAATTTTGATAGATGGAAAGGATATTTCCAAATTAAGACGGAGTGAACTTCGTCAAGCAATGGGGTTTGTATTGCAGGATCCTTTTTTGTTTCACACGACAATTCGTGAAAATATCCGATACGGAAGATTGGATGCAACAGATGAGGAAGTGGAGGAAGCGGCAAAGCTAGCAAATGCTCATTCATTTATTAAAAACCTGCCTGATCAATATGATACAATCATTAACGAAGGTGGAACGAGCATCAGTCAAGGTCAAAAACAACTTCTTTCAATTGCGAGGGCGATTTTAAAAAATCCGTCCATTTTATTGCTGGATGAAGCGACAAGCAGCATTGACACTGTAACAGAATTAAAGATTCAAGAAGCGCTGGAGAGGCTGATGAAGGGGAGAACAAGCTTTGTGATCGCTCATCGGCTGAATACGATTAAAAAAGCAGATCAAATATTTGTTATCCAGGATGGCCGCATTGTGGAAAAAGGATCTCATGATGAATTGCTGGAAAAAGAGGGGTTTTATTTTGATTTAGTCACAAACCAGCTAAAACCGCAATTAAAAACGAAAGACATGTTGTCAGAAATAAAGGATCATATATAATGAATATAATCACTTTACTTTGTTAAAAGGGGAAACAGTATGAAATTAGTAGCTATTGATTTAGACGGGACATTGCTATCTTCAAATTTAACCATATCAGAAGAAAATCTTACAGCTATTCGGGAAGCACAAAATGAGGGAAACATCATCATGATTTGCTCCGGCAGGGCGCCTGAGAGTATTCGTGAACTGCTGGACGAATATGATTTTGCATGTCCATTTGCAGCAAGCAATGGAACAGTTGTCGTAATCGAAGGAGAAAAGCCGAAATACATTTCAATGAACAAACAAAACATGTTGGAAGCAGCCGAAATTTTGGAGAGTTATGGTGTGCCGTATAAACTTTATACAAATGATGGTATTTGGATGCCGGAAGACTGGAGCGCCAAAGTTCGCTCTGCTCTGCAGTCGAATCCGGAGCTGGCAAAATGTTTGCTTGAATCTGAGTACAAACAGTTTATCGAGCAGCCAAAAAGGACCGACAATAATCGATACTTTCGTCATATACAAGATGTTATAAACCGCGGTGATTTATCGGTCCAAAAGTTTTTTATTTTGCAATTTAATCAACATACTAGAAAAGAAATTATGGAACAATTAGAAAACATTGCTGGGATTGCGGTTACGACATCAGGTGACTACAACATTGAAATAATGGATGAAAAGGGAAATAAAGGATACGGATTAAAAGCTGTTGCCAAGCACTACAATATCCCATTGGAACAAACGATTGCGATTGGTGATAATTTCAATGACGTTCCAATGCTGGAAGCTGCAGGGCTTTCCGTTGCAATGGGGAATGCCGAGCCTGAGGTGAAAGAAATGTGCGATATCGTGACGAGGACAAACGATGAACACGGTGTCGCCCATGCTATTCGACAATTTGTGCTGTAAATGGTTTATGGATGCGAAGGGGTGTCTAATAAGTCGTTTTTACGGCTTATTGACGCCCCCTTTAATGTTTTAGAAACAACGTTTATGATTTTTTGTTTTCGATAGGGATTTGACTTTCTGGATAGCTCCTTTCATTTTATTTACTATTGAAAACTGCGACGGTGCGGCTTCTTTGAGGCGGGCAATAAAAAAGTGTGATGAATTAATTTTATTGTTTCGCTAGTTCTTTCTGCCATACTTTTTTTAACATAGCTGTTTCGTCACACGATGGAAGTTTCGGACAATTGATGCAATCCTTCCACATTTTTTGCGGGAGAGATTGCTTGTCAACGATATCGAATCCTAATTTGGTAAAAAACTCGATTTGATACGTTAAGGCAATCAAATTTTCAATTTCCAACCTGTTTGTTTCATAAATGATTTGTTTTACGAGCTCTTTTCCGATGCCTTTTCCGGTATGGTCTGGGTCAACGGCCAGCGAGCGGATTTCAGCCAAATCTTTGTCTAAAATATGCAAGCTGGCAACGCCAGCCACTGCTCCGCCATCATCTGCAACATAAAAATTTTGTAAATTTTCATAAATAGATGCGTACGTTCTGCTGAGCAGCTTTCCTTCCAATGCATAATGTTTAATTAATTGATAGATGGCATCTGTATCGCTCATAGTCGCTCTTCGAATGTGCATGTATACTCCCTCATTTAATCGAATGAATAATTATAAGTTAAACAAAATATTTATTCATATATATTATCGGTATGAACATTATTTTGTCAATAAAAAAACCAAACAATTTATAATTATGCAAGTTCATCAAATGTTTAAACATTTTCTGTAAGTAAAATTTTGGCGGGAGAAAATATTTGATAAGAGGATTTTACTACATGGAAGCTAGCATTCAATGAAATTTATGGTACAAAATGGATGTTTACAAGAGAGGTTTAATCTTCTTCATCCATCAAATTGTGGACAAATTCAGACATTTTTTCTTAATTTATTGAAAATGAGTCTTATTCTTATTATAATTGATAACGAATCTCATTATTAATTTATTACGGAAAGAGTTAAAAAATGAAAAAACGATATTTGATCATTGCTCTCATTATCCTTTCAATTGCATCGATTTTTATCGGAGTAAACGATATTAAACCAACTGATATATTCAATTTGACAGATGAACAAATACAAATTTTGATCATCAGCAGAATTCCGCGCGTTATTAGCATTATTATTGCAGGAACGAGTATAAGCATTGCCGGTCTTATTATGCAGCAGCTGAGCAGAAACAAGTTCGTTTCCCCAACTACGGCAGGAACAATGGATTCCGCCAGATTGGGGATTTTAGTTGCGATCATGGTTTTTGCAGACGCTAGTCCGATTCAAAAAATGATTGTCGCTTTTGCTTTTGCACTTTTAGGAACATTTATCTTTATGAAAATATTAGAAAAAATTAAATATAAAGATACTATTTTTGTTCCTCTAGTCGGGCTGATGTTCGGCAACATCATTGGATCTATCACTACTTTTTTTGCATACAAAAATAATTTGATTCAAAATGTTTCCTCATGGCTGGAAGGAGATTTTTCGTTAATTTTAAAAGGTCAATATGAATTATTGTACGTCAGCATTCCTTTTGTATTAATTGCATACTTGTATGCGAATCAATTCACTGTCGCTGGAATGGGAGAGGAATTTTCGAAAAATTTAGGCTTGAATTATAAACAAGTTGTCAATATCGGACTTGTTATCGTAGCTTTGATCACTTCATCTGTTGTATTGACGGTTGGAACCATTCCGTTTCTAGGTCTTGTCGTTCCGAATATTGTCGCCATATACAATGGAGACCATTTGAAAAAGAATTTGATTCATACCGCTTTGCTCGGTGCTGTTTTCGTTATGTTTTGCGATATTTTAGGGCGAATCATTATATATCCGTACGAAATCTCGATCAGCTTAACCGTCGGTGTCATCGGCAGTGCCATTTTTGTTTACTTACTTATGAGGAGAAAAGCATATGGGTTATAGAGCGAAAATAACATCTCTTCTAGTGGTCGCAGTCCTTTTAATTATCACCTTTTTGTTCATCGACCTCGGCAAAAATTGGGATTATGCATTGCCGCGCCGTTCGGTGAAGATGCTGGCGGTTATTATTACAAGTGTAGCAATCGGTTTTTCAACGTTAGTATTTCAAACGATTACAAACAACAGAATTTTAACTCCGAGCATTTTAGGTTTAGATTCTTTATATATGCTTTTGCAAACCATGCTTGTCTTTTTATTTGGTTCAACACATGTTGCGATGATCGATAAAAATATTAACTTTGCGCTTTCCTTGTGCTTTATGATGCTGTTTGCACTGATCTTTTACAAATTCCTTCTTCGAGGCGAAGGCCAAGACATTTATTTTCTTCTTCTGATTGGACTGATATTCGGAACATTATTTAACAGCTTGACTTCTTTTATGCAAGTGCTGATAGATCCTAACGAATTTCTAATTGTGCAGGACAGAATGTTTGCTAGCATCAATAACGTGAATACGGATTTGCTGTACTTGTCGATTGCCGTTATGCTGCTGGTGGGTCTTTATTCACTGAAATATGCCAAATATTTAGATGTGCTGGCACTTGGAAGGGAGCATGCGATTAATCTCGGCATTGATTACGATTATGTTGTCAAAAGGCTTTTGATCATTGTGGCTGTTTTCGTTTCGATTTCGACAGCTTTAACCGGTCCGATGACGTTTTTAGGCCTTCTCGTGATTAACGTGGCAAGGGAATTTTTAAACACATATAAACATAGTGTTTTAACGATCGGAACCGTTCTTTTTTCCATCATTGCGTTGGTTGGCGGTCAGCTATTGGTCGAAAGAGTGTTTACATTTTCAACTACGTTAAGTGTTGTCATTAATTTTGTTGGAGGGGTTTATTTTATTTATCTTCTATTAAAGGAGAATCGATCATGGTAGAAGTAAAAAATGTTTCAAAACAGTACGGAAACAAATTTGTAGTAAAAGGCGTCTCGCTGAAAATTCCGAAACAAAAAATCACAGCCTTCATCGGCCCAAACGGAGCTGGGAAAAGCACGCTGCTATCAATGATCAGCCGATTAATAAAAAAAGATGAAGGAGAAATCTTGATTGACGGAAAAGAACTTGGCGCATGCAAAAGCAACGATTTGGCGAAAAAAATTTCGATCTTAAAGCAATCAAACCACATTAATCTTCGCTTAACAGTCAGGGAACTGGTCTCTTTCGGCAGATTTCCGTATTCAAGCGGAAGATTAACAAAAGAAGATCAAAGGCATGTGGATGAAGCGATCCGTTACATGGGGCTTGAAGAGATTGAACATAAATTTCTTGATCAATTGAGCGGAGGCCAAAAGCAGCGGGCTTTTATCGCTATGGTGATCGCGCAGGATACCGAATATATTTTGCTTGATGAGCCATTGAACAATTTAGATATGAAGCACTCTGTGCAAATTATGAAAATGCTAAGAAAACTTGTCGATGAACTTGGAAAAACAATTGTCATTGTACTGCACGATATCAATTTTGCATCGGTGTATGCCGATTATGTGGTTGCAATGAAAGATGGAGAACTCGTACACGTCGGGCCAACTGATCGAGTCATAGATCGTTCTGTCTTAAAAGACGTATATGATATGGATATAAACATCCAGCAAATAAACAATTGCAAAATATGTGTGTACTTTTCTTAAAGGGTAGTATTGATGGAGGCATTTTGATAAACATCTCAGCAGAAGGAAGAGCTGTCAGCTCTTCCTTACAAAGAATTCGAAATGATAATGATTTTCTTATTCAATTGCGAGATGTTTAAAGAATTGCCGACATCATTTAAAAAATATACAGGGGGTAATTTTTATGAAAAAGTTTTTAGTTTTTCTCATTGCTTCTTTGATGGTTTTTGTTGTTGCAGCTTGCGGCTCGAACGGAGCAACTAGCGGCGAAGGTGAAAAAAATGACACGAAACAGGAGTCAGAAGAACTGACGATTAAGCATCAGCTTGGCGAAACAAAAGTGAAGAAAAATCCAGAAAAAGTCGTCGTTTTTGATTTTGGTGCTCTTGACACATTGGATAAGCTTGGCGTTGAAGTGGCAGGTGTACCGAAGGATAACCTTCCATCCTATTTAAAAGACAAATACAGTGACGATAAATATGAAAATGTCGGCGGTTTAAAAGAACCGGACTTTGAAAAAATCAGTTCGATTGAGCCTGATTTGATCATTATTTCCGGAAGACAATCAGAGGTTTATGAAGAGTTTGAGAAAATTGCACCAACCATCTTTATGGGTGTTGATACAACGAAATATTTAGAGTCATTCCATGAAAATGTGAATACACTTGGAAAAATTTTCGGTAAAGAAGAGGAAGCTGAAAAAGAACTGGCAGCAATCGATGAATCGATTAAAAAGCTAAAAGAAAAAGCAGAAGCGTCTGGAAAAAATGCATTAGTTATTTTAGCCAATGAAGGGAAAGTCAGCGCATATGGACCGAAATCTAGATTTGGGCTCATCCATGATGAATTTGGAATTAAAGCTGTAGATGAAAACATTGAAGTTTCTACACACGGACAAAGCATTTCATTTGAATATATCGTTGAAAAAAATCCTGATTACTTATTTGTGGTAGACCGCGGTGCTGCAGTAGGCGGCCAATCATCTGCAAAACAAACAGTAGAAAATGAATTAGTGAAAAAGACAAATGCCTACAAAAACGGCAATATTGTGTACTTAGATCCTAACTACTGGTATTTATCCGGCGGCGGATTGATTTCGGTTGCTGAAATGGTGAAAGAAGTGGATAATGTGATCCAATAATTTTTCAAAAGGGAGCTGAAAACAGCTCTCTTTTTTCATATGCGCCCGGGCATGGGTGTAATCTCTAGGGTGAAAGTCCCGAGCTGTAAAGACAAAAGTAGCAGTTAGCTTAACGCAAGGGTGTCCGTGGTGATGTGGAATCTGAAGGAAGCGGGCAGCAAACTTAGGGTGTCTCTCGAAACACGAACTTCATATGAGGCTAGTTGCCATTGGATGAAACAAAGTCCTTTCTGTCGAAGATGGTACAGAGTAAATGAAGCAGACAGGTGGAAGGAAAGACTGCACCCTTACCCAGGGAGGTATGACCGACATGTCGAATTGATTAGTATGTGCTTGAACGTCTCAACCTTTTCCATAAAAGAAACAGACGCAAGAAACACATACATATGCTGAAAGTCATAGACGAGGTCAACATTTGATTATGAAACTCGCAAGTTAGACACCGTAAGAAGGCATTACAAAAAGCCAATACCTTGCTACCATAGTATTGGCTTTTAATCATTGATGAAAAATGAAGTGAATAGACTCTCATCTCCTTCTAACTTAAATTCTTTTTCTTTTTTGAAGTTATCAAGATTATAAATTTGTATCTTTGTGCCGTCTGATGTAATAAATTGATCTTCATGAATATATGATACATAGTTTTCAATTTCTGTAGTAAATACATCAATTTTAGAAGAATTTAAATGAAGTTTCGCAATTTTCTTTTCCGTGGGTTCTAGAAACGAATTTCCTTGTGTGATAAACATATGATCTTTGTGTACATGCATATCACTCAAGGATTTGAACGGAAGGGTAATCTTTTCAATTTTCTTGTTCATCAAGTTTATTTTTATTAATTCATTTGACTGATTGTCTTTTCCATCTGATGTTTTTACTAGGAAAAGATCGTTGTCAACGAGCTCCATATCTGATGAATACATCATATCGTCTATTTTTATTGTTTCAATTAAAGATAAATCTTTTTTATTGATTACATTGATAATACCGTAAATATCATCTGGATTGGAGTGTATAAAGGTTAATACATATAATTTGTCTGAATGTTCAATCATATAGTTCGCCTCCCCCTTGAGCTTAGTGGATGCGACCTGTTTTCCTGTTGCTATATTTGTTTTGGCAAGCTTAGAGGAAGTAAGATCTCCTTCAGACATATAAGCAAACTCCTTATCAACAGTCCAAACTGTGGGAGCAATTTTTTCTTCGTTAGGAATTTCTTTAATCTGCAAATTACTTTTATTTAACTCTAATATAAATTCATTGGTGTTGTGTTTAGATTGTGGATTAGCGTAATATACTTTATTATTCATATGAATAGGTCTTTCCATAAAAGCTCCAAGAGGCATTCCTCTGTATTTCGTTTTATGTTTTGAAAGAAACTTTCCTTTTTCATTGTACAGGTGTATAACTGCTTTCTCAAACATATTTGTATAAATCACTGCATATTTGTAATCTTCGATGTTTTTTGTTTCCGTTGAGAAGCATCCTTGTAAAAAGATCATGGAGGATAACAAACAGATAAAGATCATTTTGTATCTGTTTGTTATCGTTTTAAAAAGGTTCATTTGTTAAACTCCTTTAGTATAAATGATATACGTGTGAGAAGAGTTAACTAAATCAATTGGAAATACGATTCTTCCGCTATGATTTAAGTTTAAACCTGTAGTATACTTATATGCTTCATATACTAATTGCGAACAATAAAATTTTTTTGTAGTGTTGATATTCGTAAATTCCCAATTATAAGGTTTTCCTTTGTGTGAATACGCTCTGTCTGCAGCTTTTGCATCTTGAGCGACAGTTGTTCCCTTTGTCGTTACCGCATAAACAGTTTTATATTTTGTATTCCAATCATTATCGTATGTTTTTACTCCTTTTTCTGGGAAAGATTCAACTGTTTTTGTTTCTGAGTATATGATTCCTGCATGACCTACTAGAGAACCAAATTTTCCATCTTTAGTTACTAATATAACTCCTTTTCTTTTTGGATATGATGGTGCTGCTAACGCTTGAAAATTATTAGCTTTAAAATTATAAGATGATGAATTTTTATCAGGTTGAACTAGTTCTGGGTCAGATTCGATCTCTTTCTCCACTCTTTCAAAAGTTTCTAACTGTTGTTGGACTATGTCCTCAGAAGAAGTAGAATTTGCATGAGATACAGCTGGCAAAATTACCGATAACATGCATAAGGACAAGACTGTACTCAATACTTTTCTAATTTTCCCTTTATTAAGAATTCTCCTCCTCTGTTAATAAAGTATTAGGAAAAAATTCCTTTTCATTTTCATTATATATTAAACTTAACTTTTTTCAACTTAAATTTGGTAAATTAGTAAAATATTTCTGGTAAATAGAATAATAGATGAACATAGAAAATGGTGATCCTTTTTGCAGATAAAGTTAGCCAAAAACAACATCGGTACTTATTAAGACAGAAAGCCAGGTGTGCTTTTCCTATAATCCCGTCTACCGCTAACATACAAAAGCATTGAAATTCCATAACGGCTCTAACGCTACTTCCATAAAAAAGTTGCCCACAAATACTTGACTCAAACTTTTTCATTTGAAAATAAGGGATGAACGGAGTATTTATAGTATGATAGAGAAAAAGGGGGAAGAAAGGCATGGGAAATTTACATGGGAAGCGGATCGCCATCACAGGCTCTCGAAAGAGCGAGGAAATTTCCACGTTAATTCGTAAAAAAGGAGGGGAGCCTGTTATTCGAGCCATTCAAGAAACAATAAAATGCTCTCCTTCGGAATTGGAGGCTGATCTTCGAAGCATTGTTGAAAAAGGGACTGACTGGGCTGTGTTTACGACAGGAATAGGGACGAATGCTCTGTTGGAAGCGGCAGAAAAGATCGGCATTTTGGATTCATTTATAAACGTTTTAAAAGAAGCAAAAATAGCTGCCCGCGGCTATAAAACGAAAGCGGCTCTTAAACAAATCGGCATTCAGCCGGATGCTGCCGATGATGACGGAACGAATGGCGGGCTGCTTCGGGCTATTGAAGGATTTTCTTTTAAAGACAAGCATGTTTTTTTACAATTGCATGGAGAACCGGTGCCAAAGCTTTCAGAATGGTTTGAAAAGCACGGAGCGATTTTGCATGAAATTTTGCCATACCGCTCCATTGTACCTAATCCTGAGACCGTCGAGCAGCTGCTGGATGAAATAATCGAGAATAAGCTGAATGCTGTTGCGTTTACAGCTGCCCCGCAAGTAAGAGTGCTTTTTAAATTGGCTGAAAAAAAAGGAGCAACATCCGACCTTATAGAGGCATTTCAACAAAATGTTTTGGCAGCAGCCGTCGGCAAAGTAACTGCTGGAGAATTGAAGGAATATGGGGTGCAGCGCATCGTGGCTCCAGAACTGGAGCGGATGGGGGCGATGATTGTCGCTTTGGATGAGTATTTTCAATGATGTTGTTGTCAAAAAATTTAATGGCTGATTGTGTGTATAAAAAACAGGTGGAGCGTGACAGCTTTGAGGATGAATCACGTCCACCTGGGTTTGAACTTTTTACCTAAAAATCAGTATGTATGAAAGCATCGATTTATTTCATGAAAAACAAATACTGTAAATTTTGTGCAATATAATTCGGGTAAATTTTGTTTTTTTCAATATCTTCTTTTCTAGAGGCTCCTGTTAATACAAGGCATGTGCGGCAATTATTTGTTTTTCCAAGCAAAATATCGGTTTCTAAGCGATCGCCAATGATTAAGCACCTGTTGCTGTTTATGTTTAATTTTTCAAGAATTTTTTTGCCGTAAAAAGAGGAAGGCTTCCCGATCACCTGATCGATCGGCCGTCCTGATGCAGCTTCTATTGCTTTCGCTATTGCCAGTGTATCTGAAATATACCCTTCAGGAACTGGACAAAGCGAATCCGGATTGGCTGCAATTAATTTGGCTCCATTACGAACCGAGTTCATTGCCAAATTGAGTTTTTCGTAAGTGAAGCAGCGATCAAGCCCGACAAGTACGTGGGTCGCGTCCATAGGATTGTCGGTCATTTTTAGGGAAAATTTGTGGAATTCTTCCGAAATCGCTTTTTCACCTACAATATAGACTAAAGAGTCCGGAGATTTCTCTAAAAAATATACAGCTGACAAATAAGAAGCTGTCATGATTTCGTCCAGTTTCGCTTGAATTCCTAAATGATGAAGCCGCTCTCTGCATTCTTCTCTTGTTTGTGTCGATGTATTTGTGATAAAAAGAATTTTTTTGTTATGGCGCCTTAATCGGTCGATCGTTTCTTTTACACCGGGCAAAAGTTTATTGCCAATATATATAGTTCCATCTAAATCAAAACAATATGCATCAAAATCGTCAATGTGTAACAATACAATACTCCACCTTTATTCTGTTGAAAGTTCTTTTAGAAGAATTTCTTTGCCTTCGCGTAACTTTTCTAACGGTGTTCCGGGGGCATATTCTAGGATGAGCTGACAATCGATTGATTGTTCATGAATCGTTTTAAAGATTTCTTGCCATGGGACGGTTCCTTCACCGATTGGCAAGTGATCGTCTCCTGTTCCGTTATTATCATGAACATGGAGGGCAATCAGTCGATCCTTTGTCTGTTTCATTATTTGCGGAATATCCCAACCGTTTAAATTTGCGTGGCCAATATCAAGTAAATATCCTGCCGTGTCATGAATATTTTCTAAAAAGCTTATAAACTCATCTTGCGTAAAAATCGAACTGCCGTTGTATCCGACGTTTTCGATTGCCAGCTTGACGTTCAAAGGTTTAGCAAATTCACATAATTGATGGATATAATCTTCAGCTCGCTGCTTTGCTAAACGTTTGTCAAAAACCGGAGAAAAACAGAACCCAGGATGGATCACAACATGCGAAGCCTGAATCATGCCGGCAAACTCAATCGCTTTTTTGTATTCAAAAAATGAAGCTTCCCGAATCGCTTTATTTTCACTTGTTAAGTTAATATCCCATGCTGGCGGATGAATGGTGTAGCCGATGGGCAATTCTTTTAGTTTGGAAGACAATTTTTTGAATGATTTTTCCATGTCATCCCATTTTTCGCCATCCATTAATAGTTCAACTTTATCAGCTCCATATTCAATTAAGTCATGGACATTTTTTAAAGGATCTTTTGATACAAGCGGCAAATCAGAATAACAGATTTTTCTTTTCATAAACAACCACCTCATGAAAGATATGTTTCCACATTGATTTTGTGATTCATCGGACTGCTTTCATTCAGATCCAGCTCTTGCGGATAGCCTATTGATTGTGTGGATTCTTGATCAAAAATATGAATACGATCCATTTTTGGTTTTAAATAGACCATTTCCCCCGGATGCCAATTCTTTTTTTCACTCATCGCAATCACTTCATGACCTTCTAAATTTATATAAATACTGTAGCTGCTTCCTTGGTTTTCCACGTATTTCACTGTGCCTTTTAATGTGTTTTCTTGGGGAGTTTTATAAATTTCTAGATGTTCAGGACGAATTCCAAAAACAAACGTTTTGGCATTGCATTCATTTATTTGTCGGATCCACATCGGATGCAATAAAAATGATTGTTTCCCGATCATAACCTTGCCATCATAATAATCCATATCGACAATATTCGTTGGAGGCGAGCCGATAAATTTTGCCGTAAAGATGTTTGCAGGGCGGTTATATACATTTTCCGGCGTATCTACCATTTGCAATTGCCCTTGATTCATTAACGCAATACGATCCCCTATAGTCATTGCTTCAATTTGATCATGTGTAACATAAACGATTGTTTGCTTATACATTTCATGGATTTTCACTAGTTCCTTGCGCGCAGATACTCTTAGCTGCGCATCTAAATTTGATAATGGTTCATCAAGCAGAAAGAAATCAGATTTTTTTACAACGGCTCTTGCTAAAGCGACACGCTGCCTTTGCCCGCCGGATAAATCTTTCGGCAATCTGTTTTCATATCCTTTCAACTGGAGCATTTCTAACACAGCATTTAATCTTTTTTGAATTTCGTCTTTATGAACCTTCTGAACTTTTAAACCGTACGTAATATTTTCAACGACATTCATATGAGGATATAATGCATAATTTTGAAATACCATCGCTACATTTCTTTTTCCGCTTGGAATGTCATTCGCCTTTACGCCATTCAAATATAAGTCGCCCGAAGTAATTTCTTCAAGGCCTGCAATCATGCGTAAAGTTGTCGATTTGCCGCATCCGGACGGACCTAGAAGAACTAAACGTTCTCCAGGATGAATGGTAAGATTGAGCCCTTTTACAACATGTGTTTTTCCATAGGATTTCCAAACGTTTTCAAATCTTATTTCCTTCATTGTGCCATCCTCCGTTATTTAATTCCAGAAGAAGTAAATGTTCCTATAATATACTTCTGGAAAATTAAATATAAAGTTAAAGGTATTATCATTGTGATGACTGATACGGCCATGGCGACAGTAAAATTCGTGCCGCCTTCTGAGCTGATGTACATCTGTAAAGCAAGAGGCAATGTATAATTTTCCTTGCTTTTTAAAATGAGCACCGGCCATACGTATTCGTTCCAGGTAGTAATGAAAAACCAGATACCTGTTGATGTGACAGCCGGCCTAACTAATGGGAGAACGATATCTTTCATAATCCGGGCGTGTCCAATATGATCTAATTTGGCTGCTTCAATTAACGAGATGGGGATTGTTTTCATCGACTGCCTCATTAAAAAGATACCAAGCGCATTGGCAAGCTGCGGCAAAATAACACCCCAAACGCTGTTGACTAAACCGATACCCGATATGATCAAATAGTTTGGAATCATTGTTACGGTAAAAGGGATAAAAATTGTACTAATTAACATAAAATATAAAATGTTTTTCCCTTTAAACTGCAAAAATACGAAAGCATACGCTGCTAAAAATGAAGTAATCAGTTTGAAAATTGTTGCAACAGAGGCAATAATGAACGTATTCATCGTAATTTTGAAAGCAGGTAAACTATTAAAGAATGTGATATAGTTTTCGAATGTCGGATTTAACGGAACTATGTTCAAAACATTGTTGTAGGCATCTTCCAACGTTTTAAACGATGAACCTAATGCAAAAACGATCGGATATAAAAGAATAATGATTGTAATGATAAAAATAATGTGCCAAGGTATCGCAACAGATCGTTTAATTTTCATAATAGATACCTCTTTCAACAAACTTAAATTCAAGAGCTAATAATATGAAAAAGATTAACATCGTCATAATTGATAAAGCTGCAGAATGTCCTGTTCTGTAAAGTACGAAGGCTTCGTGATAGGCGTGATAGATCGCATTGGAGCTGGCGTAATTTGGACCGCCTTGTGTTATCACTTTTATAGGCGTGAATACATACTGCAGTCCTTGGACGATTGTAATAATAAACACATAAATGCCAGTAGCGCTGCTCATAGGCAAGACAATATGAAAGAATATTTTCCATAAAGGAACATTATCCAAACGGGCTGCTTCTATTATTTCGCGTGAAATACCGTTGATAGAAGCATAAAGGACGATAAAGTTATAGCCAAATACTTTCCAGGATGTAATCAAACTTAAAACCAATATGACCCAGCCGTCTAATTTGCTCCAAATCGGCATTTCAATACCGAACCATCCTAAAATAATGGCAACAGGTCCGGAAACTGGATTTAAAATCCACGTAAACAATATCGAACCGACGACCAATGAGATGAATGCCGGCAGAAACAAGGCGCTTTTATAAAAACCATTAAATCGTTTTAAAATTAAATCTAAAACGAAAGCAAAAAGATACGGTATGATACAGTTTATAACTAATAAGAAAGCAATATATATAAATGTATTTCCCAATATTTTATATGTATTTCGATCTGATAAAACATCAATGTAGTTTTTCAATCCGACAAATTCTTTTGTCGGAGTAATCATGTTCCAGTCAAAAAAGCTTAAATAAATCGTGTATAAAAATGGCCAGAACATGAATATCGAAAATATAATTAACGTTGGAATCAATAAGCAATACGCTTTCCAACTCTCTTTATTTTTAAAAACCGTCCCATCACTCATATTTTTATTACCCTCCGCACTGATACCGAAAATAAAAGTTAAAAGGGTGACTAAAGGAAGTTTTTTTGAAAAATTGTTATAAATGTTAGTCACCCTTTGTAGACATTTCCTTTTACTTTAACAATTCGTTGATGGATTTTTCCGTTGATTTTAAACCTTCTTCTACTGACACTTTTCCTGTAAGAATTTCGTCGCGTACATCTATTAATAATTGCTCTGCTTGTAAACCGGCGTCTCCAGGGAATGATGCCCAAGGAACAATCTTGTCCATTTGTTCTATGGCAGGCTTCATCATTTCATTTTCTTCTAAAAATGATTTAAGTCCATTTTCTGCTTCTGCAACATCTTTACGTGGAGGCACATAACCTGTTCCTTCTGTCCATTTAGCCATTGATTCAACGCTATAAAGAAATTTCATGAATTCCCATGCTGCTTTTTGCTGATCTTCATCTTTTGCTGTAATAGCCAGCATTGCGCCACCTGCCGGCAGTCTTACTTCTTTTCCTTCCCATGCTGGCGATTTGATTGCCGCTACGTCAAATTTGGCATTCGCTTGGATATGCGAACGTTGGGCAATCGTTGTATAGACCATGGCGACATTGCCATCGATAAAGCTTTGTACACCTTGATCCCAAGGCAAATGCAAGGCTGTTTTATCTTTTAACACCATATCAGCCCATAGTTGATACGCTTCAATTCCTTCTTTTGAAGCAAATGTTGCTTTTCCGTCCGTAATCATTTTGGCTCCGTTGCTTTCTAATAAAGCTTGTGTAGCCCAGTTATCTGCCGGCTCCTGCAAATAAAACCCATATTTTCCTGTTTTCTCTTTTATTATTTTGGAAAATTCTCTTACCTCTTCCCACGTTTTTGGCCCATTTTCATCTAAACCAGCTTTTCGTAAAAGGTCTCGATTAATATAGAGGACTGGATTGCTTAACGAATATGGAATCCCGACTTGTTCACCATCCGAATTTTTCGCTAAATCCAAAACATTTTTTAAGAAATGATCTTTTAAAAATGTTTTATCTTCTGGAAAATATTTATCTATTATTTCTTGCGGCGGCACATAATGAAAATTATTTGAGAAGTAGTCTAAAAATGCCCATCCTACTTGTACAACTGCTGGTGAATTGCCCGCAGCTACTTCAGCCTGTAAATTTTGCATCAACCCTTTATACATGTCCGGGTTGTATTTGGCTACGACTTCTACAGTATCACTTTGTGCATTAAATTCCTTCACTAACTCTTCTACTGTTTTTCCGCCTTGAGTTTCAGCATTTACGTGCCAGTATTCGATAACAGTTTTTTTGTTGCCGTCCTCTGATTTAGAAGGAGAGTCATTGGCTGCCTGCTTGCTCGTGTTGTTACAAGCTGCTAACATAAATACTAATGTAAATGCGCAAATCAATTTTACAAATGATTTCATTATATTCCTCCTCACCAAATTGTTTGAGCGTAATTAATGAAAGGGATCTTCAAACTGTCGTGACATTTCGCCTATTTAGAAAATTCTTTACATGAATCAGTTAACAAATCGTGTTGCCTTTGACTGGCTATCACCGTCCGTGTTCGAGCAAGCGGCTTCTACAAGCTGTCTTCAATTACAGATAAAGCTATTTTTCATCGTTATGCCAATGACAGGTTGGCAGATCGTTTGCCATTAATATTTTGGTGTAAATGCTTTTCATCTCCCGACCTGACAAATCTATTAAATGATGTCGAATCACCTCCAATTGCTTGCATAACAAAAAAAGAGACTCCAAATATAATGTATATATCTATTTCATATACATTAAATTTGAGGTCTCTCTATTTGCACCAGTAATTATTCACTTGTTACTTTTAATATAGATGATAATTGTTAATCTAGTATAAATCATATGTAAATTCTCTTTTAAAATTTATTTATATCCATTTCCCACAATTTTGAGTTGGACGTCGTTACAGCGAGTGCGCCATTATTTATCGCTTCCTTCGCATGTTCAGGCAAAGTCAACAGCCCTCCTGTTATAACGGGAACTTGCGAAACCTTTGTGAATTTCTTTAAAAAATCCGGCGCACGGCACGGCATAATTTCTATTATATCTGAGCGGATTTGATCCGCATCCTTCACTAAATTATGATAAACTTCCGTGTCAATTAAAAAGATTCGCTGAATAACAAATAAACCGCTTGATTTTGCCTTTTTTATTATGCCGTTCCTCGTTGTAACGATCGCCGTTGGCTGGACATTCTTTTTTACAAAGTCAATTCCATCGCCATCCATTTCCAGACCGCCTATTTTTTCAACATGCAATATGACGGGGAGCCCTTCAGACTGGATGAAATCAACATATCTTTTTACCGTTAAAATGGTTCCTGTCATTAGTAAGACAGCACTTAAATGTTCTTTATTCTTGATCGCTTTCTCAATATATTTCGGTTCTTTAATAGCTGCTACCATTTTATGTTTTTTTAATCTTTCCAACAAAATTGTTCCTGCATTGCTTTTTGCCACAGCTAAATTTCCTTTCTTTTAAAATTCCGAATCTGCTCTCAAGATTTAACAAAGTATTTTGTTATAAAAGCAATTCGATTGGCAAACGTTTGTTATATTTTGGATTGCGCGAAACATCTTGTTGGGCAGAATATGCTTGCTCTTTGGATGGGGGCAGAGGATCAAAAGCTTTTAAAAGAAATATAAAAAACAAATATTAAGCAAATATTGTGCGAAAGCTAATTCATTGTAAATTTTGCTTTACAAAAGATTTACATCTAGCATGATTTTGCATGAAAGATTATTTTTAATAGCCGAATTATTTTTGCCGTTTTCTAAAGTCGCTGGAGAGACTGGTTCCAAATAAGAAAGATGTGTATAAAAAAGAGGATGTATGCTCTTATCATGAACATACTATCCTCTGAAAAATTAATATAGGCAACTAGATGATTAGTTGGAAAAGCACTTTCAACTTGTAGGGCTGAGATATCCCTTGAAACAGGAAAGTTTGCCGTGCACAGCGATTATGCTCTTCCCCAAATACGATTAATCCAGTTTTCAATAAGTCCGACCGCTTTATCGAGAAGCAGCCCGGATACGCCGATAAATAGTATAGCAGCCATGACTAAATCAAGCCTCATGGAATTTCTGGCGTCGACAACTAAATAACCAAGTCCTGACTGCGTTCCAACCATCTCTCCTGCTACAAGAAAAATCCAAGCTGTACCTACAGCTATATGAAGCCCGTTCGCAATATAAGGGAATGTGGCAGGAAAAATGATTTTGCGCAATAGCTCGAATTTTTTAATCTCGAAATTTTGCGCCACTTTCAAATAAGTTTTATCAACGTTCTTTACAGCAGATACTGTCGATAGCAAAACAGGAAAGAAGGCAGCAATAAAAATAATTACTATTGCCGGCATATTGCCAATCCCAAACCAAAGTACAATAAACGGCGACCATGCGATTGGCGAAACAGGCCGCAATACTTGGATAATTGGGTCAATCACTCCCCATAATAGTGGAATTCTGCCAAAAATAAGTCCTAAAATGATCGCTAATACAACGGCAGAAAGATATCCAGCCAAAAATCGCATGATACTCACTTGAAAATGTTCGAACAGTGTACCATCTTTAATAAGCGAAAGTATTCCATCCCATACTTGAATGGGTGAAGGGAAAAGTGCTGAATCATATTTTCCAATGAAAATAATTAACTGCCACAAGGTAATCAAGATAGCAAAACCAATGATGACATTTATGAAATTCTTATATTTAATCATCCTATCACTTCTCTTTTTTCTCAAATTAATTGGTGAATTTATGCATCATCAACCATGCGGAACTGTCATTCCAGTATCCTTCCATCATTAGGGCTTCTGTTGTTCAACATGCCTAGTACCTGCTTAACCATAAATTCGCGTCCATCTTTCGGTTTGCTCAAAATGAGTGAGAGGAATAGGAATCCCCCTTATGGAAGCTTTGCATTGTCTATTAGCGAATGATCTACAAATTCTTCATAAGATGGCGGATTTTTTTGTAAGCCCATCTCAATCAAGTTTTTCGTTAATTCTTTATAGTCTTTTTCATGAATGATTAAATCGTCATAAGCAATCCATTTAAAAGATAAATCCATTACTTCTTTGTCCGCTTTCATATATTTGGAGGACATTTCAATTGTTTGCTCATCCTTGTGCTCTGCTACCTCACCAGCTTTTAAGTAATAATTAACAAAATCCTGAGCAATCTCTTTTTCCTTTTCGATAAATTCACCGCGCAGTACTAGTGCACAGTCAATGGAATTTTGCCAAATTTCATTATCTTGAAATAGTACCTTGCCCTTTCCGATCGATACGGAAGCTGCACCAAAAGGTTCTGCAACGACGTATCCAGCAATTCTGCCCTCAGATAAAGCTGCCGGCATTTCTGCTGGAGGCATCTCGACAGCCTTTACATCATCGTACTTTAATCCGTTTTGTTTTAACATTTGATAAAGCAAAATATTGTGAGTGGAGAATTTGTGTGGAATAGCAAAATTTTTCCCCTTTAAGTCTTTAACACTATTAATATCATTTGCTACGACAAGTACGTTCCCATCTCGATGTCCTAATGCGACAGCTTTTAAATCAATGCCTTGCTCTTTTGCCTTCATAGCCAAAGTAACAAGCATGGAAGCTCCGTCAATATTGCCTGTGTTTAAGGCGTCTACAAGCTCAGGCCACGAACCAAATTTCACGAGTTCCAGATTGAATTTTTCATATTTTTCTAATTCCTTCTCGATAAACAGAGGTACTGCATGAGTAATCGGCAAATACCCGATCTTGATTGTTCTTTTTCCATCTTTGCCGCTTTCGGAAGTATTATCGCTTCCGTTTGCCCCACAAGCAGCCATTGTCAATAACAATACTGATATAACTAATAGAAACAGTCCAGATTGAATAATCCTTTTCATCTAATTTCCCCTTTTCCTATTTTTATTTTTTTATATACAATGTGAGCTTGCTTTGAAAAATTAGATATAATACTCCGTTGTTACATTAGGATGGTTAAAGTGGAATTCTTCAAAAATGATTTTTCGATAATACTGAAAATCAGAATGGCTTCGGTCTCGAGGCTTCGAGAGAGCGATCTTGATCTCCCTGTGAATATGACCGGGATTTGGATGCATAATGAGAATCCGGTCTGATAAATAGATTGCTTCATCAATATCGTGGGTAACTAAAATAATAGTTGTTTTTTCCTTTTGCTGGATGCGAAGCAGTTCATCCTGCAAATAATAACGATTAAACGTGTCCAATGCTGCAAACGGTTCATCCATTAAAATTAATTCTGGCTTCAGTGCAAGTGCTCTGGCAATTCCAGCTCTTTGCTGCATTCCTCCAGAAAGTTCATGAGGAAACAAATCTTCTTTTCCTTTTAGACCAACCAATGCCAAGTAATGTAACGCTCTTTCCTTTCGTTCTGCAGGATGAAGCTTGAGACCTTCCAGCCCCAATTCTACATTTTTAAGCACTGTTCGCCATGGGAGCAGTCCATAGTCTTGAAACAGCATTATGCATTTGCGATTCGGCTGATTCACCACATTCCCATCAAGCAAAACTTGACCGCTATCCGCCTTTTCAAAGCCGCCGATAATATTTAAAAAAGTGCTTTTCCCGCAGCCGCTTTCTCCTAATATGGAGATGATTTCACCTTGCTTTATTTCTAGTGAAATATTGTCTAGAACGTGTATTTTTTTATTTTTATTTGTGAAGCTCTTGCTCAAATTTTCAACTTTAATAATTGTAGACTGCTGAGAATCCATTCATTACACCGCCTCTTAGTCGTCGGATTTTCATTAATATTTGGTTAATTCATTAACAAAATAATTCTTATAAGAATAGTAAGTTTTAATATTTGTAGATCATTTTATTATACTTTGTTAGTTTTTTCAACTATATATAGAAAATATTTTTTGGTATCAATGATTTTAATTTTTGAGAATGAATCGTGTTATTTTGATTGTGAGCGGTTTGCACCGATGTATCTGGACGTTTTGTAGAAGAAGTGATGGGAGTTCAATGAGGATAAGCTTAGTCATTGCGTTTTTATAGATTTTTATTATGATGGACGTTTGCGGATGGCATTTTTGAAGCCGGAGGCAGGAAAACATTTAAAGCTGTAAGCGGGATTTTTAAAGTGATGCTTTAAGAATAGGTAGGTGATTCAAGCATACTGGATTTTACGGAAGGTGTTGAAAAAGGAGAACAACGGAATGATGATAACCTGGAATAGGGGATTTATAATATGGACTTCGTATTCGTTAGACAAAGGGAAATGAATTAATGTAAAAATTGGTATCTAAGAGGCTAGACGCGTGGAAAAACTCCTCCTGAAAGGCAATTGCCGGAGCTTCCAGCACGCCTATCCTTAAACTAGTCTTAGAGGACCTGACAGCATTTTTATTTAATATTTTGAAGCTCACTTTCAATAGAAATAACTTCAACATTTTGGACAAGTTCGCCTGTTTTTTTGGAATAATAGGCAATGTCCACCTCATCACCTGTAGCCGGGTCAATCAGTTTTTTATAACATTTTTTTAAATGTTTGCTTCCCCAAATAATAAGTGCATTGAAAACATGCTCTAAATCTTTTCCGCTTTGTGTTAATACATAGCGGTATCGAGGTGGATGCTGTGAATAAAGCTCTGATTGAACGAGGCCTTCTTCTTCTAAATATCTGAGACGTTCCGAAAGCAAATTAGAAGAAATTCCCGGTAAAGCTTTTTTAATTTCATTAAAAAGTGCATTTCCGTTTAAAATTTCATGAATAATTAACAGTGTCCAACGATCTCCAATGATATTAAGTGATTGCGCGATGTTGCAAGGGATATCATATCTTATTTTCATAAACTAATCTCCTCCATTTGTTACAATCCATTTTAACATAAAATAATTTAAAAGTGATTAAGTTGATTTTTTGAACTAAGTATATTAAAATGACTTTATGATAATAAAAAAGTGGGGGATAAAAATATGGCGCTATACTTAATTGAATCATCCTTAAATGGTATTGTATCAGCAAAAGAGGAATTAGATCAAAAAGTTTCAGAGCTTCAAGGAAAATTAAACGAAAATCAGGCATCATTAATTGAACTTCAAGTATCAAAGGATTTCTCACGCGCATTCTTTATTGTTGAAGCAGAAAATCAAAAAGCTGCCACTGAAACGTTAAAAGATATTCATATACCTATTCATCTAGTAAAACAAGTACGTCTTGTTGGAAAAGAACTCGAAGATGTAAAGAAAAATAATGAAGTTGTCAATTATTTGGTTGAATGGAATTTACCAGAAGATTTGACAATGGAACAATATTTGGAGAGAAAGAAGAAAAACTCTGTACATTATCAAGAAGTTCCTGAAGTAACATTTTCGAGAACTTATGTTTGTGAAGATATGACAAAATGCCTTTGCTTCTACGATGCACCAGATGAAGAGGCTGTTAAGCGTGCTCGCAACGCAGTAAAAACACCAATTGACTCCATTACGGAAATATTGGCAGATAAATAATAAATTTTAATAACCTTTTTTTAAGAGGCAGGGCTGTCCGATAAATCTCTAAAATGAAGCAAGTGGAGAAAAACAATGCGTTTCTCTCCACTTGCTTTTATATTTTTTCGATTTTTATCTGAAAGTAGCTGGCGGATGCCGGCTACTTTCAGGAAGTTGTAATAAACCAAGCATTGGTTTATTGTCTTTTTTTTGCAAAGCTCTTTTGAAATACATATACAGGTTCATCTTTATCAAAAAAATAGAAGGGGCGGCAAAATAAAGATTGATTTTTTGAACCTAATATAATAAAATGACTTTAAACCAACTAAACACGTAGGAATTATTTATTTAATAATAATTGGAATGCCTGATTTCGGACATTATGAACGCGGGTGATGAATGAAATGAATAGTTTGGACGAAAAAGTTGAAACGTTGGAGCAGTTAATTGAAAAAGAATTGAAACCATATGTGAAAAAAATTGATGCGGAAGGTTTTTACCAGGAGCAATATTTGCGGGAGCTAGGGAAAGCTGGATTTTTCTCTACGAATCATAAGTCGCAAAAGGAATATATTTTACAGGAAATGAAAGTGGTAGAAGAAACAGCAAAATGGTGTATGACGACTGCATTTTGTCTATGGTGCCATCTGGCTGCTTTAACTTATGTACGAAATTCCAACAATCTTTCATTAAAAAATAAATTGCTCCCTTTGCTGGAGAATGGAAAAATTTTAGGTGCAACAGGCTTATCGAATCCGATGAAATATTATGCAGGACTTGAAAAATTGCACTTAAAGGCAAAACCTAAAGAAGATGGTTATATACTTTCAGGTGTTTTACCGAATGTATCCAATCTAGGTGACAATCATTGGTTCGGTGTGATTGCTGAGGTGGATGAACACAAACGAATCATGTGCTTTATTCCGAGCAATGCGGAAGGATTAATATTAAAGGAAAAAAATGATTTTCTAGGTTTAAATGGAAGCGCAACATATTCTTGTACTTTTCAAGATGTTTTTGTCCCGAATGAGTGGGTTGTATCTGACGATGCGGATCTTTTTGTGGAGAAAATCCGCCCGGTTTTCATTTTATATCAAATACCTCTTGGTTTAGGTGTTATACGATCTTCCATCGCCTCCATTGAAAAGGTTATTAATAAACAAAATGGCTGCAACAGCTTTTTAAAAATACAGCCGGGTCAATTGAAAACACAAGAGCGCAAAATTCAAGATGACATTCATGCATTGTTCAGCGGTCAAAGACTCGACTGGAAAGAAATTGCAAGGATACGTTTGGAAGCTGCTTATTTAACACTTGAAGCTGTACAGGCAAACATGCTTCATCACGGAAGCGCCGGATATCTCATGCATAGTGCACCTTCCCGCAGACTCCGCGAAGCGTATTTCTTTGCTAATTTAACACCAACAGTGAAACATTTAGAAAAAGTTCTTCACTCATAAAAAATCCCTCATGGTTCTCCATAAGGGATTTTTTGTATGTGCTGGGCATCTGTACATTCGCCAAGCTTTAAAGCAGCAGTATTTTGTTTAAGACAAGGGTGTCTAGGGCGCCAAGATCTGAAGGAAGTCAGCAGCCAATTTTCGACTTGCGGAAAAGATGATCGATGTTTTATTCTTTCTCCTTTTTTTTCTTTAACCTTCCTTCGCGTCGAGCAGCGTCCCGCAATAAAAATTCAATATGGGAATTGACGCTGCGGAATTCCTCTTGCGCCCAACGTTCAATAACGGCATACAATTCAGGATCGATTCTTAAAGGGAAATTTTTCTTTTTTGCCATGGTGCGACACAACCATTAATATAGACTTCCGGTATTTATGACCGGCTGGGTGCCGCGATCGGAGATGATCGCAACCATTAAATTATTCACCATGTTAACCTTTCTTTCTTCATCAAGCTCAATCGTTCCGTCGCTAGCCAGCTGCTCGACAGCCATTTGGGCCATACTGACGGCTCCTTCGACAATCTTTTTTCTCGCAGATAAAACGGCGGCTGCCTGCTGGCGCTGAAGCATGGCGCTGGCAATTTCAGTCGAGTAAGCTAAATGAGTCAGTCTAGCTTCTATTACTTCAACTCCAGCGACGTTCAACCGTTCTTGCAATTCATCTGCCAGCTCTTTTGAAACAACATCGGCGTTGCCTCTTAATGTAATATTGTGGTCATCAAACGTATCGTAAGGATATTTCGTTGCTACATGACGAATGGCAGCCTCGCTTTGGATTTCCACGAATTCTTCATAATCATCCACATCAAAAGTTGCTTTTGCGGAATCGATTACTTTAAAGACGATGACCGAAGCAATTTCAATCGGATTCCCTTCCACATCGTTTACTTTTAGCTTTTTGCTGTTAAAATTTCGAACGCGAAGGGACACCTTTTGTCTAATAGTTAATGGAACCGTTAAGGCAAGGCCACTTTTCCGAATGCTTCCTAAATAACGTCCGAAGAAAATGACAACGTTTGCTTGATTCGGCTGTACAATGGTAAGACCGCTTCCAAGCAGTGCGGCAAGAACAACCAATACAATTGCAAGAACAATAAACTCCTGGATAAATGTAAAAGCTGCTCCGAGCAAAAGTGCAACGATTAGTACAATTCCAATAAACCCGTCAATAAACCATGCCTTTTTTTCTTTCAACTTTCATTGCCCCTCTCATATTATTTTTATATTAAAATGATATCACTTTTTGAAATAAATGTAAATGTATATTGTCAAAAAATTTTGGCGAAAAACGTTTTTGGAGCTATGAAAATTCAATGAAAACCAAAATAAAAAACCTCAACTAACAACCATGCTAAACGTCATTCGTTAGCAAGGGTTAGTCGAGGATTTAGGTTTAAATATATTTAGTTCATTATTGTTTGCATAGGTTCGTTTCTTTAGCATTAAAACAGAAAAATAAGACATACAATGAGGATGACAATAAACAATAAGGTATAAATCCATGTCAACGAGCGAACATTGCGAAAGGAGCTTGTTTCATATTCCCTTGACCTTGCAAGTTCATCATGGGGACTGTTCCCGATCGCTTTATATGTTTCTATTTTGTTTCCTACTTCTTTTCCGATAAACGCAGTTAAAATGAGTGCAAGTATACAAATAATAATGCCTACGGTCAATAACATACTATACATAAAACCATCTCCCTGTCTCTTTACATTGTGGTAGAGAATTGATTCGTTAATGTCCTTGCTTGATAATCACCTGAAAATAGAAATTTATTTATGCTGAATATTATAAAATGCATCAGCAAATCTTTTTATTCCTTCATTTATATTTTCTTCATTTTCTCTTGCGAAGGTAAAACGGACATATTTTGTACTTGATCCAAGCGTTGAGCCCGGAACATAAATAACCCCGCGCTTGATCGACTCTTCTAGCAGCTGGATCTCATTAAAGTCTTTCTTTATTTTGCACCATAAATGAATGCCTCCTTGTGGGATATAAAAATCAACATCGTCTTTTAAGTAGAATCGAAGGCTTTTGACAATTTGATCCCTTCTGTTTTCGAGCCGTTTGACTAAGCAGTTGATATGGGCATCGAAGTCGTCAGATTCCAGAAAATCATTGGCAATCCATTGAGTAAAGCTGGCATGACCGAAATCCACTTGCTGTTTGGCATCAGACAATCTTTCAATCACAGGCTTTGGTCCAATAACCCAACCAATTCGCAAACCAGAAGCAACAATTTTTGACAATGAGCTGATATATAAGACATTTCCATGCTCATCCATTGATTTTAGCGGGTAGGTCTCTCCCCCATTAAAGGACGTTAAACTGTAAGGATCGTCTTCAACAATCGGTATTCCATACTCAGACGATATTTCCAATATTTTTTCCCGCCGGTTTTTATGAAGGAAAGCGCCTGATGGATTTTGGAAAGCAGGATTTAAAAAGATCATCCTGATTCGATGTTTTTTATGCAATAGAAGCAAATCATCCGGGTTTATACCGTCTTTGTCAACTGGTAAATAGAAAGGTCTAATTCCGGTTGATTTAAAGACCGGGAGACTGTAATAATACGAAGGCTCTTCTAATGCTATCGCATCACCCGGCTTTAATAAGCATTGGACGATTAAATATAAAGCTTGCTGCGCTCCTGATGTGATGAGAATGGAAGACGGATTTGTCTCAATTCTCCGATATCGTTTCACATGCTTTGTGATAGTTTTTCTTAATATCTCATTCCCTTGAGGATGATCATATCCTAGGCTTCCGATAAATGACCTTGTCGAAATGATTTCTCGCAAGGAGTCGATTGGAAAAAGATCTTCCGACAATTCACCGCTAGCTAAATTGATTAGTTTATGCTCTTCCATCTCTTTGCGTATTCTCTGGGTCACAGGTAAATTCGGCAAGAACGATCCTGCCTCAATATACCGATTCCAGCTTGGTACACGCTTCTTTGTCATGCCCCATATATCTTTGCTGATTGTTGTTCCGCTTCCTCTCTTTCTCTCGATAAGTCCGTTTGATTCTAATTCGTCATATGCAGCCACAACTGTGCTTCTGTTTATTTGCAGCTTATTGGCCAAAAACCGTTCAGAAGGCAGCGGTTTATCAGGGGGAAATGTGCCATCCGCAATTCCGTTTTCAATATATTCGGCCAACTGTTTATATATAGGCTTTTTTGCATTTCGATCCGGTTTCCAGTCCATATGCTTCACCCTTTAGATTTGCTTGGCACTTCCTGCTATATGGCAAGTTAATCAGGTTCTTTGTTATTTATCTATAGAATGTTTCTATTGAACATAATCGAAAATGTTGTTATATCCATCAAAATTTGAACCTGTTCAAACATTAATTATAACGCTAGATGAAAGAATAATGCCCATCCAATTCAGTAACATTTTACCCATCCACTTTTATTTTAACTTGGAGTTTTTAGCACATGATTTGAACGCTGCTGAAAAATCATTATCTTTTGTAATATGGACGCAATGCTTAAAGCTGTCCTGCCCGATTTTTTCTTTACTTGAAGTTGAAAACCCTTAAAATAGATGTGCGATTTTCGGCAAATTTATTTCACTTTATGGTTCGTCTTGGATAAATGGCTGTTGCAGTATTGAAATTGGATGATTGACAAAGTCTTTGATTGGATGGTCCAAAAATTTTTGAACATTTTTATTATGAATAATATACTCCAATTCAAACCGTTTCTCATATTTTACGCTTAATGCTTCTATAGAATTAAGTGTTGATAGTTAGTTCGACACTCAGCCACAGCTGTATTGTACAAAGGAGCATGCTAAGAAATTATCATTAAATTACTTCAGATGAGATATCACATGAAAAGCTCTCATGGAAAAACATAATCCAATTATTTTGAACTCTAATACATGGGCCGGCCCTTCTATGCTTAAAAAGAGGATTATTCAAAGTGTTTTCCTTCCTGTGCAGATTTTTTTATGGAAGATGAATAGGGGGCAACTTCCGAAGGTTATTGACTTTGAAGGTTCATGAGCTTCGGCATTTAAGATGGCTTTAGATTTTTCAATTTGATGGAGGGGAAGAATATGTCGAACAGAGCACAAAAGGTTAAAGTTGCTGTTATACAAGCCTCATCTGTTATTATGGACCGGGACGCCACGACAAAAAAGGCGGTTAGCCTCATACATCAAGCTGCTGAAAAAGGAGCAAAGATTGTTGTATTTCCTGAAGCTTTTATTCCCGCTTATCCTAGAGGCTTATCTTTCGGTACAACGATTGGGAGCCGTTCGGCTGAAGGGAGGAAGGATTGGTATAGATACTGGAGCAATTCTGTAGCTGTTCCGGACGAAACGACGGAACAACTGGGCGAAGCGGCTCGAAAAGCAGGTGTCTACCTTGTGATAGGCGTTACAGAAAGGGATAATGAATTTAGCGGCGGGACTCTTTACTGTTCTGTTTTATTTTTCGATTCTGACGGACAGTTGTTAGGAAAACACCGCAAATTAAAACCGACTGCAGCAGAACGGATTGTTTGGGGGGAAGGGGATGGAAGCACATTACCAGTGTTTGACACCCCTTATGGAAGAATAGGGGCGCTAATCTGCTGGGAAAATTATATGCCGTTAGCAAGGGCTGCGATGTATGCACAAGGAATTCAAATTTATATTGCCCCAACGGCTGATGCAAGGGAAACTTGGCAGTCAACAATCCGCCACATTGCTTTGGAGGGGAGATGCTTTGTTTTGTCTGCCAATCAATATGTGACAAAAGATATGTATCCGAAAGATTTGGCTTGTTATGATGAACTTGCTTCTTCACCTGAAGTAATGAGCAGAGGTGGTAGCGCGATTGTTGGACCGTTGGGCGAATATGTGGCAGAGCCCGTATTTGGCAAGGAAGACATCATCATTGCAGAACTGGATATGAAACAAATCGCCTATAGCCAGTTTGATTTTGATCCTGTTGGGCATTATGCAAGACCTGATGTTTTTAAATTGCTAGTCAACAAAGAGAAGAAGACAACTATTGAGTGGAAAAATTAATCTCATGATGAGACTCGTTTCTACGATTATCTCATTATTTATTTGAGATTTTACAGTTCAATAAACAATAAGGGAAATAAAGAAATCCCTTGCTCCTTTACATTAAGAAAGCGTTTATTTTATAATTAGTGTAAAACAAACGTTCGAGTGGATTCGCTATTTTAAGAAATATTTTCCGGGAAATATCGAGCCCTCTGGCGAATGGGAATGATTTTGTCGAACTTAGCTGAGAGCTTGTTTAAAAAAGGAGATGCTCTTAATTGATAAAAATTAAGAAAATTGTTTTGCATATATTACAGATGCGTTTGAAAGCCCCATTTTCTACTAGCTATGGAGACATTCACGATCGCGAATTGTTGATCGTAGAAGTAAAGGATGATGATGGTGCAGCCGGTTTTGGAGAAGGGGTTGCTTTTTCCACTCCATGGTATACAGAAGAAACCGTGAAAACAACTGTGCACATGATCGAAGATTTCCTCATTCCGATTTTATCAAAGACGTCGTTTCATCATCCTCGTGAGTTGGCTGAATCGTTTCGTTTTATTCGCAGAAATTATATGGCAAAAGCGGCTTTGGAAGGTGCCGTGTGGGATCTATATGCAAAACAGCAAAATATACCTCTTTCACAAGCTCTCGGGGGAATGAAAAAAGAAGTTGAAGCTGGGGTGAGCATCGGTATTCAGCCGACAATAAAAGATTTAATCAGTCTTATTGAACAATATCAGGAGGAAGGATACAAGAGAGTAAAAATAAAGATTAAACCCGGTTGGGATATTGAAGTAGTTAAGGAAATACGGAAGCATTTTCCGAACTTGGATTTAATGGCTGATGCGAACAGTGCCTATACATTAAAAGATATAAATCATCTAAAACAATTGGATGAGTTTCAATTAATGATGATTGAGCAGCCTCTTGCGCACGATGATATTGTGGATCATAGCAAACTTCAAAAAGAATTGGACACACCGATCTGTTTAGATGAAAGTATTTGTTCCTTCGAAGATGCTCGAAAGGCTGTTGAACTTCGAAGCTGCAAAATTATGAATATAAAAATCGGCCGTGTTGGCGGTTTGACAGAAGCAAAAAAAATCCATGATTTTTGCAAAGAGCAAAATGTTCCAGTTTGGTGCGGAGGGATGCTTGAATCAGGGATTGGACGGGCCCATAATATAGCCTTAGCGACACTTGAACAATTCACACTGCCAGGAGATATATCCAGTTCATCTAAGTATTGGGAAGAAGATATTATTGAACCGGAAATATCGGTTTATAATGGAAAAATTGCCTTGCCTGATAACCCGGGGATCGGTTTTCATGTAAGCCGTGAAAAATTAAAAAAATACACTGTTGAAACGAAAGTATTTACCCTATAAACAAAATCATCCTCTGCATGTTTTGCAGAGGACTATTTTATTTATTTTACAACCAATCTTGGCGCCGCCATAATGAGAATAACAGTAACGACAGCGCATAATACAAAGGCTCCTATCATCGTAATGCCGTTTACGATCAAAGAATAAACGACCGCTGACATTCCTTCTGGTGCATATTCTCCGAAGAAAAAGACACCGCTGATAAAATGCCAAAAATAACGTGCAAAAGCTCCGATGAAGACGCCAAAGATGATGAAAACAAGAGCAGAGCTTTTCTTTCCATCTTTCAGCTTATTTTGGATAGTTTTGCTGAAAAGACCGGCTAAACCGATAAAGGAAAAAGCTAGAAAATAGTCGATGAAGCCTTGAACAGGCGTCAGGATGTATGCATCACCTAATACAATTTGCAATAATCCCCATAAAAAGCCGGAAATGAAGCCAATCTTTGCACCGGATCGAAACGATAATATGAGTACAGGCACCATGGCAATGGATATAGAAATGGCTGATGATAATTGAATGGAAGGGAGAAGATCAAGTATAACTGCCAATGCTGCAAAGATTGCTGCTTCTATTAATAGTAATAAGCGATTTTTTTCCAAAAATAAAACCCCCTGTATATTATTTGCTATCAACAAATATCCATAAGGGGGAAAAAGGCTGTATCATGGATCAGTATACTTCCACATCCCTACGCTAGCATTAACTAACAGGTTCAAAGGGTCTGGACGAAATATCCGTCCACTCTCAGCATATAGCTCCCCTTGTGGATCTGTTGATATTCGAATCTTATGTCTATCATAATAGACTATAAGAAAATTGTCATTCTTTTTTCGCTATATTCAAATAAATTTAAGCTGAAATGCAGCCTTTGGACAAAAAGTAATGAAAAAAGGGCGTTAACAATAAGAACTTTTTTCAGAATGGGGGTTTTGGTTTGAATCTTAAACGTGAGCGTTATGAAGTAGTGGATGTGGTGCGGGGGGCTGCGATATTTGGCATTTTACTTGTGAATATGGCGCATTTCAGCTATCCAGATGTATATTTATACCAAATAGGCAGCGAAAATTTTTTTACTGAAACATGGAGAACATGGGATTTTCTAACGAAAAATATTTTGGAAATATTTGTACAAATGAAGTTTATTACAATGTTCTCATTATTGTTCGGATTTGGAATCATCATCATGGAGGAACGGGCTTTAGGAAACGGCAGGAACTTTGTTTCTATATATATACGCAGACTGGTGGTGCTTTTTGTATTTGGACTAATTCATTCATTTTTCATCTGGGATGGAGACATTTTAATGGATTATGCTGTGCTGGGGTTTCTTCTCCTTTTTTTCCGGAAGTGTTCCTGGAAAACCCTTTTGGTATGGACTGTATGTTTATTTAGTTTATATTTGCTCCTTATTGGTTTGATGACGGCTGTATCCAATGGTGAGGATGCTTTAGTCCAAAAAAGAGAGCAGGCTGCCTTACTGGAAGAGGAGGCAAGAAACGCAATCCATTCATATCAAAACGGAAGTTTTACTGATATTTTCCATCAGCGTATTCATGATCGGCTTTTTTACATGTCTATGTCTGGCATGTGGCCTTTTCAACCGCTTGTCTATATAATAAACATGCTCCCATATATCAGCATGTTTTTAGTTGGCATGATATTTGCGAAACAAAAGCTTTTTCAAGAACCGGAGAAGCATCGAAGGTTATTAACAGCCATCTGGTTTTTCGGGCTTATCATTGGGCTTCCGTTAAATATTTTTGCGGTCACCGCTAAAAATAGTTTTTACATGGTGTTCGGTGCACCATTTCTCATGTTGTTTTATGTGATCTCTCTCATATTTTTATATTTTCACCCAATCTGTCGGCAAATTGTTAAGAAGATTGCGCCTGTTGGACGCATGTCATTGACAAATTACATCATGCAATCTGTTATTTGTACATATATTTTTTATCATTACGGATTGGGATTGTACGGTAAAGTATACCCCTTCGCCGGTTTTTGGCTTGCACTCGCAATTTTTGCCGTGCAGCTTATCATCAGCCATATTTGGTTTAAATATTTTCAATTAGGGCCGTTGGAGTGGGTATGGAGAACAGCGATGTATTTCAAGCGCCAGCCTATTCGCATGAAAAAGGAAGTTTCGAAGCATAATAACAGATCAAGATGAATTGTAAAAATGTAGTTTCAAATCTCAGATTTTGAGTTTATGATAGCTCTTTCTTTTTGAAAATAATTTATAGTATGATGGAACAAAGGAGTGTCTAGGCAACATGTTTCTACAAGCAATTTTTATTTTTTTGCTGCAATTATTGTATGTACCAGTATTGACGATCCGAACTATTTTGTTAGTGAAAAATCAAACAAAGGCTGCTGCTGGTATAGGTTTGCTAGAAGCAGCGATTTATATTGTCGCTTTAGGAATAGTTTTTCAAGATTTATCTAATATTTACAATATTAGTGCATATATTATCGGTTTTGGTGCAGGGCTGTTGTTGGGCGGTGAACTGGAGAAAAAGCTGGCTTTTGGATATGTAACATACAATGTGAATTTAATGGATAAAAATTCCGGATTAGTCAAAAAATTGAGGGAGGCTGGTTTTGGGGTTACGGTCTTTCAAGGAGAAGGAATGAATTCGATTAGGTATCGTTTGGAAGTTGTTGCCAAACGGTCTCGGGAGGAAGAATTTTTAAAACTTGTCAATGAAATAGAACCAAAAGCGTTTTTAAGCTCATATGAAATTCGTTCTTTTAAAGGCGGATATTTAACAAAAGCGATGAAAAAGCGGGTAAAGCGTTTAGAAAAAGAACGAACATAACGGTCGAAGGGAGGATGAAGCGTGGATATATTTGCACAAATTGCTGAGGATCGGATCAAAAAGGCATATGAAGAGGGAGAGTTTAAAGAACTTCCCGGGATGGGGAAGCCTCTCCCGCATGACGATTTGTCTGATATTCCGGAAGAACTCCGAATGGCTTATCGTCTTTTGAGAAACGCCGGTATGGTCGATCAAGAAAATGACTTGAAAAAGGAACAATTAACTATTCAAGATTTACTAAAATGCTGTGAAGATGAAGCAGAAAGGAAAAAATTACAACAAAAGCTGTCGGAAAAACAATTAGCATTGGAACGAATCGTGAAGAAAAGGAATATATTCAACACATCTGCATCTCAATTTTATAAAGATAAAGTTTATAAAAAGCTTATTTGACGTTTTCGAAAAAGAATGGTGCCTTTATTTTCGCCATTCTTTTAAATTTGCTGTTTTTTCAAGGCTTCTCTATGGAAGACATAATATAAAGCAAGATTGAAAAAGCCTAAGAAAATGACTATCACCGAAAGCGGAAGCTCCTTTGCAAAACCGACCAAAATTCCAGACAATAAACAGAAGAGAGCAACGAATAAATAAAAATATTTCATAAGTGTCACGACCATTTTTTTGACCCCCAAACAAAGAAAACGTTTTCTTTTATTATAAATCATTTGTCACAAAAACGAAACAAAAAATTCACATTTTGTTCAAAAAATAGACACCGTTTTGACAAAAAGTTATTATACAAAAAGCAGCTTATACTGAATTTATAAAGCTGCTTTAAAGTAAAAACGATTTCTTCTGAAATCTGGCATCTAAACAACAAGGAGGTCTATCTTTATTTTTCTCCTGCAAAAGAAAAAAGAGAATGATGAAAATGGAGCGCGTACACGATTCGCCTGCTTTAGAATCCAAGCTAAACCTCTGATGGATGGCAGATTGGGCGGTTCCTAATGTGACTCGAACATCGTTTTGAGAAGCGTATAGAACCACATATAACAAATCAACTGAAGCAAGCTGATGAGGACAGCAGCTGCGAGTTTTCACAACACTTCAACATCGCTAAGTTAAACACTTATTGCCGTCATTTGCACAAGCCCATTCGCAACGAGCAGCAGAAAGCTCAATTCACTTAAAGAGTGCTCTTTCGTAGGTTCCCCAATTCCTCTGCAATTGCTTGCATTTCGCTGGGGCTGAAAGTATTTTTTTTCATTACATGGTCATAAATTTCTTTTAGGTCTTCATACATATTTACATTAAAATGTGTTGGTTGAACTGCACTGATGTTGATCATATTCAATTTTTCTGTAATTTTTTTAATCATGTATTCCATATTTTCTGCTGATTTTTCACATAAATTCAATTGATTTCATCCTCTCGTTTTTTTATTTGTTTCATTGTATCATGTATTATGAAAGATTGAATATTATGATCAAAAAAATTGATCTTTCCAAACTATTCTTTGCAGCTTATGAAAAAACGATTGAAGCAATGGTTTCAGGAGGTTTCAGCAATGATAAAAGTACTTTTTGTTTGTTTAGGAAATATATGCCGTTCGCCAATGGCTGAGGCGGTTTTTCGTGATTTAGTTAAACGGGAAGGTTTGGAAGATAAAATTTTTGTCGATTCAGCGGGAACGGGAGGCTGGCATGTAGGAAGCCCGCCGCATAGAGGTACTCGAGAAATATTAGACCGTTACCAAATTTCTTATGAAGGTTTAAAAGCACGTCAAATTCATAAGAATGATTTATCAGATTTTGATTATATTATTGCCATGGATGGAGAAAACTTAGGAAATTTGCATCGGATGGCAGGATATAACAATACGGGTGAAATCAGTCGTTTAATGGATTTCGTACCAGATGCTGATATTTTGGACGTCCCTGATCCGTATTATACTGGGAACTTTGAAGAGGTTTATGACATGGTTGTCAAAGGCTGCAAAGGGCTGCTCCAGAAGATCAAAGAAGAACACCATCTTTCGTAGAAGAGGTGAAAGTCAAATGAAATCGCAAAATAAATTGTTAAAAGGGCTGTTCATCGGAGCGATCGCAGGCGCAGCGCTTTCTTTATTGGATAAAAAAACAAGGGACGATGTAATCAGCAAAAGCAGATCAGCTTTTAGCAAAATCAAGCAGTGCGCAGAAAATCCGATGGAGATTGCTGATAAAACAAAGGAAAAAATGAACTCTGTCAAAAGAACAATCGAGCAAACAATCGAAGATATTGAATTTGTTTCTGAAAAAGTGAAAGAATTAAAAGAAACGACACCGAAAGTAATGGAAATAATGAAAGAAGCAAAAGAGAAATGGAAGGAGCGCCTTTGACAGAAACTAGTTTGAAATGAGGTGCCAAGATGGATGACCACATCAACCTTCTTCAAATCGCTAAAGAGCTTTTTAAACGGTTTAAAGAAGATGAAATATCAAGTTTAGCTGCGGAGTTAGCCTACTTCTTTCTTTTGTCTCTTTTTCCATTCCTTATTTTTTTAATGAATCTCCTTGCATATTTGCCCCTCTCTTCAGATGTTGTTCTTGATTTTGTCGCACAATATGCACCGGGAAATACAATGAAATTGATCGAAAACAATGTGAGGCATATTATTGAAACTCAAAATGTGACCCTTTTGTCGTTCGGAGTCATTGGAACAATTTGGTCCGCCTCAAATGGGATTAATGCGATTGTCAGAGCTTTTAATAAAGCATATCAAGTGGAAGAAAACCGTCATTTCCTTGTAGCTCGCTTGATGTCTATTTTGTTGACTTTTGCCATGATTTTAGTCATTTTAGTTGCACTGCTGCTTCCGGTGTTTGGCAGAGAGATAGGCTTGTTTATATTTCGGGCGTTCGGATTTACAGAAGTGTTTTTAACGATATGGAATACGATAAGATGGTTATTAAGTGCTGTTATTTTGTGCATCGTTTTTACAGGACTGTATTTTATTGCGCCAAATAAACGGATGAAAATTTCTGAAGCATATCCAGGCGCTTTATTTGCTACCGTTGGCTGGATTGTTGTTTCTCTTCTTTTTTCTTACTATGTCGGAAATTTTGGGAATTTCAGCGTGACATATGGAAGCCTCGGCGGGGTGATCATTCTTCTAATTTGGTTTTATCTTTCCGCGGTTATTATTATATTAGGCGGGGAGATCAATGCAATTTTATCAAAAGATTCCAATAATTAACTGTAGATGAGCAAAATCACTAACATAAATTTACATCGAAACAAAAAAGGAGACATGAACCCGATTCCTTGGTTAGAATAGATGTGCCAACAAA
>NZ_VISS01000037.1 GCF_007827555.1 Aeribacillus composti
AGCCAGGATCAAACTCTCCAAAAAAAGTTTGTCACCAAATGCTCTTTTAGAATCAACAGGCACGCTTTTCGTTTTGTTCAGTTTTCAAAGATCATATATCAAAAACAGCGACTTTTACATTATAAAATCATACTTTATAGTTGTCAACACTTTTTTTATTTTAATTGCTGACTTCAGTGATTATAGCAGTTTCAATCGTTTTTGACAAGCATTATTTTATATCTTCGAAAAAACTAAAAAACCTTTATAATCGACAAATCCTTGCTCTTTTCCAAAGATATAATTTGATCGGAATCTTCTGCTTGTACCATCGGCTTTGTAACCATTTTTTCATTTATAAAAACGATTTTCCCATAAGCTCCATTAGAAAGCCTTACTGTTCGTCCTACCATATCTTTTATAAATATTTTTTTGAAAGCTTGAACAACCGATAAATCAAATTTTCCAAATTGGTCTTTTTCTATTTGATCCAACACGTGAAACGGCGATTGTCCATTGCGATATGGACGAGGAGAAATCATTGCTTGATATGCGTCTGCAAACGAAATGATTTTAGCAAAAGGATGAATTTGAACGCCTTTAATTCCTAAAGGATAACCTGATCCATCAAATCGTTCATGATGCTGCAAGACTGCAACTTTCGCACCTTCTGTTAAAGCTGGTAAATCTTTTAATAAATTATAGCTGTGAATAGGATGTTCTCTAACCTCGAGGAACTCTTTTTCTGTTAGCGCTTCTTTTTTTGTTAAAATTGCTGGAGTAATTTTTGCCATCCCACAATCACTTAACAGACCTGCAAGAGCAATTTGATTTACTTCTCCAGTTAAAAATCCCATTTTTTTTGCAATTAAAGCGCTTAATAAAGAGACAGAAACAGAATGATGGCAAATATAATTTTTTGCATCACATGTTGTATAAGTCTCCATTATTTTGCCTGGTTGATCAAACCCAGCTTTTAATACTGGGAGGAGTAAAGTTCTAATTTTGTAAATATCTACTGAAGCACCCGACTGCCAAGATAAAAAATACTTTTGGAGCTGTTCTACTGAATGTACAAAAATTTCTTCAAAAGCAGTTTTTGATGAACTTTCCGTTTTTTGAACGTCAGCCTCATTTTTTTGAGGTTGATCAGTGGAAATATCTTCTTTCGCTTCTTTTACTCCTGTAGTAGTAGAAGTCCGGACTTGAACTTCTTTAATTAAAAATGCACGAAAAAATTCAATATGTTCCTCATTAATAACAGTGCCTTTTTTCGCAATTGGTTTTGGTGACAAAGAATAAACATCTTCTGCTAAGACAAATCCCGGCTTCAATTTTTTGACATGAATCCGCAAATGAACCCCCCTCCTTTAAATAAAAATCAATTAGCACCCATTCATTTAGGAACGTAAACAAACCTCAAAATGAAAAATACCTTTTTTTCACAGAATATAGATCAGGAAATATTCGTTTGATCTCCATAAATTAACAATACCACAGCTTTGAAAGCTGTGGTAGACCTAAAATTAGTATTTTTTCCTTCCGATGGCAGAATATGTTTCAGCAGATATCACCCTTCAAAAAAGAGCACTTTTTATTCTTCTTCCTGTTGTTCCTCTTGCTCTTCCTTTTCAACGAGCGCAACCGTTGAAACATGTTCATTTTCATCAAGTTTAATAAGCTTTACACCGACTGTATTACGTCCCATTGAAGAAATATCATTGACATCCATGCGAATCAGAACGCCGTTCCCAGTAATGATCATTAAATCTTCGTCACCGCGAACAGCTTTTACAGAAACTACCGATCCATTTTTAGGGGTAATGTTGCATGTTTTTAAACCTTTGCCGCCCCGGGTTTGGATTCGGTACTCGCTTTCGTGCGTACGTTTTCCGTACCCATTTTCAGTTACGACTAATACATCGACACCTGGGTCCAGCACTTCCATGCCGACAACTTCATCATTTTTTTCCAACGTAATTCCCTTTACGCCCGTAGCTGTGCGGCCCATTGACCGGACATCTTGTTCATGAAAACGAATTAACATTCCATTTTTTGTTCCAATTACAATATCTTTTGTACCATCTGTCAAATGTACGGAGATAAGCTCGTCCCCTTCGCGTAAGTGCAGCGCAATTAAACCGCTGTTACGTATATTGGAAAATTGAGAAAGCGGTGATCGTTTACATATTCCTTCTTTTGTCGCAAAAAATAAAAACCAATCATCAACAAATCCTGGAACAGGGATGATGGCATTGATCCATTCATCTTGGTCTATTTCCAATAAATTAATGATCGGAAGCCCTTTAGCTGTTCGTCCATATTCAGGGATTTCATATCCTTTTGCTCGATAAACTTTTCCTTTATTTGTAAAAAATAAAATAGTATCGTGTGTACAAGTTGTTAAAAGATGCTCAACAAAGTCGTCAGCATTAGTTCCCATTCCTTGAATGCCTCTTCCGCCACGCTTTTGACTGCGGTAAGTAGAAACAGGGAGGCGCTTAATATAGCCTTTATGGGTAAGCGTAATGACAATATTCTCTTTTGGAATCAAATCTTCGTCTTCAAAAGATTCTAAACCTGTTGCGATTATTTCTGTACGGCGTTCATCATTAAAACGCTCTTTTATTTCTTCCAATTCCTCGCGAATAATGTCTAAAACCTTTTCTTCGCTGGCTAATATACCTTTTAACTCTTCAATTAGCTTTATAAGCTCATTATATTCCTCTTCTATTTTTTCTCGTTCAAGGCCTGTCAGGCGCTGGAGCCGCATATCCAAGATGGCCTGTGCTTGCTTTTCCGTTAAGCTGAATTTTTCCATCAATCCTTCGCGGGCAATATCTGTTGTTTTGGAGCTTCGAATCAGGTTAATCACTTCATCGATATGATCTAATGCAATTCTTAACCCTTCCAAAATATGCGCTCGCGCTTCAGCCTTTCTTAATTCAAAAGCAGTACGTCTTCTAATAACGACTTTTTGATGATCTAAATAATGCTCTAAAATTTGTTTTAAATTTAATACTTTCGGTTCTCCGTCTACTAAAGCAAGCATATTAATTCCAAAGCTTGTTTGTAATGCCGTCTGTTTATATAAATTATTCAAAAGCACGTTGACATTTGCATCTCTCCGAACTTCGATGACAATGCGCATACCTTTTCTATCAGATTCATCTCTTAAATCGGAGATACCGTCAATTTTTTTCTCACGGACAAGCTCTGCAATCTTTTCAATAAGTTTTGCTTTATTTACTTGGTACGGAATCTCAGTCACTATAATTGCCTGTTTCCCGTTTTCTCTTTCTTCAATTTCAACCTTTGCCCGGAGCGTGATCGATCCTCGTCCGGTCTCATAAGCTTTCCGAATGCCGCTTTTCCCCATTATTTGTCCTGCCGTCGGAAAGTCCGGTCCAGGAATGATTTCCATTAGCTCTCCAATGGTGATGTCTGGATTTTTACTTAATGCCAGAACACCGTCGATTACTTCGCCGATTTGATGTGGAGGAATGTTGGTCGCCATTCCTACTGCAATTCCGGATGCGCCATTTACGAGCAAGTGCGGGAAACGGGAAGGAAGAACGACAGGCTCCTTTTCCGATCCGTCATAATTATCTTGATAATCAATGGTGTCTTTATTAATGTCACGCAAAAGTTCCATTGAAATTTTTGACATTCTCGCCTCTGTATAACGCATCGCAGCTGCGGCGTCTCCATCAACGGATCCAAAGTTTCCGTGACCATCCACCAGCATATAGCGATAGTTAAAATCTTGGGCCATTCTCACCATCGTCTCGTAAACAGCTGAATCTCCGTGTGGATGGTACTTACCGATCACATCTCCTACAATCCTTGCAGATTTTTTATACGGTTTATCCGGAGTCATGCCAAGGTCATGCATGGCATAAAGAATCCTCCGGTGAACAGGCTTAAGTCCGTCACGGACGTCAGGTAAGGCGCGCGACACGATGACGCTCATCGCATAATCGAGGAAGGATGAACGCATTTCTTGGCTTATATTGACTTCCTGTATTTGCGATTCTTTGTTTTCAGCCATTTTTTATTACCTCCGTAAAAAGCAATTCCCAAACCTCACTTAATGGAGAAATCAAAATGAGAATGGGGTGAACAAATCGATTAAATATCCAAATTTTTTACATAGCGTGCATTTTCTTCAATAAACTGGCGGCGAGGCTCAACTTTATCTCCCATTAAAATTTCAAACGTTTCATCCGCATCGATCGCATCCTGCAACGTTACTTGCAGCAGAGTTCTAGTTGACGGATTCATTGTTGTTTCCCAAAGCTGCTCAGCATTCATTTCTCCAAGTCCTTTGTAGCGTTGAATGCTTGGCTTCGGTTGGCTTGGAAGATTGGACAAAATTTTATTGAGTTGACGATCATTGTACGCATATTCAACCTTTTTGCCTTGTTGAATTCTATATAAAGGAGGCTGCGCAATATAAACATATCCTTTTTCAATAATTCCCCTCATGTACCGATAGAAAAAGGTAAGCAGCAATGTACGAATATGCGCTCCGTCCACATCGGCATCCGTCATGATCACTACTTTATGGTATCTCGCCTTCGAAACATCGAAATCTTCGCCAATCCCTGTTCCAATGGCAGTGATTATAGCACGCACTTCATTGTTAGATAATATTTTGTCAAGACGTGCTTTCTCAACATTTAAAATTTTTCCTCTCAAGGGCAAAATAGCTTGGAAATGTCTGTCCCGTCCCTGCTTTGCAGAACCGCCGGCAGAATCACCCTCAACGACAAACAATTCTGAGATGGATGGATCTTTTGACGAACAATCTGCTAATTTCCCAGGCAAATTTGAAACTTCTAATGCGCTTTTTCTTCTCGTTAATTCCCTTGCTTTTTTGGCAGCTAAACGGGCTCTTGCCGCCATCAGACCTTTTTCCACAATTTTTTTGGCTGTTTGCGGATGCTCAAAAAGAAACGTTTCGAACATTTCCGAGAAAATGGAATCAGTAATTGTTCTTACTTCGGAATTCCCGAGCTTTGTTTTCGTTTGTCCCTCAAATTGAGGATTAGGATGTTTGACAGAAATGATCGCGGTTAACCCCTCACGAACATCTTCACCTGATAAATTTTGATCGTTTTCTTTAATAGATCCAGTTTTTCTAGCGTAATCATTAATGACGCGAGTTAAAGCAGTTTTAAAGCCGGATTCGTGAGTACCGCCCTCATAAGTGTGAATATTATTAGCAAAAGAGTAAATATTACTTGTATATCCATCATTGTATTGAAGAGCGATTTCTATTTTTATTCCATCTCTGTCTCCTTCAATGTAAATCGGTTCTTCATGAAGAACCTCTTTTGTACGGTTGAGATGCTTTACATAGGAGATAATGCCGCCTTCATAGTAATATAAATTTTGCCGTCCTTTTTCGTCCCGCTTATCTTCTAATGTGATCTTGATTCCGCGGTTTAAAAAGGCAAGTTCTCGCAAACGCGACGCCAACGTATCATAATCATATTCAGTTGTTTCTTTAAAAATTTCAGGATCAGGCTTGAAATGCACAATGGTTCCTGTCGTATCCGTTTTTCCGACAATTTTCAAATCTTCACAAGGGACACCTCGGCGATATTTTTGATAGTAAATATTTCCATCACGATGAACAAATACCTCCAGTTCTGTTGACAGTGCATTCACAACTGAAGCTCCTACACCGTGGAGTCCACCAGAAACTTTATAGCCTCCGCCTCCGAATTTTCCTCCGGCATGAAGTACAGTCATGATGACTTCAACGGCTGGTCTTCCCATTTTTTCTTGTATTCCGACGGGTATTCCCCGTCCATTATCTTTTACTGTTATGCTATTGTCTTCTTCGATCGTCACATTTATTTCTGTACAAAAACCCGCTAAAGCCTCATCTATACTATTATCGACAATTTCCCAAACGAGATGATGAAGACCTTTGGAACTGGTAGATCCAATATACATTCCAGGTCTTTTTCGAACAGCTTCCAACCCTTCCAGCACTTGAATCTGGTTTTCATCATATGTTGTTTGTTCCTCATGATTTTGTTCCATCGCCACAATGATCACCTACACTTTTATAAACATAAAATCGATTGAATAGATAAAAAAATCTTTTTTCCACAAAAAAATCTAAATGGATTGATCCGCTTTTTTCAAAGTAATGACACGATCTATGCATGAGTAAAAAACAAGCTGCAGATGTTAAAATTCTTAATAGCATCATGATCTGTTTCAAAAAAAAATAATTTATATTAATTGTCCGGAAGATACACGATAGATAGCCGCTTCCTTCAAGGTTTTGTGATCAATTCCATCTACGCTTGTTGTTGTCACAAATGTTTGCACTTTCCCTTGAATGGCATTTAATAAATGAGATTGCCTAAAATCATCTAATTCTGATAAAACATCGTCCAACAATAATACAGGATAATCGCCAATCTCTTCATGGATCAAATCTATTTCGGCCAATTTCAGCGAAAGAGCTGTTGTGCGCTGCTGGCCTTGCGATCCGAATGTTTGAACATCCCGGCCGTTCACATAAAAAATAAGGTCATCTCTGTGGGGACCGGCTAACGTCGTTCCACGTTCTATTTCCTTTTCTCTTATTTTAGCAAACCTGTCATAGTATACTTCTACTATTTTCGACAAGTCTGCTTCTTCTGATACATCAACAGAAGGCTTATACTGAATTCTTAATTCCTCCATTCCCCTTGAAATGCTGGAATGAATCGGTTGTGCCCATTTTTCAAGCTGTTTAACAAACAAATATCTTTTTTTAATGATATTGCTCGCTGTCTCACACAGCTGAAGTGTAAGCACATCCAACATTTTTTCATCCTTCTGCTTTCTCGTTTGGAGAAGCTTTAAATAATGATTTCTCTGCTGAATGATTTTTTGATATTTGTTCAGTTGGTGCAAATAAACAGGAGAAACTTGTCCAATTTCCATATTGATAAAACGCCTGCGAATTTGCGGACTTCCTTTAACTAAATTCAAATCTTCCGGAGCAAACATAATCACATTGACGTGACCGACATATTCACTTAATTTTTTTTGTTCTAAATGATTTAATTTAGCTTTTTTCCCTTTGTTGGAAATAATTAATTCAACCGTAGAAAAACGATTTTGTTTTTCTATTCTCCCTTCTATTTTAGCATATTCCTTCTCCCATTGAATGAGCTCTTTATCATTGCTGGTTCGATGGGATTTCGCCATCGCCAAAACATAGATGCCCTCCATCATATTTGTTTTCCCTTGGGCATTTTCTCCAATTATCACATTGACTTTGTTTTCAAACTGTACATGAAGGGACTCATAATTACGGTAGTTCTTTAAACTGAATTCTTTTAAATACAATGAAGGTCACCAACTTCAGTTTTTTACAATAAAGGTTCCAATCTCTTTTACTTCTACGATGTCTCCGTCTCTTAATTTTCTTCCCCGGCGCTGTTCCCTCTCAGAATTTACGAGCACTTCATGCTCTTGCAGAAACCATTTTGCCATTCCGCCAGTTTGGATGACATCCGCTAATTTTAAAAATTGTCCGAGTGTAATATATTCACCTTTAATTTGAATCATACGCTTCATCTGAATTTCATCCGCTTTCTCAAAATAGTCTCTAACTTTTTATTTTACTAAATATTTCCCAATTCGAAAAGAAAGCTACTAGCTTTTTTGATTACTAGTAGCTTTCATTTTTATTTCCAGTACTTCAAAATAGAAGAATTTATCATAAAGAACCGGTGACAGCTGTTTAATATGTTCGGACAGGAAGAATCAGTTGCAAAACTGTTTCATCTTCGGGAACACGAATTAAAAACGGCCTCATCGCCCCCGTAAAGCTGATGCGAATTTCTGATCCTTCCACAGCTTTTAATGCATCTATCATATATTTTGCACTAAAGGAGATTTTTAAATCTTCTCCTTGTACATTTTTGGCATGAATTTCTTCGACAACCTTCCCAATTTCCGGTGAATTTGACAAGATTTCAACCTTCCCGTTAGGAAATGTTGTCAACTTGACGACGTTATTGCGTCCTTCTCTTGCAAGAAGAGATGCGCGGTCTATAGCTTGTAAAAAATCTTTTGCGTCAAGAACAATATCCGTTTTACTTTCCATTGGAATAAGTCTGCTCGTATCAGGGTAATTTCCGTCTAAGAGACGTGAAAAGAATAATATGTTTTTCGTCTTAAACAAAACTTGATTTTCTGTAATGACAATTTCGACAAGATCATCGTTTTCATCAAGAATTTTATTCAGCTCATTTAAGCTTTTTCCCGGAATAACGACATTATGCGCTTCAGAAATATTGGTTTCCACTTTTGCTTTCCGTAAAGCTAATCGATGGCTGTCCGTTGCAATACATGTTAATTCGCCATTTTCTAAACGCCAGTTTACACCGGTTAAAATTGGTCTTGTTTCTGAAACCGAAACAGCAAAAACTGTTTGTCGAATTAAGGTTTTTAATAGATCTGATGGAATTTTAAAAACGTTTTGCTCCTCAATTTCCGGCAATCTTGGATATTCTTCTGCATCCAAACCATGCAGATTAAATTCCGCACTTCCTGATCGAATAATAGTTAGAAAGTGGTTTTCCACTTTCATTTCCACTTTATCCTGCGGAAGCTTCCTCACAATATCACTAAAAAAACGAGCTTGCAAAACAATGCTTCCGGGCTCGATAATTTCCGCTTGAATCGTTCCATTTTCTTCTGCAGGTATAAAGGACTCAATCGAAATGTCTGAATCACTGCCTGTTAATGAAATGCCCTCTTCTGTTGCGACAATTTTTATTCCGGTCAATATAGGTATGGTTGTTCTAGAGGAGACGGCCTTCATGACATCTTGGACGCTTTCAACAAGCTTATTTTTTTGGACAATAACTTGCATGTAAATCCTCCTTCTAAGGCTGCACTGCCATCTATCAAACAAATACATTTTATATTATTATTATTTTTTAATTAAAAAATATAGTATAAGTAGTAATAGGGCTTGTGGATATGTTGATAACAATGTTAATGAAAGGAAGCACAGTCTATCCACATGTGGATAAACTGTGCATGCCAATGTCAAAGTTATTCACAATGTCCTCAACTAATGATAATGAATGGAATGCTTTAACTGTTCTTTTATTTCATTTATTTGATTTTGCAGCTGTGGGTCTTCTTCTAATAGCTTTGAAATTTTTTCATGAGCATGAATGACTGTTGTATGGTCTCTTCCTCCAAATTCTTCTCCAATTTTCGGCAAAGAAGAGTCGGTTAATTCTCTTGATAAGTACATGGCAATCTGTCTTGGAAATGCAACAGACTTTGTTCTCTTTTTTGCTTTAAAATCTTCCAATTTAACATTAAAATGCTGTCCAACTACACGTTGAATTTCTTGAATGGTAATAATTTTAGGCTTGGAGCTCGGTATAATGTCTTTTAATGCTTCTGCCGCGAGATCCGCGTTAATATCTTTATTAATGAGAGAAGAATAAGCTACTACGCGTATAAGGGCACCTTCTAGCTCACGAATATTTGTATCAATTTGGTTGGCAATATAAAGCATGACTTCATTTGGAATATCCAATCCATCAGCTTTCGCTTTTTTTCTTAAAATGGCAATTCTTGTTTCGAGGTCAGGAGGAGTAATATCTGTTATGAGCCCCCATTCAAAACGTGATCTCAGCCGGTCTTCAAGAGTAGGAATTTCCTTTGGCGGCCTGTCGCTTGAAATGACTATTTGCTTGCTTTCCTCGTGAAGTGTGTTGAACGTATGGAAAAATTCCTCTTGTGTTTGTTCTTTTCCAGCAAGAAATTGAATATCATCTATCAATAGAACATCAACATTCCGGTATTTATTGCGAAATTCATCGGCTTTATTGTCACGGATTGAGTTAATAAATTCATTCGTAAATTTTTCTGATGACAAATAGACGACTCTCGCGGAAGGATTATGTTCTAATACATAATGGCCGATTGCATGCATTAAATGAGTTTTTCCGAGACCGACGCCACCATAAATAAACAGCGGGTTGTATGCTTTTGCCGGCGCTTCCGCAACAGCCAGGGATGCAGCATGGGCAAATCGATTTCCTGAGCCGATAACAAACGTATCAAAAGTATATTTTGGATTCAGCAAGTTTTGGGGAAATTCATTTGTCTCTTCCCCTTTTTTTGGCGATGTTTTAATGGGGGCTTTAGGCATAAATTCATCGTCTGTCAAATTTTGCGGAATGATAAATTTTATACCGATTTCTTCTCCTGTTAAATCATATATTGTGTTCGCGATTAAATGCAGGTACCTGGATTCCAACCAATCTCTCGCAAATTCATTTGGAGCAGTAATGATGAGCAAATCACCTTGTAAAGCGTGTGCTTTTGTAGATTTTAGCCAGGTATCAAAGCTCGGTTTACTGACCTTTTTTTTAATTTCGGCAAGCACCCGATTCCACAAGTCCTCTATGTTCTCCATGGCTCTTTGGGGTCACCCTCCTTTACATCGGCTGTAAAAAATGAACAATGAATAAATATGCATTCCACATATGTTTGCACAAAAATATTTAATATAGTAGAAAAATAACTTTTCTACAAAATTCAGAGAGTGTGGAAAACTTCCTTCACAGGGCCGTTAACAACTTTCCACAATTTATCCACAACGTGTGGATAATATAATGATAAATGAAAGATATTCAGAGGTAAAACACAAATATCATATCAAAATAACCTATGTGTTGCAATGGGTTTTGAAAGTTTATCCACAAGACAACATGCTGTTGAAAAAAATATTCACATGTCGATAAATGTGTGAAAAAAATGTCGATAATTGCTGTAAAACTGTATTTTTTATAAAAAAATATCCACAATGTTGTTTGCCGATAGTACAATGGACCTTAGTTGACAATTAGGATATTCCTTTACTATAATTAGAAAGACTGTCTTTTTAGAGTTAATCCTCGGGGAGGTGTCATAGAATGAAAAGAACATATCAACCAAATAAAAGAAAACGCAGCAAAGTTCACGGATTCCGCAGCCGGATGAGCACAAAAAACGGTCGAAAGGTTTTAGCTCGGAGACGCCGTAAAGGAAGAAAAGTATTATCAGCGTAGACCACTGAAAAAAAGTCAGTGGTCTTTTTTACACAAAATGAAGTTACTTGATCTCTCGAGTAAATCGGAGAGTCGGAGTGAATGGAATGAAAAAAAGGAACCGGATAAAAAAAAATAAGGACTTTCAAAAAGTATTTCAAAAAGGAAAGTCAATGGCGAATAGACAGTTCGTTATTTATATGCTTGATCAGCCGGATATAAAAGATTTTCGGATCGGGCTGTCTGTCAGTAAAAAAATTGGCAATGCCGTGACGAGAAATAAAGTAAAACGTTTGATTCGTCAAGTATTTTTAGAAGAGAAGGACAATATCGCTAAAGGGAAGGATTATATTATTATTGCGAGGAAACCGTCTGCGCAAATGAATTATCATGAGGTAAAAAAAAGTCTTGTTCATCTTTTTATAAAAATGAACATTTATCAGACAAAAAATCATTAAGAAATCAAAAGCAATTTTACAAAAAAGATGGTAAAATACTTTTTGAATGGAAACGGATTATTTTTAATTATGATATATAGAATTTGTTAGGAGGAAGTTTTTTTGAAGAAGCGAATAGTATTATTGCTGGCTATTCTTGGACTAGCATCTGTTTTGTCCGGGTGTACGGAAATAAATGAACCGATTACAAAAGACAGTGAAGGTTTTTGGAACCAGTACATTGTTTATCCGCTTTCTTGGTTAATTACATATTTTGCGCAGCTATTTGGAAATGATTATGGTTTATCCATTATCATCGTAACCATTTTAATTCGATTAGCGATTTTGCCGTTAATGATCAAACAAATTCAAAATTCAAAGGCCATGCAGGAAATTCAGCCGGAAATTTTAAAGTTGCGTGAGAAATACAGTTCGAAAGACCAAAAAACACAGCAAAAGCTTCAACAAGAAACAATGGCTTTATTTCAAAAGCATGGTGTTAATCCTCTTGCCGGTTGTTTACCACTATTAATTCAAATGCCAATTTTAATTGGATTTTACCATGCCATTATGAGAACCCGGGAAATTGCTGAACACAGCTTTTTATGGTTCGATCTAGGTGAGAGAGATCCTTATTTTATTCTACCTCTTTTAGCAGGCATTTTGACATTTGTTCAGCAAAAATTAATGATGGCAGGAACAGAAAACATAAATCCGCAAATGCAAACAATGCTTTGGATGATGCCGATTATGATTGTCATTTTTGCGGTGTCGTTCCCAGCAGCTTTATCACTTTATTGGGTAGTCGGAAATATTTTTATGATTGTCCAAACTCTTGTGATCAAAGGTTCAGATATACGCAAAGCTTCTGAAAAGGCAGGAGGAGCTCAAAAGTGAGAGAAATAACGTCTACTGGACAGACCGTTGAGGATGCTGTGAAGAAAGCCTTAAAAGAATTAAATGTTGAGCAGGAACAAGTGGATATTCGAATTATCGATGAAGGAAAAAAAGGGCTTTTTGGGATATTTGGCCAAAAACCTGCCATTGTCCATGTGAAATTAAAGGAAACAAGCGAATTGACGGGTGCTTTGTTAAAATGGAACGAGAATACGGACCTTAATCCATTGGACGAGGCGAAAAATTTCCTTGAGCAGGTTATAAAAGAAATGGGAATTACAGCTTCCGTTGATATTAAACTTGAAGAAAAAACAGCGTATTTTAATATTAAAGGGGAAAATTTGGCAATTCTAATTGGAAAAAGAGGACAAACGTTAAATTCCTTGCAATATTTGACACAGCTTGTAGCGAATAAAACGTCAACCGATTACGTACCCATTATTTTGGATGCTGAAAATTATCGTGAAAAGCGCCGAGAGACTTTGACTCAATTGGCGGTAAAATTGGCAGATAAAGTTGTAAAAACAAATAAGGAATTTTCTTTGGAGCCCATGCCTTCTTTTGAAAGAAAAATCATTCATTCAACGTTAATGGAAGATGAAAGGGTTCAAACGTATTCAGTCGGAACAGAGCCCAATCGATATGTCGTCATCGCACCAAAATAAGTTTTTTGATGAATTGGAAAGCCAATTCATCATTTTTTTTAGCCTCCAAATTGATGCCTTTAAAAAGAAATTTTCGGTTTCTGTCAACCTCTATTAAAGACTCTTCAACTTTTTTGGTACCTCTTTGATTTTTCAAGCCCAGCAGTTTTTTAAGCTGTTTCTCCAGTTATCAATCATTTCGTTGTTCATTATTTTGAATTACGAGACATGCAGATCTAACCCCATGGAAGATTATCTGGCTTGTTTCTTAAACGTTACGGTATTGTGAATAAGTGAAAAGTAGCGAAATATTGTTATGAACATGTGGATAAGTTAAAATAATAAATTAGATAATTTTTTTGTGGATAAACATTGTGCTTTTCTTTTTTCTAGACTATATGGTATTTTTAAACTTTGGTGAATGAAAACAACTGCCGGATTGGTTTATGATAGATCGCAACAAAAAGCGAGGTGAGACAATGGAATTTGATACAATAGCAGCAATTTCCACCCCGATGGGAGAGGGAGCCATTGCGATTGTCCGCTTAAGCGGCGATGAGGCGGTGGACATTGCGGATCGCATTTTTCAAAGCCCTGCAAAGAAACAATTAAAAGATGTTCCAACCCATACGATTCATTATGGAAAAATAATTGATCCCGATACGCAAGAAATGGTTGAAGAAGTGATGGTTTCTGTCATGCGGGCGCCTAAAACATTTACAAGAGAAGATGTTGTTGAGATCAATTGCCATGGAGGTCTCGTAACAGTTAACCGCGTTTTGCAGCTAGTTCTTAAGCACGGCGCTCGTTTGGCGGAACCAGGAGAATTTACGAAGAGAGCATTTTTAAATGGAAGAATTGATTTGTCTCAAGCGGAAGCTGTGATTGATTTAATTCGGGCTAAAACCGATAAAGCAATGAATGTTGCTCTTGGGCAAATGGAAGGCCGTCTTTCAAAGCGCATCAAACGGCTGCGTCAGGAAATTCTTGAAACGCTTGCACATGTTGAAGTCAACATCGATTACCCCGAATATGATGATGTCGAAGAAATGACACATAATATGTTAATTGAAAAAGCTTCGTACGTGCGAGACGAAATTGAAAAACTGCTTTCAACTTCTAACCAAGGGAAAATATTGAGGGAAGGCTTATCAACCGTTATAATTGGGCGGCCAAACGTTGGCAAATCTTCTTTGCTCAATGGACTCGTTCATGAAAATAAAGCGATTGTAACTGATATACCAGGAACGACAAGGGATGTAATAGAAGAATATGTCAATGTGAGAGGTGTTCCTCTCCGTCTTATCGACACGGCTGGAATTCGTGAGACGGAAGACATTGTAGAAAAAATCGGTGTGGAACGATCCCGACAGGTATTGAAAGAAGCTGATTTAATTTTATTTGTGCTAAACTATAACGAAGAGCTCTCGGAAGAAGATAAAAAATTGTTTGAAGCCGTGAAGGGAACGGATTTTATTGTCATTGTCAATAAAACTGATTTGCCGAAGAAAATCGATATGGATGAAGTGCAGAAGCTAGCCAATGGACATCCAATTGTGACCACTTCCTTAAAGGAAGATAGAGGGATCGATGAATTGGAACAACAGATCAGTTCTTTGTTTTTTAAAGGGGATCTTCAAGCAGATGATTTAACTTATGTTTCCAATACACGCCATATTGCGTTGTTATCTCAGGCCAAAAAAGCTGTTGAAGAGGCTATAGAGGGAATAGAACAAGGCGTCCCAATCGATATTGTTCAAATCGACTTAACAAGAACGTGGGAACTCCTCGGCGAAATTATTGGCGACAGTGTACATGAAAGCTTAATTGATCAGTTGTTTTCGCAATTTTGTTTAGGTAAATAGGAAAGGGTGTGAATTTGATGCGATATCAAGCCGGTGAATATGATGTAATCGTGGTTGGCGCAGGTCATGCGGGCTGTGAGGCGGGTCTTGCGGCTGCAAGGCTTGGTGCTAAAACATTAGTAGTGACCATTAATTTGGATATGGTAGCTTTTATGCCATGTAATCCTTCAATCGGCGGGCCGGCAAAAGGAATTGTCGTCCGTGAGATTGACGCGCTTGGCGGAGAAATGGGAAAAAACATTGATAAAACATATATTCAAATGAGAATGTTAAATACAGGAAAAGGACCTGCTGTTCGTGCACTTCGGGCACAAGCCGATAAAGTTTTATATCAAAGGGAAATGAAAAAGACGCTGGAGCAGGAAGAAAATTTAACATTGCTTCAAGGAATGGTCGAAGAATTAATTGTAGAAGACGGTATATGCAAAGGGATCGTGACGCAGACAGGAGCCGAATACCGTTCGAAAACAGTTGTTTTAACAACAGGGACGTTTTTGCGTGGAAGAATCATTATCGGCGACCTTTCTTATTCAAGCGGACCAAACAATCAACAGCCGTCCATTAAGCTGTCAGAGCATTTAGAAAAGCTTGGATTCGAACTTGTTCGTTTTAAAACAGGGACACCTCCAAGAGTCAACAGTAAAACCATTGATTACAGCAAAACAGAAATTCAACCTGGAGACGAGGAGCCGCGTGCATTCTCCTACGAAACAACGAAATATATTACCGATCAGCTTCCTTGTTGGCTGACGTATACAAGCAGTGAAACTCATAAAATCATTGACGAAAATTTGCACAGATCGCCCATGTATTCTGGTATGATCAAAGGGACAGGACCTCGTTATTGTCCGTCTATTGAAGATAAAATTGTCCGTTTCCATGATAAACCGCGCCACCAAATCTTTTTGGAGCCTGAGGGCCGTAATACGGAAGAAGTCTATGTTCAAGGGCTTTCTACAAGCCTGCCGGAAGATGTACAGCGCCGTATGATATCTACCATTCCGGGGCTTGAAAATGCACAAATCATGAGAGCTGGATATGCCATTGAATATGATGCGATCGTACCAACACAGCTATGGCCGACGCTAGAAACGAAAAAAGTGAAAAATTTATATACGGCAGGACAAATTAACGGAACTTCAGGATATGAAGAAGCAGCTGGTCAAGGAATTATGGCCGGTATTAATGCTGCTAGAAGAGCGTTGAATAAAGAAGAGATCATTCTCAGCCGTTCTGATGCTTACATCGGTGTATTAATAGACGATTTGGTGACAAAAGGAACGAACGAACCATACCGTCTTTTAACATCAAGAGCCGAATACCGTCTTCTCCTTCGCCATGACAATGCGGATTTGCGTTTGACAGAACTCGGATACAAAATCGGTTTGATTAAAAAAGAGCGGTATGAAAAGTTTTTGGCCAAAAAAGAAGCGATAGAAAATGAGAAAAAACGCCTCCGTTCCATCATTATCAAGCCGAATGAACAGACTCAAAAATTGATTGAAGAAGTCGGAGGAAGTCCGTTAAAAGACGGCATCCGTGCCTCAGACCTTTTGAAGCGTCCAGAAATAAATTATGAACATATAAAAATGCTTACCGAAAGTGAAGCTTTGCCTAAAGAAGTGGAGGAGCAGGTAGAAATTCAAATCAAATATGAAGGATATATTGAAAAATCGTTGCAGCAAGTAGAGAAATTAAAACGCATGGAAAACAAAAAAATACCAGAAGACATTGATTATGACGCTATCAATGGACTTGCAACAGAAGCGCGGCAAAAATTAAAACAGGTTCGGCCGATATCAGTTGCACAGGCTTCACGCATATCAGGCGTCAATCCGGCGGATATTTCTATTTTACTTGTTTATTTGGAACAAGGCCGTATCGCCCGCGTGTCTAATGAATAAAGAGATTTATTACAATGGAGACGAAAGGATAGAGCGATGGACAGTATTCAGTTTCAAACGTTGCTGGAGGAAAGAGGGATTTCACTTTCCTCACAAGCATTGGAACAATTTGAAGCATATTTTAAGCTCCTAACGGAATGGAATGAAAAAGTGAATTTGACGTCCATAACGGATCGGACAGAAGTGTATATCAAACATTTTTATGATTCTATTTCGGCTGCTTTTTTTTATGATTTTAACAGACCTCTTTCCGTTTGCGATGTTGGAGCGGGTGCTGGTTTTCCCGGCATTCCGCTGAAAATTTGCTTTCCTCATTTGCAGTTGACAATCGTTGACTCTTTGAAAAAACGAATTACGTTTTTAGAGCATTTAACTGCTCAACTAAATTTGGAAAATGTCTTTTTATACCACGATCGTGCGGAAACGTTCGGTCAAAAGAAAATATTTCGGGAATCTTTTGATATCGTGACAGCTAGGGCTGTAGCACGATTATCCGTACTAAGTGAACTTTGTATCCCGCTCGTGAAAGTAAATGGTGATTTTTTGGCATTGAAGGCTCAATCGGTAAAAGAAGAATTAAAAGGGGCAAATAAAGCGATCTCATTATTTGGCGGACAAGTCCAGACGATTCATTCCTTTCAATTGCCCATTGAAAAAAGTCAGCGCAATATCATTGTGATTCATAAACATCGTGCTACTCCGAAAAAGTATCCTAGGAAGCCCGGCACACCAAATAAAATGCCTATTGAGTAACTTGTTCGAAAATAATATTTTTTGTTTGTCATTTTTAGCAGGAAATTTGTCTAGAAAACGAGAAATTTAATAAATGCTGGTAGTTTCTAAAGGTGGTGTCAGCATATGAAGCATCCTTTTTCTCGATTATTTGGCTTTGGGGAAAAAGATGTGACGGACTTTGAAGAAGAAAAAGATGTAAAAGAAGAAATTTTGCATATTCCTGTTGATGAGATCGTCCCTAATCCATTTCAGCCGAGAACTGTTTTTTCTGAAGATAAAATTGATGAATTGGCGCAAACAATCCGAACTCATGGCATTATACAGCCGATTGTTGTCAGAAAAACGGATGAACGGTATGAAATTATTGCCGGGGAAAGAAGATGGAGAGCTGTCAAAAAACTTGGATGGATGGAAATTCCGGCTATAGTAAAAAATTATAATGATAAAGAAACCGCTTCAATCGCCTTAATTGAAAACTTGCAGCGGGAAGAATTATCAGCCATTGAAGAAGCAGTTGCTTATGCAAAATTAATTGAACTCCATCAGCTGACTCAAGAAGCGCTAGCTCAAAGGCTTGGAAAAGGACAATCGACGATTGCCAATAAACTACGTCTGCTGAAGCTCCCAAAAGAAGTTCAAGAGGCATTGTTAAACAAATCCATTACGGAACGTCATGCGCGAGCACTCATTCCTTTAAAAGATCATGAATTGCAAATTAAATTGTTAAACGAAATTATTGAAAAACAGTTAAATGTTAAACAAACAGAAGATCGCGTAGTTAAAATGTTAGACCAAAAAGAAGAAAAGCAAAAACCGAAAAGAAAAGCTTTCAGCAGAGATACGAGAATTGCTTTGAATACGATTCGGAAATCTTTGACTATGGTGGCTGAAACAGGAGTTAAAATAGATTCAAAAGAAGAAGAATTTGAAAACTATATACAATTAACGATCAAAATTCCAAAATAACTCTTCACACTTTTTCGTGAAGAGTTTTTTATTATAAAAAAACTTAGCAAAAAGACTTGGACAGAATGTTCGACAGCAACAAATTATTTTCCGGGAAATACGACAATATTTTATTTTTTTCGAAAAAAGGATGAATTCCTAGCATTTCCACCTACAAAAGAAAAAAGTTTGTGAAACATCCCCAAAGATATCACCTACAATTAAGCATTTTCGTGATAAAATAAAATACAATAGAACATTTGAAGTAGGAGAAAGCAGGTGACACCGTGTGTAAGATCATTTCCATAGCGAACCAAAAAGGCGGCGTTGGAAAAACAACAACTTCCGTTAACCTCGGAGCTTGCTTAGCATACACAGGAAAGCGGGTTCTATTAGTCGATATAGACCCTCAAGGTAATGCGACAAGTGGGGTTGGTATTGAAAAAGCGGATGTCGACCTTTGTGTGTATGATCTTTTAGTAGAGGATGCAGATGTAAAAAAAGTCATTAAAACAACACAGATTGAAAATCTTGATGTGATTCCAGCAACTATTCAACTTGCAGGTGCTGAAATTGAATTAGTTCCGACGATTTCCCGTGAAGTCCGATTAAAAAGAGCGCTTGAACCAGTGAAGCAGCAATATGATTACATATTAATAGATTGCCCGCCTTCGCTCGGACTTTTAACACTCAATGCGCTAACGGCTTCGGATTCGGTCATTATTCCAGTTCAATGCGAGTACTATGCTTTGGAAGGATTAAGCCAGCTGTTAAATACTATTCGGTTGGTTCAAAAACATTTGAATTCGGATTTGATGATTGAAGGTGTATTGCTGACAATGCTTGATGCGCGGACTAATTTAGGCATTCAAGTAATTGATGAGGTAAAAAAATACTTTCAAGACAAAGTGTATCAAACCATTATTCCACGAAATGTGCGGCTTAGTGAAGCACCGAGCCATGGACAGCCTATTATCCTTTATGATTCAAGATCCAAAGGAGCAGAGGTTTATTTAGAATTAGCAAAGGAAGTGGTGGCAAATGGCTAGAGGATTAGGGAAAGGAATTAATGCACTTTTTGCCAATTTAGAACTGAATAAGGAAGAAGTGGTGCAAGATATTAAAATAGGGGATTTACGTCCAAATCCTTATCAACCGCGAAAAACATTTGACCCTGGTTCGATTGAAGAGCTTAAGCAATCCATTTTGCAGCACGGAATTTTACAGCCGCTGATAGTCCGAAAGAGCATAAAAGGCTATGAAATTGTAGTCGGTGAACGCCGTTATCGAGCAGCAAAAGAAGCGAAGCTTAAGACAGTTCCGGCAGTTGTGAAAGAGTTGACAGATGAGCAAATGATGGAAATCGCTCTATTAGAAAATTTGCAAAGGGAAGATTTAACCCCGATCGAAGAGGCGAAAGCGTACCAATCGCTTTTGGAGCATTTGAACATTACACAAGAAGAATTGGCAAAACGTCTTGGCAAAAGCCGTCCGCATATTGCCAATCATTTGCGGCTCCTAAGCCTTCCACCGTTCGTCCAAACATTGATATCTGAAGGCAAGCTATCAATGGGTCATGGGAGAACATTGCTTGGCATAAAGAAAAAAGAGAAACTTGAATATTTAGTGAATAAAATTTTAAAAGAAAATTTAAATGTCCGGCAAGTAGAACAGTTAGTGCAGCAGATGAATGAAAGTGTTTCACGTGAAACAAAGAAAAAGATAGAGAAAAAAGATGCTTTTATACGTGAACAAGAATCGTTTTTACGAGAAAAATTTGGAACATCCGTTTCCATTAAGCAGCAAAAGAAGAAAGGTAAAATAGAGATTGAGTTTTTTTCGAAAGAAGATTTGGTGCGTATTTTAGAACTGTTGGATGTAAAAGTATCATCTTGATGTTGAAGAACAGCTAAAATTCAAACCCTCTTCGAAATAGCGATACGTTTGATTGTTCAGATTCCCTTATAGAATTGAAGGTATTGATCAAACTTGCTGAGATGACGTCAGCCATGCTCATAACAAGATGGAGCCTCGTATTTTGCAAAACAAAAAACTCCATAAAGCCGCTGACATTAACGATTCCAGTGATGTGCATGTCTCCGACCGCCGGAAGCGATTTATTGACAGCTGCACCTGGCTTTAAGGGACCTTCCGCTACTTGAAAAGAACCAATGTTTTGATAGAGACCTAAACAAGCATCCACAGCAATGATGAAGGGATGTTCGAACTGATTGTTTATTGTCTCAATCGTTTCTCCTAAATTGACAGCATGAACCGGAGATTTCAAAGTCCCAAATATATGAACATGAGTTAAATTTTGTTCCATTAGCTTCGTTCCGACTATCGGACCTAACGCATCTCCTGTTGAACGATCTGTTCCAATGCATAAAACGACGATGGAATCTTGATGTTCTTTTGGTATAAGACTTCCAATTTTTAGTGATAATTTAGTAACAGCATCTGTATGATGATAAAAGATTCTTTCTTTTTCTTTTTTATAAGGGAAAAAATTTGTTTTTACATTCATCGGCCATTCACCCCCTGAAATAGTATTACCAGTATACGGAATATTTAAATTTTCTATACCTAAAAATGAATAGTGTTTATACCTTCAAACGGAATTGGCTTGATGAAAGGTACAAATCAAATACAAAACTTGTTAAAATAAATCTATCATGGCGCCATCTAAGTATAGATGGCTTTTCGCTTTAACTAAAAAGATATACTGTATGTTTGCTATAAATGGAATATTTAAGGAAGGGATGATGACGGCTTAGATGGTTAACAAGGAATTTGACCTTTATGATATTGTTGAAATGAAGAAACCTCATCCTTGCGGAGAAAATCGCTGGAAAGTGATCCGAATGGGAATGGATATCCGTATTAAATGTGAAGGTTGCAGCCATAGTGTTCTCATGCCGAGAAAAGAATTTGTAAGAAAGATGAAAAAAGTCATTGAAAAACATAGTGAGAAGCAACAATGAAAGACTGCTGCCTTAAATCGGCAGTCTTTTTTTTATAGAGCTGATCGATTTGGAGGATGAAAGCTTGTCATTTTTCTTGTTCCTATCTATAATGGGTGAAGATTAGTTGATGAGATAGTGTCCGTACAAAAAGAGGAGTGGAAAATTCATGGGATTAACTGCTGGTATTGTTGGTCTTCCGAATGTTGGAAAATCAACGCTGTTTAATGCGATCACACAAGCGGGGGCCGAGAGTGCGAACTATCCGTTTTGCACCATTGATCCGAACGTAGGAATTGTTGAAGTGCCTGATTATCGCCTGCAAAAGCTTTCAGAATTATTTAAGCCGAAAAGAACGGTTCCGACAACATTTGAATTTACTGATATCGCAGGAATTGTCAAAGGGGCAAGCAAGGGAGAAGGCCTTGGCAATAAATTTTTGTCTCACATTCGCCAAGTGGATGCAATTTGCCATGTTGTTCGCTGTTTTGATGATGAAAATATTACGCATGTTGACGGAAAAGTGGATCCGATTGCAGATATTGAAACAATTAACATCGAGTTAATTTTGGCCGATTTGGAAACAGTTGATAAACGGATCGATCGCGTTGCCAAAATAGCAAAACAAAAAGACAAGCAAGCTATGTTTGAATATGAAATTTTAATGAAGTTAAAAGAAGCGTTTGAAAATGAAAAGCCCGCCCGTTCTGTTTCATTCACGGAAGAACAGATGAAATATGTAAAACAGCTTCATTTGCTCACCATTAAACCTGTACTTTATGTAGCAAATGTTAGTGAGGAAGATATATCCTCTGGAAGTAATGAATATGTGGAAAAAGTGCGCAAATATGTTGCTGCGGAAAATGCCGAAGTAATTGTCGTATGTGCAAAAATTGAATCTGAAATGGTCGAGCTTGATTCGGAAGAAAAAGAAATGTTTTTGCAGGAGCTTGGAATTCAAGAATCTGGTTTAGATCAATTAATTAAAGCATCTTACAGCTTGCTGGGACTCGCCACATATTTTACTGCTGGGGAACAAGAGGTTCGGGCATGGACGTTCCGCAAAGGAATGAAAGCACCTGAGTGCGCAGGCATCATTCATTCTGATTTTGAACGGGGATTTATTCGGGCCGAAACAGTTTCCTATACAGACTTAATTGAGGCAGGTTCGATGGCTGCTGCAAGAGAAGCTGGAAAGGTTCGATTGGAAGGAAAAGATTACGAGGTTCAAGACGGAGATATTATTCATTTTCGATTCAATGTCTAATGTTGCGGGATCAATAAAATTTTGCTATAATCTTGGTTTGTGAGTAATGATAATTACTCCTTGCCCGAATTGGGCCGTCAAGACCAAAAGGAGGTGTAAGAGAATGAGAAAATACGAAATTATGTATATTATCCGTCCAAACATTGAAGAGGATGCTAAAAAAGAGCTAGTTGAGCGTTTTAACGGCATTCTTGTGAACAATGGTGCGGAGATTACAGAGGTGAAGGAATGGGGAAAACGCCGTCTCGCTTATGAAATTAAAGACTTCCGAGATGGTATTTACATGATTTTAAACGTTCAAGCTTCACCTCAAGCGGTTGAAGAATTTAACCGTTTGGCAAGAATCAATGAAGATATTTTACGTCATATCATTGTTAAAGAAGAAGAGTAATTTGTTCCAATATACGTGTTAAAATGGTAATATCATCTTAAAAGACATTTTAGGAGTGGTTCTGAAATGATGAATCGTGTCGTTTTGGTCGGTCGGCTTACAAGAGATCCCGAATTACGATACACGCCCAGCGGTGTAGCCGTTGCAACCTTTACATTGGCAGTTAATCGAAATTTTACAAATCAGCAAGGGGAACGCGAAGCAGATTTTATCAACTGTGTCGTTTGGCGGCGTCCTGCGGAAAACGTAGCCAACTATTTAAAAAAAGGCAGCCTTGCGGGTGTTGATGGCCGTCTTCAAACACGCAGCTATGAAGATCAAACGGGAAGAAGAGTATTTGTAACAGAGGTTGTGGCGGACAGCGTTCAATTTTTAGAACCGAAGAGTGCCGCAGTCGGGAATAATTCGGGATTTTTTGCAGGAAATCAAGGAAATGCAAATCCATATGGCGGTGCACCATTTGATCCAAACCGGAATAATCAGAACCACCAAAACTTTGACGATGATCCATTTGCTAATGATGGACAACCGATTGATATTTCAGATGATGATTTACCATTTTAACCGATTGTACGCCTAGATAAATGTAAAGAAGGGAGGAATTGTAATGGCTGGACGCAGAGGCCGCGGTAAACGCCGGAAAGTGTGCTATTTCACAGCAAACGGCATTACGCACATTGATTACAAAGATGTTGATTTGCTTAAAAAATTCATTTCTGAACGCGGAAAAATTTTGCCTCGCCGTGTAACAGGAACGAGTGCAAAATATCAACGGAAATTAACAGTTGCCATTAAACGGGCCCGTCAAATGGCATTGCTTCCTTATGTTGCAGATGATAAATAAGAAATTTCAAAGGCAGCAAGGTGAATCCCTTGTTGCTTTTTTCTTGTCCGTTAAATGAAACCATGATTTGATTGTTTAAAAAGTCTAGATTAAAATAATGGTATGAGTCTTGATTGAGGTGAGTCTGTGAAACGTACGAATGTTTTAACAGAAGGTGCTATATTCGTTGCTATTTATACCGTTTTTCTATTAATTACTTTATATGTTCCGATATTAAGCGTTATATCAATATTTTTCCTTTCGACGCCGTTTATTATTTTCGGTATCCGCCACGGAATCAAGCAGTCTTTTGTTTTATTATTAGCATCAATCGTGATGACATTTTTGGTCGGCTCCATCGTTTCGCTGCCGATTGGGCTCATGTTCAGTGTGACAGGTATCATAATGGCATACTTTTATCGTCAAAAACGGCAGCTGTTTGCGTTAATAGGCGGCACCATTTCATTGCTCATCAATTTCGTTCTTGATTATGCGTTATCAATTGTTTTTTTGGGCGTTGATCTTTTTAGTGATGTTATACAACAAACCAAGTCTTCAGTAAGGGAAACATTAGCCGCATTCCCTTCAATGGATGAAGAAATGAAAAAAACAATGATGGAGCAAATGAACGAGCAGTTTGATTTATTAATGAACTTGCTTCCGAGCATGTTTGTCATTGTGTCATTTATGTTAGCCGTGATTATACATATATTGAACATTGGAATTATAAAAAGATTAAAATTGAATGTTGGAACAATCACCCCTTTCCGCGACTGGAAATTTCCAAAAAGTATTATTTGGTATTATTTAATCGCCACTCTCCTTATGCTTATCAATTTGCCTAAAGAATCTTTTTTAAATATCGCGCTTTACAATATTGTGTTTGTTTTACAGACTGTGCTTTTAATTCAAGGGTTTTCCTTTATTTTTTATTTTTGTCATGTGAAAAAACTTTCGAAAGCAGTGCCGGTATTGATTGTAATTGGAACATTTATTTTGCCAATTCTTCTTTATCCAGTACGAATATTGGGAATCATTGATTTAGGGTTTAATCTCCGCGAAAAAATACGTTAGGCCTTGGTTCGTTCTTTTTGCAAGGAGCTGAATAAAATGCCGAGTTTTTTTGAAAAACCTTTATTCTTTTACCCGTTATACGCACTCATTGGCGTAATAGCGGCAATGATCGGTTTTCTGTTATTTTATAATTGGGTGATTGGCTGTATTAGCGCAATCGTTGCAGGTTGTCTGTTGTTTTTTTTCTTTTATGCTGTTAAACGATTGAAATTGGAATTGGAACATTCTATTTCTGATTTAACGTTTCGTTTGAAAAAAGCTGGCGATGAAGTTTTTATGAAGATGCCGATTGGCATTATGCTTATCAACGATCAATTTGCCGTGGAATGGGTCAATCCATTTTTAGCTTCATATTTTAAGAACGACAAGCTGGTCGGTCGTCCTCTTGACGAAATTTCTGAAACATTAAAAGTGTTATTTCAAAAAGGGATAGATTCCGATATCGTGACTCTTCAAAACCGTAAATTTCGCGTCATTGTCAAAAAAGAAGAAAGGCTTCTTTATTTTTTTGATGAAACGGACCACACGGAACTAAAAAAGCAGTATGAAAGCGAACGGATTGTTTTAGCTTATATATTTTTAGATAATTATGATGAAATCGCACAAGGGCTCGACGATCAAAAGCGGAGCAATTTAAACAGCCTTGTGACATCCATATTAAATAAATGGGCAGTCGATAACGGTATTTTTTTAAAAAGAGTTTCCTCTGAACGTTTTATTGCGGTTTTTAATGAAAAAATTTTGGCTGAGCTTGAAAAAACGAAATTTTCTATTTTAGATGAAGTCAGAGAAAAAGCGGTTATTCAAAATGTTTCTCTCACCTTAAGCATCGGGATTGGAGCCGGCATTAAAGATCTGTCTGAATTGGGGCATCTGGCGCAGTCGAGTCTAGATCTTGCTTTAGGCCGCGGAGGAGACCAAGTTGCTATTAAACGGGGAAATGGCAAGGTTAAATTTTACGGCGGACAAACAAATCCGATCGAAAAACGCACACGCGTTAGAGCTCGAGTGATTTCTCATGCATTAAAAGAAATCATTCGTGAAAGTGATAAAGTATTTATTATGGGTCATAAAAATCCTGACATGGATTCAATTGGTTCAGCAATTGGAATATTGAAGGTGGCGCAAATCAATCATAAAGAAGGTTTTATTGTTGTAAATCATGAAGAATTCGGCCAAGGACTTCAAAAGCTTGTGGAGGAAGTAAAGAAGGACGCTGAGTTATGGTCCAGATTCATCACTCCGGATGAAGCCCTGAATATTGCAACAGATCATTCTCTTCTCGTGATTCTAGATACGAATAAACCTTCAATGGTGGCTGAACAAAAATTGCTGAGCGAAATTGACCATGTAGTAGTCATTGACCATCATCGCAGGGGAGAAGAATTTATTCAAGATCCACTGCTTGTTTATATAGAACCTTATGCATCATCTACATCTGAACTTGTTACGGAAATTTTAGTATATCAGCCTGCAGAATTTAAAATGAGTACAATAGAGGCAACTGCATTGTTGGCAGGTATTACGGTAGATACAAAATGCTTCACGCTTCGAACAGGCTCTAGAACATTCGATGCGGCGTCTTATTTGCGATCAAAAGGAGCGGATACAATCCTTGTCCAAAAATTGTTGAAAGAGGATATTCAACAATTTGTTCAACGTGCCAAGTTCATTCAAAACACAGAGATTATGAATAATGGGGTTGCAATAGCAAAAGCAGATCGAGAAGATGAATATTACGATCAAGTGATCATTGCTCAGGCAGCTGACACTCTTTTATCAATGAACGGCGTATTGGCGTCGTTTGTCATTGCGAAGCGTGATGAACATACAGTCGGTATTAGTGCTAGATCATTGGGCGATTTTAATGTTCAATTAATAATGGAAGCACTTGGAGGTGGAGGGCATTTAACAAATGCCGCGACCCAGCTGGAGCATGTTACGATAAATGAAGCAGAAAAACGATTAAAAGAAGCTGTTCAACAATATTTAGAAGGGAGAAATGAAGAATGAAAGTGATTTTTTTACAAGATGTAAAGGGGAAAGGGAAAAAAGGTGAAGTAAAAAATGTAGCTGACGGCTATGCCCAAAATTATCTTTTTAAAAAAGGTTTGGCTGTTGAAGCGACAAGTGCCAATTTAAAACAGCTGGAAGCGCAAAAGAAAAAAGAAGAAAAAGAGGCAGCGGAAGAATTAGCGCAGGCAAAAAAATTAAAAGAACAGCTTGAAAAAATCACGGTTGAATTAAAAGCGAAAGCCGGTGAGGGCGGAAGATTATTTGGTTCCGTAACAAGCAAACAAATTGCTGATCAATTAAAAAAAGCACATAATATTCAAATCGATAAACGGAAGATTGATCTTCCAGATGCGATTCGTTCTTTAGGCTATACAAATGTTCCGATTAAGCTTCATTCGGAAGTGACGGCGACGTTAAAGGTACATGTTACAGAAGAATAATGGCAAGGAGCAATGTGGTATTATGGAAAGAAGTTGATCTTGAAGTAATGCCACATTTCTCTTTATACTTTTTGGAGAAAAAATTTATGTGTCCACGGTAAGGCGGTGATCATCTTGAATGATCTTCTGGTCAGTGATCGAATTCCACCACAAAATATAGAAGCAGAGCAGGCAGTGCTTGGGGCAATTTTTTTAGAACCTGAAGCGCTTATGTTAGCTTCCGAAATATTAGTTCCTGAAGATTTTTATCGATCCAGCCATCAAAAGATTTTTCAATCGATGTTGAGGCTTTCGGAAAAAGGAGAGCCCGTCGATTTAGTAACTGTGACAAAAGACTTGGCGGATGCGAAAATTTTGGAAGAGGTTGGCGGGGTTTCTTATTTAAGCGATTTAGCGGGATCCGTTCCTACAGCAGCAAATATCGAATATTATGCGAAAATTGTTGAAGAAAAATCGATATTAAGAAGACTTATACGAACAGCAACGGCTATAGCTCAAGAAGGCTATAATCGGGAAGACGATGTGGAAACACTTTTAACAGAAGCCGAAAAAAGCATCATGGAAGTGGCGCAGCGGAGAAAAGCCGGATTGTTTCAAAACATTAAAGATATTCTTGTTCGAACATACGATAAAATTGAAATGCTCCACAATCGCAAAGGGGAAATTACAGGAATTCCTACAGGCTTTTCCGAATTGGATCGTATGACGGCCGGCTTTCAGCGAAATGATTTAATTATCGTAGCGGCCCGCCCGTCTGTCGGTAAAACTGCATTTGCCTTAAACATCGCTCAAAATGTTGCGACGAAAACGGACGAAAATGTAGCGATTTTTAGCTTGGAAATGGGTGCGGAACAGCTTGTCATGCGTATGCTATGCGCAGAAGGAAACATAGATGCCCAAAATTTGCGAACGGGAAATTTAACCCCGGATGATTGGGGAAAGTTGACGATGGCAATGGGGAGTTTATCAAATGCCGGCATTTATATTGATGATACACCTGGCATAAGAGTGAGTGATATTCGCGCCAAATGCAGACGGTTAAAACAGGAAAAGGGCCTTGGTTTAATTATCATAGATTATTTGCAATTAATTCAAGGAAGCGGGCGGAATCGGGAAAACCGCCAGCAGGAAGTTTCGGAAATATCAAGATCTCTTAAGGCTTTGGCACGTGAATTGGAAGTGCCGGTCATCGCATTATCCCAGCTATCACGAAGCGTCGAGCAGCGTCAAGATAAACGCCCGATGATGTCAGATATTCGGGAGTCCGGTAGTATTGAGCAGGATGCAGATATCGTCGCCTTTTTATACAGAGATGATTACTACAATACGGAATCAGAAAACAAAAATATTATTGAAATCATTATAGCCAAGCAGCGGAACGGCCCTGTAGGAACTGTTCAGCTTGCATTTGTAAAAGAATATAATAAATTTGTAAATCTTGAAAGGAGATATGAAGACGATCATATTCCTCCTGCTGTCTCTTGATGAGGCAGTTGTTTTTTTGTAAGCATCTTATATAACACGAACAAAATATTTAATAATAAAGTGAACGTTCGGATTTTATTGACTCTACTTGCTACAATTGGTAGAATAAACTTGTTTCTTTGTATTGGATTTTTGGTGAACACGGAGGTGCACACATGTCATCAGTTGTTGTTGTTGGTACACAATGGGGGGATGAAGGAAAAGGGAAAATAACCGATTTCCTTTCTCAAAATGCGGAAGTGATCGCCCGTTACCAAGGTGGAAACAATGCTGGCCATACAATCAAATTTAACGGTGAAACATATAAACTGCATTTAATCCCATCCGGTATTTTTTATCAAGATAAAATTTGTGTCATCGGAAACGGAATGGTTGTCGATCCTAAAGCGCTGGTAGAAGAGTTGAACGGTTTGCATAAACGGGGAATTCAAACAAATAATCTGCGAATTTCCAACCGCGCTCACGTCATTTTGCCTTATCATTTAAAATTGGATGAAGTGGAAGAAGAACGAAAAGGAGCCAACAAGATCGGGACGACGAAAAAAGGAATAGGTCCAGCCTATATGGATAAAGCAGCCCGTATTGGCATCCGCATCGCCGATTTATTGGATCGTGAAGTCTTTGAAGAAAAATTGAGAAGAAATTTAGAAGAAAAAAATCGCCTGTTTGAAAAAGTATACGAAGTTGAAGGGTTTAAACTGGAAGAGATTTTAAATGAATACTACGAGTACGGCCAACAAATCAAACAATATGTATGCGACACATCTGTTGTGCTGAACGACGCGCTTGATGAAGGACGCCGTGTTTTATTTGAAGGAGCTCAAGGCGTTATGCTTGATATCGATCAAGGTACATATCCTTTTGTTACATCTTCCAATCCAGTAGCAGGCGGTGTGACAATTGGAGCAGGTGTAGGTCCTACGAAAATTAAACATGTTGTCGGCGTATCAAAAGCTTATACAACTCGTGTAGGAGACGGTCCGTTTCCGACAGAGCTCCACGATGAAATTGGCGATCAAATTCGTGAAGTTGGACGGGAATATGGCACAACAACAGGACGTCCACGTCGAGTGGGCTGGTTTGACAGCGTTGTTGTTCGCCATGCGCGCCGGGTAAGCGGAATAACTGATTTATCTTTAAATTCCATCGATGTATTGACAGGAATCGAAACATTAAAAATATGCATCGCCTACAAATACAAAGGTGAAATTTTAGAAGAATTTCCAGCAAGTTTAAAAGTACTTGCACAGTGCGAACCTGTCTATGAGGAATTGCCGGGTTGGAAGGAAGACATTACGGGGGCAAAAAGCTTGGACGATCTTCCTGACAATGCACGCCATTATGTTGAACGGATTTCCCAGTTAACAGGTATCCCACTTTCCATCTTTTCAGTTGGTCCAGATCGTTCACAAACAAATGTTGTCCGCAGTGTATACAGTCCAATATAATAAACTTGGAGGGATCGGCTGTTCCCTCTTTTTTTTGTGAAATTAAAAAAAATCGTTGTTTTGTCCCTCTAGAAATGATATTATTATACACGTCTTGAGAAAAATGAGCGTATTGGCTCCGAACTGTTCGCACAATGCATCTAACATCCTCGAAAAAGCCGGAAGAGGAAGGGACATCTGACAAATTTTAAAATGGGTTAGATAGAAAAAATTTTTTTATGAGCCATTAGCTCAGTCGGTAGAGCAACGAGTAAGGCTTCATCGAATAGGCGACGAGTTGTCCCGACGCATCCATCATCCTCGAAAAAGCCGGAAGAGGAAGGGACATCTGACAAATTTTAAAATGGATTAGAAGAAAAAAAAATTTTATGAGCCATTAGCTCAGTCGGTAGAGCAACGAGCAAGGCTTCATCGAATAGGCGACGAGTTGTCCCGACGCATCCATCATCCTCGAAAAAGCTAGAAGAGGAAGGGACATCTGACAAATGAAAAATGGATTAGATAGAAAAAAATTTTTTTATGAGCCATTAGCTCAGTCGGTAGAGCAACGAGCAAGGCTTCATCGAATAAGCGACGAGTTGTCCCGACGCATCCATCATCCTCGAAAAAGCTAGAAGAGGAAGGGACATCTGACAAATTTTAAAATGGATTAGAAGGAAAAAATTTTTTATGAGCCATTAGCTCAGTAGGTAGAGCATCTGACTTTTAATCAGAGGGTCGGAGGTTCGAATCCTCCATGGCTCACCATTACAATCGAGAAATATTATACAAGCTGCCTCACATTCGAGAATCCACATATATGAAAGGCTTGAGAGAGGGAAAAAGAGTTCGCATTCTTGAAAACTTTATACGGCTCGGTAGCTCAGTCGGTAGAGCAAAGGACTGAAAATCCTTGTGTCGGCGGTTCGATTCCGTCCCGAGCCACTTCATACGCACGGTTTATCCGTGCTATTTTTGGCTATAAGTAAGTTAAACCAAAATTGGTAACATTTGTGGTTGTAAATAGAAATTTGATTTCTCATCTCAAGCTGTTACAATAAGATAAAAATTGATATAATAGGTTTGATAGGAATTTACAGGGGTTTACTCTAAGTTCCAAAACCTATTGAATTTAAGACCTCTAGCAATAGCTAGGGGTTTTCTGCTTGTTTTTTCCATTTGTATTGAAAGTTGATGATGAGATGAATGTAATCGTGGTAAAGTAAAGTTAATAGATCAAAAGGGGAGAAAATGATGGAAAATAAAAAAATATTAGTTGTTGATGATGAAAAACCAATTGCAGATATATTAGAGTTTAATCTTAAAAAAGAAGGTTTTGATGTATACTGTGCTTATGATGGAACAAGCGCGATTGAAATGGTGGAAGAAATTAAACCTGACTTGATATTGTTAGATATTATGCTTCCCAGCAAGGATGGAATGGAAGTGTGCCGGGAAGTTCGAAAAAAATATGAAATGCCGATTATTATGTTGACTGCGAAAGATTCAGAAATCGATAAAGTGCTTGGTCTGGAGCTTGGTGCTGATGATTATGTGACAAAACCATTCAGCACAAGAGAGCTCTTGGCAAGGGTAAAGGCAAATTTACGAAGACAGCAAACAAATGCTGCAAGGGAAGCGGCTTCTGAACAGTCGGAAATTCAAATCGGCTCTCTCGTTATTCATCCTGATGCATATGTCGTTTCAAAACGGGGAGAAACGATCGAGCTTACTCATCGTGAGTTTGAATTGCTTCACTATTTAGCGAAGCACATTGGACAGGTCATGACCCGAGAGCATTTGCTGCAAACCGTTTGGGGATATGACTATTTCGGAGACGTCAGAACTGTAGATGTCACGGTTAGAAGACTTAGGGAAAAAATTGAAGACAACCCAAGCCATCCAATATGGATTGTGACAAGAAGAGGGGTAGGTTATTATTTGCGCAATCCTGAACAGGAGCAGTGAACATGTATAGCAGTCGAGTGAGTTTTTTCCGTTCGATACATTTTAAAATTGTGCTGATCTATGTGCTTCTGATTATTTTGGCTATGCAAATCATCGGTATTTACTTCGTTAAGGAATTGGAATCTTCTCTTATAGAAAATTTTAAATCTTCCCTTTCGCAGCGGATTGATTTGCTGGCTTACCAGATTGAGCAAGCGATGACGAATGAAGAAGTGGACGAATCATTGAATATGGAAGATGAGATATCTGCTATTTTGCAAGATTTTAAACGGGAGGAAATTCATGAAGTTCGCGTAGTGGACCAAGATGCGCGTGTCATCGGGACATCTGATTACAACAAAGATGTGATCGGGAAAAGAACAACTGAAAATATGATTAAACGGACTTTAATCGTCGGTTCGCCTGAAAGCAATATTTTGCTTGATCCGCAAACGAAGCATCGAATGTACGTATCAGCGACTCCGATCGTCACAGATTATAAACGAGAAACAATTGGCGTTGTTTATGTCGTTGCCTCAATGGAGGAAGTTTTTTCACAATTGCGGACGATTAACAAAATTTTTGCAACAGGCACAGGGATGTCCCTTCTTATTACCGCGGCGCTAGGAATTTTTCTTGCCCGCACTATAACCCGTCCGTTGTCAGATATGAGAAGGCAAGCGTTGGAGCTGGCAAAAGGGAATTTTTCCAGAAAAGTAAAAGTGTATGGAGAAGATGAAATTGGACAGCTTGCATTAACGTTCAATCATCTCACGGAAAAATTGGAGGAAGCACAGGAAACAACTGAAGAAGAGCGCAGAAAGCTGGCGTCTATTATTACTCATATGACAGAAGGTGTCATAGCTACAGATCGGCATGGAAAAGTAATTGTCATGAACAATCCGGCCCATGAAATGTTGAATGTTTCACGTGAAACAGCCTTAGGAAAATCAATTGTGGAGCTTTTAGATTTAACGGATGAATGTACTTTTGAAGATTTAGTGAACCAGCAAGAACCGATGCTGTTAGATTTCAGCACAGAGGAAAAACCGTATATATTACGAATCAGCTTTTCTACAATACAAATTGATGAAGATCATATTAACGGATTGATTGCAGTAGTTTACGATGTAACAGAGCAGGAACGAATCAACCAAGAGCGGCGTGAATTTGTCGCAAACGTTTCTCATGAGCTGCGGACGCCGCTTACTACAATGCGCAGTTATTTGGAAGCATTGGCGGAAGGGGCTTGGAAAGACGAAACGATCGCACCAAAATTTTTACAAGTGACGCAAAACGAAACGGAGCGGATGATTAGGCTTGTTAATGACTTGCTCCAGCTATCAAAACTAGATAGTAAAGATTATCAATTAAATAAAGACATGGTGAATTTCACAGACTTTTTCCACAAAATTATTGATCGTTTTGAAATGTCTAAGCAGCAGCATGTCACATTTGTACGAAACATTCCGAAAAAAAGCCTTTATGTAGAAATTGAACCCGATAAAATTACGCAAGTGCTCGATAATATTATTTCCAATGCTTTGAAATATTCTCCTGAAGGCGGAAAAATCTCTTTTCAAGTAAAAGAACAAGTTGACCATATTGAAGTCAGTGTAAAAGATGAAGGCATTGGAATTCCAAAAGAAAGTGTGAAAAAAATTTTTGAACGTTTTTATCGTGTTGATAAGGCTAGATCACGCAAAATGGGCGGAACCGGTCTTGGTCTTGCAATTGCAAAAGAGATGGTGGAAGCACACGGAGGAGAAATTTGGGTGGAAAGTGAAGAAGGAAAAGGCACGATTGTATTTTTCACATTGCCATATGAACAGAACCAAGAGGATGATTGGCTATGAACCGGGAAACGATAAAATCCATTATTTTAACATTTTTAGTGCTGACAAGTTTATTCTTCACCTGGAATATTTGGACATATCAGCCAAACTACGGGGAAATTTCAAACTCCAACTATATTGAAAACAACCCGTTAAGTAATGTAACAAAAAAGCCTTATGAAGTCGTGCAGCCGGATCATATTATGATTCATGAAAAAATAAAACATTACGCAACTTATGACGAAATCGTCATCGAAAGACTTTGGAAGGATATTCGTCAGTGGGAGCTAGAGGAATTCAAAAATATTTCTGGAGAGATTGAAAAGCAATATGGTTTTAATCAATGGATAAACAGGGAAATACATAATTCAACCCCTAACTTTGAAGTTATTTTTAACGACTCGATTCCGATGTCAGCCCTCTTATCAATAACCGACTGGACGGATGAAGAAGATTTCAATATAGAATTTGATCGGATTTACATTCCTCTGACAAACGAGAAAGCGAACCGAAAACTTTATTTAGTCGACTACGAGCATAAATATGTTGTAGAAGCACAGGTGAAAACCGTTTTAAGCAATTTGTGGACGGAAGTGTATAAAGAAAAAGAAAACTTTGAAAGCTACGTGTTTTGGAACGGATTATTTTTGCCTGAAAAGCCGTTTCCGATTCATCGCCTTCAATATTTTACAAAATCAATGAGCGGTGAGCAGATTAAAAATGCATTGTTTAATGATCCAAGTTATGTAAAACGGGATGTCAATGCTTCCGAATTTGTGTATACAGACAGCTCCCGTCAGCTTGTCATCAACGAAGATAAAGAAAGGGTTGTTTACGTTAATCCGACAATTGACCAGTCTTTAACGACGGAAAAAGGAAAATTGATCTTGCAGAGCATTGATTTTTTGAACAAACATGGCGGTTGGCTGTCAGGATTAAATGATTATCGCTTCGAAAAAACGGATCAAGAACAGAAAATTTATTTTCGTCTAACGGTTCGAAATTTGCCAGTATTTTCGTTCAGCGATTCGCATTATTCGATCACGACGATCATGCAAAGCTGGGGAAAGAATGATATTGCCTTATATCAGCGTCCGTTATTTTATTTGGATGATTTTATCCGGGAAGATAAAACGACTTTGCCTAAAGCAGCAGATATAATTGAAGCAATTAAGGATAATCCAAGCATTGAAGCCGACAAAATAAAACGTATTTTTCCCGCTTATGACATACAACAGTCGTCACGGCAAAATATCGTAAATTTGGAGCCGATATGGTGCATTGAACTCGAAAACGATAAATATCAAAGGCTGAATGTGAAAAAAGCGGGTAAAGGAGGGGAAGGTATTGGATTGGAGTAAAACGAAAACGGTGTTTATTATTGCCTTCCTGATCCTTGATATTTATTTAGCTTTTCAGTATGTTGAAAAAATCAAAAGCTCCAAATATGATATGATCACGAAAACGACGATTGAAGAGCAGTTTGCAGCGGAAAATATACAATTTGGGAAGCTTCCAAAAGAAGTAATAGAAGGTTCTTATATAACGGCAGAAAGTAAAATATTTAAGGAAGAAGAAATCGAACAACTGAAAAATCAAAAGCCGATGCTGCCTGATGAGGAGTTGACTCGTTCGGTAACAAAGCTTCGGATGAGTTTTGACAAACCGATTCCAATTGTAGGAGAAAATATCGAAAATAAGATCAAGCAAATTTTAACAACACAAATCATTGCGGGCAGTCAATACAAGTTTTGGCGCTACAGCAAAGAAACAAGGGAAATTATTTGTCTGCAGGAATACAAAGGAAAAATTATTTTTCAAGATGTAAGTGATGGAATCGGTATGATTGTCTTTTATTTAAATGATAAAAATGAAATTGTGTCTTATCAGCAAACATTGCTAGAAGATATAAAAGAATTGGAGAAGCAGGAAATATTGCCTGCGATTAAAGCATTGGAAGCTCTTTATGAAAAAAATGATTTGAAATCTAACAGTAAAGTAACCGATGTAGAATACGGATATTACACACAATACCCGCTGTCGGAACAGCAAATTTTGGCTCCGACATGGCATGTAGTTGTCAATAAAACAGAAGATTATTATGTGAATGCATTGGAAGGTCAGGTCATTAAACCGGAGAAAGAGAATAATAATTTGGAGTGAGTGAAGGAAATGAGCCTTAATTTCAGTGTTCTTGCGAGCGGCAGCACAGGGAATGCCATTTATGTAGAAACAGATGAACATTCCCTGTTAATCGATGCAGGATTAAGTGGTAAACAAATGGAAAATTTGTTTCAAGAAATTCAACGGGACATAAAAAATTTAAGCGGTATATTAGTCACCCATGAGCATAGCGATCACATCAAGGGACTTGGAATTTTAGCGAGAAAATACGAAATTCCGATTTTCGCGAATGAAAAAACGTGGAAAGCAATGGAGAGAGAAATCGGCGAAATTCATTTAGAACAAAAGTTTACTTTTGAAATCGGCGAAACGAAATCGTTTGGAAGTTTAGAGGTTGAATCATTTGGCGTTTCCCATGATGCAGCAGAACCAATGTTTTTTGTGTTTCACCACAATGGAAAAAAACTAGCGTTAATTACTGATACTGGATATGTAAGCGACAGAATGAAAGGGATCATACGCGGTGCAGATGTTTTTATTTTTGAAAGCAACCATGACGTAGAAATGCTGCGAATGTGCCGGTATCCTTGGAATGTAAAACGAAGAATTTTATCTGATGTTGGACATGTTTCAAATGAAGATGCTGCACTTGCTATGGCTGATGTCATTGGCGACAAGACGAAACGAATTTATTTGGCGCATTTAAGTAAAGAAAATAATATGAAAGAGCTCGCACGAATGTCTGTCCAGCAAGTATTAGAGAAAAAAGGACTCGTTGTTGGAGAACAATTTGAATTATATGATACAGATCCAAAGAAACCGACGCCTCTCGTAGCTGTTTAAATGTTTGAATTTCCCCATCGTTGGGTATGTTAATGTTGTCATATATTTTTCCTGCCAGCTCGCGTTATACTATAATAATGTAGATAAAATCATTCGTCATCGGAAAGGAATGATGAGGCGATGGGATATTATGATGATGATTTTGAACGGTATAATAACAGAAAACAAAGGGGAAACCGGGGCGGATCATTATTGGCTGGGTTAATCGGAGCCGTGTTAGGCGCGTTATTAGTTATTTTCTCCCTTCCAGCATTAGCACAATTCAATATTCTTCCATATGATCTGAACATCAGTCCAGAGCAAAATGAGGAAGGGGAAACAGGAAATGTCCAAGGGCCAGTCAAAACAGTAAATGTAAATGTGAATTCAGCAGTTACAGAAGCAGTTAATAAAGTGAGTGATGCGGTTGTCGGAGTCGTCAATATTCAGCAAGTAAGCTTCTGGGATCAAACACAAGAGGGAGAAGCAGGAACAGGATCAGGGGTCATCTACAAAAAGGAAGGCGATAAAGCCTATATTGTAACAAATCACCATGTTGTAGCCGGAGCGCATCAATTGGAAGTTGTATTAAACGACGAAACACGCATTCCCGCTGAACTTGTCGGCAGTGATCAGCTGATGGATTTAGCAGTATTGGTTGTGGATGCAAAGCATGTTAAGAAGGTTGCTGAATTCGGCAATTCGGACACAGTCAAACCGGGTGAGCCGGTGCTGGCAATCGGAAACCCGCTCGGCTTGCAATTTGCTGGGTCTGTTACACAAGGGATTATTTCCGGAACAGAACGGACCATTCCTGTTGATATTGATGAAAACGGAACAGTGGATTGGCAGGCGGAAGTGCTGCAGACGGATGCCGCAATTAATCCCGGAAACAGCGGCGGAGCACTTGTGAATTTAGACGGGAAAGTAATTGGAATTAATTCCATGAAAATTGCTGAATCCGCGGTGGAAGGAATCGGACTGTCTATCCCAATTAACATTGCAATTCCGATTATTAATGATCTTGAAAAATTCGGCGAAGTGAAGCGTCCATATATGGGAATCGGTCTTCAGTCTCTTGAAGACATCCCAAGCTATTATTGGGAAGAGGCATTAAATTTGCCAAAGGACGTTAAAAACGGCGTGATTGTGATGAGTGTTGAGCCGATGTCGCCAGCTCAACGCGCAGGTTTGAGAGAGAAGGACGTAATTATAGAGCTTGCTGGGAAAAAGGTCGAAAATGTTCTCCAGCTTCGAAAGCAGCTATACAGCCAAAAGGTTGGAAGCACAGTGGAAGTAAAATTCTATCGAAACGGCGAGTTGAAAACAGTGAAGCTGAAGCTCGTTGAACAAAAATCTTTTTAAAGAACAGGAAGGCGAATCAGCTTTCCTGTTTTCATTATGGGGTAGGAGGATTATAAATGTATTGCTGCGAGGATCATATTGATTTAGCAATCGACATGTATGTAGACCAGTATGAAACAGCACCAAATATTCAAAAAATTGAATTTAATCACAGCTTATCCACAACCTGTGAATTGTGCGAAAAAACCGCAGTATATATAGTTGGGAACTGATTTTCGGACACGAAATATAGAGGTATTCATCCACAATTGTGGATAAAATCTGTGGAATATTTGTTATTTTATGTGGGAAATAGTTATCAACATGTTGATAAAATAAAAAAGGGGAAATATGAAAGTTGAACATTCAAATTATAGCGATTGGGAAGCTGAAGGAAAAATATTTAAAGCAGGGAATCGACGAATATTTAAAGCGTCTTTCATCGTACGCAAAAGTTGACATCATTGAACTTCCTGACGAAAAGGCTCCTGAACAAATAAGCCCGCAGGAAATGGAACTAATCAAAAACAAAGAAGGCGAACGAATTTTAGCCAAAATCCCGACCGATGCATACGTCATCGCCCTTGCCATTGGAGGCAAGATGAAATCCTCGGAAGAGTTCGCACATAGTATAGATAAACTGGCCACATACGGAAAAAGCAAAATCGCCTTTCTAATCGGAGGCTCTCTCGGCTTAAGCAAAGAGGTAATGAAACGGGCGGACGAAGCCCTCTCCTTTTCCAAAATGACCTTCCCCCATCAGCTCATGCGCCTCATTTTGCTCGAACAAATCTATCGGGCATTTCGGATTATGAGGGGGGAACCGTACCATAAGTGAATAGCGGTTTTTGGAGATAGCTTAGTAGATGGATTTTGGAGAAATGCCACTGTGAAGGACAAAAATAATCTAATAAAATTTGTAAATGTCATTCATAGAGGCGATGAAGTCCAAAAAGAAGCAATTGTATATGCTAAATGTCCGTCATAAAACTATTGAAGAACATAATTAAGAAAGAGAGCATAAGAAAAGTCCTTCATAAGACTCCTGAAGGACATAAACAAGATAGGAAACATAGGAAAAGGGGCTGTCTAATAAGTCGATTTTCCGGCTTATAGACGCCCCTTTAATGTTTTAGAAACGTTGATATATCAATGCTTATGATGTTTCGTTTTCAATGGATTTTGACTTTCTGGACAACCCCAAAATAAGAATAATACAGTCTAACTAAAGGATAGATCTTCTACTTATTACTCATAATAAGTCCATTGACGAACTCCTACTTGATTAAAATTATTGTTTAGAATTCTTCTGATTCTTTTTTTAGATGGTACCATTTGACACCATTCATGAATTGCATTCGTAGTAATCCGATGATCTGGAAAAAGAAGCTTAAATTCCTTCACACTCCGCATTACGGAAGCTGTAACTAATTCTTCGTGTCTACATTCCTTACATACACATTTTCTTCCTTCGATGTAGATAGAAAAAGACTTGCATTGAACACAGGTGATTCCTTTTCGTACCTGTTCATAATCATATGATGGTAACTGTTGATAAGGCGATTCAGTTATATGCAAGGAAATAAGCTTATCCGCTAGCTTCTTGTGTTTTCTATTTAACTTTGAAGGTTTGGTATTTAGTTTGTCCAAATATTGGTCTAGCTGAGTAGGAAAAATAAATGGTTTATCGAGAGGTGCTTGATATAGGGTAAAATTAGGATTGATAAAAACAACCGAAGCATCAATTTGAGGATTAAAACCAAGATTAAGGAGTAGCTGGCGTAATAAATAATTACTTCTATTCAATTGATGAAGAGGATTAATAATTTCGGATTTGGTTATTTTAAACAACATATCTGATTCGTGATAATAATCCCCTTCATAATTTTTGACCTCAAATAAATAATTTTTCTCTGAAGTTATAATTAAAGAATCAATTTGGAAGTTGGTATTATTTATATTTAGTAGTAAGTCATTTAAAATAATGCATTCACATTGAAGTTTCTCTGTTAAGGCATCAAATAAAACTTCCCCTTCATAATCCATTCGAGTGTTCAAAAGCTCCATAATCAACAATTCTTTAGACTTAGTTCGAGCTTTATAAAGCATAGTCTACGTCCTTTCATTTAATGGAATTGGTTATATGTTGTTGAGTTGATTATCAATAATGCGAGAAGACTATGTATGGAAAAAAAACAAGTGCAGAGTATTGCAACGAAAAATAAGATTTGATTGTATATGATTCATTTGAATAGTTTAATCGCTCTAATCGCTCAACTATACCAGCATATCGAATTGCGCTTGGCCCCATATCAACACCTCTGCGCATTTAACCTAAATCCATTGGAACCCCTATTATTGATATATTTTTTTTCTTCAATTTTTAAATTCCCCTTTTAAATTCTACTCTAACTATAAGCATAAAAGTTATTTCTAAATGGTTCAACTTAACAATAAAGTGTATAAATATTTATTATGTCTTTTACTCAAAAACGAAAAATATTAAAGTTTTTGAGTAAAGGACATTTACTTTTTTTGGTTAATCAGTATAATCTAGGTATACATCACATTTATGGGTCTTACAGGAGGGATTAGATGGCTAAAAAAGTTAATTGGTATGTTTCTTGTTCACCTAGAAGTCCAGAAAAAATTCAGCCTGAGTTAAAAGTACTAGCAAATTTTGAGGGAAGTTATTGGAAAGGGGTAAAAGGGTATAAAGCACAAGAGGCATTTGCTAAAGAACTTGCTGCTTTACCACAATTCTTAGGTACTACTTATAAAAAAGAAGCTGCATTTTCTACTCGAGACAGAGTGGCACCAATGAAAACTTATGGTTTCGTATTTGTAGATGAAGAAGGTTATCTTCGTATAACTGAAGCAGGGAAAATGCTTGCAAATAACCGAAGACCCAAAGATGTTTTCTTAAAACAGTTAGTAAAGTGGCAATATCCATCGTTTCAACACAAAGGTAAGGAATATCCCGAGGAGGAATGGAGTATAAATCCTCTTGTATTTGTTCTTAGCTTACTAAAAAAGGTAGGCGGCCTCAGTAAATTAGATATTGCTATGTTCTGTTTAACAGCAACAAATAATAATCAGGTGGATGAAATTGCAGAGGAAATAATGCAGTTCCGTAATGAACGTGAAAAAATAAAAGGACAAAATAAGAAACTTGAGTTTACTGAGAATTACTTTTTTAAAAGATTCGAAAAGATTTATGGAAATGTAGGTAAAATTCGTGAAGGGAAATCTGACTCTTCACATAAGTCAAAAATTGAAACTAAAATGAGAAATGCACGAGATGTGGCAGATGCAACCACAAGATATTTTCGATATACAGGTCTATTTGTTGCAAGAGGGAATCAACTCGTCTTAAATCCAGAAAAATCTGATTTAATTGATGAAATTATCAGTTCATCAAAAGTTGTAAAGAACTATACGAGAGTAGAGGAATTTCATGAATATTATGGAAATCCGAGTTTACCACAGTTTTCATTTGAGACAAAAGAACAACTTTTAGATCTAGCCCATAGAATACGAGATGAAAATACCAGACTAGCTGAGCAATTAGTAGAACATTTTCCAAATGTTAAAGTTGAAATACAAGTCCTTGAAGACATTTATAATTCTCTTAATAAAAAAGTTGATGTAGAAACATTAAAAGATGTTATTTACCATGCTAAGGAATTACAGCTAGAACTCAAAAAGAAAAAGTTACAAGCAGATTTTAATGACCCACGTCAACTTGAAGAAGTCATTGACCTTCTTGAGGTATATCATGAGAAAAAGAATGTGATTGAAGAGAAAATTAAAGCTCGCTTTATTGCAAATAAAAATACTGTATTTGAATGGCTTACGTGGAATGGCTTCATTATTCTTGGAAATGCTTTAGAATATAAAAACAACTTCGTTATTGATGAAGAGTTACAACCAGTTACTCATGCCGCAGGTAACCAGCCTGATATGGAAATTATATATGAAGACTTTATTGTTCTTGGTGAAGTAACAACTTCTAAGGGAGCAACCCAGTTTAAGATGGAATCAGAACCAGTAACAAGGCATTATTTAAACATGAAAAAAGAATTAGAAAAGCAAGGAGTAGAGAAAGAACTATATTGTTTATTCATTGCGCCAGAAATCAATAAGAATACTTTTGAGGAGTTTATGAAATACAATATTGTTCAAAACACAAGAATTATCCCTCTCTCATTAAAACAGTTTAACATGCTCCTAATGGTACAGAAGAAATTAATTGAAAAAGGAAGAAGGTTATCTTCTTATGATATTAAGAATCTGATGGTCTCATTATATCGAACAACTATAGAGTGTGAAAGAAAATATACTCAAATTAAAGCTGGTTTAGAAGAAACTTTAAATAATTGGGTTGTTGACAAGGAGGTAAGGTTTTAAAATGCAAGATATTCTGGACTTTTATGAAGAAGTTGAAAAAACGATAAATCCTCCAAATTACTTCGAGTGGAACACATATAGAGTTTTTAAAAAACTAGGTTCCTATAAGAATCTAGTCCCAAACTTTAAGCTTGATGATTCAGGTCATCCAATTGGTAATGCCATACCAGGTGTTGAAGATATATTAGTTGAATATGAGCATTTTTCAATTTTAATTGAATGTTCCCTCACGATAGGGGAAAAGCAACTAGATTATGAAGGGGATTCAGTAGTCAGGCACCTACAAGAATATAAAAAAAAAGGAATAGAAGCATATACTCTTTTCTTAGGAAAAAGTATTGATCTTTCTTTTGCAAGACATATAGGTTTTAACAAGGAATCAGAACCTGTAATTCCATTAACAGTAGACCAGTTTAAAAAGCTAGTTACACAGCTAAAAGGTGATGGAGAACACTTTAATCCTAATAAACTAAAAGAAATACTGATAAAATTATTACGAAGTGACTTAGGATATGATCAAGCTGAAGAATGGCTAACTTTCATTGAGTACAATTTAAAATGAAATTGAAAATGAAATTGAAAAGGGGCTGTCCAAAAAGTCAGGGTAACTGACTTTTTGGAGCCCCTCATTTTTTCACTTTTTAAAAAAAATGCACAAAAAAATCGTCCTTTCTA
>NZ_VISS01000038.1 GCF_007827555.1 Aeribacillus composti
CAATCATCCTCTTCACAATAGGTCCAGTTTTTGGCATTTTTAATGTCTTTTTTGTATGTACGTGTTTGTTCTTTTACATAGCTCCCATAAGGAATCAGAAACTCAAACCGGGGCTCTTTCTCATCACCAACTGCATATACATAGTTTTCTTCACTACCATAGCCTGCATCCGCAATAACTGTTTGGGGCATCGGTAATGAAGTGGAGGCTAGCTTCTCCATATGTGGGATAAAGCAACGTGTATCGGTTGGTCGTTGATGAATGGTATAAAACAAGATAAACTGATTCTCTGTCCCGATTTGCACATTATACCCTGGCTTCAGTTGACCATTTTTCATATGATCTTCTTTCATTCGCATAAAAGTTGCGTCTTTATCCGTTTTTGAATAGCTGTTACGATCGCCAAAGATTTCATTCTGTTCCTTGTATTTGGCTAGTCGAGGTAAAAAATTTTCTCGAATCCGTTTTAAAGGTTTTTTCCATTTCTTGCGTTCTGCTCGTTTTTCCTTCCGAACTTTTGTATCAGATTCCTGTTCGATTTCCTCTGTTAGGATTTCGACTTTTTCTTCTAATTTTTGAGCGATGGCTTCCAAGTTCTGTTCCGTGATTTCTGGATCTTCTTTCGCCTCTTTTTGTGCTGTTCCTGCTTCTAATTGGGTTAATTCTTGAATGTACTGAAGTGTTTCTTGAATTTTTTCTCTTACCTTCGCTTCAAATTTCAAGGTTGATTTTTTCCACACGAAAGAATACTTATTGGCATTGGCTTCAATTTTAGTACCATCCAAAAAGTAGTTTTCCATCGTGATGTAATTTTCTTCAATCAGCTTCAGAATCATCGCTTCAAATAACTCATCCATTAGGACCTTCATCCGTCCGCCTCGGAATTCGTTGATTGTCCGGAAATCTGGTTGTTGCATCGCTGAAAGCCACATGGCAGGAATATTTTCTTTAACGAGTTTTTCGATTCCTCGACAAGAATAAACCTTTTGAGAATAAGCATACAGAATGATTTTCAGCATCATTTTGGGATGATAGGAGCTTCTGCCGCCGCCTTTATAATGAGAAAACAATTGTTCATCTGGTATCGCCTCCACCATTTCGTCCACGACACGTGCCACGTGATGTTCGGGTATGAGCGATTCAATATCATAAATCATTTGAACTTGACGGTTGTCATATGGTTTGAAAGTAGGGGCTAAATTTCTTTTAGCAGGAGTTTTTTCTTCTTTTCCATCTAGAGGAAGTGTCATTTGTGTGTTATAATTTTCACGAGTAATCATTTGATTGCTCATAAAAAATCGTCCTTTCTGTAATGTTGTGTGGTAACTTCATTTTACTAGAAAGGACGATTTTTTTGTGCATTTTTTTTAAAAGTGAAAAAATGAGGGGCTCCAAAAAGTCAGTTACCCTGACTTTTTGGACAGCCCCTTCTGTTTAAAAATCCTTAATTGTCAGAAATGAGGCCACTACATCTGGATCAAAATGCGTATTTTGATGCTCCACTAAAAAATTCAACGCTTTTTCAATCGGCCATGCAACTTTATATGGACGGCTGCTCGTTAAAGCCTCAAACACATCGACAACCGCAACAATTCTAGCTTCTAAAGGAATTTCTGCTCCTTTCAAGTTTTTCGGATATCCCGTTCCATTCCATTTTTCATGGTGAAAGAGAATAATATTTTCGGCCACTTTATAGCTTTGCCTTAAAAAGTTATCTTTCAGTTTGCTTGTTATTTTTTTCAAAATGTCAAAGCCTATTAACGGATGCGTCTCCATAATTAAGCGTTCATATTTTGTTAGTGGTCCTGGTTTATATAAAATTCCTTCAGGTATGCCAGCTTTTCCTATATCATGCAAAATGCTGGAATAAGCAACATTTCTCATATATTCTTCTGATAAATTAAGATTATGATAGCTGTTGTGAGCATAAATGAGCTTTTCAGTTAGTTTTCGAACGTTGATCAAATGATCCTCAATGCTTGGATCTTGAATTTCACAAGAAATCGCCAGCACTTCCAATATTGATTTTTTTGTTTCTTCTATTTGCTCCTGCGGAACGTATGCTCCGCTGTCCAGCTGCTCCAATTCCCGAAAAATTCCTACAAAAAACAGTTCATCTTCTATTAGAATAGGAGTTATCGTTATAGATGAGTGCCATAATTCTCCTGATTTCTTACGATTCACAAAAACACCGGACCAAGGCTTTTTTTCCGATAATGCTTTTTTCATCGAAGCATAAGTTTGCTCCGGGGTCAAATGAGATTTAATGACACCTGCTCTTCTGCCGACAATGAAATCCTTTTTATATCCCGTTATTTGTTCATACGCATCGTTAACAGCGACGACAACATGATCTTTATCTGTCACAATGACAGCATCAGCCAGTTGAAGATAAGGAGACAATAAGTTTTCTACATTCATGTTTTTAAATCCCTTTCCCAAATCTCATCTTGCAAACTATTCATTTAAAGGGATAATCTCATATTATTGGTTCGGTTCATAGATGCTCCACGTTAATTTCACCGAATTTACAATTTCATCTGCTACTGTTTCAGGATCAAGATTATTGGTCGATACTTTTGAGTTATGGAGAGAGTATGCATTTTGTCGTTTTATAAACAATTCTTCAATTTCCTCCATTGATTTTTCCTTTAAAAGAGGGCGGTTCTCGACTAAAAGCGGCATTCGATCCTTCCAGCTGTCCCAAGATAAATCCAGCAAAAAGACGATGCAGTTTGATAAACAAGCATTGCGGACCTCTTCTTGTAAATAGGCTCCCCCTCCTAAAGATACAACCTTCAAGCGTGTGTTCGTGCAAATATCAACAATATACTCCTTTTCGATTTTTCGGAAATAATCTTCGCCAAATTTTTGAAATATTAACGAGATGGGCATATTTTGCTTTTTTTCAATCTCCTGATCCACATCAATGAAATCTCGGTACAGCTTTTTCGCGACCAACTGGCCAATAGTCGTTTTGCCGACTCCCATAAATCCAATTAAAACAATATTTTTTTCCCGAAGAGGGATTTCTACATGTTCCTTCATAACGCATCCACTTCCCTAGATTTCTTCATCATGGTGTGTCAGCTTGACTCCCGCACTACAAGCTCAGGCTGTAAAATCAGTTTTTTTGCCTCTTCTTCATCACCTTTCATTCTCCGATGCAAGAGATCAGCAGCTTTTGCACCGAGCCGATCAGGAAAAGCTGCAATGGTTGTTAAAGAAGGGCTGAATACCGCTGACTCCGGAATATTATCAAAACCAACCACAGCCACATCTTTGCCTGGAACTATTCCTTGTTCTTTTAATCCGAGCATAACACCAGATGCAACAACATCATTATAGCAAAAAACCCCGGTTGGAGGCTGAGGATGCTGCATAACTCGCTTAATCGCCTCTATTCCCCCTTGCCTAGTTGCGGGAGATTGGACAAACAGCGATTCATCCATTTCCAGCCCGGCTTGTTCAATCGCTTCACAAAATCCTTTTTTCCTGTCTGTCCATACTGATGAATTAGAAAAACCGCCCAAAAAAGCGATGCGGCGGTGGCCTTGTTCGATTAAATGTTCAGCCGCTATCCGTCCGCCTGCAACATTATCGATTCCGACATAATCAAACGGCTCTTCTGACAGCATTTTTCTCGCTACTAAAATAACAGGAATCCCCCATTGCTTTAACCGTTCTACCATATCTGGTGAACTGCCTGGGACAGGGCTCATAATTACCCCGCCGACACGATATTCAAGCATTGTCGCAAGCAGCGCATCTTGTTTATCAGGGGAATCAAACGTCGTTCCTAATATTACGGTATATCCTTCTTTATCTAAAGCTTCGTGAACGCCCACCAATAATTCCGAGAAAAAGGGGTTGCCGATCTCTGTTATAATCAAACCAACTGTTGAAGATTGGTGGGATCGTAAATTCGCTGCAACACGATCATATATATATCCCAACTCTTTTATCGATTTTAACACTTTTTCTCTTGTTTCTTTTGAAATATTTGGGCTGCCCCGAACAACAAGGGAAGCTGTAGCCCTCGACACACCCGCGTGTTTTGCAACCTCCTGCAGCGTCACGCGGGACTGTTTTTTTCGTCCCATCTGTCTAATCACCTGCTAACGCAATTAATCAACGAATTCAGTTGAGAAAAGTATACCTTTACATTTAAAACGTTGTCAATTTGTTTATTTCCATGCTTTACGGCTTTGAAAATGTTATAAATAATCACCTCCCTTCAGGCTGCAGGAGCACCACAAATCACCTGAAAAAATGGGCTGAAGTCGGTTTATATAGACAAGATCATAGATCAAATATGTACTTCTGGCGGGAGGGAGCCGCCATATAACCGTTTCATAAATGGCTCCAAGTGATTCACCTTTGCCTGTTATATGGATACCAAATGAAAAAAGCCCCGTTCGAAAAAGAAATCGTGCGATTGGAGGCAGTGGAATATCACCAAGAGAGTGAAGCTCGATGTGCGAAAGACAGCTTTTTTGAATAGGGAAAAATTCATTCAAGTACGAGTATCTGAAGAAAATCGCAAAATAAAAGATTTAATCATAAAAAACTGCACATTATTTCAGAAAAGGAGCTAATCATTTGCTCCATCCTTCCTGAAATAATGTGCAAATTAACAATACCTTCAGTCCAATCAAAGTATCTTTAAATCAGATAGTAAACACTTTAAAAATCTACATATCTGTAAACCATTGAAGCGGAACGGTAACAATGGACGGAAACAGAATAAGCAGTAAAAGAACAAGTGTTTCTGCAAGTAAAAAAGGCCATATTCCTTTCATAATGTCCTCCATTCCTATCTTTCCAACCCCACAAGCGACATTTAACACAGTACCAACTGGAGGAGTGAGCAATCCAATGCAGTTGTTCAGTATAAACAGCACCCCGAAGTACACCGGATCGATTCCCGCCTTTTCAATAATAGGCATTAAAACAGGAGTTAAAATCAGAACAGTAGGCGTCAAATCCATTGCCGTACCAACTAAAAGAACTAACGCATTAATTGCTAGCAGAAGCAGCAATTTGTTCTCGATTAACGGTCCAAGCATATCCGCAGCTATTGATGGAATATTGGCTACTGTTATCAACCAAGCTGACAACATTGCTGCTGCTACAAGAAACATTACAACGCTTGTTGTTTTTGCAGCAGCTACTAACACCTTAAACAAATCTTGTATTTTAAGTTCTCGATAAACAAACAACCCGACAAATAACGCATAAAATGCAGCTACAACAGCAGCCTCTGTCGGAGTAAAAATCCCGCCCCGAAGTCCTCCAACGATAATAGCTGGAAGTAAAAGCGCCCAAATAGCCTGACGGGTAGCAGACAATACTTCTTTTGCAGATTTTCGGGGGAAGACTTCTACCTGCTCTTTTCTTACCATTAACCACCAACAGACAACCAAGCATAAACCAATAAGAAGCCCTGGAATGATCCCTCCCATAAATAATTTTGTAATCGACACGCCGCTTGTTACCCCAAAAATAATCATCGGTATGCTCGGAGGGATGATCGGGGCAATAATACCGCCGGCTGCAATGAGCCCAGCAGACCGATTTCGGTCATATCCAGCCTTGACCATCATCGGAATCAGAATAGCGCCAAGAGCCGCCGTATCCGCTACCGCTGAACCGGATAAACCGGCGAAAAGGACGCTTGCCATGATCGCTACATATCCTAATCCTCCACGAATATGACCGACAAGAGACATGGCAAAGTTAATAATTCGATTAGAAATGCCTCCTGCGTTCATCAATTCTCCCGCAAGAATAAAGAAAGGAATAGCCATCATCGGAAAACTGTTCGCCCCATTAATGAGGTTCTGTGCCATAATTTGAGTGTCAAAAATATTCAGAAAAAACATGAGAGCAACACCGCTCACCAAAAGCGCAAACGCAATAGGCATCCCCAACGCCATGACACCAATTAATGAGCTGACAAAAACAACAAAAGCCATCTACCTCTCACCTCCTGCCATCCCTTGTTTTTTCCCATGATGTAATTCCACGATTTCTTCATGAACCGCTTCCATAATTTCATCTTCCGATTCTTTCATTCGGATAAGCTTTTCAAGCGTATTTGGCCGAAAGAGAGCCTGATAAATATTAAATATTACTATTATTCCCATTCCGATACTCACCACAATACCCATTCCATACACATAAGCGAGTGGCAAATTCGTGGCAGGAGCTCTGCTTTCCAAGCTGCTCATAGTGATCTTCCAGCTTCCATCCAGAAGCAACCACAGTACATAAAGAACAATCGCATTACTTAAAATAAATACAATTCGCTTTGCCCCAAGCGGCAGCTTTTTTAAGAGTACATCCACCCCTAAATGGTCGTTATCTTTCAAAGCACCGATGGCTCCTAAAAACACCATCCAAACAAATAGATAACGCGACATTTCTTCCGACCATGTAATGCCGGAATGAAAAGCATAACGCAATACGACATTGCCAAAGACGAGAATTGCCATGGATGCTAAACATAACGCCATTAATATCTGCAACAGCTTATCTAGCATAAATGCAACCTTTTTCAACCGTACTTCCTCCTCACTTTCAAATAATTGGAAAATAACTCTTAAGAGTGAGCACACTCCTAAGAGTTAAATAGTGTCATCATTTATTTGCCTGCCTCCAATAATTTAGCAACTAGATCTTCACCAAATTCTTTTCCGTATTTTTTATAAATTGGCTGTACTTTGTCAATAAACGCTTGCTTTTGTTCATCTGTTAACTCTGTAACAACCATCCCCTCTTTTTCAATCTCTTTAAATAATTTTTCATCTTCTTCTGCATTTAACTGACGCTGATATTCTTTCGCTTCTTCAGCTGCTTTTTTTATGATCTCTTGTTCTTCGCTGGAAAGTGTTTTCCAAAACTTTTCGCTTATTAAAAACGGGCTTGCATTATACACGTGACCGGTTTTTGTAATGTACTTTTGAACCTCATACATTTTATTAGCTGCAACGTTTCCAACAGGATTTTCCTGTCCATCGACAACCCCTTGTTCAAGTGCAGTAAACAGCTCTGTAAAAGCCATTGGAACAGGATTCGCCCCTAATTCTTTCCACAGATCAATATGAAGCTTGTTTTCAAGCGTACGAATTTTTAATCCTTTAATATCATCGACACTTTTAACCTCTTTGACGTTGTTCGTTAAATGGCGAAACCCGTTTTCCCAGTAGTTTATACCAATAACACCTGTGCCTTCCAGATCTTTCATTAATTCTTGCCCAATTTCGCCATCCAAAACTTTGTAAGCGGTTTCTCTGTCTTTAAATAAAAAAGGTAAGTCCAATACGTTAAATCTTGGAGCGAAAGATGCGATCGGCCCAGTCGACATGGTTGATCCTTGAATAGATCCCATTTTTAATCCTTCAAATACTTCTAAATCCCCTCCGAGCTGTCCGTCGGGATATACTTCAACTTTAATAGATCCATTTGTTTCTTTTTCGACGATTTCACCAAATTTATAAAGTCCTTTTGAGAGAGAGCGTTCTTTTGTAGTCGCCACTGCTAATTTCATAATTTTAGTTTCTGAAGATTTTGAGCCTGATTCATTATTTTCTCCCGAACTCGAACCGCTTGAACATCCGACTAACAGCAACAAACAAGACATTAAGATGAAAGAAATTTTTTTCATTTTTTCACACTCCTATCTTACAATCAATTTGATTTTCGAAAGGTTTATAGTTTTGATTTTATTAATAACTAGGCGTTTGGGGGAGCAGAAAAGGGCTGACATGGCATGGATTATCCTCATTTCTACCCTGTCAATAACCCCTTTCTTAGTCCATCTTTTTGAAAATGATCGTTTTTGTTTTCCCGCAAAAAATTGCTTCTTTAATCTTCTGGCAGGCTTCCTTGCGGGCTATAGCACCACAACAACCAAAGCGGTTCATTTCCTGTATTAACATGCTGGTGATATTCGCCCTCGGGTATGAACATATAGTCTCCTTCTTTAAATGGACGGCGGTTTCCATTTCCATCAACCACTTCTCCTGAACCTTTTATAACTACGTCCATTTCTTCAGATTCTGGATGGTTGTGAAGGGAGCTTGCTTCCCCGGGGGAAAAAATCGTAATTCCAGCCATAATATGTTTAGATCCTACAGTTTGCGGAGTAATCAGCTGGAAAACCTTGCGAATCTGGTTCAACTCCGGCTTATCCAGCCCTAACCATAATGTTTTAGCGTCTTGAAAAGGATCAAGAACTTTAATTTTCATGCCTGCGCTCGTTTTCGGCATAATCAATTCCTCCTTCATAATTTAATTGGAAATGTTTTAATCCACTGAAACATGGTGAACTTTCCTATCCGGGGAATAGATGTCCATAATATTCCAATGTCCTGCTGTCGGCGTTGGTACATTGATCATCTCCACATCAATCACAAACGGTTTATTTGCTTCAATGGCCCGCTGCAATGCTGGCTTGAATTCCGCTGCAGCTTGAACTTTTACACCTTCCACACCGTAAGCCTTCGCAATGGCTGCATAATCAGGTGAATACGGCTTTCCATCTTTTCGAAATACCGTTCCGTAGGTTGTGTCGAAGTGGGCTTTTTCCAGTCCGGCTATGGTTCCAAAAGCATGATTGTTCATGATCACCCAGACAACCGGAATATTTTCTTCAACAGCGGTGGCAAGAAGCGCCGGATTTTGTCCGAAGCCTCCATCACCGACTAATGAAACGACCACTTTATCTGGATGCGCTATTTTTACTCCTAATGCTGCGGGCGCACCAAAGCCCATCGTGCAATAGCCCCCAGGCGTGAAAATAGTGCCCGCTTCATATACCGGAAATTGCTGTCCAACCCCATTTTTATTCCAGCCGACATCCGTTGTTATAAAAGCATTTCTTGGCAGCACTTCACGCACTTCTTGTAAAATCCGCTCCGGACGCATCGGATAGCAGTTATTGCGAATATGTTCCTCATTCTGTTTACGAAATTCTTGTTTATATTGAGAAATTTTCTGTTTCAGCTCTTTATTTTCTTTTCCATTAGGAACGAGCTCTTTCGCCACCCGGTTTATTACGGAAAGCGCTTGTTTTAAATCTGCCACAATTCCGATTTCAGTCGGATAATTTCTTCCAATCTCGTTCGGATCAATATCAATATGAATCAATTTCGTTTTCGGAATGTTAAAGGTGTATTCCGGCTCCCAGGAGCTGCAATCCGCCTCTGAAAATCTTGTGCCGAGTGCTAAAATCAAATCTGCATGCAAACACATATCATTCACAAATTTTGTTCCCCAGAAGCCTGTCATGCCCAAGGCTAATGGATGATCGTCGGAAATGGCTCCCTTGCCCATTAATGTGTAGGCAACAGGAATGTCAAAATGTTCAGCTAATTCCTTCAATTCTTTGGAAGCATCGGCTAGCATAATGCCTCCTCCAGCATAAATCAATGGATTTTCCGCCTTGATTAGTTTCTCGACAATTTCTTTTGCAGTCTCGTTATCGATAGAAGGCTTATGCAACTTTTTCGTATGATGATTCAATTTTTCAAATAAAGCAATATCGACCTCCTTCGAGAAAATATCCATTGGCACAGATACTAAAACAGGTCCTGGTCTTCCGCTTTCAGCTAATTGAAATGCTTTTTCTAAAATTTCCGGAAACAGATCCGGCCGGTCAACCCGCCATGCACGTTTAACAAACGGGCGGTATATTTCGTATTGGGATGCATCTGCATGCAGGTTAATTTCTTGATGTGGGTGCTTTCCATAGAAATGACTCGGTACATCCCCTGCAATGACAACCATCGGAATGGAATCTAAAGCGGCATTTGCAACACCTGTTGCAGCGTTCGTCAATCCTGGTCCAAGATGGCTTAAGACAACTGCCGCTTCCTTTTTTGCCCTCGCATACCCGTCTGCCATATGTGCAGCAATTTGCTCATGCCTTACATTTACAAACTTGATGGAGCTTTTTTCTAAAGCGGCTAAAACAGCAATGTTTGTGTGGCCGCAAAGACCAAAAATATGTTCAACCCCGCGGTTTTCCAAATATTGAACGAGTTGATCGGAAACCAGCTTTTTCATAATTTTTCTGCCTCCTTAAAGCTTAAAATAACTTTTCCAGCATTTCCGGAAGCGGCCGTTTCATAAGCTTCCTTGTAGTCGGTAATGGAAAAAATTTTAGAAACAATTTGTTCGACGGAAAACTCAGGATCCCGTAGATATTCAATCGCTTGCAAATAGTCATCTGGAAATTGATAAATTATTGAACCATATATTGTGATTTCACTGCGCACAATATGAACAATCGGAAAATTCGCCTCCTGCGCCAGCCCAATCAAAACGACAGCTCCTCCTGGCTTCGCCAATTTTACAGCGCTTTCAACTGAAACCTTTGTACCGGCTGCTTCAAATACAACGTCAAACGTTTCAAGCGATTCAATCTCATGCGGCAAGAAAACTGAAATATCACCGATTTCTCTAACTAAATCAAGCTTGTGCTGATTGATGTCAATCGCTGTCACTTTTGCACCTAAATAATGGGCGAGCGCCGCTGCCAGCATTCCTTCATTCCCGCAGCCGACGACAGCTACCTTCATATTTTTTTCCACATTGACCTTTTTAAAGGCATGGACGATAACTGCGAGCGGCTCTACGAGAACTGCTTTTTTATTCGGCAAGTCATCAGGCACTGCTAAAACATATTTGGAAGAAATGTTAAACTCTTGGGCAAACCCTCCATCAATATTTACGCCTAACGATTTCTTGTTCCGGCATATATTTGTCAAACCTTTTTGGCATTGATCGCATACTCCACAAAATGTATTCGGTAAAACAACGCACCTTGTTCCAATTTTAAATGAAGCTTGTTCCCCTTTTTCCACAATCACCCCAACAAGTTCGTGGCCGGCGCGAACGGGATATTTTGCATAAGGGAGCTTTCCTTTATAAACACTTAAATCAGAACCGCAAATCCCTCCATATACTAATTGAATTTTTACCTCATCGCCTTTTGGAGCTGGAACTGAGTTGTTATGCCGCAGCTCTAGTTCGTTCGGTTTTTTTACATATAGCTCAATCAATCTGTACACCACCATGTTTGTTTCATTCAATAAGGATCTTGAAAAACAATCATCTTCATTTCTGTCATTTCCTGAATTGCATAACGCGGCCCCTCCCGGCCAATCCCGCTATTTTTCACACCGCCGTAAGGCCAATGGTCAAGCCGGAAATTTGAAGTGCCGTTGATTACAACGCCTCCTACTTCCAGCTCCTTAGCTGCTTGATAAATGACATCCATGCGGTTTGTAAATAATCCCGCTTGAAGTCCAAAGGACGAATTATTTGTTTCCGCTATTGCCTCTTCAATCGTACAATACGGAATAATGCTGACAATCGGGCCGAACACTTCTTCACATACAACTTTGCTTTGCTTCGGCGGATTCAGAAGAACAGTCGGCTCAACTGTCGCCCCATGCTGTTTTCCTCCGGTAATCAACTCGGCTCCGGATTGGACTGCTTCCTTGATCCAATTCATAACGCGTTCCGCCGCTCGTTCATCCACCAAACAGCCAATATCTGTATCCGGCGATAATGGATCTCCAACCTTTAATTGCTCCACTTTCTCTTTGAAAAGTTTTGTAAACGGCTCAACGACAGTCTCGTGTACATAAATTCTTTGAACGGAAATGCAGCTTTGACCGGAATTGCTGTAGCCTGTTAAGGCACATAAAGCTGCCGCTCTCTTTAAATCAGCATCTTCGTGTACAATGGTTGCGGCATTTCCTCCTAGCTCTAACAGCACTTTTTTCATTCCAGCCAAGTCACATATATTACGGCTGGCAGCAACTCCACCTGTAAACGAAATAACATTGACCCGGTCATCCTGAACAATTTGCTGACCGACTTCTGCTCCTCCTAGCACCATATTAATACCGTGTTTTGGAAAGCCTGCTTCAAGCAGAAGCTTCAGCAGTTCCGCTGCAATTAAAGGCGTCTGAGGAGCAGGCTTTAACACAACACTGTTTCCGGCTGCAAATGCAGGTCCGATCTTATGACAAATGAGATTTAACGGCGCATTAAATGGGGTGATAGCTGCAACAACCCCAACCGGAACACGAAACGTCATGGCCAATGCTTTCGTTCCGCGCTGCGAAGCGCTTCCCGGTATCGTTTCTCCGATCAGCCGTTTTGCTTCTTCCGCTGATTGTTCCAATGTTTCAACCGAGCGGGATACTTCATCCAATGTGTTTTTCAATGGCTTGCCGAGTTCCTCGGAAATAAATTTTGCGAATGTCTCTTTTCTGCTGTCTAGCAAGGAAGATGCTTTTTTTAAAATATTGGCTCTCTCGTAAACTGGAATTCCTGCAATCTCTTTTTTTGCTTGAAATGCTGAGGATAAAGCATTTTCAACATCTTCCTTTGTTGACAGCAGCTGCTCACCGATTATTTCGCCAGAATAAGGGCTCCGCACCTGTACTACTGGCCGCCCCGAATTGATCCAACATCCGTTAATAAATGGCTGAGCTTTTCTCATCTAATCACCTGCTTATCACATCGATTTGGCTCTGTTTACTCTTCCATTAGATCGATCCAATATCCGAGCTTTTTAGATCGATCTAAAATCCTGTTAGATCGATCTAAAAAATATTTATTGTTGAGAAATTTGAAAATAATCTCTTTTTAAGAAGATTATAAGTTTTATTGTAAACGGTGTCAATACATAAAAAACATTTCAACAAAACATGCTACCACAATGCCGAACCCAATGTACCCTAATGCAAAAATCATATTCCATGAACCGATCCGATAAGATTGTGCGCTTAATTCATCAGACAAAATTGATACTGATATATTAAAAGGGCTGAACATCACAGTCGACAAGCTGCTGCATATTAACACAATGGATAGCGGAATTGATGGTATGTCGACTAAAAACGGCTGCAAGAGCTCTGACAATAAAGCAAAACCTACTAAAGGGTGAAAACCAATTAACGATGTAATGAAAAAATAAAGTCCTATTGTACTATATAAAATCAACGTCTTTTCAGTTCCTAATTCAAAAACAGGTTTTAAAAATGATAGCAATTGCGAGTCTGCCAGCATTTCTACAAATAAACCTGCTCCCAAAAACATGAAAAAGTAATTGGCTAATCCCCTTGTCCGCTCTTTCCAATGCTGGATTGCAACTGTAAAATATCTTTTTCCTTTTTTAATAAACAAAGACCAAATAGCAGAAAATGGGATAATCAATAATACAACAGAAAACAGAAAGCCTTTTTGTAAAAAATGTTGAACAGTCGACACCATGAAAATAAACAAAAGCAGCATTCCGATTAATTCAAAAGCTTTTTTATAACCCTTTTTCTTATTAAAAAAATGAGGCGTATGAAAGGCGATTTGGATACCTTTATATTTATACGAAGACATGAGCCAATCAAACCCAAGCATTATGATTGCCATCGAAAGCAAAATTGGAAAAATGATAAAATACTGCACTTTTGTAATGTCTATCGTTGAACTCACCATCACCTCCATCGGGCTCCAAGTAAGACATAAAGCATAGGCGCGCAGCAAGTTTTGCGAATAAAATTTCGTTAGCACTTTTTTGGGCAAATCATGCAGTATAACATTTAATGATTTAATAAGAAGGGGGGCTGTAGCAATATTTAAAAATAGACCGAGTATATGACAAACTCCTGAGCTTCGCCGATATAAATGGTTCAGATCAGCAGCTTGATCCTGAAGTAACAAGCTTAAATGTTTATCATACCTTCCGACACGAATGATGGAATTCATAAATGGCAATACGAAAAACAATGAAAGCAAACCAAGCACTTGCTCAAAATGCAAAATAAACGTATGCCATGGCTGCTTACTTTGAATAAATAAAACAAATCCAATCAATAAAAATATGGCACCTGAAATGAGATATAGTCCTCTGGCATAAACCGCTGAAATTGCGAGTGCTACCAAAGCGACAGCTCCAGTGCTATAGCTTATGACTGGGGCATGAAAAAAACGAGATAAAATATAAATAGCTATCAAAACTGTATACACAAAAATGCGCAAAACCTTTCCCTCATCCTTTCTTTCTCAAAATATACTAATACATAATCTACGGGATCTTCCCTTAACATAACACAGTCTATCAAACACATAAACATTTTTACAAAACAAAAAGACCGGACTCGATATGCCGGCATCTTTTATATGAAAAAACGCACTCTGATAACACGCCGATCCAGAAAATATAAATGCCTCCTCTCCCAAAACGGCTTGAGAAATGGAGGCAGAAGTGAATCATTATTTACATTCTTCTTAAATAATCCCCGGCTTTATCCGCTGGCAAAGGTTTACTGAAATAGTATCCTTGCATAATATGACAGCCCTTCCCTAGCAAATATTTGAGCTGAACATTTGTCTCGACCCCTTCTGCAATGACATCCAAATTTAGAGAATGAGCCATTGCAATGATGGCGTTGACGATTGGATTTTCCTTTTGCCCCTGCCCGATTTGTTGTATAAACGAACGGTCGATCTTAATTGCATTGACAGGAAGTCTATTCAAATAATAAAGAGAGGAAAAACCTTTGCCGAAATCGTCCAGATGAATGTGCACACCTAATGATTGGAGTTTTTGAATAATTTTTACCGCATGTTCAAAATCTTTTATGGCCGTTGTTTCCGTTATTTCGATGACAAGCGAAGAATACGGCAGCTTGTATTTTGAAATCGATTCCTGGACTTGATGAACTAAATCACTATGAAAAAATTTACGTGCCGACATATTGACCGCAATCGTTAATTGTTTATTACTAAATTCCTCCTGCCAGCATTTAAGCTGTTTACACGCTTCATCCAATCCTAAGTTTCCTATCAATTCAATCGTATTATCTTCTTCAGCCAACTCAATAAATTCTGATGGGGAGAGAAACCCTTTCTCCGGGTGATTCCATCGAACTAAAGCCTCAAACCCGATGGTTCTCCTTTGAATTATGTCAACTTTCGGCTGATAATATAAGACAAACTCGTTATTGGCAATACCGCGCCGCAGCTCCTGCTTCAGGAGAAAACGTTCGTAATGATGCTCCATAAAAGATTGATAGAAGCGATATGTGCTTTTCCCATCCTTTTTTGCCTCATACATGGCTAAGTCAGCATGATGGATCAGTGTGTCTGCATTGTGACCATGCTCAGGAAAAAAAGAAACTCCTATGCTTACTGTGATAAACACAGCATTTTCTCCTAAAATTAGTGGATATTGAAGCTCATTGACAAGGTTTGCAGCTAAATTATAAACTTGATCCTTTTCTACATCTCTCAGCATGATGACAAATTCATCGCCGCTATTGCGGCAAAGAAGCGCGTTTTCGTTTTTCATTATGTCTTTTAATCGTTTTGCAAATTTGACTAACAGCTCGTCTCCCTTCTTATGTCCGAAAGAATCATTGATCATTTTAAAATTGTCAATGTCAATAAAGAAAAAGCCTCTTTTTATTTCAGGATGTTTTCCTATTTCTTCATCAACCATTTTTCGAAAAGTAGCCCGTTCTAATAAATTAGTCAACGAATCGTAGTGTGCCAGCTTTAATAATCTTTTTTCCTTTTTATTCCTAGCTATTTCCTTCGCGGTCCGATCCCTAAACAAGCGAAAAATCGTTTCGGCTTTCTCCTTTGTCTCCGTCGTCTCTATGTTTATAATAAAAATGAGCCCAATGATCTCCCCTTTGCTGCTTTTAAGAGGTATTTCCAAATAACCTGCGCCTTCTATATCTCCCTTTAATCTAGAGAATAACTGGTGAATTAATTTTTCGTAAAAGCTCGCTTCCTTTAAAGAACTTTCCAAAGCTAGTATTGGCTGAACATCTCCATCAGACAAATTTCCGTTTCGATACATTGCTAGTACATTTATTTTTGAAGATGTTTCGTCCACTTCTCCGACAAGGACTATTGGCGCATGTAATGTTTCTGCAATATACTTAACAAGGGAGCGAAAGTATTCTTCTCCAACATGAGTCAGCACTTCAACAGCCCGTATACCCAGCACTCTCTCAATCTCTTCCAGAGCTTCGTGTCTTTTCATCCCCACTACGATACCCTCCACATAATACGATTCCATTTTCAAGCACCTTATACAGAAAATAGAAGTTACATTTATAGTAATAAAATACAGGAAATTTGTCATCTGATAGATGCCAAAAAATAGCTAAAAAGAAGGATAAAAAGCATGCGTTTGGTTAAACTTCAAATAAATTTTGTCAGCAGCAAAAGTGACAAACTTGACTTTTCTTTAAATTGAGACTCGCAATGATAACGCTTTAAAATTTAAAATGTAGAAACATTATTCTAAAAAAATAAAAGGGGTGAACACAATGGCAGAATCAAATCTTAAAGTAAAAATACAGAGATTCGGCAGTTATTTAAGCGGAATGATTATGCCAAATATCGGCGCATTTATTGCGTGGGGACTCATCACTGCGTTATTTATACCGACTGGTTGGACACCAAATGAAGCTTTAGCAAAACTAGTGAATCCGATGATACAATATTTGTTGCCGCTTCTAATTGGTTTTACCGGCGGACGCATGGTGTATGATCTGCGCGGAGGAGTTGTGGGTGCAACCGCAACGATGGGAGTAATCGTTGGAGCGGACATTCCAATGTTTTTAGGTGCCATGATAATGGGCCCTCTTGGTGGGTATATTATAAAGCAAGTGGACAGACTGTTCCAAGGAAAAGTTAAATCCGGATTTGAGATGCTTGTCAACAATTTTTCAGCTGGTATTGTCGCTGCTATTTTAACGATTATTGCTTTTTTAGGAATCGGCCCGATTGTCTTAACTTTGAGCAGCGTTTTGGCAGGCGGAGTTAAATTCATTGTCGATGCCAACCTGCTTCCGCTCGCAAGTATATTTATCGAACCCGGAAAAGTGCTGTTTTTAAATAATGCGATTAATCATGGAATTTTAAGCCCGCTCGGAATTGAACAAGCAGCAGAAACAGGCAAATCCGTTTTATTTTTGCTTGAAACGAATCCAGGGCCAGGTCTAGGAATTTTGCTTGCCTATATGCTGTTTGGAAAAGGAAATTCTAAACAAACTGCTCCTGGTGCAGCCATTATTCACTTTTTGGGCGGAATTCACGAAATTTACTTCCCTTATATTTTAATGAGACCATTATTAATTTTAGCTGCTATTGCCGGCGGAGCGAGCGGAGTGTTAACATTCTTACTTTTTGATGCCGGACTTGTGGCAGTGCCTTCACCGGGAAGTATTATTGCATTAATGATTATGACTCCAAAAGGACATTATATAAGTGTGTTGGCTGGTGTTATTGTTGCAACTGCTGTTTCATTCCTCATCTCAAGCATCATCTTAAAAGCAGCGAAAGCAGACAGCGAGGAAGACTTATCAGCAGCAGCAGAGAAAATGCAGCAATTAAAAGGTAAAGAAAGCAAAGCAGCAGAAATGCTCACAAATCAAGCGCAAAAAGACAGCGAAGATGCCGAGCTGCAAGAAAATGAATTAGCCAATATCCAAAAGATTGTTTTTGCTTGTGACGCAGGCATGGGATCCAGTGCAATGGGCGCTTCCATTTTGCGAAACAAAGTCCAAAAAGCTGGGTTAAATATCGAAGTAACAAACACTGCCATCAACAATTTGCCTGATGACGCAGACATTGTATTTACACATAAAGATTTAACAGATAGAGCAAAAGCAAAGCTTCCTAATGCAACACACATTTCTGTTGAGAATTTCTTAAACAGTCCTAAGTACGATGAACTGCTAGAAAAATTAAAAGAACAGTCATAAGCAGATTGCACAGCTGTGCACTTTAAAAGGGGTGAATTCCATGTACTTGCGGGCGAGAGAACGGGAAATCATCGAATTAATGCTGCAGGAGGACCGACACATTTCCACAAAAGAGATCGCTGAACGATTAAACGTCAGCTCAAGAACAGTTCACCGGGAGCTTAAAAATATAAAAAAAGTGATAAAAAAATATGGTCTTTATATTGACAGCCTGCAAGGAAAAGGAATTCGCTTATTCGGTCCATCGCTGCGGAAACAAAATTTATTAAAAGATATCCGATCTGGAGAGCACACAGACTTTAGCCAGGAAGAAAGAAAAGTGCTTATCCTATGTTCACTTTTAGAGGCCAGCGAGCCTCTAAAACTGTTTACACTAGCTGAAAAATTAAACGTCACTTCTGCAACCGTAAGCAATGATTTAGATCAAATCGAAGAATGGATTGCTCAATTTGATTTGAAGCTCATCCGAAAAAGAGGATACGGAATAGAACTCATTGGACCAGAAAATGGAAAGAGGGCTCTCCTTGGAAACATTATAATGGAGAAATTGGATGAAAAAAGTTTTTTGCAAGCAATTGAAAGGCAGATAAAAGAAGAGAAAAATGAAAAAAGGGAAAAAATTTTTGAAATCATTGATGAAGAAAAAATAAAAACGGTTGAAGGAGTACTTGAAAATTTTCGGCAAACCATTTTATTTTCTATTGCGGACAGTGCCTATATTGCTCTTGCAGTCCATTTAATGCTGGCAGCGGAAAGAATCCAAAAAGGCGAAACAATCGATATCGATCCTCAAGTTTTTCAAGAATTGAAAGGCACAAAAGAATTCGAATCCGCCCGCATGATCGTCAAAGAATTGGAAAAAGCCTTTCAGGTCAAGTTTCCTGAAGCGGAAATCGGCTATGTCGCGACTCATTTATTAGGTGCGCGCAGAAAAGAAGATAAAGATTTTTCCTTCTTTGATGTAGATGTAGACATTTCAAGAAAGGTCCATGCGCTCATTGAATTTGTTTCCAACAAAACCGGCTTTCCCTTGACGGAAGATCAATCTTTATATCAAGGGTTGGTAGCCCATTTTGTCCCTGCTATTACACGTTCAAAAGAGAAGATTCATACGCACAATCCTCTGCTGCAACAGATCAAAACAAAATTTTCCGCCCTTTTCGCGTCTGTCGAAGAAGGGGTAAAAAAAATCTTTTATGATCTTCATTTATCAGAGGATGAAATTGGCTTTCTCGTACTGCATTTTGGCTCCGCTTTGGAATCAAAGATGGAGAATATTTCGCTGCAGGGATTAGTTGTTTGCCCCAGCGGAATCGGTTCTTCCAAAATGCTGGCAACGAGACTTCGCAAGGAATTTCCTGAAATAGAAAACATTCATATTGCTTCTCTTATTGATTTAAAAAGGCTGGATGTCAGCCAATACGATATTATTATTTCAACTACCGATCTTCCGTATCGTCATGTGCCATATATTACAGTTAACCCGCTGTTAAATGAGCATGATATCGCCAAAATAAAAAGGTACATGAATGAAAAGCTGACAGAATTCAAAAGAATTGAAAACAATGTTCCGGGCATTCCTTTCCGGAAAAATCCTTCAAACGATATGATTCACATCATCGATCAATTTTTTGAACTGGGAGATATTATCAAAACAGTTTTGCTCCATTTCAATGTGAGCTTGCTTGAAAATACAGGACAGCATAAAAAAAATCTTTTGGAAATCGCCCGCACATTGCATAAAGAAAAATTGATCACAAATGATGAATCCGTTGCGAAGAAGCTTTTGGCGAGAGAACAAAAAGGAGGATTGGGAATTCCCGGGACAAAAATTGCTTTATTTCATTTAAAAGATGAAGAAGTATTGATTCCTTTATTTCGTATTTATGATTTGGACAAAGCGGACAACGTCCTCGGAATGGACGGAAATGCGATGGAAATCAGCCGGATATTGCTGCTTTTAGCTCCTGAACAGCTAACTCAAAATAAGCTGGAAATATTAAGCCAAATCAGTTCAGCTATTATTGAAAGCAAAAGCAGTTTAGCATTATTTGAAAACGGAGATGAAACAGCCGTCTATCATAAACTGAATGTGATTTTCCATCATTATATGAAAGAAAAATTTTTTAATTGGAGTGAGTGAGATGAAGCCAATACTAACAACTGACAACATTGTTTTAAATGCAAAGGTGTCCAATCAGGAGGAAGCTATTAAATTAGCCGGAAAGGTACTTGTTGAAAACGGGTATGTGAATGAACACTATATCACTAAAATGCTTGAAAGAGAGCGAATCACTTCCACATATATGGGGAACCATATAGCTATTCCACACGGAACAGACGAAGGAAAAAAAGACATTTTAACATCAGGTATTTCCATTATTCAAATTCCTGAAGGCGTAGAATATGGAGAAGGCAACATTGCTAAAGTAGTGTTCGGAATTGCCGGAAAAGACAACGAACATTTGGAGCTCTTGTCGAAAATCGCCATCCTTTGCTCAGAGGAAGAAAATGTTGACCGTATAATCAATGCAGCAACCAAAGAAGAATTAATCAATTTATTCAATGAGGTGGAATAAACATGATCGCTTTGCAGTTCGGCGCTGGAAATATAGGAAGAGGATTCATCGGCGCTCTTCTCCATCAAGCTAACTATGAAATATATTTTCTTGACGTGAATGAAAATCTAATCTCTGAGCTAAATAAAAGAGGAAGTTATATCATCGAATTAGCCAGCGAAAAAAAAGAAACAATCACCGTCACAGGTGTAAAAGGAATTAACAGTGCAAAACAAACTGACAAAGTTATCGATCTCATTTGCCAAGCTGACTTAATTACAACGGCTGTCGGTCCAAATATTTTAAAAATCATTGCACCGACAATCGCTTCAGGACTTAAGGAACGATTTAAACAGTCAGTCCAGCCTTTAAACATTATTGCATGTGAAAATATGATCGGCGGCAGCCAATTATTAAAAGAAGAAGTGCGCAAATCGCTTACAGATGAAGAAAAACAAAAATTGGATCAATATGTTGGCTTTCCTAATGCAGCTGTCGACCGCATCGTTCCATTACAAACCCACGAGGACCCTTTAAAAGTTTCTGTTGAACCATTTTTTGAATGGGTCGTGGAAAAAACAGACATAAAAGGAAGCTTGCCAAATATTCAAGGAATCACCTATGTTGACGACTTAAATCCATATATTGAGCGCAAGCTATTTACTGTCAACACTGGACATGCTACTGCAGCTTATTTAGGCTATTTCAAAAATATAGAAACAATCGACAAAGCTGTATTGGACCCGTTTGTCCGCCCAATTTTAGAAGGCGCGCTAGCTGAAACCGGCGACATGCTGGCGAAAACTTATCATTTTGATCGTTCCGAGCATCAAAAATATATCGATAAGATTATCTCTAGATTTGAAAACAAACAAATTTCCGATAATGTCACTAGAGTAGCCAGATCGCCTATTCGCAAGCTTGGCGCAAACGACCGATTAATTTTACCAGCAAAAAGATTAATGGAATTCGGTCAAAAACCTGAAAATCTCGCAACAGCCGTAGCAGCTGCGCTATTGTTTGACTATAAAGAAGACCAAGAGGCAGTCGAATTGCAAGAAATCATTAAAACAAAAGGAGCAGCTGCAGCTTTGAAGCAGTACAGCCAGCTTGACGAAAACGACCCGTTAACAAAACTAATTCTTGAAAAATATGAACAGCTCATCAAATTGAAATAATGTAAGCAGGATGGTTCATTCTGCCTGTTTAAACACCGGGGCTGTCCGATAAGTCCCTAAAATGAAGCAAGTGGAGAAAAACAATTCGTTTCTCTCCACTTGCTTTTATATTTTTTCGATTTTTATCTGAAAGTAGCTGGCGGATGCCGGCTACTTTCAGTATGTTGTGGGCTAATGCCACAATCCCGTCAATCAAATGTAATGAACAAGAAAACATATTCATCATTCACAATCAATACTAAAACTATACAAAGAAGGCTGACTCAACATCGCTGAAAAGCAATGTGTTGAATCAGCCTTTTACTTTTGATTTCTCCGATGCTCTCGCCATGAATTGGAATATATGATAGGAAGATGCTGCGCTTTTTCCAAGGAATATACGTAAACAAAACCTTCTATATTTTGCCGGCTATCCTTGACCCAAACACGCTCATACTCATTATTCGGCCGGCCTTCTATAAAATCCTCCAGCAAATCCATTTGCCTTAATCCTTCTTCTGTCACAATGAGCCATTCACCGGCAACTTCGTCTTCACCTTCATCAAGAACAAGCGCTGGATAATCTCCTACATCATACAGTCGGCCTTTCACATGCCCCTTTTTGCAAGAGATTAAATAGGGCTCTACAACATGATGATTTGCTTCGCCGACTAACAACGTTCCATACACAAAAATTTGATAAACCATGGCAGCTCACCTCAAAAAGTTTAATCCGGTCAGTGAACATCGACACGTCAGTTGAAAAGAGCGATTTCCCACCTCAAAAATTCATAGCCGGTCAGCGGGACTATGAAAGCTAGTATGTAAAAAAATTTATTCCTAGGCGGCAAATCGATTGAAAAGAGCTACCGCCCCCACCTTAAAAAACATAACCAGCTAAGCAAGACCATGAAAACTGACATGTATAAAAATTTGTTCCCTAAGCGGCAAATGCACCGGTAAACTAATTGAAAAGAGCTACTACCGAATAATTTTCATAATCATCCGATTCAATACTTCGGAAAACACTAGTCCCATGGCGATAGCTCCTGATATGATAAAAGCTTTAGCTGCTAGTTCAATCGCCGTAAAATAGTCTTGCTCGACTACATGGCGCATGGCATCATACGCAATCCCTCCTGGGACAAGCGGAATAATACCTGGAACAGAAAAAATGATGATCGGCGCTTTATACATTTTCGTAAACAAGTGACTAATGAAGGCAACAAGAAGCGCTGAAATAAATGCAGCGATTATTAAATCCATCTTAAAATGAATCAAGAATAAATACGAAAGCCATCCAACTGCTCCCGCAATTCCGCATGCAAATAACGTCTTTTTTGGTACATTAAAAATAATTCCAAATGCAAATGCTGCAATAAAGCTTGCTGCAAGTTGTGACAGCATGACAACAATCCTTTCAATTAATAAATCGATAAAACGATGGCAATTCCTGACCCGATCGCAAAAGCTGTTAAAAACGCTTCAGCTCCCTTTGATAATCCAGCCACTAAATGTCCTGCCATCAAATCGCGGACAGCATTCGTGATATGCAGCCCCGGTACAAGCGGCATGACAGAACCGATAATAATTTTATCTAAATCTGTCCCGATGCCCAGCTTCACCTGCCAAATGGCTGTAAATCCAATGACAAACGATGCTAGGAACTCTGAAAAAAATTTAATTTTAGCAAAACGATGAACATAAACTAAAAATGCAAAACCTAAGCCGCCTGAAATCATGGCAGGAACAAAATCTGCCCACTTTCCTTGAAACATGATTAAAAACCAGCCGCTCAAGATGGAAACGGAGGTCAATTGCAGCCAAACTGGATATTCAGGTTTTGATTCGTCTATTTGCTTCAGTTCCAGCAAAGCTTCATCAACAGATATTTCACCCTGCGCCATCCTTCTAGAAATGTTGTTCACCATCGCAACTTTATTTAAATCTATTGTCCGTTCCAGCACACGTACAAGTTTTGTCTGTTCCATTTCGTCAATGGAAAATATAATTCCAGTGGGCATAGCAAAACAATGAGACTGCTTTACACCAAGGGATGTAGCCATCCTCTGCATCGTATCCTCAACGCGGTACGTTTCCGCTCCATTTTCAAGCATAATTTTACCAGCTAGCAAACAGGCTTCAATAATCTTGTTGGAATTTAATTGCACGCTAATCTCTCCAATAAACTTCATTTCCTATTATTATATCCAAGTCTTTTGGTAAGTGAATGGCAAAACGATTCAGCCTTTTATAGGTCTTTAAGTATTAAATCTTAGCACCTCATCGACCAAATGCTCAAGCTTTTTCTTCTGATCAATTTGGGACATCACCGCGTAAATCAGCGCTCGCCGCGGAACAGAAGATTGCAATTCTTCCTTTAGAAAGGATAGCAATTCCTTTTGCTCCTCATCTGCCGATTTTTTTATTTTATCAATTTGATTGAAAAGGGATTCCTTTTTCTTTTTCCGATTCAAAGCCTCTTCCGGCTCCAGCCTTTCTACTATATCCGGATCAAATAGCTGATCCTTCGCTTTCACAACATTTTCCGCTATTTTTTCAATTCTTCTCAACGAATAAGCGATTATGCTGTTAATTTCTATTTCTGCTCCGGCAGTGACAGCGAAATGAATGGCGTTTTGAACCATTCCATACAACAACACGGCCAAATCAACCGAATACGGACGTATTTGTTCCCCGAATACTTCTGCAATCCTCTTCTGTGCCCAGCAAAGTTCATCAAAATGATACTGCTGCACCAATCCTTTAAGCTCTTCATCTTCTGACATCAGCACACCATAAAACAGAGCGAATAGTTTATTTTCTTTACTGATTTCCATCTTGACTTGAATTTGTTCGATAAACGCGTTTTTATCGTTTGCTTGCCTGCCAGCCAACACTTCCATTCTCCGCTGATCTGTTTCCATTTTAATCTTTTCAAAAATACTAATTAAAAGTTCTTTTTTCGATGAGAAATAATTATAAAATGTCCCTTTCGATATCCCGCTTTTATCTAAAATATCTTGAACTGATGTTCTCACAAATCCCTTTTCAACAAAAAGAGTATGCGCCGCTTCCATTACTTGTCTTTTTCGATCGTTCAATTTGACTGCACATCCTTTATGATTGAACTCAAAATAAAAGTTATTGTTGATTTTTTTATACTATCAGTATATATTATTATTATCTTTTATAACAACAGTATAAAATAATATACTATAAGTACAAGGAGGATTCTCGCTTGACCAATCATGAAACATTAAACAAACCGCCTTATGGGATGATTGCCATTTTATTTGTTGGTGCCTTTGTGTCTTTTGTTAACGAAACGTTTCTAAATGTTGCACTTCCATCCATTATGAAGGATTTTGAAATATCTCCTTCATCCGCGCAATGGCTGTCAACAGGCTACATGCTGATTAATGGGATTTTAATTCCTGCCAGCGCATTCTTGTTGCAAAAGTTTACGAATCGCCAACTATATTTAACAGCAATGAGCTTGTTTACAGCCGGTACAGTGCTAGCTTCACTTTCGCCGACATTTGGCGTGTTATTGGTTGCAAGAATGTTTCAAGCGGCCGGTTCAGCGATCATGGCTCCCTTATTAATGAATGTCATGCTTGTCGCTTTTCCTGTTGAACGGCGCGGCACAGCAATGGGATTTTTTGGACTCGTAATGATCACTGCGCCAGCGATAGGGCCAACGCTATCCGGATGGATTGTTGAGCATTATTCATGGCGTACATTGTTTGACATCGTTATTCCGATCGCTGCTCTCACACTCATCCTTGCAATCTTTAAATTAAAAAACATTTTGCCTCAAAAACAAATATCTTTGGATATTTTATCGCTCATCTTATCAAGCATCGGGTTTGGCGGCATTTTATACGGGTTTAGCTCCGCCGGGGAAAAAGGCTGGGATTCCGTTTATGTATATGGAACCATTATTGTCGGAACGATCAGCTTAGTCTTGTTTATTGTGCGGCAATTAAAAATGGAAGAGCCTCTTTTGCAATTTCGAATTTATAAATATCCGATGTTCGCCTTATCATCCGCTATTTCGATCGTCCTTTCGATGACGATGTTCTCAGCGATGCTGCTTATGCCAATATATATTCAAACAATTCGCGGCATTTCACCTTTTGATTCCGGACTTTTAATGCTGCCGGGAGCAATCATCATGGGAATTATGTCGCCGATAACAGGAAGGCTTTTTGATAAATTTGGTGCTAGAGCGCTCGCCATTATCGGCTTATCTATTACCATTTTTACAACATATGAATTCAGCCACTTAACAATGGATACATCCTACAGCTTTTTAATGCTTATGTACTCATTAAGAATGTTGGGAATGTCGATGGTGATGATGCCCGTCATGGCAAACGGAATCAATCAGCTGCCGCAAACCATGAACCCGCACGCTACAGCGATGAACAACACGTTGCAGCAAGTTTCAGGAGCTGCTGGTTCAGCGCTGCTGGTCACGCTCATGCAAAACAAAGCAGAGTCGGAAGCGGAGCGATTGGCGCAATCCGCAGCGGGTGATCCAGCAAAAATGGCCGATATCATGAATGAAGCAATGCTAAATGGAATCAACTTTTCTTTCAAAATATCAGTGTTAATTGCACTGATCGCCCTCGTTCTCACTTTCTTTATCAAACGGGCAAAACCAGAAGGAGAAACATTTTTAAAACAATCCGCATCATAAAATAGAAAGCCTCTAGACTAAGTTCATCAGTCTAGAGGCTTTTTCATTCAAAATATCTAGATTTTCCAGCCGGAATTAAAAGGCAGCTTCAACAGCAGCTGAACATTTCATACCTATTTACTTATCATCAACCCTCTTATAATCAAAAAGCTGCAGAGACTGCTTCAATAATATGTTCTGCATCAGAAGTTGACATCCGATACAGTTACCCCATTTTTCTTTTGAAATCGCCTTGCCGCATGGAAACAAATAAGGCTTGATCCGACAATATATTTAACCCGTTATTTTCTCGTGTAGCCGAAGCATTCAATTTTTTCTGCGGATTTACAGCGCTTCCCAAACAGCGGCGATTCCTTGTCCTCCGCCAATACATGCAGATACAGCGCCATATTTTTTGTTTCGCCTTTTTAATTCATAAATAAGAGTTGTCGTGATTCTTGTTCCGCTTGCAGCAAGAGGATGTCCTAGCGCAACGGCTCCCCCATTTACATTACCTATTTCAAGATCAAAGCCTAATTCTTTTTGGCATGCTAAATATTGAGCAGAGAAAGCTTCATTGATTTCAATTAAGTCCAAATCAGAAATCGTTAAATTTGCTTTCTTTAATGCATTTTGAATAGCAGGAACCGGACCGATCCCCATATACTTCGGTTCTACTCCTACAACATCCCAGGAAACAAGGCGGGCAATCGGTTTTAACCCCTTTTCTTCTGCATAATCACTTGATGCAATGACAACAGCTGCTGCTCCATCAACCATACCGCTTGCATTTCCCGGCGTGACAACACCATTTTCAATAAATCTAGGCTTTAATTTACTAAGCTGCTCCATGCTCGTATGGCGGATATGTTCATCTTGATCAATAATGATGTCTCCTTTTTTCCCTTTCACAGTAACCGGTACAATTTCTTCTTTAAAATACCCTTTTTCTCTCGCTGCAATCGCACGCTCATGGCTAGATAAAGCATGACGGTCAATTTCTTCCCTCGTTAAATTATATTTGACAGCTAAATTTTCAGCTGTTTCAGCCATTGTGCAGCCGCCATACGTATCATATAGTCCATCCCATAACCAGTCTTCTACAACAGGCGAACCTAGAGGACTTCCCCATCTCATACCGCGAATGACATGCGGTACTTGACTCATATTTTCCGTGCCGCCAGCCAGCACAACATTTGCTTCTCCCGTTAAAATGTAGCGGGCGCCTGTTAGGATTGCTTCAATCCCCGTCCCGCATAAACGATTAATCGTTACGGCAGGAACTTCAATCGGGGTGCCGGCTTTTAATCCAACATGTCTTGCTAAAATGTGTGCATCTCTGCTTGATTGCTGAACGTTTCCAAACACAACATGATCAATTTCATCAGGCGAAATATTAGATTTTCGAATAGCTTCTTTAGCCGCAAATGCACCTAAATCAGTCGCAGTAGTGTTTCGAAATGATCCAGATATTTCAGCAAATGCCGTTCTTGCTCCTTCCAGCAAAACGATATCTTTCATTTTATTCACTCCTCTAAACATTTCGGTATTCCAACAGTTCCTTTGCATGTATCAAATATTTCTGATGCGTTAGTGCACAAAAACGTTTTAATTTATCAGAATAATGAAAATTATTTACACGCTCATTATAAAATTACGAAAATTAAATAACAATGTTAAAAATACTTAAAAATCAAAGGAGAATTCAGCAAATTTGCGTATAGATGAACTAAACGTCAGGTAAAAACGGTTTTTCAAAAACAACCGCTGGATTGTTAATAAGGTAAAAAATGGAATGATGTCAAAATAAGTTGGGGTGAATATTTTCGATCATTTGATGAAAGTATGATGGTTTAGTATTGGATCTTGAAGAATTAGAGATACATTATATTCTAGAAAAAAAGAATTAATTATTAAACCACTCTGGAATGTACAATTTAAAAATGGTAGAAACCCGGAAAAGAAGATGGCAGCTTATCTTATGGTACTAATCCGGACGTGTTGTTTTTAAAAACCAATCATCGAATATTACATTTCTCGCTTTAGGAAAAGGACAGGTCATTTTTATTTTCTGGTTGTTTGATTATTTTTATGGCGCTTTCTTTATATCTCTTTTCCAGCTTGGTTCTTTCGTTTTGAGAAATAGCGAACTTTTCATGAGTTAACCTCTTTTGTTTCTACTAGAGTTCTATATAGAGGCAGCGAATGCATTCTTAAATGGTTCTGTAAAATATAAATAAATGAAAAATTTTACTTGGTGTGACAAAAAAAGGGAGGTAAAATGAATATTAAGTAATTGCAATATATTGTATAGGTTTAATAAAGAATTGGTGATTAAAATATTTAACCATACCTGAAAAAGCAGTTTTCGTACTTCTAAAGAAGGCGAAATATTAAAGAAAATAATACGTGATGAAGCCTTTTTTAGTTGGCTTAGAAGTAAAGACGAGTTTTTATCTAACGCTGCTAAAGAGTTTATTTTGATCTTAAAACTCAGCTTACTTCTCTTCCCAGCTAGACTACTAGATACTTCATATTTCTGATGATGATTTAACAGCTTTTAATCGAAAAAAAGGATCATTATTTTTGAAAGAAGGTGCGAAAATGATTAAGGAGCTTCATCGTTCTTTAATGGAAAATTTCGAACAATTGGTTTCGTGGAGAAGATATTTGCATCGTCATCCTGAGCTTTCTTTTCAAGAGGAAAATACACCGAAATTTATTGCAGAGAAGCTTTCCTCCTTTGGGATTGAGGTAAAGACCGGAATCGGTGGAAATGGAGTTGTCGGAATGATCAAGGGCGGAAAAGAAGGAAGAACCATTGCCTTCCGCGCTGATTTTGATGCGCTTCCGATCCATGAAGAGAACGACTCTCCTTACAGATCGTCCGTAAAAGGAGTTATGCATGCATGCGGCCACGACGGGCATACAGCAGCTCTCCTCGGGGTTGCAAAAGTATTAAGTGAAATCGACCGCAGCCGTTTAAAAGGCAACATCGTATTCATCTTTCAGCACGCGGAGGAAAAACCGCCCGGCGGCGCCAAGTTTATGATTGAAGATGGATGCCTGGACGATGTTGACCTTGTATTTGGCGCACATGTTTCCACTGATATTCCGTACGGCAAAATAGGCTTACGAGAAGGACCCGTTATGGCTGCTGTCGATGCATTTACGATTCAAATAAAAGGAAAAGGAGGCCACGGGGCCCGTCCGCATGAAACAGTAGATGCTCTTGTCATCGGCAGCCAAATTGTGAACTACTTGCAGCAAATTGTCAGCAGACGCGTGAATCCGATAGATTCAGCTGTTGTGACAGTTGGTGTGTTTCAAGCAGGAACAGCTTTCAATGTCATTGCAGAAAACGCTAGAATAGAAGGGACAGTAAGAACATTTAATCCAAACGTTAGGAAGCAAATTGAGGAAGAGATCAGAGCGATTGTTCAAGGGCTATGCCAAGCTTCGCACGCAAGCTACGAAATTGATTATTTAAACGGCTATCCTCCAGTTATCAATCCTAGAAATGAAACCGAACAATTGCGAGCCATTATTAGCGAGACGTATGCATCTGACTGTTTTTATAATTATCAGCCGTCAATGGGAGCAGAAGATTTTGCATACTACTTAAATCATAAACCAGGTGTTTATTTTCATGTCGGTGCAAGAGGAGACGATCCAAAAACTCATTATCCTCATCACCATCCCCGCTTTGACTTTGACGAGCGTGCGCTTCTCGTCTCAGGGAAAATATTTTTAAGTATTGTCAATCATTATCTTTTACAATAAAAAAATGATGTCAATTAAAAGTGGTGCAACAAATTCGAAATGTACATTGAAACAACAACAACAATGATGATTTTATGTAGCGAAACTGTCAACAAGCAAATGCACATTCTGTTCAGCCGCTTCGATCCATACGTTAAAGAAACGCAAACAAAAAATGCGAAATTTTGTACGCAAAGTAATAGTTTACAAGGAAATGCAGGTTTTCTGTTTTAAGTAGAAAACCTGCATTTTCAATAAATTTTTGAAAACAGCTTACGTACATTTTTCGCGTTTTATTTCTATATTTCTTGAGAGCTGTTTTTGGTGTATAATAATGTTCATTGAGCTTAAAATTTCCCATTGGCGAGCTACTCGCCTGGGACTTTTATTTTTTTCTTTTCCGGTGTGTTACTCCATTTGAAAATCTTATTTAAAAACTTGTAAATATTTTTGCTTTCTTTCGCAAGTAGCGGTCCTACGATCGCTAAAATGAGAACATAAAGGGCAGTAAAAGGAGTTAAAATGGGATTTAATCCTGCTGTAATCCCTAAATTTGCAACAATGATCGAAAATTCTCCACGAGCCATAATGGTTAAACCAATATTGGTAGAAGCTTTATGGGATAGCCCCGCTTTCCTCCCCGAAATCATACCAGCTACAAAGTTCCCAGCAATCGTGAGTGCGGCAGCGCCTAAAGCTAACCAGATCGCACCAGCTAATGTTGATGGATCAATACTCAATCCAAAGCTGAAAAAGAAGATTGCGCCAAAGAAATCTCTAAACGGAACTACCATATGTTCAATGCGGTCTCGATAGTCAGTTTCTGAAAAAACTAGACCTAACAGCAATGCGCCAATCGCTTCTGCAACATGAAGGGTTTCTGAAAACCCAGCAACAAAAAACAATGTAGCAAATATAACAATAATGAAAATTTCGTCAGATTTAATATTCAACCATTTATTTAATAAAGGCGAACCTTTTCGTGCAATGAAAAAAAACAGCAGCATATAGCCAACCGAAATAAGAACAGAGGTAATGATACCGAGGACAGAAGTAGAGCCGGCAAGCAAGACACCTGACATTGTGGTTAAAAATAAAGCAAGGAAAATGTCGTCAAATAAGATGATCCCAAGGATTAACTCTGTTTCTGGATTTGCTGTTCTTTTTAAATCAACAAGGACTTTGGCGACGATTGCACTGGAAGACACGCTGACAAGCCCAGCAATAATAAGAGTCTCCATCCATGGCATCCCGACGATAAATCCATATAAAAGGCCTAAAACAAAATTGATTGCTACATAAAGACTCCCGCCTACCACAATATTTCGGCCTGATTTCATCAATTTTCCAACAGAAAATTCCAAACCTAAATAAAAAAGCAAAAACAGAACACCAATGCGTCCTAAAAATTGGATAATTTCTTTGCTTTCAATAAAGGTTAAGTCGATAATCCCAATCGTTGGGGCATGCGGGCCAACAAGCATACCTAGGACAATCAGGAAAGGGATAATGGAAAATTTAAGCTTATTTGCGATAATAGCTGCAATTGCAACAAGGACAAGTGCTGTACCAACTTCAAAGACTAAATGATCCATCTATAAACCTCACTCCTTTCCTTTGTTCGATAATAAGTTGTTAACTAGTTGTTTTAGTTGGTTTCGTTCTCCTGAAATTACTAATGTATCGCCTGCCTCAATCACCGTATCCGGACCTGGGTTGTGTGTCTTCTTTGTCTTTTTTTTCTTAATAGCAATGACCGTAACTCCATAATTGTTTCTTATATCAATCTCACCGATCGTTTTATTCACAACTGGTGCACCAGGTTCTACTTGATACCATTCAATAATTAAATCATCAAACGCAAAGTCAACGGTTTCTAATGCTTTAGGTTTATATGCCATTCCGCCTAAAATTCCAGCAATTTGTCTTGCTTCTGAGTCATCAAATGTGGCAGTACTTAAAACCTCATCATGATCATCTGAATCAAAATGATAAATTTCTCTCCGTCCATCATCATGGATGACAATAACAAGCTTATCTTGGTTTTTTGTAATAATTTCAAACTTATATCCAATTCCCGGAAGTTCACTTTCTCTAATATTCATGTAAAAATTCCTCCTTATAAATGTTTTAAATGAATGGATTAAGGTTGTTGAATATTAAAGGTTTACATCAATTTCCGTTCTAATTTTTTCATCTTTCGAAATTCCTAGATATTTGAGTGTTTCAGAAGGAGACGAATGGTGAAAATATTTCTGAAGCAAAGAAATGGCGACTCCTCGTTTATAGGCATGAAATCCAAAGGTTTTACGCATAGAGTTCGTTCCAATTTTCCCTTGTATGCCGACCGCTTCTGCGGCACGATGGATAATGCGGTAAGCCTGTTGACGCGTGATGGGCTTTTTCGTTTTCGCGGACTGGAATAAATAATCTTCGCGGTTCAATTGTCTCGATTGGATATAGTGGAGAATCGCCCTTTTTACTTTTTGGTTGAGATACACTTCCTTAGTCGTTTTAGATTCTTTATGTGGAAGCAGATAAAAATCCTTTATGTAGCCGTCATCCCCCAAAACATCTCCTACTTTTATTTCCAATATTTCTGTGATCTTTAAACCGGTATTGATGCCAAACACAAAGAGTACATAATCTCGCTCTGAATGCTTTTTTAAATATCTTTTCATGGCATTGATTTGTTTTATATCTCTTAGAGCTTCAACATATTCCATATAGTTATTCCCCTTAATCCACGTTACTTAATACTATTATATACTATTATTATGTAACACGCAAACAAAGCTTTGTATTTTAAGACGAAAATAAGGGATAAGGTAAACAAACTGTTGTTTTTATGTTTAGCGGTCCTGTTATTCCTAATAAAGAGGAATTTTAATATGTAATCCTGCCCGTTTCAAGCCTTCTTTAAACAATTTTGCATACAGTATTTTCTTTATTCCATTTCATAGGAAACAATTTAGGTACCTGCTTTAAATCTTGCACTTTTATGAATTTCGCTTGAACCTCATCGCTTCCCAAATTTCGAACTGCACCTTTGTCCTTTTGCGGCATGCCCTAAGCCCATATTGTGCGCCATTAAAATAATCGTTTTTGCTCAATATCACAAAATCATCAAGAAAAGACTGATCTATTTTTAGAAAATCGGCTTATTGACGCCCCCATTAATGTTTTAGAAGCGTTGATATATCGGTGTTTATGATTTTTTGTTTTCAATGGCGATTTGACTTTCTAAGACAGCCCCCAAAGTCATCACAACCAAGCACAATTGAAAGAAACAGTTATGCTATACTTTTATATAAAAAAATGACTATTTTTCGTTCTGTTTGTGGCACATGATAAAGACGTTTTGAACTGGGGTGAAAATCCAATGCACATAAATGGAATAGAAGTGAAAGGTAAAGTCGTCGACAGACAATCTCGTTGCAAGCATTACCATAAAGATGTGGATATTATTGCAATCAAATTTTATTGCTGCCAGACTTATTATCCATGTCATAAATGCCATGAGGAAGAGGGATGCGGAAATCCACAAGTTTGGCCCAAAGCCTTGTTTGATGAGAAGGCGATTTTATGCGGCCATTGCGGGAAAGAATTGACTATTAATGAGTATTTGCACAGTGCATATCAATGCCCGAACTGCAATGCGCAGTTTAATCCAGGCTGTGGACTTCACCGTCATTATTATTTTGAAACTTAAAAAATTCATTTCAAAACGCATTACAAAAAGCCATTTCAAACTTACATTTATCAAAGTTTGAAATGGCCCTCATTTTTTAAAATAGACGTGTGTTACATACAATCTCAAAAACTAACTAAATTTTAAACTGCTGTATTAATCGATCAAAATCCATTGCTTCTTTATCCAAATGTTTTGCTGAATTTGCTACTTCCTTCATAGAAGAATTAGACTGTTCAGCAGTAGCTGTCACCTCTTCTATTCCAGCTGCAGATTCTTCTGATACAGATGCAATACTTTCAATGGATTCTCCCATTTTTTTCGTATTGTCAAGAACACTGTTAATCGATTCTGACATACCGCGAATTTTATGCGAGACTTTTTTAATGGTCTCTTTTAGTTCATTAAAGATATCACCTGTTTTGGAAATAGTTTCCGTACCTTCTGCTACGTTTCTATAGCCATCCTCCAATGAAATAACAACATTTTTAGATTCAGTTTGAATGCCTTGAATGATAGAAGTAATTTCCGAAACAGAGGAAGCTACCTGTTCTGCAAGCTTGCGCACTTCATCAGCGACAACTGCAAAACCCTTTCCATGTTCTCCTGCTCTCGCAGCCTCAATCGCAGCATTCAACGCTAAAAGGTTGGTTTGATCGGCAATTTCTTGGATGACGTTAATTAAATTGGCAATATCGTTTGTTTTTGTATCTAACCCTTTTACCATTGCGAGTGAACCTTGAATTTTCGCATCAATTGATTCCATTTTTTCGATTGATTTTATCATTGCCTGACTGCCATCCTCCGTCAGAGTAAGCATGGAGTCTGAAAATGTCTGCACTTCTTGTTGATTTTTTAACACATTTGTTACGATCGATTCAAATTCATTCATCTGTTCTAATAGCTCTGATGCAGAGTTCGCTTGTTCTTCAGCACCGCTTGATAATTCCTGCATGGTAGAAGCAATCTGTTGGCTGCCTTGCTGAACCTCTTCGGAATATTGTGACAGCGTTCTGCTTTGTTTGCTTAAATTGCCTGAAACATTTGTCATATGTCCAATAATCTGATGCAAGTTTCCTTTCATTTTATTCATAGCATTGATTAATTGGCCGATTTCGTCTTTACCGTCATAAATGACTGCATGACCTTGCAGGTTCCCGTCTGCGATTTGATTCGCCATTTTTACTGCTACAAGTAAATTTTTCCTTATAGTCCGCGTAATAAGAAAAACCACTGTTACCCCGAGAACGATTGATAAAAGGACAGATAAAACCAATATGAGTAGGCTGTGCTGCATAACATTTAATGTTTGATTGACAGCTACAATGCGTTCTTCCTCTACGGCCTTTGTCAATTGATCTAGCTGAGCAACTGTTTCTGTACGCAATTCAGCGATTTGTTCTCTTAACTTGCCGATTTCTTCCTTGTTTCCACCCTTCAAAGCCGGAACTAGCTGGTTTAAAAACAGATCATTAATCATTTCCTTGTTTGTTTCAATATTTGCTAATAAATCCCGTTGATTTTTAGTCTCCAGTTGAGACTCTATTCCCTTCTTTTTGTCTTCATACTCCTGCATACGATCATTAAACTCTTGCAAGTTTTTTTCATCCATTGTATTTATATAATCGGCCACTCGTATGTCAGCAGCTCTGAAAAGCGAAGCCATTTCTGTTATATGTACAGCCTTTTCTCCTCTACGGTCAATTTGTTCAATGTTGTTTTTTATTTGAAAAAATTGGTTTCCTATAATAATAGACGCTATAATAAATAATCCCACTGTTACGATCAAACCAATTGAATATTTCCAGCCAATATTTAAATTTTTATACATCCGTATCATAATAATCCCCCTCGTACCTTCTTATGTAACTTTTTTTCTTTTTCTAGTTGGAGGTTACACATCGGCAAAGAACGTATGGAATCACTAAAATGAAAGCGGCAAAGCAGGAAGCTATTTGAATATAGCTGTTGCAAAAGAGCCGGAAAATACTAAAAAGAAAGCAGGTAAGCCAGAAAGCACTTAAGCTGCCGCATAACCAAAAATCTTTCTATTTTTAGCACCGACTAAAATATAAAAACAACCATTTCGGGAAAAATGCAATATAAAATCTTTCCGAATGGCATCACGAATAAGAAGCAAGCCGAATGCTAACCAAATAGATAAAATATTTTTCCTTTAGAAGCTTATATTCATTATCGTCTCACCGCTTTTTCAAGCCATTGGAAACTCCCCCTAAACCAGCCTCTGATTCATGCAATGCTAATTTCTCTTGCATTATGACAAAAGCACTAGTATATGTTTCATTTTAAACCTTTACAAAAATATTTTCATTAAAAAGAATCACACATTTGTACAAATGATTTATGAGAAAGAGTAAGCACTGACCCTTCCTTTGAAGACGGAAACCATCATTGAGACAAGCTAGTATAAAACAAAAATTAAGAAAGCAGGCACTGTTCTTCTCCAGCTTTTCCGTTATATTCGTGTTGCCTGCTTATGAAATGATTAACGCTTAAATTAGCCTTAGCGGTTTGATATCCCACTTAGTTTTGATACAACCATTTCCAGCCTGTCCGAATACGTTCAAGTTCCCCTTATTTATATCCAACTTAGTGATAAAACAAATCTACTTTTTATTTCGGTTCTAGCGGAAAAAACTTTATATCCCACTTAGTTCAGATAAAACTGATCAGAAGTAGATGAACAAATCACTCTTGATCAATTTATATCCCACCCAGTTCGTAAATGTTAAATATTTCTATTTATTTATAGAATAGAAGCCATGAGAGTCTTCTCAAATCTAATCTAATCTAATTTTAAGGAGGTTTTTTGCGACGAAAACAGCCCTGCAAGGAATGGAAACTAAAGATTTCTGAATACAAAGAGCAAGTGAACTAAGCCAGAAAAATATTTTGAAGCCAACAATCCTTTCACCAATTCAAGTACTCGTTAAAAAATTTGATCAACAAAATATAAAATGAATGTATCCTTTACATCTAAATAATCATCCACATCATCGTTATCGTTTGATCATTTTTTTCTTTTTTAAAACAACAGCATCAAGTATACCAAATAAAACAAATTGTTTAAGTATTAGAACGAATACTATTCAAACATAAACTCCCTTCACACAACCGAAATTTTTCCACCTTTCTTACACACTCTTGCAAAAAAAATAAAAAATTATTCAATTTTGCATCAATTATGCAAGGATAAATAAATTTATTTTTTTAAATTTTTTATATCTAATAAATTATCCAAATATTACTCGGCATAATTCTTGCAATATATAGGTTAAGAATATATGAAAGGTGGAGCGATAATGGAGAATGTCAATTTAAGGCGATCATTGACTGTGTTTCCCTTAGTGTTATTTGGTTTAGCTTACATGGCACCAACCACAGTTTTTTCTACTTATGGGGTAGTTGCACAAATTACAAATGGGATGGTACCTGCAGCTTACATTGTCGCCTTAATAGGAATGTTATTTACTGCTTATAGCTATGGGCAAATGGTGAAAGCCTTTCCTGTTTCCGGCTCATCCTATACCTATACTCAAAAGGGAATTAATTCCCATTTGGGATTTATTGTTGGATGGGTTATTTTACTTGACTATTTATTTCTGCCAATGATTAACGGCTTATTGTTAGGTATTTATTTAAATGCCTATTTCCCTGAAGTCCCTTTTTCCGTCTGGCTGATTCTTTTTGTCCTTCTAATTACAATCGTCAATATCATTGGTGTAAAAGTGGCAACAAAGGTTAATTTGCTTCTTATTATCTGCCAATTCTTACTTATTGTAGTATTTATTTTTCTAGTGTAAATTATCATTTTATCTCCGCATAAAAAGCCTTCTTTTTTGCAAATTCCTTCGGGATGTTCTTCTCCCCTTTTCTGAAAGAGTGTGCTA
>NZ_VISS01000039.1 GCF_007827555.1 Aeribacillus composti
ACGGATGAAATTCAAAAAAATGGTTCGCTAACCTATGACTTACATCTATTTTCAGCGAACCAAAAAAATTCCCACAAAGTCTTGACTGACTCAATCTCCGAGGCCGCCTGCGCCAACAACACCCGCTATGGTAGAATAAGATATTAAAAGAATAATAATATTAGATAAGCTGACTACCATTCCTGCTCTCGCTTCAACAAACATCACTTTCCATATAATTTGAAATATATTAGCTCCCATTGAAATAGCTGCTTCGATGACCCCTTTATTTACTTCCACTAAAGATTGTTCTATTAGTCTGGCGAAATAAGGAATAATAGCGATCGAAAGCGGTACAGCGGCAGGAACCGTTCCAACGGATGTTCCTACCAACAGCCGAGTAAACGGAATGACAGCTACGATTAAAATTAATAATGGAAATGCGTTAATTAAATTCACTAATGAATTTAAAATATTGAAAATATGCGGCTGTTCTAATAATTGCCCTTTTCTTGTTAAAAACAGAATCGTTCCTAAAGGAATTCCAAATAGTATGCCAGCTGTTACTGAAATACCTACCATAATGGCTGTTTGCTTAGTGGCTTCTATTATATCAGGAATTTGTTGAATGATGTTTTCAAACATTTAGGATCATCCTTTTGTCCTTATTAAATATTAATTTAGCAATATCAGACTTAGGATTATATTGATTGTCTGATAACGAAAATTCCTCTAAAATACTTCCTTTTTCCATTACGGCTACTTTATTGCAAATTTTTCTCACTACATCCATTTCATGTGTAACAATAACCATCGTTATATTTAGCTCTTGATTAATTTTCTTTAAAAAGGATAGAATATTATCCGTTGTTTGTGGATCTAAAGCTGATGTAGGCTCATCACATAACAAAATTTTCGGGTTCGTTGCCAAAGCTCTTGCGATGGCAACTCTTTGTTTTTGTCCCCCGCTTAAATTAGAGGGGTATTGATTTGCTTTATCTTCTAATTGAACTATGGAAAGACATTCTTCTATTATACTTTTACGTTTAACGGATGGTATTCCGGCAATTTCTAATGGAAAAGATACATTGTCATAAACCGTTTTATTATGAATCAAGTTAAAATGTTGAAATATCATGGAAATCGATTGTCTCATATGCCGCAGCTCTTTCTTCTTTAAAGCCATTATATTTCTTCCTTCAATAAGAACCTCCCCTTCATCAGGCTTTTCAAGGAGATTGATTGTACGAAGCAGAGTTGACTTTCCTGCTCCGCTAAATCCGATAATCCCATAGATATCCCCTTTTTCCACTTTTAATGATACGGATTTAATTGCTTCCAATTTCTCATCTTTTTTAATTTGATAAGTTTTTTTTATATTTTTTAAATGTATCATTTGTAACAGCCCCCATTATTCAAATACTGGGATTATGTCCCCACGGAATGTTTCCTCAATGAATTTTTTAACCTCCGGTGTATGCAAAACCTTTTTTAATTTTTGGATTTTTTCGTCATTTTGATTGTCTGGTCTAGTCGTGATAACGCCTATAAATTCAGAGCTAGAGTCTTCCGCTATTTTATCTTTTCTTGATGTCTCTTTGAAATTCCTCATGCTCGACATGTCTAGATATTCGATTGACTTAAAATTTAAGTTATCATATAGTTCGTAAAATGGGCGCTTGAGAGAAAAATAATTAACAATACCACTTTTGCTTCTCCGGTTGTTTCATCATCTGTATCGTTTGCAACATGATTTCCTTTCTTGCAAAGGGTAATAAACATTTCATGTAGTTAATAATCAAGCAGTCTTTGTAATGAATGTATTGATTGGTTTCTCTAGTATTTCCAAGAGCCAAAATAATTTTGCAAACATATTTCCGAACGAGTGGAACATTATTAAAATTGAATTGGGGTCTTTTGTTACGTTCTTCCGTATTCTTTACACAGATTGACTAATATGTCTCATTTACAAGCGAAAAAATTATTTAGTCCGCTAAATATCAACGCTTATTGTATACTATCATTATTCATTTATTGTAATTGTAGTTTTAGATGCACAATAAAAGAAGGAGTAGTTTCATGGGTGATATTAAATTATTTCGTATAAATGGAGAACATGTAAGTGAATTGGAAGGCACTTCTCTGACAATTGAAAAATCGCTGCAAACCCTTATTGAGCGTAATCTTGAAACATTTTTAGGTGTACGGTTTTTAGCATCAGAATATTCTACTGGCAAGACACATGGCGGCAGAATCGATACATTAGGTATTGATGAAAATAACTCTCCAGTTATTATCGAATATAAACGAGCTGTCAATGAAAATGTCATTAACCAAGGATTATATTATCTGGACTGGCTGTTGGATCATAAAGCAGAATTCACTCTTATGGTAATGCGCAAATACGGCAATAACTTGGCTGACGCAATTGATTGGACGAATCCGCGCTTATTATGTATTGCGGGTGGATTCACAAAATATGACGAACATGCTGTTCAACAAATTAATCGGAACATTGAGTTGTACCAGTATAAGTTTTATAAAGATGGATTTCTTTTGCTCGATTTAGTAAATGCAACAACTGCACAACCATTACTGGAAGTTGAAAACCATATTAACTCATCGAAGCCCGGATATAAGACAGTCTCCGAATATCTGGAACAATCCAGTACAGAATTAAAAGACCGGTTTGAAGCAATAAAAGCATATATTATGGCACTAGGCGATGATGTACAAATGGCTGTATTAAAATACTACATAGCCTTTAAGCGCATTAAAAATTTTGTCTGCTTAGAAGTGCATCCTCAGACAGAAAAAATCGTCTTATTTTTAAAAGTGAATCCAGATGAAATTGAACTCGAGCCAGGATTTAGCCGTGATGTTCGAAATATCGGTCATATCGGAACAGGGGATTTAGAAGTCAGTATTTATAATGATGAAGATTTTGAAAAGGCAAAGCGACTTATTCATATGAGCTATGATAGAAGTTAAAAATCGCCGGTAATTATTATACTTGGCGATTTTTAAGTGTTTTTCAATATATTATATTTATAATTGTTTTCACTAATATCTTTTTAACCTTTCCTTCGTAATATACCCCAACCTTTAGCTGATAAAATATGACTAATAATACCTTAATTTTCTACTTTAAAAATTTGGTGTTAATTTGCGTTTAACTTCTTCTAATTAAATAATGCTCAGTCTAAAAATATAGTAAAATTTATTTTATGCACTTTTTTCCATGATACAATTCCAATAAAAAGTGTTTATTAAGAAGAGACAGGAATTGTCAAAACATATAGGTGGAGCAGATTTTTGAAGGAATTTGCGGACGAAAGCAGTGATGATACTCTACATATATTTAGCAAAAAGGCAGTGTTAGAATATGAATAGCTGGAGGGAATCTTGTGAATCAAACTTTAAAGAAACAACCTGTTGCGTTTGTTACAGGGGCTTCAAGCGGCTTTGGATTGCTGACAAGTGTAGCACTTGCCGGCGAAGGCTACCGCGTGCTGGCTTCAATGAGAGATTTGGATAAGAGAGGACGATTGAAAGCGGCGGCCAAAGAAGCAGGTGTCACAGACCGGATTGAGATTATCCAACTAGATGTAAACGATTTTTCCGCAGCGGAAACTGTGATTCAGAATGTGATTGAAGAATACGGCCAAATTGATCTGTTGGTAAACAACGCGGGGTATGCAGCGGGAGGATTTACGGAGGAGCTTGCTGTTGAAGAATGGCGTCGGCAATTTGAAACGAATTTTTTCGGTTTGGTGGCAGTAACAAAAGCTGTTTTGCCGTCGATGAGGGCACGCAGAAGCGGCAAGGTTGTGAATATAAGCAGTATCAGCGGACGAATCGGATTCCCTTCTATGGGACCTTACGTGGCATCAAAGTTTGCGGTGGAAGGATTCAGCGAGTCTTTGCGTTTAGAGATGCTGCCGTACGGTGTTCATGTCGTTTTAATTGAACCGGGATCCTATAAAACGGAAATCTGGTCAAAAGGGCTGGATGCGGTATCGGTCAATCCGGATTCTCCTTATGTTAAAGAGATGGAGAAAATTTTGAAATATGTCAACCATGTTGCTGACACGGCACCCTCTCCGTATGAAGTGATCCAACAGATTGTACACGTGGCAAAGTCTCCTTATCCGAAATTGCGGTATCCGGTTGGCAAAGGCGTGAAATTAGGAATTGTCTTGAAAAATATATTGCCGTGGAAGTGGTGGGAGCGGATGGTGACAAAACGTCTTTGGGAGAGATCGTGATGCTGGGACATTAGTTCAAAAATATAGAGGTGAAGAGTCGGAGTTTACGGTTCAGTAAAATTATAGTTTGATGATATTTTTTGTCACTTCACTAATGGGAAGGGATTGAATTTGTTGAACAGTTTAAGATTAATTAAGGTGAACCGTATCACAAGTAATAGTAAAAATTTCTTAATAGGCAAGCCAATCAGGCTTGTCTTTTACATTAAATAAGCCGGCTTTGGTTTTTTTGATACAATGATGCTCGCCTTACTTTAAATGAAAAGTGCAAGTTTTTTCACGATTTTCGTGATTTACCTTGCACTTTTCATAATTCTATCCCCTCGTGGAGAACGATCAGTTATTTGCCCGTTCGATTTGCGTATTCTGAACCTGCCGGATAGCGATCTCCCGCAATCTCGATCTTCGAGAGCGCGTCGTTCAAATCACTTAGCTCCTCGGGAGTCAGCACAACGTCCAATGCGCCAAGATTTTCATCCAGCCGCTCCAATTTGCGCGTGCCGGGAATCGGAACAATCCATGGCTTCTGGGCAAGCAACCATGCGAGTGCGATTTGAGCCGGTGTTGCGTTTTTCTCTAGAGCAACCTTCTTGATTAGTTCGACCAAAACCTGATTTACTTCGAGATTCTCCGATTTGAAGCGAGGAACAATACTGCGGAAGTCGGAGCTAACGAATGTTGTATTCTTATCAATTTTTCCAGTAAGGAAGCCCTTACCCAGCGGGCTGAACGGAACGAAACCGATTCCGAGTTCCTCGAGCGTAGGGAGCAGTTCTTCTTCAGGGCTTCGCCACATCATTGAGTATTCACTCTGAACTGCAGTGAGCGGCTGAACCGCGTGTGCACGGCGAATCGTGTGCACCCCTGCTTCAGAAAGTCCCCAATGCTTAACCTTACCTTCTTTGATTAGGTCTTGCACTACTCCGGCTACTTCCTCAATCGGTACATTTGGGTCAACACGATGCTGATAGTACAGATCAATAGCTTCAACTTTTAGGCGTTTGAGCGAGCCTTCGACGGATTGCCTAATGGTCTCCGGCTTGCTGTCAAGCACCTGTTTGCCATTGATCATTTTAATACCAAATTTTGTGGCGATGACCACCTTCCCCTTGAATGGGGCAAGCGCTTCACCTACCAACTCCTCATTCACATATGGACCATAAACTTCAGCAGTGTCGAAAAAAGTAACACCCCGGTCAATCGCCGCATGGATCAGCGAAATCATCTCTTTCTTGTCTGATGCCGGACCATAACCATAACTCATTCCCATGCAACCAAGCCCGATCGCCGACACTTCCAGACCACTTTTCCCTAATAAACGTTTTTGCATGGTTGTTCTCCTTTCTACTGCCCTTATTTGGGCGATGATTGGTTACAAAGTAAAGCCTGCTCCTTAATCTTTCGGATCGCATCATTGAATCCGTCGGGGGTGCCGCTGGATCCTGCGAGACGGTCCACCTTCACCTCGTCGATGCGCTTCCCGACGACGACCGCCGGGACCGCGTCGGCGAAGCGGCGCTGCAGGTCGAGGGAGGTCGGGTTCGTCGCATGAGGGGTCACTTTGACGGCGGTGATGACGTCGTCGACCAAAGTTACAGTCACGGTGATGGATGAGGGCAGGCTCCCGTATTGGCCGGTCGCCGTATATTCGCCGTCTTCGTAGGTGCAGTCTTTACTTGTTGCCGATCTTGAACAGTTGACGCTGCCATTCAAGGTGATCGTCGGGCGCTCGGCAGCCATATCCGTCGTCCCGGATGAAGTCATGACCGTGGATACGGAGACTGCTGCCACCGTGACGATAAAACTCTTGCTCAAGGGAATCATACTCTTATCCTCTCCTTTCCTTGCGAGTTGATCACTTACGTGAAAAGCTCGCCGTCGAAGCTCTGCGAGATTTCGGCACGGCCGTCGGCAAACATCCGCACGTACGAGAACCGGAAGAACTTCGCTAGATGATGCCCGCTTGTGAAAAAGAGTGCCGTCGCCAGTCCATCGGCGGTCGCGGTCTCGTCGGCGACAACCCACGTCGCGACCACATCGCGTACAGGGATGCCCGTTCGGGCATCAAGTACGTGGTGCAGCCCGTCACCCCAGGCGCGTCTGTTGACCGCAGATGCGCACAAGGCCCGGTTTTTCAGGTTAGCTGCGCCTACCACCAGACTGGGGTCGAACGGGTGCTCAAGCCCGACCCGAAGGACGGAATCCCCCGAATGGCGGAGGTCGCCGCTGCCGTCGACAACGAACTCGGTGAATCCGCCCTCGCGGAGGATCTCGGAGACGATGTCCACGAGATACCCCTTCCCCGCCGCTCCGACATCGATCACAAGCGGGCGCCGTGTCACAATTAACGTGCCGTCCCGGAGAATATCCTTCGACCAGGTCACTCTCTCCCGAGCGTGTGCCTCGGCTCGGACAAACTCCGACGCGGACGTGAGCGAATACGTTCGGTCGTAGCCGAGAAGTTCGAGGTCACGGCCAACGAGCGGGTCTACGGCACGTGCGGTAGCGATGTGTAGCCGATCATAGAGATCGAAAAGAGCGACCGAGTCGTCCGGGAAGACGAAGCGGCCACCGTTAGAGGCGGCAGCAACTCGGGAAACGAGGGAGTCCTGACGGAACCGCGAGTACGTGGCGTCGAATTGTTCGATTCGTTCGAGAATGCGCTGCTTCAACTGAAAGTCTAACGGCTCGCGGGTCTCGATCTCCCATCGGGTTCCGATGGCTTCGAACGTGAAGACGAACCTGCTGTTCCCGTCATCCGCTCCGTGAGCCGAATTGTACCTGATGTTCGTGGATAACTTTTTCTCCATGCTCTTGCTAACGAACGAGCAAGGCCGACTTCCTAATTTACGTTTTTGCATTATTTATCTTCCTTTGTTGACATCTGTTGACATCCAATTTACCGCTCTTGACGCGTAGGACGAATGATCATCTCGTTAATCGCGACGTCAGATGGTTGTTCAATTGCAAAGGCAATGGCACGAGCAATACTGTCGGCATAGATCGCACCTTTATAAATTTCATCAATGCTAGGTTTTAGGTCCGGATCTGTGACTGAATTTATTAATTCCGTAGCAACCGCCCCCGGCGAAATGATCGTTGAACGTATGTTGTTGCCGAGCTCTTCTTTACGTAGACCTTCAGAAATTGCGCGCACAGCAAACTTCGTTGCGGCATAGACAGTACTTCCAGCCCCGACAACGTGTCCAGCGACTGAAGAAACATTAATAATGTGCCCTTCTTTTCTTTCTCTCATAGAAGGAAGGACAGCCGCAATGCCATACAGTACGCCTTTGATGTTGACGTCAATCATCCGATTCCAATCATCCACTTTTTTCTTATAAAGGAACGAATGTGGCATGATTCCGGCATTGTTTATTAACACATCAATTTTTCCAAACTCTTTTAGAGCATACGCAGCCAGTTCTTCCATTTGTTCATACGAAGTGACATCGGTCACTTTATAAATAGCTTGCCCCCCACTGTTTTTGATTTCTTCTTGTAGTTTCTTCAATCGGTCCTCACGGCGAGCTGCAAGCACTAATTTCGCACCTCTCGAAGCGAGTTCCTTTGCAGTCGCTTCTCCAATCCCGCTAGAAGCACCCGTTATAATGACCACTTTATCTTGAATATTAGACATAACAACACGATCCTTTCTAACACATATTGAATGAGAAATGAGTGACTTTCCCGTATCCAACTTCCTATACATAATAAACATCATCAATAAATTAATATACATCATTATAAACAACCTCATGGTGCCCGCAATGGTTAGGTGAATACGGTTTGTCCATTAGTGAACAAATGGCCGATAATTGATCATAAATTTTAGTGTATCCATGAAAGTACACAATAGTTTAGCGTGCCTTATTGTAAACTTATTCACATCCAAGTTTGTTTACGCCCAAGCTTCAACGAACTTCTGGGGATGATAGCCGATAAAGCGTCAACTGAACATCAGGTTTGTTTAGAAATCCATTAAGTGCAAAACATTATTCAAATTTAAAACTCCATTTCAAGAATTGGATAAAAGGACAAGCCAAGTCAGCATCCCCCCTTCTCCGCATTTCAGTTTGTTGTGTGGTATAAAAGCACTAAATATCAAGTTTACGGTTACAAAGCCATTTCACGATTTCAGGATCGTTATGGGAAAAGAACAAGCTTTTTTTCGTATCTAACGCTGCAATGCTCTCCATATCCTCTTGACTTAATTCAAAGTCAAAGATATGAAAGTTTTCAATGATCCGTTCTTTATGAACAGACTTTGGAATGGCCACAATTCCTCTTTGTGTCAACCAACGCAAAATGACTTGAGCAACGGATTTACGATGCTTCTCAGCGATGGATACTAAAACTTCATTTTGGAAAATGTTATTTCTCCCTTCGGCAAAAGGCGCCCAAGACTCGATCTGTACATTGTGCTCTTTCATAAATTGGGCACTCTCGACCTGTTGGCAGAAAGGATGCGTTTCAATTTGATTGACGGCAGGAGTGACTTCATGATGGATGATCAAGTCGATCAGACGATCCATCTGGAAGTTGCTCACTCCAATGGCCCTAATTTTCCCCTCACGGTACAATTCCTCCATCGCACGCCAGGAGCCATAAACATCGCCAAAAGGCTGATGAATCAAATACAAATCCAAATAATCAAGTTGCAATCTTTCCAATGACCTTGCAAATGCTTTTTTTGTGCTCTCGTAGCCGGCATCTTGAATCCATAGCTTTGTGGTCACAAATATGTCTTCTCTTGGGATTCCACTCCGTTTAATGGCTCGACCAACCGCTTCCTCATTTTGATAAGCGGCAGCGGTATCAATCAAACGATAACCCGTCATAAGGGCGTCATACACGCATTGTTCACATTCGTTTGGATCGATCTGATAGACACCGAAACCAAGAATTGGCATCTTAACTCCGTTGTTCAAAATGACCTTTTCCACGTAAAATCTCCTCCTGTTTTTATAAATCAATATTCCTTTATTAAAGCAGAAATATGGTATACGAAGATTGGATGGTTCTGTCTTTTTTACATCATCTATTGTGTTCATTGTTGGACAGTTGAGAATGACCAAGCACGACCGAAGGAAACGACTGCAATGATGGTAGCGATCGCGACGGAGACGGCACTGATCCAAGTAATCGCCATGATTGACAAGCCTCCTACGGTGATCCCCCCGATGCCAGCACCTGTGGCAAACCCGAGCTGTACAAAGGAACTGTTCAGACTGAGCACGATCCCAGAGGCTTCCGGCGCAAGCGAGATCAGGTTAAAGTTTTGGGTCGGCCCGAACGTCCAACAAGCGAGTTCCCAAATCATGAGCAACAGGATTCCATCCGGAGCCAACTGACAGTAACACCAAAGCAAAAGCTTGAACGACCATGGATATGATAAGAGTGCGGAAGGTGCCGATCCGATCCGCTAAGAAGCCGCCAAATCTCGAACCGATCACGCTCGCGATCCCCATAGCAAAGAGAATGACACTGATTTTCCGTTTCATCTCTGGCATGACGGTAGCTAAATAGGAGGTGATATACGTATCGACAATCGAAAAACCAATAAACACAAAGAACGTGACTCCAAGAGCAGCCGCGATCCGCGGATTCTTCACAAAAGCAAGTGGCTTACCCAGAGGGACGGACGTTTCACCTTCCATGTCTGGAATCGTCCTTGCGACGGCGAAGATGGCCAGCAGACTGAAGATGCCGATAACCCAGAAGATCGTCTTCCAATCATATGTCTCTGCGAGAACGCGCCCAATAGGGACACCGAATACGAGAGAGGAGCCGAAGCCCATTGCGACATTAGACATCGCTCCGCCCTGACGTCCGGGAGGAGCCAACTTCGCGGCAACGGCATAGGCGGTAACGACAAAGACGCCCGTTCCGATCCCTAGTACAACACGGGAAGCCATCAGAAAGCCGAACCCCGGGAGAAGGAGTGTCAAAACGATGCCCAGTAAAATAATAGAAAGAGCCAGCAACAATTGACTGCGCTGATTCATCTTGGCCATCGCCACCATGACAATGGGCGTGCCGATCGCGTTCCCGAGCGCAAATACGGTAATAAGCTGTCCCGCTGTCGCTACCGCTACGCCGACGGAAGCAGCGATTTTATCTAGCATACCTACGATCCCGAACTGTGAAGTGCCCACAAAGAAGCTGATCAGGGTCAACATGTAAATCTTCCAAGCGTTATTCATAGTATCCGATCCCCTCCTTTCACTTTGAAATTTTTTAGCGATCATAAAAGAGTGAAAAACCTTACGCATGTTTATTATGCAACAAATGAAAAAACGAACGGTATCATGATCGTCTCAAATGATTGCCTAATCCTCTCACAGCCACTTACGCAACAGACGAATATGCATTAAAATGGAACTAGCAAGAATAAAGAAGCAAGGAGGATTTTATGTCTGAACAAATTTATAAACAGCAAGATGAGCTCGCCAAGCTGATTGAACGTCACACAGGCCAAGACGGTATTCACACGACCGTTATTCCGTCTTTATTTTTCTCTCGTCATTCTACTGTTACAGGACCAAATCACGGTGTTCATAATCCTTCCTTATGCATTGTCGTTCAAGGTGAGAAGCAGGTATGGCTGGCACAGGAGCACTTTACGTACGGTCCCGCCGATTACCTTGTTGCATCCGTTGACTTGCCCGTTATCGCCCAAATCACGAAAGCCACTTACGATGTTCCGTATTTGGCTTTAAAACTTGAATTTAGACCGGGTCAAATTTTAGAGCTTTTAAGTGATTCTGAAATTCAAGTTGGCCTGAAAGAAAATACGAAGCGAGCTATGTTTGTCAGCCCTATGGAGTTATGTATGTTGGATGCGGTAATCAGACTGGTTTGTTTGCTAGACAACCCGAAAGATATCCCTGTGCTTGCTCCTATTTACACGAAGGAAATACTCTATAGGGTTCTGCAAGGACAACATGGGGGAATACTGAAACAAATGGCCATAGAAGGGAGCTATACCTATCGAATCAGAGACGTGATCGAATATATCAAAAATCACTATAATCAGTCTTTTAAAGTTGAGGAGCTTGCGGAAATCGCAAATATGAGTGTTTCTTCACTTCATCGGCACTTTAAAGAGGTAACGGCTATGAGCCCGATTCAGTTCCAAAAACAACTAAGGCTGCAGGAAGCGCGACGCCTGCTATTAACCGAGTCAACAGATGCCGCTGATGTCGCATTCCGAGTCGGCTATGAAAGTCCATCGCAATTCAGCCGTGAATATTCCCGCATGTTCGGTTTTCCACCTAAAGAAGATATCAAGCGCCTGAGGGAGGAATATGACCAAAGGGCCAACGCATGACTCCTTGCTCAACGGGGGATTAAACTGCGTATTCATATGGTCATTTTCTAGTTTCTCAAGGGAAACAGAATAAGTCGAGAGTTAATGAGGCTGCCCCAAAAGGTCGTAAAGCGACTTTTTGAGTCCAGCCTCCTCTCACCATTCATTAGGACCAACTATTTTCGTGATACATCCAAGTCGGTATTTCAAAGTTTTACATAATTATAAGGTAGACATGTCAATAACGAATCGATAACGTACATCACTGCGGAGGACGCGCTCATACGCTTCGTCTACTTGGTCAGCACCGATCACCTCAATTTTAGGGGCAATGCCGTGTTGAGCGGCAAAATCGAGCATCAATTGTACTTCAACTAACAGGTGCGTTGAAGAAGACAATAAAAGTATGACCATTCATTCATAAGACAAATCGAATTGGAATCCTTTAAAAGCCCATAAAGTTGTAATCACAAAACTCGTAAAGACAAGAGGTAATACCTTGAATGGAGTAGTTTCATAGCTTAATCAAGACTATCCCGAATCGATCCCGTACGCCAAAAGAAGCGAAACAAGCAATTCTGTTAATTATTGTCATTCCCTTTTTCCTAAAAAATAAAGGTTAATAATTAGGTTTAATATCATTAAGCATATTCACCAAATCTCTTCTTTCTAGCGATCTCATCAAATAATTGAACCCTTCTTTTGCATTCTTCAATGATTTCTGAACTAAATCCCCATTTTTCACCATAAACAACAATAAAATCTTCTATTGTAATCAAATTAGGATGTTTACTAATTGCATCATAAAAAGCACTTAATGAATCAGGACTGGTAACCATTTTAGAACACACACGCAACAGTTCTTCATCTTTTACATTCACAGCTTTAATGAATCTGTTAGGTGGATATCTCTTCTTCTTTGTTATTTTTAATCACCTCATTAATTGCTCCTCTTAAGTTATGGACTATTGGTAACTTTTTCATCGATCTCACCTTTCTTCAAAATGAAGTAGGTTTATATACCACGTATTTGGTAAATTAATACTGCGAATATGATCGCAATAATAGGTCCAAAAAACATTCTTGTCAACATCGCGAGAGGTGCGCTATCGTTATCCATGATAATTGTCGTACTTCGCTTCCTTGTATTCATTATATCTATCGCCTCCCACACAAATTTGGTAGAAATTCCCTTGATTAAAAGACATTGTTTACTGATTATTAACATTTTTATGGTTACATTCTTCTACTGTTTTTTTATTGGTACATCGGCTAAACGTAAACTTGAAATCAATTTTACGGTTGCTATCTGTTCTTCCGAATAAAGACGGTAACCATTTTCGCTTCTTATTGGATGCAGTAAATTCTCTGACTCATAATATCTTAAAGCACTTTTTAAAATACCGGTCCTTTTGGAAAAAGTTTGTATCGTTTGAACTCATCTCAATCACGTCCTTTATAATCAAAGTTACACCTTAAAGTAACTTTAAGGTCAAGAACAAAATAAAAAAGACTTGTCCTCAAGGCAAGTCTTATAATTTAAGTTGATCGAACAGTAATGAAGCCCGCTTATTTCAAAATCTTAAATCCGAATTTTTCAAAAATTTGAAACGAATCTTCTGTCTGTAGGTACTGATAGAAATCGTGAGCCTCTTTTTTATGCTTTGTGTCCTTAATGATGCCAACTGGATAAATAATAGGATCATGCATATTTGCGTCTGCGATGTCGACAATTTTTACCTTATCAGATATTTGGGCATCAGTTTTGAATACAATTCCTGCGTCCACTGTATTTGCTTCTACATATGATAATACTTGGCGCACATCCTTTGTGTATACGACTTTATCTTTTACTTTTGGCCAAAGATTTAGCTTAGTTAGAGTTTGCTGCCCGTATTGACCTGCAGGAGTAGTTTCAGGATTTCCTAATGCAAATTGCTTAATACCGCTGTCTGCCAAAGACTGAAATCCTTTTACTGTGTCTGCTTTATCTTTCGGAACGATTAAAACGATTTCATTTCCTAGCAAGTTTTTACTCTCTTCTTTGTTAATCAATCCTTTGTCTACGAGTGGACGAAACTTATTTTCAGCAGCCGAGAAAAATATGTCTACCGGCGCTCCTTGTTCGATTTGCTGTTGCAATGCACCAGAACTTCCAAAGTTAAATGTAATTTTTATATTTTCATGTTCTTTTTCATACTTTTTCTGAATTTCCGTTAAGGCATCTTGTAAGCTTGCGGCTGCTGAGATGGTTAATTTTACTGTCTGTTTATCCTCTGTCTTCTTTGATTCCTGTTTTTCTCCCTCGTTTGTACAACCAAAAATAAAAAAGACTGAAGCACACAAAAACATGATCATGATCATGCGAATAGAATGCTTCATGCTTTCTCTCCCCCTTCTATTTTTATAATCTAATATAAAACTTATTATAATTTCTTATAACTATTTTGTATAGTATATAATTAATTTATATAAAATATAATTATATAGAATAGTAAAGTGTCTCCGTTCACGGATAGAAAAAACACATTTTGTTCAGTGCAATGACAAAAAACCATGAGGTGCTTTTTAATCGGCCTTGCCAATACCGCCTTTTCAATAAATGCTTTTATCAGCTTTTACTTTATCTACGTTTTCGATTCTTTTTTCAAACCATCCAATCTTAGATGTTTCTATTGCATCAAACATCGGAACGTAAGGCTTTATATCGAGTAGAGGTGTTTCGTTCAATACATCGACATCTAGGACATGGATATGGTTCCCCTCAATACTTTTCAATCGAACGACTGAAAAGCCGATTGGGTTCGGTCTTTTCGGGAATCTTGTTGCAAAAATACCATGGGGTTGATCATCTAAGAAAGGAACTACCTGCAATGAATATTCATGAACCTTATGAAAATAATAAATAAGAATAAGATGAGAAAAGCCGTCCAGATCTTTCATTCCTTCTACATACAATGGATTAAGCTCTATTGTTCCTTCTACATTTTTCGCCGCCGCCGATTGAATCGGCATTCCTTCCAAAGTGTTAAAAGGGGTTAGAATTTTTCCTATCGCTTTAAAATGTATGTTCATCTTTACAACATCCTATTTTCTTTTAATTATAATTAATTATATTTAATTATAATTAAATATAATAGAAAAAGATATACTTATGTTTCTCTTTTTTTCATTTCCAGTGCTCACGAATCATGAAAACCAAATATTCCAGTGCCAAAAAGTGATAAAACAAAGCCAGAGGTTTTTAAGAGAAACCCCTGGCTTTTAGCTGGATCCATTTCAGCTTTCATAAACGACTTGCCCGGTTTGTGACAAATCATAGCCTCCTAGTGCTTTTAAATCGTTTTGAAAGTGAACCGATCTTAAAATTTGCAGGACTTGACTAATTAACTCTCTATTCTCATCGTTCTTTAAAATAACCAAATCGTACTTTTCATTAACTAACGGAATGAAATCGACATCTTTAACTAGGTTAGCCCCTCTTTCAATTCCTACCCCGACATCTGCATCCCCTTTAGCGACAGCACTTGCGACACTTACGTGATTGGTTACCTCATTGTCATAGCCGTTAATTTCAGAAACAGGTATGCGATACTTTCTCAAACATTCATCTAGTAAAACACGAGCACCCGCACCTTTTTCCCGGTTTACAATTTTTATATTTTTTCTTCTTAAATCTTCCCAATGCTTAATATTCAACGGGTTTCCCTTTTTGACGTAAAAGCCTGCCTTCCTTGTTAGTAAATGAATCACGATATACTGAAAATTCACTAGTATCTTATTGATATACGGAACATTATATTCACCTGAAATTCCTTCGATTAAATGTGTACTGACAATGTCTGAATATCCTTGATACATTGAAATTAGGCTTTCTAAGCTTCCAACATAAGAACGAAGTGGTCGAAACCTTTTCGAGGATTTTTCTAAGTAGTTCGCCAAAATATCTAAGCTCATATCCTGGCCGCTTATAATTAATTGTCTAGGCTGCAAATACCCTTGAGTTTCAATCGATGTTTCTTTTTTTGATGACTGTACGGAGCTTGGCTGCAGTTCTTCTTTTGACTTTTTTATGTACTCTTCTAGATCGGAAGGATCAATTCGCATTTGTCGTCCGACACGATAAGCAGGTAATAACCCTTTTTTCACTAAATCATATACGGTTAATTTTGAAACCTTTAATATGTTTGCCACTTCCTCGGTTGTATAAGAAAGATTTTTTTCCATACCTACTTGCTCCTTCATAAAAAAATTCGTTATAAGTAATTAAATGTAATTTGATATAATGTATTGATAACTTCTGTATCAATGATTTATATTTAAATATAAATAAAATTAATTATTTTCTTAACAAGAAGATGGCTATGTAGTTTATATCTAATCTTGATTATATCATGTTTTGTTTCGCTCTTTTTCAATGGAAATGACTCAACTTCTTGTTTTACCATTTCCTTTACTCCAAAGTTCAAAATAATTATAACCATTTACAACGAAAAATGATGAAACTTTATGAAAAGGTGAACGACAAGTATGAATTACTCGCCGCTTATACTCTCTTTAAAAACGGCAACAATCGCCACGTTTATCGTATTTGTTACTGGGGTTGTGTTGGCACGATTGATCAGTCGTAATTCCTTTCGAGGGAAAAGTGTTATAGAAGCGATTATTTTGCTGCCACTCGTGCTTCCGCCTACAGTTGTAGGCTTTGGTTTATTATATATATTTGGTAAAAACGGATTTATTGGTCGATTACTGCTCGATTGGTTTGATTTCCAAATTGTTTTCACTTGGTATGCTGTTGTGATCGCAGCAGTCGTCGTGTCTTTTCCTTTAATGTATCAAAGTGCATCTGCAGCGTTTCGGCAGTATGACCCAAATATTGAAAATGCTGCATATACAATGGGGGCATCTAAATGGAGAGTGTTTTGGACGATATCTTTTCCACTGGCATGGCCAGGACTGTTAGCTGGCTTAGTTTTATCCTTTGCACGAGCGTTAGGAGAATTTGGTGCCACTCTTATGCTCGCCGGCTATATTCCGAATGTCACCGACACCATTCCTTTAGCTATTTATTTTGCGGTGGAGTCAGGTAATTTGGAAGCAGCAAAATTTTGGGTGATCATTATCGTTGCCCTCGGCTTTAGCGCTATTTTATGGCTAAATTGGTGGAGCAAACGGAATATGATGAGACATGTACAAAAATAGTAAGTTCAAAAATTTTTAGAGCTTATTTGTCGCTTACTTAAAGGAGTTTTTTCTTATGCTTATCGTTGAAATCCAAAAAAGACTATCCCATTTTGAATTAGATGTAAAATTTTCAGTGGCCAATGAGATTGTTGTCCTTTTTGGCCCCTCCGGCTCCGGAAAAACGACAATCTTAAATTGTATTGCTGGGATAAGCAAACCTGCTGCTGGCATCATCCGATTAAACGACACCATTTTATTTGAAAATAAGAAAGTATTTGTTCCTATTCAAAAAAGAAACATCGGCTATGTATTTCAAGATTATGCGCTTTTTCCCCATATGACTGTTTGGAAAAACATTGCTTATGGCATGCAAAATGAAAGCTTTGTCAAAAATTTAATGAAAGAGCTGCGAATTGAACACCTTAGAGATAAATATCCGTCTGAAATTTCAGGCGGCGAAAAACAACGGGTCGCCATTGCACGAGCCATTGCAACCGAGCCGGATGCCTTGCTTTTAGATGAACCTTTTTCTGCATTAGATAATCAAACACGTGTAAAAGGTCATGAAGAGCTATTACGTATCCATAAGCTTTGGCGCATTCCCATTATATTAGTCACCCATCATCTTGAGGAAGCAAAAAAATTGGGGAATCGAATTTTATATTTACACGAAGGAAAAATTCGTGACAGTGAAATGAACGCGAATCTTATTCAGAGTTAATTGACAGACTTACTCTTTAAGCTAACATCAATTATACCAAATTATGAGGAAAAAGGGGGTTTATAGCATTCCCCTTTTTCAGATTTTGTGTTCACTTCCTTAAAAACAGTAAATTAAATTTATTTTTATATTGTTCATTTAGCACATAGTTCTATTTTTACTGGAAACGTCTCTCGCTTGTAACATTGTGCCTCTGCAAAACGGCATAATACTTGGTCGTGAAATTTATAAAATTTTCCCTTATGATGCTTTTTGATAAAATCTATTAATTTTTAATGCAAAAAGATCAATGACGGACAGTTGAACAAAGAATTCTGGGGACAAATTACAGCGCTCGTCTCATTCATTTGTCGCCGGCAGTGGTTGCATTGGACTCGGCTTATGATGCATTAGAATTAAGCTCAGACGTTTCCGGAAAAGACTGGCTTTCAGGTTGAGAGCTTGGCACAGGGGAAAAATTATTCTGCAGCTCCCTCGACCCATTGGATATCGTCACTGGCGTTAGTTCGTTTTCTAAATTCAGCAGCGCGGCCCGGTTACGCCCTCTTCGAGAAGCAATGGATCCAAAGCTATTTAAGCTGGATTGAATCAAAAATCACAACATGCCTGCGACATGGTTGTCCGTATAGAAGAAAGGCGTATCTTCCCTCATCAAATGCGACAAGACAAAGCAAGTGATCAACAATTTAACGGAGGTATGAAAGCGAAATGCCTATGGATATAAGAATTTTACCCGTTTTCGTTCAAAAATACTATTATTCCACAAGTTTAAAAGAATTGAGGGACATATAGGCTAGCACTACCTTTTCTTTTAGAAAGGGAGGTACCCCCTTTCCAGAAGAAAAGGCCACCAAGCGAAGCGCGGCAGCCTGAACCCCAATATTTGACAAAGAACCTTTTTTATTACACCGGATATACTCCATGCTTTCTTTCCGAAAAGACGATATATTTCGACATATAGGCATCAAAGCGACGAATCAATTCTTCGCGAAGCTGGTTTGGAGCGATAATTCCATCTATCACCATCTCTGAGGCTAAACGATAAATATCAATATCGCGGCGATACTCCTCCCGTTTTTGTTCAATAAAGGCTGCCTGTTCTTCTTTAGGAAGCTCAGCAATTTTATTGGCATAGACTGCATTAACCGCTGCTTCTGGTCCCATCACGGCAATTTGCGCATTAGGAAACGCTAAGCAGCAATCCGGTTCAAAGGCCGGGCCAGCCATCGCATAAAGACCTGCCCCATACGCTTTTCGCACGATAATAGAAATTTTCGGAACCGTTGCTTCTGACATCGCTGAAATCATTTTCGCTCCATGGCGGATAATTCCTGCCCTTTCCACTTTTGTGCCGATCATAAATCCTGGAATATCGGCTAAAAATAAAAGCGGAATATGGAAGGCATCACATAAAGTAATAAATTTGGCTGCTTTATCAGCCGAATCATGGAATAGGACACCGCCTTTGATGCGCGGCTGGTTAGCGAGTATACCGATTGGCTGTCCATTCAAGCGAGCAAGTCCTGTAATCAATTCAGGTGCAAACAGCTTTTTGATTTCGCAAAAAGAGCCTTCATCAATAAAACGCTCGATCAAGTCATACATATTAAACGGCGCATTTTGATTCAGGGGTAAAATGTCCTCAATCGTTTTTTCAAAGCTCTTCGCTGGCTTTGCTTCGACAATTGGCGGTTTTTCAGCGAAATTGGCTGGAAAATAAGATAAGTACTTGCGGGCAAACTGAATGGCTTCTTCTTCTGTTTTCACAAGTACATCTCCACATCCAGAGACACTGCAATGCATTCGCGCTCCACCCATCTCTTCAAGCGTCACTTTTTCGCCAATCACCATCTCCGCCATTCGCGGCGATCCTAAATACATCGAAGCGTTTCCTTCGACCATAATGACGATATCGCAAAAAGCTGGAATATAAGCACCGCCGGCCGCCGATGGTCCAAATAATAAGCATATTTGCGGCACTTTTCCAGAAAGCTTTACTTGATTGTAAAAAATGCGCCCTGCCCCGCGGCGACCAGGAAACATTTCGACTTGATCCGTAATCCGCGCTCCAGCCGAGTCTACTAAATAAAGCATCGGGCACCGAAGCTTTTCTGCGGTTTCTTGGATACGAATGATTTTTTCTACGGTCCGTGATCCCCACGATCCCGCCTTTACCGTTGAATCATTGGCCATTACACATACGGTTTGCCCGTTGATTTTTCCGATCCCTGTTACCACGCCATCAGCTGGCAGACCGTCAGCAAGACAATTGGCAAATAAAGCATCCTCAAATTGCATTCCCTCATCAAATAACAGCTTTAGACGATCTCGTACGAATAGCTTGCCTTTCTCCGCATTTTTTTGATGGTACTTTAATGCGCCGCCTTGTTCAATTTTTTCGACTTGTTCCGCCAATTTCTCGGTCAATGTTTTTGCTTGCTCGTTGATCACTTGCACTTCCTCCTTTACTCTCCTTTATAAACAGGCTTCCGCTTTTCTTTAAAGGCTTGCAGCCCTTCTAAACGATCCTTCGTTGGAATTGTCATCTCATAAGCCATCTGCTCCAGCTTCAAACCTGTATATAAATCGACTTCCAGACCTCGATTAATGGCTATTTTAGCTTGGGCAACAGCAATCGGCGCATTTTGAATTATTTGTCCGGCAAGTTCGTTGGCCTTTTCCATTAACTGCTCATACGGCACAACATATTCTACTATTCCGATGCTGGCTGCTTCCGCTGCCGTTAGCCGTTTAGCCGTAAAAATGAGCTCCTTTGCTTTGCCTTTTCCGATTAAACGCGGGAGACGCTGAGTTCCGCCAGCACCTGGAATAATCCCAAGCGCCGTTTCGGTTAATCCAAGCTGAGCATGATCAGAGGCAATACGGATATCGCAAGCTAACGCCAATTCGAGGCCTCCGCCAAATGCAACGCCATTAATCGCGCAAATAGTTGGTGCTGGAAGCTGTTCAAATTCATTGATCGTCTCGCGAATCAGCGCAACGGTTTTTCTCACTTCTGTTTCAGTCATACTGGCACGTTCTTTTAAGTCAGCACCAGCACAAAATGCTTTTTTTCCACTTCCTGTTACGATCACACAACGGATCGAGCGATCAAACCTTAATTGCCCAAGCTTTTGCTTCAGCTCCATTAACAGCGCTGTAGACAAAGCGTTGACTGCTTGCGGGCGATGCAAAGTCAGCACTGCCACTCCATTCGCCGCCTCATAGAGAATAGAAGATTCCATTTAATCACTCTCCTTTATTAGGACAAACAAGGATCAACGGTTTGCAAATAATGGCTATTGAGCGCTCGACCGATTTTATTTTGAATAAATAGCGCTGCCTCCGTTAACCGCCCAGCATCAATGCCTGTAGCAATATCCATGCCATGAAGCATATATAATAAATCATCAGTCGCTACGTTTCCGGAAGCTCCCGGTGCATACGGACAGCCGCCCAGTCCACCAAGCGAGCTGTCAAAAGTCGTAATCCCCATTTCTAATGAAAGCAGCACATTGGCTAAGGCTGTTCCCCTTGTATCGTGAAAATGCATGGATAGCTTTTCTTTCGGGAATCTCTTTAGAAGCGAGTTGAGCACAGCTTCCACTTGGCGAGGGGTAGCAACACCGATCGTATCACCTAAAGAAAGCTCATCCACTCCCATTTCAAACAACCGCTCTGATATAGCAGCTACCTGCTCAATGGAAACTTCCCCCTCATAAGGGCAACCGAAAACCGTTGAAAGATAGCCGCGAACAGTTTTCTTAGCACGCTTTGCCTCCTGAACAACAGCTGTTAAGACAGGATAGGTATCTGAGATTGATTTATTAATATTTTTTTGATTATGCGTCTCGCTTGCAGACATAAATACAGAGATTTCATCAACTTGAGTCGTCAAAGCATTTTCAAGCCCTTTTTGATTCGGAACAAGCGCTGCATAAGTAACACCAGGAGCTCGTTCAATTCCTGCTGCAACATCTAGCGCATCGGCTAGCTGCGGAATCCATTTTGGATGAACAAATGATGTTATTTCAATGTACGTCAACCCTGTTTTGGAAAGCTGATTGATCCAAGCAATTTTATCTTCAGTCGCAATGGCTGTCTTTTCATTTTGCAGCCCATCACGAGGCCCTACCTCTTTAATCGTAACGTGTTTAGGCCAGTTGCCCACGCGCCTCACCTCTTATTCAAATTCAAGCAAAATATCGCCTTCATTGACAAAATCGCCTTCCCTCACATGAATTTCTTTAACGATTCCGCTTGCTTCTGCAGCAATAGGAATTTCCATTTTCATTGATTCTAAAATCACGACATCTTGCCCTTTCTCAATGTTTTCTCCGACAGAAACAACAATTTTCCATACATTCCCTGCCATTATTGCAACAATCTGATTCATCTTTTTACTCCTCCATTTCCTGAACTTGCAGATTGAAGGTCTTCCACTCTCTAATCAAGAAAAGTGGAAGACTTGATCAACATCTTATTTTTTGATAGAAACGCTGCTTAAATGCCGATTTACAAAATCGGTTGTTGTATGTCCCGCTTGAAATTCTGGGTGTGCCAACACTTCTTTTAGCATTGGAATGTTTGTTTTAATTCCTTCAATTTGATAGCTGCCAAGCGCTTGCAGCATGCGATTAATCGCTTCCTTTCGGTTTTCGCCTTTTACAATTAATTTAGCAATCATTGGATCATAAAACGGCGTTACGACCATTCCGCTTTGAACAGCTGTTTCATTGCGAATACGCTCTCCCTCCGGTAATTGAAGCGCAGTAATGGTTCCGGGGGATGGAAAAAATGTTTTTGGATCCTCTGCGTAAATCCGCACCTCGATGGCATGCCCTTGACGCTGGACGTGATCTTGGCTATAGCCGAGCTTTTCCCCAGCAGCGATGCGCAGCTGCTCTTCGACAAGATCCAGACCGGTGATCTCCTCAGTTACTGGATGCTCTACCTGAAGACGCGTATTCATTTCAAGAAAGTAGAAGTTTTTCTGTTCATCAACAAGAAATTCAATCGTTCCTGCATTTGTATAACCGATATATTGGGCAGCTTGAATGGCTGTCTCCCCCATTCTTTTTCTTGTTTGCTCATCTAAATACAGAGAAGGAGCTTCTTCAATCACCTTTTGGTGACGCCGCTGAATCGAACATTCACGTTCCCATAAATACACATAATTCCCGTAGTGGTCAGCAAGAAGCTGAACTTCAATATGGCGCGGATTCTGAATATACTTTTCCAAATACATCGCCCCATCGCCGAAGAAGGAAGTCGCCCGCTTTTGGTTGCCTTCAAACACTTTGTGCAATTCCTCTTCATTATGGACGATTTGCATTCCGATACCGCCACCGCCGCAAGACGCCTTTAACATAATAGGATAACCGATCGTCGCTGCTGTGCTTGCTGCTTCCTCGACATTTTGAAGCGGAAAGGAGATGCCGGGGACGATCGGCACGCCTGCTTCTGACATTGTTTTCCGCGACTCAATCTTACTTCCCATTTTCGCAATAACATCAGCATTCGGTCCGATAAATACAATTCCTTCCTCTTCACAACGGTGCGCAAATGTCGGGTTTTCCGACAAGAGACCATATCCTGGATGAATCGCTTCCGCTTTCGTCGCTTTTGCAACGTCAATGATTTTGTCAATATTCAAATAACTTTCACTGACATGCGGCTTTCCAATTAAATAAGCTTCGTTTGCCCATTTTACATGGAGCGAATCAGCATCTGCTTCTGAATATATGGCTACTGTCTGAATTCCTAACCGCCGGCACGTTCGAATGACTCGAGCTGCAATTTCTCCCCGATTGGCCACTAACACTTTTTTAAACATGCAACTCCTCCTATTCATGGGTTGTCTTTGTACTAAGAATTTGTTTAGCCTGCTCGCGCAATTTAAATTTTTGAATTTTTCCGGATGCTGTCATCGGATACGAATCGGTAAATTCAATATAACGGGGGATTTTATGACGCGATATTTTTCCGCGGCAAAATTCTTGAACTTCTTCAGCCGTCGCAGTTTGCCCTGGTTTTAAAATAATCCACGCCGTTACTTCTTCTCCGTATTTTTCATCAGGTACACCGACCACTTGAACATCTTGAATTTTCGGATGCTGATATAAAAATTCTTCAATTTCCCGTGGATAAATGTTTTCTCCGCCGCGGATGATCATATCCTTTAGTCTTCCAGTAATGCGGTAATATCCATTTTCATCCATTATTGCTAAGTCGCCTGTACGGAGCCATCCTTCCTCATCAATCGCTTCTTTCGTCGCTTCCGGATTGTTATAATATCCTTTCATGACATGATACCCTCGCGTACATAGCTCTCCTTGCACACCGCACGGTACTTCCTTGTTTGTGCCTGGTTCAACTATTTTGACTTCAACGTTTGGAAGAGCACGCCCGACTGTCTCGACGCGCAAATGAATAGGATCATCCGTTCTCGTCTGAGTAATGACAGGCGAAGATTCAGTTTGTCCATAAGCAATCGTAATTTCTTTGGCTCCCATTTTTTCGATGACCGCCTTCATTACTTCAATTGGACAATTTGATCCCGCCATAATTCCTGTCCGCAATGAAGACAGATCGTATTTTTCGAAATCAGGATCGTTCAACTCAGCAATAAACATGGTCGGCACACCATGTAAAGCGGTGCATTTTTCGTCTTGAACCGTTTGAAGCACTTGGGTAGCATTGAATTCTTGTATTGGTACGATCGTAGCGCCGACAGAGACGCATGCTAAGACGCCAAGCACGCAGCCAAAGCAGTGAAAAAATGGCACAGGAATACATAATCGATCATCTTTCGTGAGTTTCATGCATTGAGCAATATTGTAGGCGTTGTTGATAATGTTGTAGTGGCTGAGCATAACTCCTTTTGGAAATCCTGTCGTTCCTGAAGTGTATTGCATATTGATGACATCATGCGGGTCAAGGGAGTTCATTCGTTGATCGAGTTCATCTTCAGCGGTATCTTGAGCCATCGCCAAAAGATCATTCCATGTATATGTGCCAGGGTAACGCTTATCACCAAGAACGATGACATTTTTTAGACGTGGAAGACGCTTCGCCTTCAGCTGTCCTGGCTGACATTCGTACAGCTCCGGGGCAATCTCATAGATCGTGTCAATGTAAGAGGTATCGCGATATTGTTCGATTAAAAGAAGGGTCGTGGAATCTGATTGCTTCAATAAGTATTCTAATTCAGCTGTACGGTAGTTCGTGTTGACCGTCACAAGTACAGCCCCCATTTTACCTGTAGCAAACTGGCATGCCAGCCATTCAGGAGTGTTGGTTGCCCAAATTGCAATATGCTCTCCTGACTGAATGCCCAGTTTCATTAAGCTTCGAGCAACAAGACGACAATATTCATCAAACTGCCTGTATGTCATTCTAAGTCCGCGATCTGCATACACAACAGCCTCATGCTCTGGAAAAGCATTCGCTTTTTCTTCTAATAGTTTGCCAACCGTAACCTCTAACATCTCCGTCATAACATGCGCCTCCTTGTTTGAATAAATTTTCATCCTCTCCATTTTTCTGTCCTTTAACATCCAAGCTGACGGGCAATAACGAGCCGCTGAATTTCTGATGTGCCTTCACCAATTTCCATGAGCTTAATATCGCGCAAATGGCGCTCGACCCCATATTCTTTCATATACCCGTATCCTCCATGAATTTGAATTGCCTGATTACATATGCGGAAGCCAGCTTCAGAAGCGAACAGTTTAGCGAAAGAGGCTTCTTTTGTAAACGGTTTCCCTTGATCTTTTAGCCAGGCCGCTTTATACACCATGCTGCGGGCTAATTCGATTTCCATCGCCATATCGGCAAGCTTAAATTGAATCGCTTGGAATTTAGAAATGGATTGACCAAATTGTTTCCGTTCCTTCGCATATTGAAGCGCTTTCTCAAACGCGGCTTGAGCGATGCCAACGGCAAGAGCAGCAATCGAAATGCGACCGCCATCTAGAGTATATAAAAATTGCTTAAATCCCTTTGCCGGATCCCCTAATATGTTCTCTTTCGGCACGCGTACATTTTCAAGCACAAGCTCGCACGTATTCGAGGCACGGACACCCATTTTGTCGTAATTGCATTGAATCGTAAATCCCGGAGCGTTTGTTGGAACAATGAAAGCAGAGATGATGTTTTTATCCTTGTCATCCTTTCCGGTCACTGCGGTGACAATCACTTGTCTTGCATGCCCTGCATTCGTAATCCAGCATTTTTCTCCATTAATCACATATTCATCTCCGTCAAGCACCGCTCTCGTTCGGGTTCCGCCAGCATCTGAACCGGCATTCGGTTCAGTTAACCCAAACGCTCCCAACGCCTCTCCTTTGGCCATCGGAACAAGCCACTTTTGCTTTTGCTCTTCTGTACCAAAATAGTAAATAGGGCTTGCACCTAATGAGACAGCAGCAGCATAGCTAAGACCTGTTCCGCCACAGGCGCGGCCAATTTCCTCTACAGCAACAGCATATGAAATCGTATCGCCACCAGCTCCGCCATATTCTTCTGGGAACGGGATTCCCAATAGCCCTAGCTCTCCCATCTTTTTGAATATTTCGATGGAAAAATAGGCTTCTTCATCCCATTTCGCTGCGTTTGGTGCAATTTCCTTCTCAGCAAACTCCCTCACCATTTCTTTAATCATCTGTTGCTCTTTTGTAAGTTCAAAATTCATGCTCTCTCCCCCATTTCTAACATATTATTATAAAACCGACTAGTCGGTTTGTTTTTCATGAAAAATTTACGTTAACTAAAAATCATTTTTTAAATTTTAAAATGATTGAAGCGAAGCCTGCTTGCTTTTGATGAAATAAATGATATTTTCCGCCTTTTGCTTAGCCTTTTCTGTAAGGACAGAATGCAAAATAAAATCAATAAAATAGTCGGCAATTTGCTCGATTGTCATCGGCCCTTCCGGCTTATACCATTTATACGTCCAGTTCACCATGCCAATAATCGTCATTCCTGTAATTTCCACTGAAAGCTCTGGGCGAAACTCGCCTGCGTCAATTCCTTCGCGAATGACCCGAAAAATCACCTGCTTAAACTCATCACGCTTTTCATTAATTTTTTGTGCATACTCCGGCTTTAAATAATTGCTTTCTTGATAAAACACCGTTATATGTGGCTTATATAAATGAAATACTTTTACAAATGATTGAATAATAGCACATAAACGCTCTGTTGGGGTTTTGTAGTTTTCATAGGCCGCCTGTGCCTTGTTGAGCACATAGGTGATAAACACGTCGTGAATGTGATAAAGAAGTTCATCTTTTGATTTAAAATTATGATAAAAGCCGCCTTTTGATGCGTTGATTTCTGTGACAATCCGATCGACAGTAACCCCATGATAGCCGTATTGTTCAAAAAGATGCAGAGCCGTATCGATAATTCTTTCTTTTAAAGTTTTATTTGCCATAGAAAATCTCCTTCATCAGCTTATATTAACACAATTTTCAGAAAAGTTAAATATTTTATAGCTGTTATCTATAAAATACGTAATAAATGCCCCAAATGTCAATCCTCGTTTAATAAGATTGAGTCAAAATTTTGTGGGTATTTTCTTTTTTGTACAGAAGAATTTTTTTGAAAGCGTTTACTGAACTCCTTAGTTTGTTTGTGCAGTACCGTTTAGGATTTTTTAAATCTAACCATCGCTATCAAGGCATGATACATCGGGCTGCCAGATGAGTGTTGTAGATAAGGAACTGATCATGAAGACACAGATATTGCTTTGATTTGTTTGCTTTTCTCTCTTATAAAACAATCGTTTGATATCTTCGCACAAGAGTTAATAGTTGTTTTTTTCTTTCCTGACTTAAAAAAATTCCGGAATAGTATGTATTAATCTAAGTTCGCATGTTTCATAAATTCTCATTCCAAATTCATCCATTGGTACAGATACAATGTTCGTGCCGCAGGATCGGCATACATTTGAGTGCAGTTGGATAAATAGGTACTTCTTGAAATCTCCCTGAAGGCAATCGTTCCCCCTCAGACACAATGTTTTTAGGTTAGTTTTTGTCTAATTCTATGTTGTAAAACGGCCTCCTTAAACCGTCTAAAAGAATAGGTTATCCTTTGCTTTGTTTCTCTAACAGTTCAATGATTCTATCCAGCTTCTTATCAATTTGTGCTGAACTTTTCTCATGACTAATGATTTGACTACAAAGAACACTGCACGTGCAAAAGCAATAAGAAAAGCAAACATGACCAATGGAAAAATGAATGATTCCCAATCACCCATCCTCTTTTTTCTAACTGTATCACAAAGAAACAAAGGGCTGGAATCTTTGGTTGTATCCCGACTCACCATACAGTTAACATAACATTTTTATTAAAAACTTTAACAATCAGTAAATAGCAAATTTATTTTGATTGTTTGCTCTAGAGTGAAAAGCATCCATTATGCTTCTGTTTGATGCCCTTTAAAGAATTCTCTGTTTTTAATCCTTTTTCTTCTCCTTAAACTTCCATTTTTCCTTTACCTTCTTGTTTAATTATTTTCATTATTTTGTTTCAATGTTCATTTAACACATAGTTCTATTTTTGAAAAATAAGCGTTCACACTATACAATTTCTTATTAAAAAATCACCCGCCTAAAAAGGATTCTTATAAAAAAAGAAGCAGGAACGTCTTCCCTGCTTCAGTTTCTTAGCTTCAATTGTTGGTTTTCCATGACATATATATGATCTGCGACACGATCAATAAACATGCGATCATGCGATACGAGGATAACAGTTCCTTCATATCCTTTTAAAAAACGCTCTAACGCTTCAATACAAAAAACATCCAAAAAATTGGTCGGTTCATCTAAAATCAGTATATTGTATCTTCCTAAAAATAGTTGACACAAAACTAGACGGATAGCTTCGCCACCGCTTAAATTGCGGACGTTCTTTTCTAAATCATTTCCTGTAAAATTCATTGCGTGCAGAACTGCACGAATCTTACTTTCATGATAGTCGCTTCGTTCTTTCATAAATGAAACTACTGTTTCGTTCTTTTCAAATTGATAGCCCATTTGTTTATATGATCCGATGACAGCTTTCGGAGAAAGAATAATTCCTTCCCCTTGCTGGATGATATGACGAAGGAGTGTTGTTTTCCCTGAACCATTTTTTCCCGTGATAGCGACCGTGCTCCCTAATGGGAATTGGAAACTGGCTTCTTTAAGCAGAATTTTATTTCCTGCCTTAAGCGTCAATCGATCCGCCATAATGGGAAACTTATTGATCAGTTTGAGAGCAGCTGGCTGAGGAAAATAAAGGGTTTGTTCCTTTTTTGGCGCCTCTACTGCTTCGAGTTGCTCCGCACGCTGCTCAATCGCTTTTGCTGCACGTTGAATCGCCTTTTGGCTTGTATCCTTTGATTTCGTCATAAACATTTTATTTGCCTTTGCTTTTGTTTCCTTTTTTGACATACGTTTATTTGGCTGAGTAATTTTTTCAGCCTTTTTCATTTTCTCCTCAGCTGCTTTTAAAAGACGCGTTTTTTCTTTCACGTATTTTTCGTACTCTTTAAGCTGTCTATTCCGAGTGAGCTTTTTTTGTTCTGCGTAGTCTGAATAATTCCCCGTATATTCCGTTACACGCCCGTCTTCTACCTCCCAAATTTTTGTAACGAGTTCATCCAGCACATGACGATCATGGCTTACAAGAACAAGCGCGCCATAGTAATAACTTAGCTCATCAATGAAAAACTGCACACCGTCCTCATCTAAGTGTGTTGTCGGCTCGTCTATTAATAAACCTTCATGATAGGTGGAGAAAATTTCCGCTAATTTCAAACGAGTTTGTTCTCCGCCGCTTAAATTTTTCACTTCTGTTTGCGGGATTGACAACCTTCCTAGCAATTTATAATCGATTTCACGTTTAACCGGTCTTGACAGCTGATCAAAATAAGCAAAATCGACAAAGCGATGTACTTGACCTTTATCAGGCGTAATTTGGCCTGCCAAAAGCTTCAACAACGTACTCTTTCCGGCCCCGTTTTTTCCGACAATCCCGATACGATCAAATTGGTGTACGGCCAGTCGAGGAATATTTAATACAAGTTGGCCGGAAAATGAAACTTCAATATTATTTAACTCAATCAATACTTTTTCCATGATTCGCAGCCCCCATTCTTGTTGCAAATGTTTTCTTTACGCCTACTAAAATTTCCAAATCCACCATGATCTCAGCCGAATCCCGATTTATAAACGCATCAATACGCCCTTTATCCGCAGACCATGCTAGCGGGGTCATTTGCACCAAGTGTTTAAGATCAGCTTTATTAAGGTTCTTTGTGTAACATAAATGCTGCACATCCAGTAGATGGAGATGTTTTTTGAAAAGCGACACTGTTTGATCATTTTTATAGACCTTTTTTTCGTTGTGATCAAATAGTTCATCTCTCAGCTCTTTCAAATAATGAGGACGAGGAATAACTTTAATGACAAGTCCATCTTCGACTAATATCCTCTTGAATTCTTTGTAATTGGCAGGAGATAAGATATTTAGAATTACATGAAACGATTGATCCGCAAGCGGTGATGTTGCCAAGTCGCCTACCATCCAAATTTGGTTTTCGTATCTCTTCGCAGCCATGGCAATGCCTTCCTTTGAAATATCAAGACCAACCCCAGTCATTGCCGAAACCTTACATTCGTCCAAAATCCTTTGTAAATGGGAGCCCTCTCCGCACCCTACATCTGCAACCATTAAAGGTTTAAAAGAAACGTCCATATACTCCTTTATCGACCTTGCAATCGCTTCATGCACGAATGTGTATAAGTCGCTTTCCATAATGATTTTGCGTCTTGCTTCAAACAATTCCTTCTTGTAATGACTAGTAGAGGAACGAGTCATCAAGTTTACATATCCTTGTTTAGTGAAATCAAAAGTATGATTTTTAGAGCATATTAGGCTTTTCAAATCAACAACCCTCATCGAACTTTTACAGAGTGGACATCTGAATGCCGCTACAAATTCACTAACAAGTTCTGCACTTTTGATTTTTTTGGTCATGTGATCTCTCCCTTTCAAAATAAAAAAACACAGGCGATCTGCCTGTGATTCAGAGTAAAGGGAAGAAGACCCATCCTTATTTAAATTACGGGGCTATTTGAAGCCGTCACCAAATAAAGTGAAACTTCCATCAGTGGGCGACATGTGCTAGTGCCGATGAAGAAATGATGACGCTGCGTTTTTAATCGGCCTTCATCCCCACTGATGGTTAGCTAAACCAATCGGGCTTTTACGGGCAGTTATTCCCCACTTAGACTTATTATTTCAGCTTTAGTCTTGAAGCGGGGACTTATTGCCCGTTAAAGCGGGATAAACCTTCCTTTTGCTAAATAAAGGAAGGATAATTATACATATATAAAAAAGACAGACGAGACCCGTCTGTCTTCATATTACATATTTTCTATATGAAATGAAGATTATTAAAAAAGGACAGACTGCTCCCATTACTCTGCATTCACAAGCAGAGCCTTTGAACGTATTTAATTACTTAGTTCAAAGCTGGGAAACGCAATCTGACAGAATACACTTTTTAATAATCCTCCTTTAAATTTTCAGTACACCGATTATTATAGAGATCTTATCTGAAAAAGTCAAAGAAAACTAGCAATTATTCCGCTTTTATACAACATTTTCTTGAAGAAGCTGTCCATTAATCTCCTTTTAACTTGCTGATTCTCCCACCATCCTGATCCCTTTAGAAAACAATAATACCTGAAGTTTGTGACAGCATTTTGTGCTTAACACATACACGTGATCATTTTATAAGCTTTAAATGATCGTGATCCAAGCAGTTTCATCACTTCCTGTAAAATCTTTTCTGTATTTTTTGCTCAACTGTCCAAGACGATATTGGTATTGCTCTTTAAATAAAAGCTATACATCGAAATTACTTTGGTTCAAAAAAGAATTCTTCGCAATTATTCAAACTTGTCCAATTCCCTTTTTTCTCGTAAAAGTTTTTGAAATTCCATTTCTAATTCTTTAGATGGTTCGATACTTAAGCGACTTAGTACTTCTGATATTTTTGTTTCGAGTAAGAGACGTTTTTCTTTTGCAGTGTCTCGAGTTTTTTGCAGTTGAGCATGTTTATATTGCTGATAGGTTCCTTCAAAAAGTGCAATCTTTTGATTACGTATTGCCAAAATTCGTGTAGCGATATTTTCAATGAATCGGCGATCGTGGGAGACGAAGATCACGCTTCCTTCATACTCTTTTAGAAGAGACTCTAATGCTTCAACAGATTCCGTATCAAGAAAATTCGTCGGTTCATCTAAAATTAACGTATTGATATCACTTAAAAATAGTTTTGCCAGTGCAACTTTTACCCGCTCACCGCCGCTCAAAACCTCTACAGGCTTATAGACATCATCTCTGAAGAAATGCATTCTCGCAAGAACCGTCCGAATAAGTGTTTCATTCTGTTTAGAAGAAGACTGGACATTCTCAATAATAGATTTTTCCACATCTAAAATATTTAAATTTTGGCTAAAGTAACCCATTTTCACAGCCGGGGAAAGTGTAATGCCAGGCTCTTCGTTGATGATCTTTTTTACAAGCGTCGTTTTTCCACTTCCATTTGGACCGATAATCGCTAATTTATCACCACCGCGTACATGGAAGCTTGCATTGCTCCAAAGTACACGTTCGCTAATCCTGCCTGTTACATCCTCTACACGAAAGATAATTCGATTTTTAAACGCTTCTGCATTCGGCAAGTTCATCTTAAGCGGCGGGAGTTCTTTCACTTTTTCTACCTTTTCAAGTTTTTCTAATCTCGTTTCAATGGCTTTCGCTGTTTTTTGCAGCTTCTTTTGCTTTTTGGCAAAGTACGGCTTCGCTCCAGTAATTTTCGCCTCTGATTTACTTACCTTTTTAGGAGTCTTTGTTGCTCTTTCCGCTTTTTTCTCTTTTAATTTTAATGCTTCTTCTAACTGCTTTCTCTTTTTCTCGTATTTTTCATACGCTAACTGTTCTTGACGTCTCTCTACTTCTTTTTGTTCTACATAATCGCTGTAATTGCCTGTATATTCCTTAATCTTTCCTTCATTGATTTCCCATATGGTCGTACAAAGAGCATCCAAAAATTCGCGATCATGTGAAACAATGATAAATGCCCCCTGCCACTCTTTCAGTTTCTTTTCTAACCATTCAATATGGTCTGTATCGAGATTTGTCGTTGGTTCGTCTGCAAGTAAAAGCTCTGGATCTTTCACAAAAGCTTTTTGAATATATTCTTGCGTCACTTCACCACCGCTTTTTGTTGTATCTGTTCGTTTAAACTGCGGCAAAAGTTCAAATTGAGTATGTTGAATAACGCTCCCTTCCTCTGAAGAAATTTTTTTAGCTAAAATATGAAGTAACGTCGTTTTCCCACTTCCATTTCGACCAACTAATCCAATTCGATCTTTTTGATGGATTTCCAATCGATCCACATCTAGTAATAAACGATCCTGTACATAGTGCTTTATATGATGAGCTTCTAATAAGAGCATATGAACATCTCCTTTGTACTAACTTAGGAGACAAAAAAATGCCTCCTATATACATTCAGAATAGGAGGCATAAATATTTAGGGGCACACCAAAAAGAAACTATTCTTTTAGATCCACCTATAGAAGACCAATCCTATTCTGAAAAAACGACAATTGAAGTCATTGCAAACACAGCAGAGATTGTCTGCTAAACATAGCCTTCAATTGTAACCTTTCATAAATAGGATTAGTACTTCATTAGGTCAGTTCACCCTTCCGATCTTAAGTTTAAATTTACTATAAACGATTTACTAAGAATTGTCAAATGTTAATTGTAAATAAAAAACATTTTTGTTAATGGAACAAATTTTTACATTCCACTCATACATAAATAGCATTTGAGGAGTTTCGTCACGTTTACACATCGACAGCCTGACAAAATTAAATATTTCGAAACAATAATAAAGCGTATCAAGGTATTTTTGGGATTAGAAAACGTCCCAACTGCATTTGATGAACAACAAAAGATTTATAGTTCTGGCTCTGTCACGGTCATCAGAGTAAGACTTGTTGGCGAGCTGCCTAACGGAACAACAGCAACAGATTTAGACCTTAAAGTAACTCAAGTACCACTTTTTACTACAAAAAATAACAGCACAGACCTAGGTCATTGGTCTGTACTGCTAATCTTTATAGATCATGTTGTAATCGTTGATTGATTGCTTTCCTTCTTTTCACTTTTTTTACGGAAATAGGTCGCCACAATCGGTCCAGAGATGTTATGCCAAACGCTAAAAATTGCGCTTGGAACAGCGGCAATAGGCGAAAAATGAGCAGTCGCCAGCGCAGCTCCAAGTCCGGAATTTTGCATGCCGACCTCAATAGAAATCGCTTTTTGTTTCGGCTCTGACATTTTAAGCAGCTTCGCAAACCAGTAGCCGATCAGCAATCCAAGCCCATTATGAGCAACGACGATAAGGAAAATAAGAAGCCCGCTTTTTGCGATAGCCTGCTGGTTTTGAGCGACGACAGCAGCCACGATAGCCACAATAGCGATAACGGAAACGAGCGGAAGAATTTGAACGGTTGCTTTTACTTGTTTTTTAAACAACATTTGTACAATCAGTCCGAGAATAATAGGAATAAGTACAACTTTCACGATTGACCAAAACAGAGCACCGGCTGAAACGGACAGCCATTTCCCTGCAAGCAGCAAAATTAAGGACGGTGTTAAAATGGGAGCAAGCAGGGTTGACACGGACGTAACAGCGACTGAAAGCGCCGTATCACCTTTTGCCAAATACGTCATGACATTGGAAGCCGTTCCGCCAGGACAGCAGCCAACAAGAATGATGCCGATCGCTACTTCAGGTGAAACAGGCAATAAGGTAGCGAGCAAAAAGGCCAAAATCGGCATAATAAAAAATTGGGCGATTACCCCAATCAGCACATCTATCGGACGTGCGAAGACTTCCTTAAAATCATTGGCTGACAAGGTCAATCCCATTCCAAACATGACGATACCTAGCAGCGGCACAATATATGGGGCGACCCATGTAAATGCTTTTGGCTCAAAAAAAGCTAATGCTGCGAATAGTAATACCCAAATTGCAAAAGTATTGCTGACAAAATTGCTTAGTTTTACAAGAGTCCCCATTATTTCTTCTCCTTCCAATTTATGAATACAACAGCTATTATACATTTAATATTCAAAAAGTTTCAACTATAAAAATAATAGGGAGTCAGTCAAGACTTTGTGGGAATTTTTTTGGTTCGCTGAAAATAGATGTAAGTCATAGGTTAGCGAACCATTTTTTTGAATTTCATCCGTAA
>NZ_VISS01000040.1 GCF_007827555.1 Aeribacillus composti
TTTAGCACACTCTTTCAGAAAAGGGGAGAAGAACATCCCGAAGGAATTTGCAAAAAAGAAGGCTTTTTATGCGGAGATAAAATGATAATTTACACAAATACCCAATTTGATTTATTTAAATCCGAAACCTGTATTACTTTCCCTGTACCATCATCTACTGCAACATAGTGTATCTTATCTTTATAGTATACAGTTACTGAGTTTCCTGTATATTTGTTTACCGATTTAGCAGTTTTGTATGGATTGTTTATTGTTTTAGCTATACTTTCTTTAGTCCATCCACGCTGAGCAACTTGATTTTTATATTTTGGCTTTTTAATACTCTTTCAAGGTCTTTAAATTTATGCATTGTGTAACACATTTTTTGCAGCTTCGCTATTTGGCATTATCTTTAATATTTCTTGAGCAATTGCTTTAGCTTCTTCTTTACTAATTAACTTTTCTGGAATGTCATGGAATAACAACAAATGTTCTTTCAAACTAACATCTTCAGGGCTTAATTCAACTGCTCTTTTAGCATGGTATAATGCACTTGCGTAAGCGTCTGGTAAATGGCACAATGCAGTACTTAATAACTCTGAAGCTAAGTAATGATAATATGCAGTCTCATTATTATTTATCAAATAACAGACAAATGAATAAGCACTTATACTCTCTTCATCAAATCCTAATTCAAGAACAACTTGCTCTAAAGTATTTCTATCTTCATTCTCAATATATTCTTTTGCTTTTTGAAAATCACCCGATGTTATTAATTGCTTTATCTTTTCCTTCATAGTTATTTCACCCACGCATCAGATATTCTTATTGTTCCATCAGGTAGTTTTTTGTATGTCACCTGTACCAATTGTCCATTAACCATTTTAACTCTAGAAGAAACAGATTTATAAGGTATATCTGCACCATTATGTATTACATCGATGATAATTTCTTTTATTTTCCCCCAATTCTTATCAGGCACAAGTTTTTCCCATTGATGATTAGATTTTTTACTTCCATTTATAATATGCTTTATCTGATTACTGTTAAGTTTCCCTATTGCATCATGTACTTTAGAAGAAGGCAATAGCTTAACTTTACCCGTACCCTATGTAGTAATCTTAAAAGCTATTATAAAAAAAGACCACCTATTAAATTACCTTTCGCTCTGTTATATTCGGCAATTGATAAGCCGTTTTATTCTTCATCATGCCATATATAACGTTCACAAGCCTTCTCATGATACAAACCAACGCTTGTCCTTTTGTTTTGCCTTCCTTTCGCTTGCGTTGGTAGTATTCATAAAATACAGGATTTCTTGGCTTTTTACTTTCTTTTGCCACTTGTATTTGTTGTATCGCTAATTGATAAAATAACGCATGTAACTTTCGATTGCCTTGTTTGCTTTTGTGGTCTTTTCCTTTTCCTCCAGAGCTAAAATGTACAGGCGCAATTCCCGCATAACGAGCAAGTTTATTGGCATTTGGAAAACGCTGAATATCTCCAATCTCGGCAACCAAGGCGGATGCTGTCACTACATCAATCCCCGGCATTGTCTCCAGTTGGTAATCGAGTAATTTCATTAATTTTCTTAGTTCTCCTTCGACCAATGCCATTTCCTGCTTGTTAAGTGAAACCATTAATAATAAAAAGAACCTTGAAAGGCATATAGCCAGTCAAGGTTTTCAATTTATTGTTAAATACCTTATATAATTTTTTAAATCCGGGGAGGAATCCTGAGAAGCATCCTTTCTCAAAAATGGCTTTAAAAATCATCGTAAGCATCACCTAACGGTATAAAATCTTCTTGTAGCCAGTACCAATGTCTACCTCTATTTTCTATCAATCGTTCTAATAAATCGGTAAAAGAAGTCGCTATAATAGAACACTCTCCTACCACCCCATGCCTATCATAAAAGCTGTCATAGCACCTACCGAGCCTACCCGGATTCAAATCAATCGTAATGTACTCTCCATTTCTATCCGTTGCACAGATATACCAATCGGATGAAATATCTTCTTCACATAACTCCCCTACAATAATAGGGTTAGCTAACTGAAAATCCTGAGGAGGGACTATTAAAATGGAATAATCAGCCTTTTCAAATAAAAGCGCCCCCCCACATAACTCATAAAACTTATACACATCATCAGGTAAAATATGCGATGTACTCACATTTGGAATACCAGCTGGAGGATAAACTACACAATCCCCTAAACTTTTTATTTTATTAATTAAATTCTCAATCCTCATTTTTCTTCACTACTCCCGATAAATATATTGATGAAATGCACGATAATACCCTCTTCTAGCAGACTGGGGAACACCAGCAGCATCGAACATTCTCTCTGTTAATTGTTGCATTTCTCTCGGCGAAACTGTTTTCCAATCTACTTTTCCTCCAACGTTTTTACCGGTTTTTTCGTATAACCATTGTCTATATACTGCTTTTGTGACATCATGTTGTGCTTTTGTCAAAGCAACTGTAGGGGTATCAGCACCTCTACTTACATAGTTTGGTACATTATGCTTAGCCCAGACATCTAATATACCATGGTGATTTTCTAGTGGTGCATTGCTTGGACGATACGGTACGACATCATACGGTCTAACATTACCCGTACCCTATGTTGTAATCTTAAAAGTTAAAAATAAAAAACAACCTATCTAAACCCTTATTAAACTACTTCATTCCCTTTCATTTTTGGCATTTGATAAGCTGTTTTGTGCTTCATCATGCCGTAGATAATATTCACAAGTCTTCTCATGATACACACCAATGCTTGTCCCTTTGTTTTCCCTTCTTTAAGCTTGCGTTGGTAGTAAGCATGGAACACAGGGTTCCTCTTCAATTTACTTCCTTTTGCCACTTGTACTTGCTGTACGGCTAGATTGTAAAATAAAGTGTGTAGCGTCCGATTTCCCTGTTTGCTTTTTTGTTCCTTACCTTTCCCACCAGAACCAAAGTAAACAGGTGCAATCCCCGCAAATCGTGCTAATTTGTTAGCATTGGGAAAGCGTCTGATGTCACCTATTTCTGCTATAAATCCAGATGCTGTGACGAGGTCGATGCCCGGCATCGTTTCTAATTGAAAATCTAGTAAACTCATTAACTCTTTTAATTTTCTTTCCACCTTGCCGATTCCCTGCTTTATAAACGAAATCTCTTGCACGATGTTTCTCACGAGAAAGTCTCGTGTATCTTGATGTTCTTTCATTGTATGTCCATCTTCTTTCACAAGCTTTAGTATTTCGTTTGCTTTGTTTACTGAACATGTATTATGACTGACATCTAATAAAAAGCATGTCAACTGTTTCACACTTACTCCGTCTAAACATGAAGGTGACGGGTATCGTTCCCAAAATGCTAATGCCGTTTTTCCATCCACCTCTGAGAAAAACTTTTTGTAGCTTGGATAGTGGTAACTCAATTGAATGTGCAGTTGATTTTTTAAAGCACTTTGTGCTTTGACTAATGCATTTCTTCTTGTCACCAATTGCTGTATTGACCAATATAAGTCATTCGGTTTTGCATCTGGTAAATGGTCTAGTTTGTTGACGAGTATGCGTGCCACACATTCTGCATCCCAGCTATCACTTTTTTGTGTCGTCATGTGACTTTTCCGTTCGGCGAACGACAAAGCCGGATTCACTTCTTTCACGATTTGTTCATGATCCATTAAATATTTCGCTAATGCTCGACCATATCCTCCCACATCTTCTAATCCAAACACAGGTGTTAACTGTTCACCAGCGAGCTGATTCACTTCTAATAAAAACGTAGAGAAAGCAGATGGCTTGTTTTCAATCTGTATTTCCCTAAGCTTCTCCTGCCAACAGTTCATGATGACAGCCGTGTGATGCTGTTTATGTAAGTCAACACCCACATACAAGTACCTCTGCTTTTTGTGCATCGCTCATCCTCCGATTCAGTTGTCAATCATTAGATGAAAATGCCGGCAACCTTAGTTCGAGCGTTCACCTTCTGGTGCGCATTGGTACGAAAGCCTATCCATTTTCAACGTTACATGGTAACCTATAAGAAAATGTGCACTTTTTTTAAATTCATTTGTTAAATTATTGCTTGATGTTTACCATTTGCTTGTATTTGTCCGTATGTGTAAATCCCTTGATAAAATCTTTCTCGATCTAAAATCCGTTTCACTTGTACTTTCGTAAATCGTTTACCTTTTGTTGTTCGATAACCTTCGTCATTTAATGCTTCTGCCAGTCTAGACAAAGACCAATGCTTATATCTTTACTTAAGCTCAAATACTCATTTCACTGCTTCTGCTTGAACATTATGTATCTTGAGTTCCTTTTCGCCTTTTTGCTTAGTGTAACCAAATGTTACCCGACCTCCTGCATATCCTCCTTCCCTTGCTTTTTTATTTCTTCCTTTCGTTAGTTTGAGTGCTATTTCAAGCCGTTGATATTGGTCTAACAATTCCATCAAACCATTTACTAAGAAATCATTTGGGGCTTTTTTATGAATACTGTAAAACGGCTGTTCAATGCTTTTAATATCACAACCATATTTTTTCAGTTCTCGTTGAATCAGTACTTTTACAATATCTGACCGCCAAATCGACTTGTGTTTAGCACTACCACATACTGTATTTGTGTAGACGCAAGATGAGCCAACATCTCCTGTAAGCTCACCCTATCGATTTCTAGTGCTTCTTCGTTTAGTTTTGCGCCACTGATTCCTTCATCTCTAAAAATATGTACCAAGTTCAAGCTATTCTCTTCACAGTATGCTTTGATTTCCTCTTCTTGATATTTTAAACTGTATCCGTCTTTCGCTTGCCCTTGTGTAGAGACTCGTATATACCCGACAACGTTCAACTTTTCACCCTCCCGTTACATAAATTTTAATTTGTGTAACGCTTTTTAAACGAATAGCGAGTATTATACGACCGTCTCAATTAAAAATACAACCCAAAATTTATTGGCCAGCGCTGTCTTCGAACACCTTTTTACGTTCCCCCTTGTTTATCGCCACGAGCTTTGTCATTCTCGTTAGTTTGTTAGCTATGCCATGTCATAACTATCTCTCCTATGTAAAATGTCATCTCGTCTATTTCTCGTTTTTCTCACCCTACCTAAGTATTAAAACAAAACTCCATGATGGTACAGCCTTCATAAGTTTTTAATTCAAATATGACGTTTTTAAACATTTCATACGAAAATGCAAAAAGCACTTGTCGCCTGTAATAGGCAATCAAGTGCTTTAAGTTTATTCGTTATCTAAATTTATCAATCTCTTTAAGGTTTTAAGTTTAATGTACTCTATATCGACAGTATGACATCTTTTTTATTTCTTGACAAGTGTTATGTTTAAACCCTCGAACTTGTTCGCTCTCGTTCATTTGTTGCTTATGCAATGTCATAACAATTCCTGTCTAAAAAATGTCATCTCGCCTAATTCTCGTTCTTATTATCTTACCCTAGTATTAAAACAAAACTCTATGATGGTACAGCCTTCATGAGTTTTTGACTTTTAAAGGGGCATCATTCTGCCCAATTTAAAAACTTTCTTTTTAGATTGCATACCTTAAAAAAGTTTGAAATGCTTATTCAACTAAGCATTTCAAACTTCATATTAGTAGAATGCTCTACTTTAAATATTCAGCTTCCCATTTTTCTTGTTTTTCTACAGGAGAAAGGTGAGAAATATCCTCATATCCATAATTTATCTTCATTTTACCTGTGTTATCTAAAATGAAAGTTAGGTTTGTCCACGGTTCTTGGTCTTGTTCTATAAATTCTTCACGTAACTTAGAAAAACAGTTATACAAATCATTTTCTAACCCATCATACTCTTCTTCATTGACATAAAATAAATCATTTATGTCAAGACTATACACTGGTTTCACTCCATTTTCAGGATAATAGTAGAAAAAAACTTTTTTATAACCTTCTCTTAACTCAGCATACAAATAAATCTTACTCCAATCTTCTGGAATCATCTTAACTAATGTGTTCGCAATTTTTTGATATATTTGCTCCATTTTTTTAGTTTCCAACTTAATTACCTCCTGTATAATTTGTTAATCTATCTGAATATTTTTTTCCATCTATAGTGTAATTGATTTTAAATTCACTTGGTCTAACTGAATTTCCCTCATATATGGGTTTCACATTAATTATTACTTCTTTACCTTCTTGTAACGCCTTTTTCCATGCGTTTTCTAACGATTTATACTCACTCCTATTTAATTTAGCATTCATCGGTACTAGATTGTCAATTTCACCTGAACCTTTGAAAATACTAGCTATCAAATGTCCTCCATCATCATTTGATAATCTATCTTCCCTACCAACTGTCCTTTGTGCATACGGATTCCGGTCAGCTTTACCAAGTTGCAACTTAGCTTCTACACTTGATATTCTTCCATTACCATCAGTTTTATAATGGTAACCTTCTTTGGTTGTATATTCAATATTAGGTTTCAATGCTTTCTTACCATCAACTTTTGTATAATGCTCTCCATAGCTTACCTTTTTAGAAGTATTACCCGTACCCTATGTAGTAATCTTAAAAGCTATTATAAAAAAAGACCACCTATTAAATTACCTTTCGCTCTGTTATATTCGGCAATTGATAAGCCGTTTTATGCTTCATCATGCCATAAATAATATTTACCAGCCTTCTCATGATACAAACCAACGCTTGTCCTTTTGTTTTGCCTTCCTTTCGCTTGCGTTGGTAGTATTCATAAAATATAGGATTTCTTGGCTTTTTACTTTCTTTTGCCACTTGTATTTGTTGTATCGCTAATTGATAAAATAACGCATGTAACGTTCGATTGCCTTGTTTGCTTTTGTGGTCTTTTCCTTTTCCTCCAGAGCCAAAATGCACAGGCGCAATTCCCGCATAACGAGCAAGTTTATTGGCATTTGGAAAACGCTGAATATCTCCAATCTCGGCAACCAAGGCGGATGCTGTCACTACATCAATCCCCGGCATTGTCTCCAGTTGGTAATCGAGTAATTTCATTAATTTTCTTAGTTCTCCTTCGACCAATGCCATTTCCTGCTTTTTAAAGCGCAAATCTCTCACCATGCTTTGCACGAGGAAATCCCGTGTTTCTTGGTATTGTTTGGTGGTCGTTCCATCTGTTTTCACAAGTTCTAGTATTTCTTTTGCTTTCTTTCTTGAACAAGTGTTGTGGCTAACAGCTTGTAAAAAAGCAGTAAGCTCATCTATCCTTACTTCCTCTAAACACGATGGTGACGGATATCTTTCCCAAAATGCTAATGCTGTTTTTCCGTCTACTTCCGCAAAAAATTTCTTATAGCTGGGGTAATGATGGCTTAATTGTACATGAAGCTGGTTTTTCAGCGCCCCTTGGGCTTTCACAAGGGCGTTTCTTCTTGTGACTAGCTGTTTAATAGACCAATATACATCCTTTGGCTCTGCATCCGGCAAAAAATCTAGTTTGTTTACAAGAACTCTCGCTACACATTCCGCATCCCAGCTATCGCTTTTTTGCATCGTAGGATAACTATTACGTTCGGCATAAGACAAAGCGGGATTCACTTCTTTTACCATTTGCCCATGATCAACTAAAAACGTTGCCAATGCTCGTCCGTATCCACCAACGTCCTCTAAACCGAAGACCAGTGTCATATTCTCAGGTACTAATTGACGAACCTTGATGAAAAAATCCGTAAAAGCCGCGGGCTTATTTTCAAATTGAATCTCTCCTAATCTTTCATGCCAACAGTTGATGATAACCGCCGTATGATGGTGTTTATGTAAATCAATCCCCACGTAAATATGCCGTTGTTTGTGATGCATACATCCTCCCCCAATCCATTGAGTTTGATGATGACTCCCATGGCGGCAACCTTAGTTCGAGCGTTCACCATTTTAGATGCGCATTGGTACATCAGCCTGTCCATGGATGTATCATCTATACGGATATATAAGAAATTTCATGTATTTTTTAAGTGACCGCTTTAAAGAATGGCTTGGTGTTTCCCTTTCGCCTGTATGCTTCCATAGGTATATATCCCTTTATAAAAGTCCTTTCGGTCTAAAATCCGTTTCACTTGTACTTTGGTAAAGGGCTTACCTTGTGTCGTCAAATGCCCTTCGTTGTTTAACACATCAGCAATTCGAGTAAAAGACCATGTAGGATGTTGCTCTCTTAACTCAAACACTCGTTGTACGGCTTTGGCTTTATCCTCGTCGACTCTTAACTCTTTTTCTCCCCTTAACTTCCTATAACCAAAAGTCGCTCTTCCTCCGGCATATCCTCCTTCTTTTGCTTTTTTATGCCGACCTTTCTTTAGTTTTAAAGCAATTTCCAATCGCTGATATTGGTCTAATAACTCCATTAGTCCATTGACTAATACATCACTTGGGTCTTTTTTGTAGATACTGTAATTTGGCTGTTCAATACTTTTAATATCCACCCCATACTTCTGTAACTCTCGATGAATCAACACTCTCACCATGTCAGAGCGCCACAACCGACTTGTGTTTAACACCACGACATACTTAATTTGGAGAGAAGAAAGGTGGGCTAACATCTCTTGTAAGCCCACCCTGTCCACTTCCAACGCTTCTTCATTAATTTTTGCCCCGCTGATTCCTTCATCTCTAAATATATGTATCAAATTCCAACCATGTTTTTCGCAATACGCTTGTATTTCCTCCTCTTGGTATTTCAAGCTATATCCATCTTTTGCTTGCCCCTGTGTCGAGACTCGTATATACCCGACAACATTCAATGTTACATCCCCCCGTTACGAAAATTACAATTTATGTAACGCTTGTTAACAATGACGAGTATTATACGACCGTCTCTAGTGAAAATACAATACAATACAATAATAATTTGACAGTTTATTATTGTCACAACCAGTTAAAAGCTTACCCCCACTTTCTCGCCACGAGAATGCGTTCTCACGTGTTTTAAAGTGTACTCGAAGGGTATTAATGGTTTAGTCGCTTTACCATGCATATCTGCCAAACTCCATGTAGGTAGAACCATCATGGGCTCTGAAGTTAATATTTGGTTAACTATAACTAATAAAAAACCTCGAAAGGCTTATAGCCAATCGAGGTTATTTAACACTTTTTTAATTGCTATACTTGTTTATCCAATCTATAATGTCTTGTTCTACATGTAGATATTCATCTGGACTATCTTTTAAATCAACTCCGGAAACAATTTGTAAAAGTTCCCAAACAGTTTCATCTGATATATTTGGCTCATCCTGCATCACATATTCTGAAGCCCAATCTGCTACTTCTTCTCGTGTTAGCTTTCCTAGTAAAATCATTTTTAATTTATCAATTATTTCTTCTCTTGTTGGTTGACTCATTTTTTCACCACTTTCCAATATAATTCCCATTGCTATCAAAACGATAGTGAACCTTGACACCACCAGTAAATTTGGTATCTGGTCTAACTTGTCTAATCCTACCATTATGGTCTACAGTCTCATGCCATGTTCTCTTTTGACCAGTAGTAGGGTTCCATTCTCTAACTACTCTTCGGCCTGCCATTTCACCTGGTTTTGAAGCGGGAGTTATCTTACCGTAATATCTAATCCTTCCATCTGGTAGTTCTCTTATTCCGGCCTTTCCATACTTCTCCCATTGCTTATAATGGGTTTTTAATTTAGCATATTGTGTTGCATTATGCGCAACATTTCCCGTACCCTTAGTGCCAAGTTCAACGCCATCGTTGCCTGCTTTACTTCCGCCTACATTTATCCCATCCATCTTACTTAACCAAGCTTGAATCTTATTCTCCACCGGAACCTTAACATTCCCAACCCCTTCTATGGCCAATCCCATTTGCCGGCTTGGCAGGAGGTGTCTTAAGTTTGTTGCGGCGTTGTCTACGAACCGACCGACTTGCAACGAACCTTTTCTCGCACCGGTTTTTAAATGCTGCGGCATTTCTTTCGTCCATGCCTTGGCACTCCTGATGCGGGCCAATATGCTGTTTTCCGCATGGACAACCAGGTCGCAGGCACGTTGTGATTTCTGGTGCAATCCAGCTTTCAAGCTTGTAAATAGCTTGGGATCCATTGCTTCTAGAAGAGGTGCGAACCGGGCGGCGCTGCTGAATTTAGAAAGCCCCTTTACACCAGGGACGATATCCAGTGGAGAAAGGACACCACGAAATACTCGTTCGTCTGTTTTCAACTCTCTCCCTGAAATCCAGTCTTTTCCGGAAACGGCTGAACTTAATTCTAGTGTACCATAAGCTGCCCCCAATGCCATCCCTGCTGGCGGACAAATGAAAGAAGTGCCTACTATGACAGTCAGTGCCGTTATTTGTCCCCAAAACTCTTTGTTCATCTGCCCGTCTTTGATCGATTCATACTGGAAAGCTTGGGAATTCAATGCTTTCTGTATATATTCTTGTTTCGAAAAATTTGCTTTAGGGTTCAGTTCTTTCCATGAAGCGTATTCCCGTTCTACCAACTTAGCATAGTAGTTGCTGCCACTGAACAGATCTTCTAGTCCAACTTCCGCTTTCGGCACGTCGATTGTTTGTTGCGTGCCGTATGCTCCGGGAGCGACGACCGTTTTTTTGGCGCCAATGTGATTTTTCGTTTTGATCTTTGATATGGATAAGTTGCGCATCGCTTCCACAAAAGCATCGATCTCTTGATAAAACGGATCATCGATGGTGCGGTCAACAATCTCTCCGACACGGCTGCTAAAGCGGTGCAAGACGAGATAATCTTCATATAATTGTTGATATTGTTTTTTTCGGTCTGTGTGGGTGAAAGAGATGACACCATCTGTGTCATATTTGGCGATGTCTGCTTGAACGTCTTCGAGAAGATCGTTTAGATCTTTTAATTTATCAATCATGCCTTTGCCCCATACACCGAGACCGACCAGATCGCCAATACCTTTCTTCGTCTTTTCCCATTCAGAAGGGATATACTTGACATCCACTGCCTTCATGCCTCCGATTGAAACGAAATGGATTCCAACATATGGAACAGCTTTCTGTTTCATTATAAGAGAAAATATGAAACTTTTGGTAAACAGGAAGAAAAAAAGGGAATTTTAAGTAAAAACTACCAATCATTTTTCAGATCATGTTCTTATTTTAGATCGTAGGAACCGATCGAATGGACCTAAACCAATTTTTCCAGAATGAAACGTTAAAAATATGGTCTCACTCTTGCTTCAAAGAATGAGAAGGATAAACCTAGAATATAAAATGAGCCGGATGTTTACTTTATTAAAACAGATGGGTCAGGTAAAATGGTTGATACAACATGGATTTCATTGTCGGCAGGCAAACTTTGAAATCTGTTTTAAACGGAAATAAAAAAGAGTCGTCGACCCCCAATCGTGCAAAAATCCCCGGGGATCGACGACTCTTTTAAATCTTCATTGAGCCCAAGCAAATCAAAGATTTGATAAAATTTCCTCCTTTCGTTAAAATAAAAATAACCAGTCAAGCATTAAAAATGAAATGCTTATTTAACAACGTTTTTTGGGGTTTTTATCTTAACTATGAGGAATTGAAGCTAGAGTTTAATAGCTGACTGTACATACGGACAGCTGGGTTTTTATCTTAACTATGAGGAATTGAAGCTTAGTATGATTTCCATCAACTATTTGCGGTTCCTCAATCGTTTTTATCTTAACTATGAGGAATTGAAGCCGTTGAAGCCAAAAAAATTGGATAAAATGCGGACAGGTTTTTATCTTAACTATGAGGAATTGAAGCTCATTTGGAAACGGATCAGGAAAATCACCGCATATCGGTTTTTATCTTAACTATGAGGAATTGAAGCCAGTAAGATTCGATACACAACTAACTAAAAATGAGCGTTTTTATCTTAACTATGAGGAATTGAAACCTTACATGAATAATTAATAGAAGAAGTATTCGTTCCACTTTTGAAATGAGGGATTTAAACGTTAGTTACATCTAGATCCTTAAGTCTCAACATTCTTTTGCAATACTTATTTTCAAATTTCGATTCTATACCGTGAGAAACAACACAGGAAAAAGACCAAGAAAGTCTGAGATCTCATCGGTAAAGGGATTATAGAGATTTTAGGCAGAAGAAAAAGAAAGTCTGACGGAAAAGTCTCGGAAAAATCTTCGGATTGCTTACTTATACTCGATATTTGCATCTTTGATCAATCTTTTATTATGTTCCACTATTCCTAAAATCCTTCTTTGAAGTTATCACCCTATAAATCAACATTTCACGTTGTTTCTCTGACATTTCATTTAAGCACGCTTCTCGTTAGAGAATCCATGTCAAGCCCTTGATGGATAGATCACATACATATATGTATATTTATTCAAAATTTTGATAAAGATATACTGCAACACTCTGTATTTTTTTCTTGCAGAAAACAAACTAAACTTTTTGAGCTAGTAATAACTTTACAAAAATTTTATAAATCACCGTAAAAAAGATTAAATGAATTGTTTACTTTTTCCTGACTTTTTAAAGATTTTTACTATATTTTTCTCTTTTCTAAACAAAATAAGATTGAATTGTAAGTTAATAGAAAAGAAAGGAGAAAAGGAGAATGGATGAAAGAGTTTTAGAGGTTCAAAGATGGCTGAATAAAACCTACGGCGGTAGAGCTGGTTTTAATGAAGTGACTGAAGACGGAATTACTGGGTGGAAAACGGTCTATCGCTTAATCCGGGCACTACAATTTGGAAATGACAATTGTTTCTTCCAACGGCAATAAAGGAAACTGTTCTCCAATATCAATGATGAAAATCAGAATATTCAGTTAAATAAAAGTGGTTTCGTTCTAAATCTGTGCTGTTATTCGTTTTAATTCCCTTTAAACGAGCAGAGCGATCTAGTAAAGGTCGTCTTGAATGTTTAACCAGTGCCAATATCAAAACTTATACCTGAGCCACGATCTACTTTAATCAGCTTTAGATGTTCTTCTTTTGGACATAAAAACACCCCTTTAGACAATCATAATCTAAAGGGGTAAAACTGTGCAATTTTTTATAAACGGTATGACTTTATTCAAAGCCACATATCCACTGCCCAATTGCTTTATTCGACTGTTACGCTTTTGGCTAGGTTGCGTGGTTTGTCGACGTCGCAGCCGCGGTGAAGGGCAGCGTAGTATGCAATGAGCTGCATTGGAATGACGGCAACAAGCGGAGTTAGATCTTCATGAACTTTTGGCAAGATGAAACGGTCATCATCTTCTTCAAGTCCTTTCATGGAAATAACGCATGGATATGCGCCGCGGGCAACAACTTCTTTTACATTTCCGCGAATGCTTAAGTTTACATGCTCTTGGGTTGATAAAGCAATGACCGGTGTTCCGTTCTCAATTAACGCAATGGTTCCATGCTTTAACTCGCCGCCGGCAAATCCTTCCGCTTGAATGTAGGAAATTTCTTTTAATTTGAGCGCGCCTTCCAAGCAGACGTAATAGTCAACAGCACGGCCGATAAAGAAGCAGTTTCGAGCTGTCAAAAGATAGTCTCGAGCAATTTGTTCCATTTCATCCTTTTGACCGCACAATGTTTCCATTGCATTCGAAATAATGGCAAGCTCTTGCAATAGGTTGAATTCAAGCTTGATTCCTTTTGTTTCAGCTGCAACAGCTGCTAAAATGGCAAGAACCGCAATTTGTGCTGTATATGCTTTTGTAGACGCAACCGCAATTTCAGGTCCGGCATGAAGCAGCAGCGTATAGTCCGCCTCACGGGAAAGAGTTGAACCCGGAACATTCGTTATAGTTAATGCTTTATGTCCAAGCTCCTTCACTTGAACAAGCACCGCACGGCTGTCTGCCGTTTCTCCGCTTTGTGAAATGAAAATAAACAGCGGATTATTTGATAAAAGCGGCATATTGTATGAAAATTCACTGGCAACGTGCACTTCTGTCGGTACTTTTGCCCATTTTTCGATTAATTGCTTTCCTACAAGCCCTGCGTGATAGCTCGTTCCGCACGCTATAATATAAATGCGGTCCGCTTCATGAACAGCTTGAACAATTTCTTGATCAATTTTTAATTGATCGTGTTCGTCTTGATATTTTTGAATAATTTTACGTATAACAAGCGGTTGTTCATCAATTTCTTTCAACATGTAGTGAGGGTATGTTCCTTTTTCAATGTCGCTTGCATCAAGTTCAGCAGTATATGGAGCGCGTTCTATTACGTCCCCATTTAAATTTTTGATTGTCACTTGATCACGAGTGACAATAACGATTTCTTTATCCATTAATTCGACAAATTGATTTGTTACTTGCAGCATTGCCATGGCGTCTGAAGCAACAACATTAAAGTCTCCGCCAAGTCCCACAAGAAGAGGGCTTTTGTTTTTCGCAACATAGATCACGTCTCGGTCATTTTCATCTAATAGAGCGATCGCATAAGATCCCTTCAACAAGGATAATGTTTGGCGAAATGCTTCTTCGACACTTAAACCTTTGTTGACAAATTGTTCAATTGTTTGAACAATAACTTCCGTATCCGTTTCACTTTTTAATTCAACATTTTGTAAATACTCACGCTTTACTTGCAAATAGTTTTCAATGACACCGTTATGCACAAGTGTAAAGCGTTTGGATGCACTTTGGTGAGGATGCGCATTTTCTTTGCTAGGCGCTCCATGAGTAGCCCACCGTGTGTGGCCAATTCCGATGGAAGCTGAAACACTTGCGTCCACACCTTCACGAAGCTCCGCAATGCGTCCTTTTTCTTTAAATACATATGTTCCTTCTCCGTTTAATACTGCAATACCTGCAGAGTCGTAGCCTCTGTATTCTAATTTTTCCAAACCGCGCAATAAAATTTCCTTGCAGTCTTGTTGTCCGATATATCCTACAATTCCGCACATAGTCTTTAGTTTCCTCCCCATTTAAAGGGGACAAAAGAAGCCTGAACAACTGGGGACAGATCTCTTTCCAGCCATCAAAGCTTCTCTGTCCCCTCACACATGTTTTGTAAAATGTATCCCGTTATGTCACAGTCTTTTTGTGCAAAGAGTCGCCTCTTTGTTTTAAGACGTGACTTTACGGCTGTACGGGAAGGCAACCGGGAGGCATCCGCCGAAACTTCGATAAACCTCCTCCTCGTCAACTAAGCAGATGTCCGCTCCTGCTTAGTCCAGGCGCTTTACAATAAAAAATTTTCTAACTGCCCACCTTTCTATTCTAGAATGTGCTAAAACAATTTATATATTACAATATGGAAAAGCAGTTCGTCAATTCATTTCTGTCTTTCTTTCCATATTGTATTATATGATTTCAAGCGTTTTCTCGATACAATGAATATTCAATAAAGAAAGGGAGCTTGCCTCCCCACAACCTCCTGAAAGTAGCCGGCATCCGCCAGCTACTTTCAGATAAAAATCGAAAAATAAAAGCAAGTGGAGAAAAACGCATTGTTTTTCTCCACTTATTTATTTTAGAGACTTATCGGACAGCCCCCGTCTCTTCATCATTCAACGCCCATTTCCGCTTTGATGACTTCCACAATTTTTTTCACGTACCGCTGGCATTCATCTTCCGTCGGCGCTTCGGCCATTACACGAACGAGCGGTTCTGTTCCGGAAGGACGTACGAGAATTCTTCCATTTCCGTTCATTTCTTTTTCTACTTCTTCTATAACAGCTTTTACTTTTTCATTTTCCATGACAGCCTGCTTGTCCTGCACCTTTACATTGATCAAAAGCTGCGGGAATTTTTTCATTTCACTCGCAAGTTCAGAAAGCTTTTTGCCTTTTGTCTTCATTATGTTGACAAGCTGAATCGCTGTTAAAAGACCGTCACCCGTCGTATTGTAGTCAAGAAAAATAATATGTCCGGATTGCTCTCCACCTAAATTGTAGTTGTTTTTCTTCATCGCTTCGACAACATAGCGATCGCCGACAGCGGTTTGAACGCTTTTTAGTCCATTTGCCTCCAAAGCTTTATAAAAGCCTAGGTTGCTCATAACTGTCGATACAACAGTGTCCCCGTTCAGCATTCCCTGCTCTTTTAAATATTTGGCGCAAATAAACATAATTTGATCCCCATCAACAATTTTTCCGTTCTCATCAATGGCAATCAAACGGTCCCCATCACCGTCAAACGCTAAACCTATATCTGCTTCTTTTTCTTTCACAAATTCCGCTAACGTTTCTGGATGAGTAGACCCAACCCCATCGTTAATATTCAGACCATTTGGAGATGCACCGATTGTCGAAACATCTGCATCCAAGTCGGCAAAAAGATGTGTAGCTAGTGATGATGTGGCTCCGTGCGCACAGTCCAAAGCGATATGTAAACCAGTGAACTCTTCGTCAACCGTCTGTTTTAAATATTGCAAGTATTTTTGTACGCCTTCAAAATAATCGCTCACTTGCCCCAGATCAGAGCCGGTCGGTCTAGGAAGGTTATCTTCTTCTTGATCGAGCAGCGCTTCAATTTCTTCTTCTTGTTCATCGGAAAGCTTAAAACCATCAGGGCCAAAAAATTTTATTCCGTTATCTTGAACAGGATTATGCGAAGCGGAGATCATGATGCCTGCTTCGGCTCCTAATGCCTTTGTCAAATAAGCAACACCTGGTGTGCTAATGACTCCAAGCCTCATTACCTCGGCGCCAATGGAAAGAAGCCCGGCAACTAAAGCACCCTCAAGCATATGACCTGAAATGCGGGTATCCCGGCCAATCAACACTTTTGGTCTATTTTTATCTTTTGTTAACACGTACCCGCCAAAGCGTCCTATTTTAAACGCTAATTCAGGAGTGAGTTCACTGTTGGCAACTCCTCTTACTCCGTCTGTACCGAAATATTTTCCCATGAATCATCGCTCCTTTTAAAAAATATCACTTAATTTGAAGCTTCTTCAGCAGACTTTTTCTGTTCAGATGGTTCAACTGAATCGTTATTTTCTTCTATTTGATTTCTTCTTTCATTATCTGCTTCTTCCAACGAGTTTTCTTTATTGGATAAGCGAATCTTCACTTTTTCACTCGATAAAACTGTCGAGAGGTTGTAACGGTTTTTGGCCTCCACATTTACTTCATGTTCTCCTTCATCTAACCCTGCAACATTCACATACAATTCGATATCAGATTCTTTTACGTTTTTCAAAACACTGTCTTTTCCTCGCAAAACAACATCCAGCTTTCCTGTGTCCGGATCAATAAATTCAATTTCCTGATCGTTTCCTAAACCGATGACTTTGATCGGCACCTGTTTAAACGTCTTTTCTTCTCGTTTTTCAATATCTATTTTAATTTGAACTTTATTCGGGACAACGTTTGTCACTCCATCCGGAGCCGGAACATCAGCTTCAACTGTCGCATTTTCTTTGATTTTGCTTAAGTCGACAGATACATCATCAATAGACTCTATTTGCTCTAGCACATCCTTTGGACCATAAATTGTCACTTGGCTAGGAATCGATTGAATCGATGATATGCTCAGTCCATCAGAAAGCTTTCCTGTTGTTTTGATTTTCAAGGGTACAGATTTCGATTTCGTTGGGCTGTCTACCGGCACTGTTACGGTAACCGCTGACGGTTCGATTGTAACAGGCAGGATGTTCCCATTTGCATCGTATACTGCCACTTTTGACTTCTGTACAACTGTTCCATCAGCACCTTCCAAACTTACTGTTGCTTTCACAACAGCTACAGCATCAATATGCTCTTTTGCGCCTGTAATTTTTACACTGTCCGGTTTAACAATCGGACGCTCCGCAATGTAGCCTTCCTTCATTTTGTTTTTATTAATAACATCCACTTCAACTGGAAAATTTTCAGATACCTTTTCATGAATACCTACTGTAATGACAGCCGGATCAATGTCAACCTCCAATTGGTCAGACAAGTTTTTATGTTTCAAACGGACACTGTGTGTGCCAACGGATAAATCCGTTAAATCTGCAAAAATTTCAAAGTCCTTGACTTGTTTTGTCGTAGTGACAATACTTTTGGGCCCTTCAATCGTAACGGTGACGGTTTGGGGAATACCGGTGACAACAAATGCACGGTCGTCATAGTATACGTTTACGGGCACATCTGTAATTGTAGCTGTTTCGGTTGTGGATGGCGACCGAAATATATTGTATTTTTCTTCATTATTCGAAGCAGGCGATTCTATATTCACTGAAGCATATAGCATGAGCGCTAGCAACAATGCAATGATGCGCATAAACCAGTTGCTATTCATTAATTTATCCATTCTTTTTCACCCTCCATTGCCAGCGGCTAGAGGAAGCAGCTTTCGTACGGTTAAACTCAGCCAAGAGCATCTCCTTTAACGTTTCTGGAGTTAAATGTCTATGCAGCTCACCATCCTTGGCAATCGATATACCGCCTGTTTCTTCAGAAACAATGATAGTTATACTATCGGTTACTTCACTAATTCCCACTGCAGCGCGATGGCGTGTGCCCAGCTCCTTCGATATAAACGGGCTTTCGGAAAGCGGCAAATAACAGGCAGCAGCGGACACTTGATCTTTTTGTATAATAACTGCACCATCATGTAAAGGGGTATTGGGGATAAAAATATTAATTAATAGTTCAGCAGAAATATGGGCATTTAGCGGTATACCGGTCTCAACATAATCCTCCATTCCTATTTTTCGTTCAATCGAAATGAGAGCACCGATTCTCCTTTTCGCCATATACTCAACAGCTTTTGCTATTGCTTCGGTCATGTTTGTTTGCCCATCATCTTCCTGGCTAGCTGCCCTTGCAAATAGACGCCCCCTTCCTAATTGCTCAAGGGCTCTGCGAAACTCCGGCTGGAAAATAATGATGATAGCCAAAAAACCCCAAATCAACACTTGGTCCATTAACCATTGCAAAGTATTCAAGCCTAAATATTGGCTTAACACTCTAACGATAATGATTACGATAATTCCTTTTAAAAGCTGAACAGCTTTCGTTCCACGAATCACCATAATCAATTTATAGATAACGAACCAAACGAGGAGAATATCAATGACATCTATGAGGTAATGCAAAAGAGAAAAATCCCCTAAGGTCATATTGTTTTCCTCCAATAGTTCATCAAATCGCGATTGATCTATTCTAATCAAACTTCTAGGTTTGAAAATCTCTCTAATCAAAATTCCACTTTATTATATCATAACTTTTCCTAAATGCACTTAAACATAAAAATAGACCATCCTACTAAAGATGGCCTATTGTTTAAAAACCTCTGACAGAGTCGATTTTACTTCATACCACAGCCACTCAAACAATTCGTTTATTTCCTCAACCTCTCCGGTAACTTGACCGGCAGAAGCCAAATATTGGTCTCCGTTAATCACCGTTACATTTCCTTCAACTTTTCCTTCTATTTTAATATCACCGTTTTTAACAGTAATATCACCTTTCACCGTTTCTCCTTCAGGCACAATAACAGTACGGTTGTCAACAACCAAATTATCATACTTTGTTACGCTGAATTGGCTTTCTTCATAAGAAGCAAATAAACTTCCAGTCATTAGAATAACAAATAGTGCAGCGGCTGAAAAGAAAGGATGATTTCGGAACCAGCGTCTAGTTGAGACCGTACGCTTTTCTTTCGGCAGTTTTTCTAACACCTTTTGCGTAAAATCTGCCGGTGCTTCAACATGTGAGATACTCTTGACAAACGCTACAGCTTTTTCCAATTCTTGATAATGTGCCTTGCAATCCTCACAAGATTGCAAGTGTTTTTTTAACTCACGGCCTTCATCCTCATGCAAATCCCCGTCCAAATACTTATGGATCATCTCCACTACATGCTTAGGACATTTCATCTTACTCACCCCAATCACAAATGCCTTAATTGTTTGCGTAAAGCCTCCCGTCCCCGGTGTATTCTTGTTTTAACTGTTCCGACTGGAAGTTCCAATATCTCTGCGATTTCTTGCAAGGATAGCTCCTCAATATATCTCAATACGATGACTGATCGATATTTATCCGGCAGTTTTAAAATTTCTTTTTGAATCGTTTCTTGCAGTTCAATTGCTTCAACTTCTTTTTCAGGCATTGCAATATCAGATGATACTTGGGAGTACATTGTTAAGCCTTCAGTCCCCGCAACTTCTGCATCTAAATAATAGTCGGGCTTCTTTTTCCGAATACGATCAATCGATAAATTGGTTGCAATCCGATAAATCCATGTAGAAAATTTTTTGTTCATATCAAATGAATGGATGTTCATATACACTCTTATAAATGCTTCCTGTGCTATGTCCTCAGCTTCATGGACGTTTCCCAGCATTCGATAACAAAGTTGAAAAATTTTATCTTTATATAATTCAACAACTTCTGCAAATGCATTTTGGTCGCCTTTTTTAATTTGTTTGATCTTTTTATTTATAAATTCTTCCATTTTTCTACCTCCGCAGTTGCGGGTACATCATGATACGAATTCGTTCCCCAAAGGTTTCATTTTTTTATAAATCTATTCTAGCAAATTTTAGGAATTTATGTTTTCATCTGCAAGAAAAATTTTTTCCTTTTGTAGCAAAAACCTTTCTTATTCCCATTTCTGGGCTTTTTATAAAGAAACGTCCAACTTGTCATAATGAAAAATGACAATACAAATTTTTTCAGAGGGGTTGCACCTCACGCCGCGTTAGGTATTATGATCACAATAGGTTTATAAAGATAAGTGTTTTGGGGGCGATGTTAAAGTGAAGGAAGAGTCTTACTTTACGATTGGCGAATTTTCTAAAAAGACGGGAACAACAATCCGAACATTGCATTATTATGATCAAATTGGACTGCTCAAACCGAAAAAAAATCCTCGTTCTGGACACCGATTATACTCTGCTCATGATGTATTGACACTTCAAAAAATAGTCAGTCTTAAATTTTTAGGATACAGTTTAGAACAAATCAAAGAGTTAATTAATGAAACCAACTTCGATTTAAACTTAAAGGAAACTTTACAGTTCCAAAAAGAAGCGCTTGAAGAACGAAAGGAACATATTGAAGAAGTGCTCAAAGCCATTAAACGAATTCTCACGATTTTAGAAGAAGAAAAAGAAGTGGATAGCAATGTTTTAATGAGTCTTATTCAGAGCATACAAACAGAAAAAGAACAGCGCAAATGGTTAGAACATTATACGTCAAAAGAAGTAGCTGAAAAGCTTTTTGATCAGCCTGAAGAGGTAATGATCTCCCTTGACAAAGAATACATCCAATTATCCCAAGAAACAAAAAGATTGGCAGGAAGACCTGTCGATGATCCTGAGGTAGAAGCGTTAGTCGAAAAATATATGAAAACAATATTAGAATTTATCGGAAAAGAATTAATTAGTGCTATCTGGAATTTAGATGAAGCTGAAATTAAAACTATTGAAAATAAATTGGCATCTCCATTTACACAGGAGGAAGAGGAGTGGCTTCAGCAAGTGATGGAACATTATGCGATGAAAGCTGGGTTTCTCCAAGATGAAAATATTGACCGACTTTAGGCAAATGAAAAAACTTCACCTCCCCGTTTCCAATTGGGGAGGTCATTTTTTATCTTTGAATTAGAGGATGATGGATATTCATTCAGCTCCCATTTTCCCGAAACCTTCCCCAAATTTTATCGAGTGAAGTGTTCCGCCGGAAGCCCAATTATCTCTTTCATATTCATCGAAAACTACTGTAACCCATTCTTCTTTCACGTTTAGTATTTGCGCTGCTGCTTTTGTTATTGCCTCAGTAAACTGCTGTTTCTGTTCTGCGGTTCTTCCTTTAGCCAGCTTTACGTTGATAAAAGGCATCGAATCACAACTCCTTTAAGCCGTTTGAATTTATAAATGGTGTCGAAATTTATTCGTCCTCATCCGGATCTGTGCTATTTCAAAAAATGAAACAAGACAGAAGTTTGTCGATATACTTCGTCACAACACCCGTAAAAACCTTTGCTGGGCAGTCATTGTATGCAAAATGTTTTACACAAATCATCCTCTACAGCAACAATCTTCTGGAAAAGAGACTAATTTTTAAAATCAACAAAAAATCATTTAGGTCATGGTTCCATTTCGGAACAACCGCATTACCAATACTAAAAGGAAAAATACAATTCGCCTTCAATGGTATATCCAAATTTAAAAGGCTGTTATGGGACTAAAAAGGAGAATGCTCCTGCATATAGTCTATTACATTATTTTGAGATTCAAAAGCGAGGATTAGATATAATCGAAGGATTAGTAACATTTCAAATAAAAAATCCTGACAATTTCTTGTCAGGAATTAAGTTCATCTCATTTTACAAAATTTTCTCTATTGAATTTAAAAGCGGAAGACGGGACTCGAACCCGCGACCCCCACCTTGGCAAGGTGGTGTTCTACCACTGAACTACTTCCGCACAAATGGTGAGCCATGGAGGATTCGAACCTCCGACCCTCTGATTAAAAGTCAGATGCTCTACCGACTGAGCTAATGGCTCATAAAAAAATTTTTTCTTCTAATCCATTTTTCATTTGTCAGATGTCCCTTCCTCTTCCTGATTTTTCGAGGATGCTGGATGCGTCGGGACAACTCGTCGCCTATTCGATGAAGCCTTGCTCGTTGCTCTACCGACTGAGCTAATGGCTCATAAAAAAATTTTTTTCTTCTAATCCATTTTAAAATTTGTCAGATGTCCCTTCCTCTTCCTGATTTTTCGAGGATGTTAGATGCGTCGGGACAAATCGCTGCTTATTCGACGAGACTTCGCCCTTTGTAAAATCTAGTTAAATCTTACTTTCTATCTAACATTTTTACAAAAAAAAGAACAGACATGAACTGTCTTTTTATAATAAATGGCTGGGCTAGCTGGATTCGAACCAGCGCATCACGGAGTCAAAGTCCGTTGCCTTACCGCTTGGCTATAGCCCAATATCACCATTCATCTCTTGACTAATTATATTGTACCAATAAAAAAATCACTTTATACAACATTTTGTTGTTTAATGTGATTTCAATGTTTCATAACATTCTTCGGCATGGTGGAGGGGGACGGATTCGAACCGCCGAACCCTAAGGGAGCGGATTTACAGTCCGCCGCGTTTAGCCACTTCGCTACCCCTCCGATTATTAAAAATGCCGGCGAGAGGAATCGAACCCCCAACCTACTGATTACAAGTCAGTTGCTCTACCAATTGAGCTACACCGGCGCAATAAATACTTTAAATCACACTCAGTTTTTACCTTTGTTTAAATTGTTATGCCAAACTCATTAAACTTGCTTAAGAAAAGCTTGTTTAGTACATGGTGGAGGATGACGGGATCGAACCGCCGACCCCTTGCTTGTAAGGCAAGTGCTCTCCCAGCTGAGCTAATCCTCCATGGTGACCCGTACGGGATTCGAACCCGTGTTACCGCCGTGAAAGGGCGGTGTCTTAACCACTTGACCAACGGGCCAATAACATCATTAGCAAAAAGACAAATTAAATTATATATAACAATTTGCTTTTTGTCAATTATAAAATCATTTTTCCTTCACAAGTTTTTTATTAAGCAATCGACGAGTATTAGTATAGAGGAAAAATGGTTTATTGTCAATATGAAGATTGAGCCAAGCATTTGCAGGAGGATTCCATAATAAACGCATACAAATGATAAAGATAACCCCAAAGTAATTCCTAGTCCTACTTAATCTCTTCAATGCTTGATGGATAAGGGTTTTCACTTTATTTTTTAGGTACATGGTACGGGTCACGTGTGGCTTCGTTTATTGTTCTCGTGATCTTTTCGATGTATTGTTTGAATGGGCTTCTTGAGATTTTTTCCATCTTTCTACTTGTCCAATAAGCGTTTTGATGACTAACTTTTTCTAATGCTGCCACCAAGGCCGTCATCATCGCACCGGTACCTTGATCCACCCAGTTCCGCCCATTTTCAAATGTTTCGCAAACACACTCATCGTTCTTTCTGTACTCCCCATTGGACGCATTCCGGTCATGTCTATTCCTTTTTCTCTCAGCTATTTCTGGATTTGCTATAAAAAACCTCCTTATATCTATTCTTGAGGAGATTATCTCATAATCTTACAGAGTCTAGAAGATTGGCTAAATTTGACGCTTACTTTTAAGGGAAAACGTTCCAAAAAAGGTTAAAATTATAAAAAATCAGAAACAATTCTGAGAGATCTGACGTTTTAATAAGTAGAAAGTCCTTCACAAGAAGTTATAACTGATATTTCGAATTATCCAATGTTTTTCTTAAGGCAACGGGCGTGAAGAGATGTGTAAAAAGAACAGACAAAAGGAGGTGTAAAAAGGTGCGTTATGAAAAAAATACATGTACTGTTGATTGAGAAAGACAAAGATGAGTTGTTAAAAATTTGCTCTAGCGTTAAAAATGAGACCGACATAGAAATAGTAGGAGTCACGTGCGAGCTGAAATGTTTAAGTGATTTTATTAACCGTTTACATGTGAACATTGTACTAATGAATATCAGATTAGTAAAAGATACAGAAAAAATCAAAGTAATAAAATCTGTTACTGAAAAAACAAAAGCACAGCTGATTATTTTAAATGATCAGATTGACAATCGATTGATTTTTGAAGCTTTTATTGCCGGGGCAATCTGTTACATAGACAAATCCTATAATCATATTCCAAATGTAATACGCTTAGCGTATCAAAAATGGTCACTTAAAAGCGCTTATGTTGAATCTGTTATCCGTAAGGAGTTTTGTCGCTTAAGACAACTAGAGATCCACTATATGAAGGAGAGATTAACACAAACAGAACAAAAAATATTAAAGCTGATCGCTGAAGGCTATAAGCAAAAACAAATAGCAGAAATATTAATGGTAGAAATTAATACAATAAAAAAGCACATTACTAATATTTTGAAAAAGACGGGGGAAAAAAGAAGCAAAGAAGCAGCCCGAAAGGCCCGGGAATGGGGGTTAATTTAAAAGGTGGCAAGAAAATTTGGGACTTTTTTCAAATGTGGATTCTACTCTATCATAAGTTTAGGTGATCACCGTTCTGTATTGTTAGAAAATGTGAACTGTAAAAACAGGTAGCTAGTACCTTACTCGAAGGATTCTCGCAGGAATTCAGGAATTTTAAATGTGGAAAAACGAGGAGGGTTTCATGTGAAAAAAAATGGCTAAAAATTGCTTTAACTTCTATTCTAGCTGTAGGAGCATTAGTGCCTGTTGCATCAGCTGCTAACTACAAATTTCATTTTGATGTGACAACAAACTTTTTAACTGGACATGCTTATACTAACTATGCATGGAAATTTACAGATAAAGAGAATCCAGTTGTTAAGATTACTAGTATAGATTCGAATTGGACAGCAGGAATAAGAATGGAAAATTCGGAAGGTGCGAAAAGGAGTAGTAATCTTTATACTAAAAAGGCTGGTAATTATACATTAACAAATAATGGCGCTAAGGCCAGTTATAAGTACCGTTTGAAAATCTGGAAAGAAAAAGGAGGTAAATTTGACCGCTTTACGATGAAAGGGAAATGGAACCCAGATACGTATTAACTTAACTCTTTCAATTTCGATTCCGTAGCATATCGCATTTCTGCAATGTAGAAATGCGATATGCTTTTAAAGTAGTTTTGATAGTTATCAATCAGAAAGCGAGTGAAAGATGATGCTCTTACTGGAATTAAAAAGGGGTTTATTGAATAAGCGCATGTTAGTTTCCTGTATGTTTGCTCTTGTATTAATATTTTTGACAGCTTATGACAGGTATTTGTATGATGTTTTATTTTTTGACCCCGAAGCTCCTGATATACGAGGTAATCATCAAGCGATTCAAGATATTTTAGGTGAAATACACAACAAATATAATATTTGGGAGAGCAGTTTTTCATACATAGGTATATTTTTTCCTTTAATTGTTGTGTTTCCATATGCCGATTCCTATTTAGAAGAAAAGAATCAGAAGTTTCATTACTTTATACAAACAAGGAAATCTTTTGACCATTATGTTAGGAACAAATACTTGGCCGCCACTTTAACTGGGGGGCTTGCTATCTTCATCCCAGAGTTTATCTTTTACGCTATAATTTCTATTTTTTTTAATAATGATGCCGATTCCCCCTATCGACATCTGCAGGAAGAAGGCATATTCTACACATTGTTCAACACACAGCCTGAATTGTATATTTGGATCAAATTTTTAACGCATTTTTTGCTTGGAGCGTGTTTCGCCTGTATCGCTTTATGCCTTTCCACCTTCGTCAAGAAGAAAGCAATTGTATACGTTGGGCCATTTCTGATTTTCGGTATTTGGGAGATTACCGCAGGAGCCATCCTGGATCAATATCAGTTTTCTCCATCCACCTGGTATGATTTATGGCCTGAAGTTTCGCCATTCTATGTATACGGGTCAATGATCACGATTTTGATTACAGGTTATGTAATTTTTATTTGGAGAACGAGACGGGTGAGAATTGATGACTAATGCCAATCCCCTGAGCACTAAGACCACTCTTTTAAACTATATGAAACACAAAGTGAAGCACGTAGTTCTGACTCGAAAAGCTGTTTTGTTTGTATTGCTCGTTTGTTTAGCAACTTTTCTGGCCAATAGCAAATTAGCGCATATTGACAACCGTTTCCTCAATATGTGGGATTTAATCTTCGATATGCTGTATCATCCTTACTATCAATTGTTCTTGTTTTTGCTTTTCTTCCTGTTTGTGTTAAGTGATATTTGCGATGATCGGTCGATAACTCTCTATGTTCTGCTGCGTTTAAATAAAAAATCGACGTGGTTACTTGCCAAAATGTTCCTAATATTTTTAATAAGTACACTGTACACGCTCGTATATCTTTGTATTATTACTCTAATTTCTCTTTTATTATACGGTTATAGCATCCATTGGAGTCCAGGATCCTCCAATCTTTACCATGGGGAGCTTATTGGGCATATACAACCAGTTACTGGTTTTATTCTATTAGCTATACGATATGTCTTAAGTATTTGGTTTCTCAGCATCCTATATTTGTTTGTTTATGCGTCAGCCGATGGTTATCGCATCGTCAAAGCAGTATCGGTGACGGTGATGCTTCTTGTTATTAACCATTTATTTGCTTATAGGTTTTTTGTATCGTATGTTCCGTTTTTGTATATCCATAACGGTTATCTCGTGACGCTTAGACTGAATGAAAACGGATTCCAATCGGCAATGGTGTTGAATGCAGCAACTGTTTCTCCAATAGTTTTAATGCTTCTCGTCTTGTGGATGCGAAAATCAAAGCTGGAATTTGGGGGATCTTGAATATGATCAGAGAATGGAAAGCCCTTGTTCAGTTTAATATGCGCTACTTTACTTATCATCAGTGGCTTCTGGCGATCGCAGTGTTCGTCATCTCTAATTTGGTCACACTTCTATATTATGGCGATCTTGTCTCATCCACTATAGATGCATTCATCTTCCACTTTGCCGTGTTTGAGGGGGCGGATATTTTAACGATCATTCATACATTGCTCCCTTTTTTCGTATTAGCGTATATTGTTGACTTATACATGGAAAACAATTTTCATGAGAATTTACTGTATACTTTGCTGCGGATATCTAACAGGAACGCGTGGGCATTGTCCCATTTGACCGTCTTATTTGCCATTCATGTTGTGTACCTATTTTTTTATTACAGTCTGTCCTGGTTCATTTTGCATTCTATTTATAAGTCAGGTGATATTACAGTCCAGTATTGGGCAGGTAAATTATCGTCAAAAGATGTATATTCACAATGGTTATTTCTATTCCTTTCATGGATTATCCAGCTAATCGGCTCTTTTAGTATTAGTTTGTGGCAAGTATATATCAACCTCCTTACCCAAAAAAGCGGTTACGGGTACCTCTCTGCTGCTTTAATGTACATCATTCCTTTCATTTTGGGGAATGTGAATTTATGGATTGGAAGCCATGGCAGACTTGTAAACTATGACGTGTTGGCTCCAGGTAGCGGGAGTCATTCAATCGCTGGTTTTGTCATTTTTCATGTTTTATGGATTCTTCTGTTCATTTATTTGTCGTATCGCGTTATGACGCGACGTTAGATTGCTGAATTTTCAAGGAAAGGTGATAAACTATGGCAGTTGTATTGCAGGTAAGGAACTTGAGCAAAACATTTAAAAAGGAGAAAGTATTCAGTAATATAAATCTTGATATTGAAGAAGCAAAGATTTACGGGTTTGTCGGGCATAATGGGAGTGGTAAATCAGTTTTCTTTAAGATACTTTGCGGCATTTTACTCCCAGACCAAGGAGAAATAAAAATTTTTGGAAATATTTTAGGGAAGGATATTGACTTTCCCACTGAAGTTGGTGCTGTTATCGAGACACCAGGATTCTTGTCCGATTACTCCGGATTTAAAAATTTAAAATACTTAGCTTCTATACGCAATAAGATTAGTGATAAGGAGATTATAGAAGCAATTCAAAGTGTCGGTCTAGATCCGAACAGCAAGAAAAGTGTGAAAAAATATTCTTTAGGTATGAAACAAAGATTGGGTATCGCACAAGCAATTATGGAGAAGCCGAAAATACTCATACTAGATGAACCAATGAACGGTCTGGATAAAACAGGAGTCAAACAGATAAGAGAATTGCTGTTGTCATTGAAAAAACAGGGGACAACCATCTTATTGGCGAGTCATATCAGTGAGGATATTCACATACTATGTGATAAAGTGTACGAATTTGATAATAAAACACTTGTGGAAGTAAATAAACTCTAGATTTCACTTAATCAGCCATTCCGAAAAAGGGTTGAATGCATACATTCTACTTGAAGCACTTGAAAAGACAGTTCAATGGCTAAACGGCAGATGTCACCGAATTCTTTGGAACTCAAGTCAAAACGATTGGCATTTCCTAAAATTCGTTCGTTAAACTTGCTAATTTCACATGTACTCATGTCATTTTGATACATCTTGATGATCGCTTCCTCGAGCCAGCCGGTATGGCGTTGGTAAGGGAGGGGGAACAAATGCGTTTGAAATTCTCCGTTCCGGTAATCCGACCGTATTGTGCATCTGGATTTCGTTAATAGTAGCCGTTTCTCATATTCAATGTTCCAGCTTGTTCAATCTCGAGGAAATGTTTCATTTCTTCCCACATAATCAGCTCTAATTTTTCATTCACAAACTGACGAATGGTACTTTCCTGTTGATTAGCCCAGTCACCATTCGGTATACTTTTAGACATAGGTAGGGTTCTCTGGAATATTTAGCCAAATCAGAGAATACCCTACCTTTTTCTTTAGGTCTAGCAAAATCCCTTACACAAAACTTTATACATCATCCTTTTGCCCGACATAAATTTTATCGAGATCTTTTATATTTTTTTAAAAATAATATAAAAGATCTTATTGCCGTCAAAATGTTGTTGAAGAATGATATAAAAAACAAAAAAGGCTCCCTCGCACATCGAGAAAACCTTGTTATTTCAACGTTTTTCATCAAAGCTTCCAACCGGGCTCGAACCGGTGACCTCTTCCTTACCATGGAAGTGCTCTACCAACTGAGCTATGGAAGCATGGCTCCGCAGGCAGGATTCGAACCTGCGACCGTTCGGTTAACAGCCGAATGCTCTACCACTGAGCTACTGCGGAATATTTTAATAAACCATATTTTGGTTCACATACAGCTCAATCAGTAATCAAAATGACTTCAAAAGAATGTACTCATGTATGGTTCTCTACAATAAGCCCAGCTTTCAAAAAGAATTTAAAGGCAGCCTGGCAGCGTCCTACTCTCACAAGGGACAAACCCTCACTACCATCGGCGCTGAAGAGCTTAACTTCCGTGTTCGGGATGGGAACG
>NZ_VISS01000041.1 GCF_007827555.1 Aeribacillus composti
TCCATTGTAAAGGATTTTTTTGTTTTGAAATCAATAAAAAATTGAACATTCTTAGTATTTTGAATCATCAGATTTAATTACTGCAATGCTAGTGAGCAGCTTCTTTATTTTTTATTCCAGCACAACCGTTCCTTATGAAAAAAATCGAATCAAGCAAGGACGCTGGATTAAAATATTTTTCATCCCGTCATACTTTTTTGCCATGTGATGCATATTTTTAAAAAATTGTCATTGTCAAAAACTATTTGTGTCGTATCAAAACACCTTCCGATGGCAATTCTATAATTGGGAGGTGACATGCGATGGCACAAGACGTTTTATGTGAAGTAAACAACTGCAAATATTGGGCGGATGGAAATAGATGTTCAGCTGATTCCATTTATGTTGTCAGCCATTCGGGGAAAACCGCCAAAGATCAAAAGGAAACGGATTGCAAAACATTTGAACCGGAAACTTTCTAAATAATGGAGAGGGCCGAATTCCATTTCGGCTCTCTTTTATTATTGATAATGATTTTCAATTTTATTCACGTTAATTGGAAAATAGATTAAAAAATGATCATACATGTTTGTTTAATTCCGAAATCATGGAGGAAAGCTGTTGAACAGCGAATTGAAGGTTGGAACGGTAAATCGATAAAATCATTTCTCCGTAACGATCTCCAGGAACTGCCCACTTTCCATTTAATTCTTTCCAAGTGGTAGCTGATCCGCGCTTCACATAATGAAATCTTGGATCTACAAGCGGCTCATCACCTGGAAGAGGCTTTGTTGTCGCATAAGCAAACAAGTGCTGCAAATGAGCGAGAACTCCTTCTCTTGATGTGGAGAAGCTTGCTCCTCGGACATTCGGGCCTGTCGCTCCAATTCCGGCAAAATTGTTTTGGCTGCGGTCGACAACCCCGGTGAAGCGAAAATAGTTCGTCTCATGAATGGCTTGTGCGTAAGCGATATCACCGCGTATTCCGTATAGTTTGCTTAATTGGATATATAAATCGCCCAGTTGAGGTGCATCTGGATTCGTATTTTTTACGAACTGATCCAACAATGTTCCCGATAAAAGCGGTTCTCCTAAAATAGAAATGTCTTCTGTGGCGGATGCTTGCGGCTCTGATGTAGACAGCAAGCTGGCTAGTTGATTTTGCCTTGGCGGATTTGCTCGCTGCTCTTCGGGAGTTAAAATAAAAGCATCTTTATAGCCCAGCTGCACAAGTTTTGCCAGCTGCTCCTTCGCATTTTCCAAATGTTGAAAAGCCCCTGCTTGAACACGGTAAAAACTTGTGCCGTTAACATTAGCAGGTGAAATAAAACTGTCCACGTTTTTTCCCTTCAGTTCCTTTACGCGTTGTTCTGCATTTTTCCGCTCTTTGAAGGAACCGGCAATCACTTTGTAAAGCGTGTTGTTTGAAACAGGAGCCGACGGTTTTGTCGACGGCTTTTTTGTTGTGCTTGCCTTTCTCTTTAAATTAAGGGCTTTTCCTATTCCTTCCGCCACACTGGCGGCAAAATCACTTATAAAAGCAGAAGAGGTTAACAATTTGATATCGTTAGGATTATCGATAAATAATGTTTCCAAAAGAACCGCGGGCATTTTCGTTTCTCTCAACACAAAAAAATTGGCGCTTTTTTTTCCGCGGTCCTGTACGTTATATTTTGGCCCGATTACGCTCATAATATGATTATGAATGATGGAACGGTATTGAATCGTTTTATTGGATGCACCGCGGTTGTAAATATAGCTTTCAAATCCTGTTCCGTCCCCTGAATTGACATGGATGGAGCAGAAAAAATCGACATTTAGTCTGTTTGCCAAACTCGTTCTTTCTTCTAAACTGACAGTGCGATCGTTCGTTCGTGTCATCACGACATCTACTTGAAAGTTTTCTAGCAAATGGTCTCTGGCTATTAAGGCAATAGTCAGCGTAAAGTCTTCTTCTTCATAGCTTCTAAATGTTGCACCAGGATCACTTCCACCGTGGCCTGGGTCTAAAAGAACGACTGTCACTTATGGATCCTCCTTCGTTCCTAAAATCAATTACCCATCCATTAAAATTTTATTCATTTTTACGGTAATCGGTTCAAATCAACACGGTTGAATTGAAAACCTTATAAAAAGTCCAATATAAAACTTGACATAGCATTTTCACATTTTTTCTACCAGAACGGATTTGAATGATGTATAATTACATTCGTCGACAATTTCATTCAAAAGCAAACAGGTGCGGATACTTTTGTCCGCTTAAAAGGGAAGTTTGGTGAAAATCCAACGCGGTCCCGCCACTGTGAATGGGAGCAACCTGAAAATGCCACTGTGTCTACGGGAAGGTTCAGGGAGCGATGACCATGAGCCAGGAGACCTGCCTGTTTGAACACGCCTAAAAACCCTACGAGGATAGGGAGGTGTTTGAAAACAGAACAAAGCGATATGCTTGTTTTCAGACATCTTCTTATCAAAAAAAGAAGATGTTTTTTTATTGGAGGAGGAACGTCATGAAAAAGTTTTCTGCACTGTTTTTATCGTTATTGCTTTTAATTGGACTTCTAGTTGGCTGCGGACAAACGAATAATACAGAACAAAAAGAAAATAACAGCAACGCGAGCGAACAAACATCCAAATTATTCCCAGTTACAGTGAAGGACGCATTAGGTGAAGATGTAACAATCAAGGAAAAACCGAAGCGTATTGTTTCACTTATTCCAAGCAATACAGAAATTGTTTACACACTAGGGTTAGGCGATCAAATTGTTGGGGTAACAGAATTGGACAACTATCCGGAAGAAGTGAAAAACAAGGAAAAAGTCGGTGATATGAACTTCAACGTGGAAAAAATCATTTCTTTGAAGCCTGATCTTGTTTTGGCGCATGCTTCAAGCGCTGCAAATGCCAAAGAAGGATTAAACCAATTGAAAGAAGCCGGCATTACCGTATTTGTTGTTGAGAATGCAACATCGTTTGAACAAGTGTATCAAACTATTCAGACGATCGGGAAAATTACCGGAACGAAAGAAAAAGCAGATGAAATCGTTCAAAATATGAAAACAAAAGTAAATGAATTAAAAGAAAAAGCGAAAAATATAACAGATGCCGAAAAGCAAAAAGTGTTTGTCGAAATCAGTGCTCCGCCTCAGCTATATACAACAGGAAAAGGAACGTTTATGGATGAAATGCTTGCCATCATCAATGCGGAAAATGCAGCGGGCGATCAGGAAGGATGGCCGCAAATAACGGAAGAGGCGGTAGTGAAATTAAATCCTGATACCATCATCATCACCTATGGAAATTATGTTGAAAACGCAACTGAACAAGTTCTTGACCGCAAGGGATGGGAAAATGTTACAGCCATTAAAGAAAAGCGTGTTTATGAAGTGAATGAAGATTTAGTGAGCCGTCCAGGTCCAAGATTGGTAGAAGGAGTAGAAGAACTTGCAAAAGCGGTTTACCCGGATGTATTCGAATAATAAACACGTGGTCGCCTATATGGTGACCGTTTGTTTTCTTGTTTTTTCTATTTTTCTTGGTGTTTCCATCGGGACGTTTCCAATATCATTTTTTGATATTTTGCAAATGATTGGGGACGCCCTTTTTCACATGGGTGGAAATGGCAGCGTTGATGAAAACACGCAAAATATCGTCATGAGTATCCGTTTGCCGCGCGTTATTTTGGCTGGCCTTGTCGGCGCTTCGCTAGCTCTGGCAGGGGCATCCTTTCAAGGACTTTTGCAAAATCCTTTGGCAGATCCTTATACGCTCGGCGTATCTTCTGGTGCATCATTAGGAGCTGTTTTTGTTCTTTTTTTCGGGATTCACATTCCGTTTTTCGGATTTTTTACATTGCCGGTAGCCAGTATTTTAACCGGATTCATGACGATAATTTTTGTGATTTTTTTCGCAGGAATGATTGATAAAGCGATGAGGATTGAAACGATCGTGTTGACGGGAATCATCATGAGCTCCTTTTTAGGGGCTTTGATTTCTTTTATGATCGCGATGTCCGGTGAGGAATTGAGGCAAATCGTCAACTGGCTTCTAGGCAGCGTATCGATGCGCGGCTGGGTATATGTTATGATGCTTTTGCCTTTTTTCGTCGTCGGCTCTTTATTGATTTTAGCCAACGGAACAGAGCTGAACGCGCTCGCCTTCGGAGAAGAAAAAGCGCATCAATTGGGGGTAAACGTGAAAAAGAGGAAATTATTGATCTTGACATCAGCCTCCATTTTAGCTGGTGCAGCCGTCGCGATAAGCGGAACGATCGGATTTGTAGGGCTTGTCGTTCCTCATTTGAACAGGCTGCTTTGGGGAAATGATTACCGGCATCTTCTTCCCCTATCCGCTTTATTTGGGGCTGGCTTTTTAATTTTAGCAGACTTGGTATCGAGAACAATTATGTCGCCAACCGAACTTCCTATCGGTGTCATTACTGCATTGATTGGTGCTCCAAGCTTCGCGTTTATTTTAATGAAACAACGAATGGAAAGAAGAGGGTAGCAGCATGTTGCAGATCAAAAATATTGCCGGCGGATATCAACGGCGGAATATTATTGAAAATCTTTCTTTTATTGTAGAGAAGGGAGAAATGTTTGGCATTTTAGGACCGAATGGAAGCGGAAAAACGACGCTGTTAAAAATGATCGGCGGACTCATCCCTGTAAGAAGCGGCACAATTGAACTGGAGGGAAAACCGCTTCAAGCTTATTCCGCGAAACAGCTGGCACGTAAAATTGCCTCACTTCCGCAAAACAATACACAAATGTTTGACTATACAGTTTGGGAGACGGTAGCGCTCGGCAGGTATCCGTTTCAGCGCGGATTTTTAAAACGGTTGACGTACGAAGATGAACAAGTAATCCAACAAGTTATGGAATTTACAAACGTAACCAAATTGAAGCATCTATCGATCAAGCATTTAAGCGGGGGTGAGAAACAAAGAGTGTTTTTAGCTCAAGCACTCGCACAAAACCCATCTTTGCTTTTGCTTGATGAACCGACCAATCATCTTGATATTACCTATCAAAAAATGCTGCTTGACCAATTAAAAAAATGGACAAAGTCACATGGATTGACAGTAGTGTCTATTTTTCATGATATTAATTTAGCTAGTCTTTATTGCGACAAAATGCTTCTCTTAAAAAACGGCCAGTCCGTTCTGATTGATGATCCAAATGCGGTATTAAATGAAAAAACAATCCATCATGTATACGACGTTTCAGCGATTAAACAATCCCATCCAGAAATAGCACGCCCCCAAATGATGCTGTCGCCTGAGCATAAGCATGATGAAAAAAAAGTTTTTACGAAAGAGGATGTTATTCAGACAAAGGAGCTTATTTATGTAAAAGCGGCATCTCCGCTTAAAACGCTTTCATCCGCAGTTGTCGGAGGCGGGTTTGGCTGGCATCGTCACTTTGTCAACCGGCATGTACCAACAGACGATCATGTTTCTGGCAGCCAAACGGAGATGATAAATTTTTTGCTGGACAATGGTTTCAGCCCGAATGAAACAATCGGGATGCTGACGAGTTCTCATGTAGAAGACGGGGTTGTGGAAGAATGGGAAGAAGAGGGCATTTCGATAATTATCGTCGTTACAGCTTCTATATCACATGGTGCAGATGCATCCAAAAACATGGAAAAGCACGAACACGTTAGAGCAATCAACACTTGGATGTTCATAAACGGGCATTTATCTGACCAAGCCTTTATCGAGGGCATGGTGACCGCCACAGAAGCGAAAACGAAGGCTCTTTTTGATGAAGGAATCATCGATTCTGCCACCGGTTCGAGCGCAGCTGAAGCTTCAATGGATAGTGTGCTGCTGGCCGCAACACAAACGGGAAGCCTTCATCATCATGCCGGAACGGGCGCTACTCTCGGAAAGTTGATAGCCAAAGGGGTATATGAGAGCACGGTCAAAGCGATTCAAAATAACAAGCAGAGATGGACAATAAATGATTGATCATCCATTGCTCTTCTCTTAACCGCGATGAATAACATGTCCATTTATTTGGCAAAGCAGCCGCTTTTTTAACAGCCCTTGAACAACGTCATAGCGAAGAAAATAAATGACACGGGGCAGTGTGATAGAAATAGATATTCTTATGGTGGCTGTGCCGGCTTATTTTTTCGACCGTTTCCATGAAGATCTATTCCGTTTAAAAATAACCGGCTTCTTGAAGGTTTAAAGGAGTGAAAAAAATTTGTGTTTACATTTATAACGGGCGGCGTAAGAAGTGGAAAAAGTTCATGGGCAGAACGTTACGTATTGAAACAGAGGAAAAAGGGCAGCCGGTTTGTGTACATTGCCACTTCTCAACCTACGGACGAAGAAATGAAACATAGAATTTTCCTTCATCAAAAGAGAAGAGAACAAAGTGATGTCGATTGGCTGACAATAGAACAGCCGACGGATATTGGCAAGCTCAGTAAGACACTCACATCCAATGATCTCGTCTTGCTTGATTGCCTGACAACCCTTTTGACCAACGAGCTGTTTAAAAAGAATGAGGACTGGGTTGAAGATCCGCTTTATCGTCGGTTTGTGTTTGAAAAAATATGGAACGAACTCATGCTGTTCACTAAGTGCGCTCAATTTGTTCTTGTTTCCAATGAAGTCTGCTGGGAAGGGGCTTTGCGGTCAAAGCTTGTGTATCATTATATCCGTCTGCTCGGACATCTTCACCAACGGATAGTCGAGCGTGCAGATTTAGCGATCAGGATGGAATTCGGCGTTCCGATCGCAATGAAAGGAGAACTGGAATGAAATCGCTGAAAATGATGGTTTACGGATTTTTCTTCTCTGTTCAGTTTTTCACGATCATTCCGGTTCGGCGGGAATTTCCGGTTGATGAAAAACGGCTGAAAATTGCGGTACTAAGTTTGCCGGTTCTTGGGCTGCTCATCGGCTGTTTAGGGAGCCTCCTATTATTTTTATTAAAATCGTGGACTCCATTATCTGATGTGGCTGTTACTTTTTTTCTTTTCTTTTATTTTATCGCGATCACCGGAGGAATTCATTTGGACGGCTTTACAGATACGCTGGATGCGTATTTTTCCTATCGAGACAAAGAAAAAAGGCTTGAGATCATGAAAGATCCACGGGTTGGCACGTTTGGCGTTTTGTCTCTTATTTTTCTTCTTTCTTTTCGCTTTTTATTCATCTTTGAAACAACAGCTGGAAATTTGGACATTTTATTTGTAATGCTGATCCCGTTTTTTTCCCGTTTAATCTCCTGTCTGTTAATGATATTAGGACCGGGGATGGCAAAACAAGAAGGATTAGGCTACTTATTTTCTAACGCACTGTCGAAAAAAGACGTCATTGTTTTGATTGTTTATCTTTTATTGCTGTTATTCATTTTTCATCATTATACCCCGTTGTTGCTAATGTTGACCGTTTCCGCTTTTTTTCTGTATTTAGTTTTGAAACGTTTTTTTCTGCGGGCGTTCGGCGGTCTGACAGGAGATGCTATCGGAGCAGCCATTGAAGGAAGTGAAACAGTTTTATGGATGATGCTGTGGTTGTTACACTTATTCGCCATGGATTAACGGAAGCAAATATGCAAAAGCGGTATATTGGTTGGACGGACGAACCGCTCTCTCATGAAGGAAAAAAAGCATTGCAAAGTTTAGCATTTCCTTCCGAACCTGATCTTTTATTTACAAGTGATTTGCGTCGAGCGGCTGAAACTGCCCGGATTATTTATCCGAACAAACCGTATGCAGTATTAAAAGAACTGCGTGAAATAAATTTTGGCGAATGGGAAATGAAATGCTACCAAGAATTGAAAGAGGATGATCGTTACAGAAATTGGCTGCGTGAATTTTGGCGATTTCCTCCCCCAAATGGTGAAGCATATGAGGTGTTTTCGAAAAGAGTTAAAAAGGGATGGGAGAAAATCATTAAGCATTTTTCTTCGAAGGAAGTTGTTCACATTGCTGTTATTACTCATGGCGGAGTGATTCGCGAGCTTCTTTATCGATACAGCTTTAGCCGGAAATCTTATTTGGAATGGCAAATAAAGCACGGCGCATTTTATTGTTTAACAGGAAAACGATCAGATGTAAGGAGAGGAAAAAGATGCATGTGGTTGTCGGGGGAGCCTTCAACGGGAAAAGAAAATGGGTGAAAAAATTTTATGCCTTGGACGATACCGCCTCCTATCAATGGTTTTGCGGATATGATGAACAGATACATATTGCTGATCTTTTCCATACAAAACAATTTGAAAAAATAACAATCATCGAAGGAATCGAACAGTATATCTTTCAGATTATGAATCAATTTGCAGAATGGCGGAACTATTGGGATATGATGGTCGAGGCATGGCGTGGATGGGAAAAAGAAGGGAAGGGGACAATCGTCGTCATCGGCAATGATATAACAAAAGGAATTGTACCGGTTGACCAACAAGAAAGACTTTGGAGAGATGCATGCGGTTTTTGCTTTCAAGATTTAGTCAAAAAAGCTGATCGCTTTGACATTATCTGGTACGGATTGAACGAAAGGCTGAAGTAAAACCGCTCTGAACGCGCCATCCTGAATTTAGTAGTGAAAGTTCTTTGAACATATATTTTTTAGGAAAAGCATACGTTTTCGCTTATCATCTTACTGCTTCAACTTCACGTGACCGTTAGATCGCACATCTTTAATTCAAAAAAAGGAGATTTTTTATCATGCGGGATGTGATTTTTCTGCCTAATGTCAGCGATGAGTATCTTGTCATTGCGGCTGATAATTCTGCTGGGGTGGGGGAAAAAGATTTCGATGTCGTACAGGTCGATTACGAGACCGTTGCATATTTTGGATTGCGTGTTGCTTTATCAGAATGTTTAGCAGTAGGCGCAACACCGATTGCGCTTGTAATCCAAAATTTTATCGGTGATGAAGAATGGGATCGGTTAAAAAAAGGCTGCTGCAAAATTTTTTCAGAATGTGACATGGAGCCGATCCCGATAACGGGCAGTACAGAAAGCAATTTTTCTATGGTTCAATCCGCAGTTGGAATTATCGTCATCGGGAAAGTGAAAAAAGATGAAATGAAGATAAAAAGAACGACCAAAGATGCAAAATTTGCTTGCATTGGCAGACCGCTTGTAGGGGAAGAGGTCATCAAGAATAAGGAGGAAATCGCTCCGCTTTCCCTTATTCAGAAACTTTTAGACCATAAATCTGTGTATGAAATCGTTCCCGTCGGCTCCAAAGGAATTCAATTCGAATGGAATGAATTATGTCAAGAAAATGGACTCAATCACTCAATGATTGTTTCAAAAAAAATTGATATAAAAAAATCAGCTGGACCTGCGACATGTTTTTTGCTCTCTTATGATCCAGCAGGGGAAAAGGACATTGCAGCCATTGCAGGCAGGCATTTTTATCGTTTGTATACAGGTGATTAAAAACATACTAAGATAAGTAGCACAGACCATGGCCATGGTCTGTGCTACTATTTTTTATAGTAGAAGTGGAGAATAGGTCGTGACAGCCCCAGGACCTTGAGTTCGTAATGAAAAAACTGGCCTACTTCACTGCCCTTATAAGAATCAGTTTCAGTATGTTGGATCTTTGAGATCGTGTATAAGAAAAGGGAATCGATAAGGTGAAGTGAAGACTTCTACATAAAAATCAGGAGGAATGTATATGCAAAGCGTCATTGCTTTTGATGTCAGTATGGGAAAAAGTTATATGGTGATTTATATCGCTGCACGTTCTTGTATTTGTGAGGGGGAAATTTTGCATAATCGCCCCCATTTTGAACAGCTAAATAAACGAATCATCGATTTAGTACAAAAAGATGGACAAGTTCCAGCCATTGTATTTGAAGCAACAGGCGTGTATTCCCATTAGAGCGCTTTATGAATGATCACGGTTTTCCGTACTGTCTGTTAAATCCCCTTGAATCAAAGATTCAAACGGCTACTATGCGCATTCATAAAACCGATAAAAGTGATGCCCACAACCGAACGGCGCATAAAAAAACCGCAGGACCACTACTTCGACCAAATGCGTGCGCTTTCCCGATACTATCATGAATTAGACGAAGAACGAGCGATGCTTCGAAGTAGAATGCACACTTTACTACAACTGACTTTCCCAGAAATGGAATCGCTGTTCACACAAAAATCCATAAGCACTGTACGAATGCCATACGCTTCTACTTGTTTAGCTTTGTTTTCCCAGTCATATACAGTCTTACCTAAAAAATCATTTGATGTTTCTAACGAAGCTTCCGTATATACATCATTTATTGATGGTGGATAAATACCGATTGCACTTGCATTGATAAATATGGTTGGTTTTTTAGGCAATAGTGAGATTATTCGTATTAACTCATCTGTTGCTACCAGACGACTGTTATAAATTTTTTTCTTATGGTTCGTATTCCATCTTCCATCGTTTATTGAAACCCCTGCTAAATTAATAAATACATTGGCATCTCTTATTTCATTTTCAGGAGAAATCCCTTCTTCAAGCCATTGTATATAATAAACATTCCCTGAAGTTTTTTTGCCTTCCTAGTTAAGATAATAATTTTATGTCCTTCATTAAGAAGGAGCTCAGTCAATTTCTGTCCGATAAATCCTGAACCACCAGCAATAACGATCTTCATTTTATCCCTCCCTCTATAAATGTTCTTTTTAAAATTATTTAAATAATTTAAAGTAAAAAAATCTAATTCTCTTACTTTTTATGGAAATATTTAAATCTTATTATAGCCTGTTTCCTTAATCACCAAAATTTTAAGACAAATATATGGTATTATTAGGATAAAAATAAAAATTATTTACTTTAAAGAGGTAAAATCATGGTATTAGAGATCATTCCCATTTTATCCGTATTATTGATTGGATTTGCCACTTTTTTTATCCTGAGTGGAAGAAAGAAAAGAAAAGATTCGCTTCCTTTGTTATTTCTTATTTTAAATGGGGTATTGCTTGTAGCAATGCTAACCTTTTTTGTTAACTACCTTTGGAACACCAATATCTTTTCTAATACTCCAGCTTGGTTTTTCTGGTCTTTAATCATTCTAGGTCTTGTAATCGAGATATTCTGTCTATACAAAAAATATGTTCCTGGTCAGATCATTGCTTCTGCAACTCATTTATTCGTCGTGTTTCCAACAATCTTTTCAATTGGAATCATCTTGTTACTATTAGCTGTAATTGAGTTAATCATAGCAATTATCAATCTAAAAAAAAGAAACTATGGATTAGCAAGTTGAATGGAAATAAATAACAATCATCTTTAGATTTCATAAATAAAATAATAAAAAATCGCCCTGTCACCGTGACATTGATATTAACAAGGCGATTTTTTTACCTGACAAGAGGTTAATTTTCTTAAATTAGAGCAGTACTATAACTTAACCAACTCGAACATCCACCACTTGCATAGGTTGAAACATTACCGGATGCACTTCCATTGTAATAAACAGTTATGTTATTCGTATTGTAATATACATAGGTAGCCGGTTGACCTACGCAAAATGCACTATTACGCATAGTTGATTTGGTTTTTGCCTGTGCATTTCTGCCACCAACAAAAGCATGTGAAAGATTGTGGCTGCTTTCACTCCATCCAGTTTCTGTAAGCCATTCTCTTCTATCTCTTGCAGTGCAGGAAGTTACGGAACTACCATTATAATTAAATGCCATCTCGGTTTCTACTTTATTAACTTGAAGATTAATAGGATCGACCCATTTTTCAAAAGATTCGAATTGTCCTTTAAATTCAGGAACTCTCGCTTCCATTTTGCCGAGCTGATCCACTTGTTTTTCAAAGTCCGTTCTTCCAGAAACGCCTTCATTCTCCATGTAGAATTTATAACGGTCACGGGCAGCAACGGCATCTTCATACTCTTGTTTGATGGACTTTGAGAAAAGCATCTTCCCTTTTAGGAACGGGTTATGCTCATATTTCTCGACAATGGCTTGCTGCTTTTCGTAATCACTTAGATAACCTTCTGCGCGCTCTAAACGTGACCGGTTCTGATCCACACGGTGAATTTCCCCTTGTAGAATGAATATCAAATATTAATCAGTATTCCTGGTATAGGGAAAAATACAGCCGTTCGTTTGATTGGAGAAATAGGCGACATGACACGCTTCGAAAATCATAAGCAACTCAATGCCTATGCAGGAATGTGATATAAGGCGTTTTCAATCAGGCACATTGTTTTACAAAGATAAAATCAATAAGCGTGGCAACAGTCATCTGCGCAAAATCCTTTATTTTACGATTCAAAATATGATCCAAAAGCGACGCTTTGGACACAATCATTTTGTAGAATACTACGACAAATTAAAAACGCAACCCTATAACAAATGTCATAAAGTTGCGTCCATCGCATGTGTGAATAAGTTATTGAAGTGCCTCTTCCACCTTATTACACACAATTTAACGTACAATTACGAAATCGCTTCAGTATCTTCGTAATTGTATAGGAAAAGTATAACATATTTGATCTAGCGAAAAAAAGCAAAAATCGTTAGGTCTATTTGGCATGCGAAAATCTTTTTTTGGCGGAGGGGGTACCCCTTCCGCCAAAAAAAGATTCATTATCTCAAATAACTATTGATAAACCTCTTGACTAATCGTAAGAAGGGGCTGTCTTAGAAAGTCAAATCGCCATTGAAAACAAAAAATCATAAACACCGATATATCAACGTTTCTAAAATATTAATGGGGGCGTCTATAAGCCGTAAAAACGACTTATTAGACCCCCCCTCAAAGCAGATTATCGTTGATCAACGGTTTCGTTTTCATAACCATTGACAATAAGGTCTAGTTTTCCAGTATTAGGATCAATAACGAGTCCGTGTACCGGAATATTTTTCGGCATGAGCGGATGGTTTTTAATGATCTCAACGCTTTTTGCGACACTGTCCTCTACCTTGTCAAACCCTTTAAACCATGTTTTCAGTTCGATGCCTGCATTTTCTAATGTTTTAATTGTGTTTTCATCTACGCCGCGTTCTTTCAGCTTGGCAATTAGCTCTTCTGGATTTATTGACGACATGCCGCATTGATGATGGCCGATAACCATTACTTCATCTGCTTGAAGTTCATAGACGGCCACTAAAATGGAACGCATTGTTGAACCGAAAGGGTGTGTCAACACGGCACCTGCATTTTTTACCATTTTGACATCCCCATTTTTAATGTTCAAAGCTTTTGGCAGTAATTCAACAAGCCTTGTGTCCATGCAAGTGAAAATGACAAGATGTTTATTGGGAATGTTAGATGTTTCATATGGTATATACTCTTTATTTTTAACAAAATTTTCGTTGAAGGATAAAATATCGTTTAATACACTCATGTTTTCAACCCTTTCTTTTTATTGACTAAAGTATAAAATTTTTTTATGTTTGGCAAGTCAGAATTCGGCTGTCTAGCCGTTTTTCAGAGATTTCTGGCATTTAACTATAAAGACGAGCCGAGGTCCTTGACATTTATTATACATGATTTGCAGGAGTTTAACGATTTTCTCTATACGAAAACGTTGACTACATAGTTTTTATTTAGTACATTAAAAATAATTTAATGATTAGGAGTGACTACATGATGGAAAATTTAGGGCTAGATTAGGAGGTCTTTTGCCACAATGAAATCTGCATACTCTCCTGCCTCTGAACATCCATCTTTGAAGTTTGGAAACGAACAAATGAATGGGAAATGGAAAACATAAGAAATTTTCTTAAAAAAATAAAACAGTATTGTCAAAAATGAAAGGCTGGCTGTTCATAAAAAAGACAAATTCTAAACTTTCCAGCTGATCAATGGAAGCAATCAATGCAAGAAATTCATTGTAAATTGGCTGGTTAAGACGTAAGTAAAGAATATCATTTTGCTTATATGGAAAATTTTTCATAATAATGAAAATGATTCATAAACAGCTAAAACAGCGTGAGTTTTACTTTGTTGCGCACAAAAACGTGATGAAAAAGTTGTCAAAACAAAGTGTCAAACTCGTAAAGGTGCTTCTGTTCATTTTTCATTTATCATATAATTTTTCTATAGAAAAGAATAATAAGAACAGAAAATAGGAGGTGTATTCCTTACTGATTTTAACCAGTAAGGAGAATATTTGGAAATATTGAATTTAGTGCTTGTGGCGCTTTTAATTGCTCTTACAGCATTTTTTGTTGCTTCTGAATTCGCAATCGTGAAAGTCCGTACTTCTAGAATTGATCAGCTGGTGATGGAAGGAAATAAAAAAGCGATTGCAGCTAAAAAGGTGATCGCTAATTTAGATGAATATTTATCAGCTTGTCAGCTAGGGATTACGATTACTGCATTAGGATTAGGCTGGATTGGCGAACCGACGGTCGAACATTTATTGCATCCAGTTTTTGAATACTTCAACCTGCCTGAATCGGTAACAGCCTTATTATCCTTTGTTGTAGCGTTTTCAGTAGTTACATTTTTGCATGTAGTTGTTGGGGAATTAGCGCCAAAAACTTTCGCGATTCAAATGGCGGAAAAAATTACATTAAGGTTTGCCCGCCCGCTCATTCTTTTTGACAAAATCATGAAACCGTTTATCAAAACGTTAAATGGATCCGCTCGATTGCTGACAGGATTATTTGGATTACAACCAGCTAAGGAGCATGACATTGCCCACTCAGAGGAGGAGCTTCGCATTATTTTGTCCGAAAGCTATAAGAGCGGTGAAATAAACCAATCTGAATATAAATATGTCAACAATATTTTTGAGTTTGACAATCGAATTGCTAAAGAAATCATGGTTCCAAGAACAGAAATTGTCGCTTTTGATAAAGACATGAAATTAAAAGATTGCATTCCCATTGTGATGGAGGAGCATTACACGCGCTATCCCGTATTTAATGGCGATAAAGACAATATGATCGGAATTGTGAACATGAAAGAAGTACTCGCCGATTATGTCAAAGGAATTGATGAAGAGAAAACTGTCAGCGAATATGTTCGGCCAGTCATTCATGTTATTGAAACGATCCCTATCCATGATCTGTTAGTCAAAATGCAAATGGAACGCATCCATATGGCCATTTTGATTGATGAATATGGCGGTACAGCAGGTTTAGTAACAGTCGAAGATATTTTGGAAGAAATCGTTGGGGAAATTCGCGATGAATTTGATGCTGATGAAGTACCGCAAATTAAGAAAATTAATGATTCCAAAACAGTTGTGGATGGAAAAGTTTTGATAGAGGAAGTAAATGATATTTTTGGTCTCCAGATTAAAGAAACCGATGTTGACACGATCGGCGGATGGATTTTGACACAGAAAATGGATGCGAAAGTTGGAGATGAAATTGATTTTGATCAATATTCATTTAAAATTTTAGACATGGATGGGTTTCATGTCAAAACAGTTGAAATTGCTGAAAGAAAGTAATGTAAAATAACTTAGATGTGTACCGATCTTCTCTTATATAAAGGAGGAGGTCGGTTTTTTGCATTCGAATGGCTCATCAATTTTATGATAAAACGCAAGAAAAATTTCATGATCAATTACAGGAACGCTTGCTCGATTGTGTACGAGTTTGGGCAATTTGGAATCTTTCCTCATTGCCGTCTATATATACGGATGGCATTCCTGCTAATGAATAGGGATAAGGAGCTCGAATATCATAATTAAAGGGTGTATAAAAAGTGAATCTTATCTGCCAAAGCATAAAAAGCGGTAAAGCATCACAACTTTATTTGTTTACATGTATTCGGAAAGGGTATTGTATTGTAAAATTTTTTTGACATGGTTCAATGCTATAATGGAAAAAAAGCTTGCAACAATGATGTATAAAAGAGATAATAAGATTTATAAAATTTTAAAATTTTGCTAGATTATTGGTAGGGGTTGTAGTAAATATGAAAGTTGTAAAATTTGGTGGAACGTCCGTTGCATCAGGACAACAAATTAAAAAAGTGTTCGACATCGTCACATCTGATCCGAAAAGAAAAATTGTCGTTGTTTCGGCTCCTGGCAAAAGATTTAAAGAAGATGTGAAAGTGACCGACTTATTAATAAAGTGCGGGGAAGAATATTTGAACAATGGCAGCGTAAAGGAAACATATGAAGCTGTTGTGAACAGATATGTTGAAATTGCTAAAGAATTAGGATTATCTAATGATATTATTGATCGAATTTCTGCTGATTTGCAAGAAATTTTACATGGGGACAAATCAAATCCTGCCCGTTTTATGGATGCGGTGAAGGCCAGCGGTGAAGATAATAATGCAAAACTGATCACTGCGTATTTTCAATCGCGCGGAGTTGAAGCCCATTATGTGAATCCTAAAGAAGCAGGGCTTATTGTGAGCGATGAACCAGGCAATGCACAAGTGCTTCCGGAAGCCTATGAAAATTTAAAAAAGCTTCGTGATCGCTCAGGAATTCTGATTTTTCCTGGATTTTTCGGCTATTCAAAAGACGGAAAGCTCGTCACCTTTTCACGTGGCGGTTCCGATATAACCGGTTCTATTTTGGCCAACGGGGTCGGAGCGGAAATATATGAAAACTTTACGGACGTAGATGCGGTCTATTCTGTAAATCCAAATTTTGTTGAAAATCCAAAAGAAATTCGGGAGCTTACATATAAAGAAATGCGTGAGTTATCTTACGCTGGCTTTGCAGTATTTCATGACGAAGCACTTATTCCGGCATTCCGTGCAGGAATCCCGGTAAATATTAAAAACACCAATAATCCATCGGCTCCTGGTACAAAAATTGTACATGAACGAACAGATTCTAACGGCCCTGTCGTAGGTATCGCTAGTGATACCGGTTTTTGCAGCATTTATGTCAATAAATATTTAATGAACAGAGAAATCGGTTTTGGCCGAAGATTGTTGCAAATTTTAGAAGATTTTGGGCTGTCATATGAACATACACCTTCTGGAATTGATGACATTTCTGTCATTTTGCGCCAGGACCAGTTTGATTCGGAAACAGAACGGAAAGTTGTAGAGCGGATCAAAAAGGAACTGGAAGTCGATAATATAGAAGTTGCTTATGATTTAGCGGTAATCATGATTGTTGGCGAAGGAATGCGGAAAAATGTCGGAACGATGGCCAGAGCTGCAACAGCGCTTGCAAACAGCGGTGTGAACCTTGAAATGATCAATCAAGGGTCATCAGAAGTGAGCATGATGTTTGGCGTAAAAGGAACGGATGAAAAGAAAGCTGTAAAAGCGTTATATGAAGAGTTTTTTGGGACTAAATAACTTAATCAAAATTGTCCACGCCTGCAGACAAAATGTATTTTCTGTCTGCAGGCTGTTTTTTTTGTTGGAACAGGTAAGACATTTATGGAGATCCGGGACTTTTTTTCTGATGAATGAGTGGCTTTTTCTTTGAAAATAGCAAGTTCATTCTCCATTTCAAAAACGAGCGATTTTACTTTTTGCTTTCTAAAAGGGCAGTCTATTTATTGAAAAACATATGGCGGCTTTACATATGCGGTTTCAGATGGATTAAAAAAGATTTTGCAGAAAAAGTTATGGTTGACATTCTTAAACGGTCGTATGCCTCTTAAAAAGCTAGTCGTCTGAAGCATTGATGATGAAACTAGGTCGATTTTACTATTCTTTAAAAATGATGAATTTTGCACCGATATAAATAAAAAAGGGGTTTGGGAAGGGGATCGTAGATCATATGAAAAAGAATAAAACAGTGACAAGGATCACTACTTCCAAAAAGCAAGGCGGATTGAGAAGAAGGCTGCTCAGAAGCTTTGGAATATTAATGCTGCTAACATGTTTAATGGCCGTTATTAATTTTGGGGTATTAAAAAATTTAACAAATCATACGGAAAGCATCATGAAGGAAGATGTAGAAGGACTGATCCAAAACGAGAAAATGCGATACAATATTGCAGAACGCATTTCATTAATAAACCAGTTTCTTCTATATGGGGACCGAGACATTCGTCAAAAATACGAAGAATTGGCAAAACAGAGCAGCGAGATTCAAAAGCAGTTATTGAAATTGAATTCTTCACAGCAAATGAAGGATTTAGTTGCGAAATGCCACCAATGGGAATTGCTTGTCCGACATGAGGTTTTATTCGACTATGATATGGGGAAAAAGAATGATGCTTTAAAGCAAATGAAAGAAAGTGTACAACCGCTTGGGGAAACGATTATTCAAGAATTTGAAAAAGTGACGTCAGATCGACAAAACGATGTAATCAAAAGCGGAAATAATATGATTCAACTTAGCAATCTATCTATCATCATCATATTAGCTGTTTTGGCCTCCATACTTTTAATCGGTTTCATCATGTCCTTTAAAATGGCTCGTTCCATTACAAATCCTTTGATCAAAATCGCCGGCCAAATGGAGCAAATATCTAAGGGAAATCTAATATTGGAACCGTTATCAATAAAGTCGAAGGATGAAATCGGCGAATTGATGGAAGCTGTCAACGAAATGGGGAATCAGCTTCGAAAGATCGTGCAAGACATTCATCATGCTTCAGATACTATGTCAAAACAAAGCAGCGATTTGCTTTCTTCCTCTAAAGAGCTAAAAGAAGGAAGCAACCAAATCGCTGCGACAATGCAAGAGCTGTCGGCTGGAGCAGAATCGCAAGCTAATTCTGCCTCAGAGCTTTCTGAAGCAATGGGTATGTACATGGATAAGATTTATCAAATACATAGGAATGGAAAAGAAATGTTTGATAAATCGAGAGAAGTGCTGGAGTTGACGGACAATGGCAGCAAGCTGATGAATCAATCGAAAAAACTTTTTGATTATATGTTTACAGGCATGCAAAGCAATATGAAAAAAATTAAAAAACTTGATGAACGCTCAAAACAAATTTCCAAACTCGTTGAAGTTATTCAATCTATAGCTGATCAAACAAATTTGCTCGCGCTAAATGCAGCGATTGAAGCGGCTCGAGCGGGGGAACATGGAAAAGGATTTGCAGTAGTTGCAGACGAGGTCAGAAAATTGGCTGAACAAGTTTCCAGTTCCGTTGTGGATATTCAAAAAATCGTGGAAGAAGTCCATAGCGAGACGAATAAAGTGACGAAAAGCTTTGAATTAGGATTTCAACAAGTAGAATCGGGAATGGATTCAATGAACGAAACGAGTGCCGCATTTCAACAAATTAAAGAAACGATTAAAGAAATTTCCGAAAGAATCAACAATGCTCAAAATGATTTAACTAACATGTTATCAACGAGCGAATCGATTAATGATTCGATTTCCAACATCGCATCGATTTCGGAAGAGGCGGCTGCAGGTATTGAACAAACATCAGCTTCAGCAGCAACAGCAAATGAGTCAGCGGCAACCATTGCTTCACATGCCGAATCCATGTCAAATCTGGCTGGAGATTTGCAATCTTTAGTGAAAAGGTTTCAAGTTCAATAATCAATTTTTACGAACCGTATGACAAAATAAAAGGATGAATGGACTGTAAAGCGTGCAAGCATCTTGCTGCACGCTTTTATTTTTTTTGATAAGAAAAGATTTTGACTGACTGTTTGGTAGAGCACACTTTTAAAATGACAGCGTTTACATAAACTGTTTTTTCCATTAAAATGAGCATTATAAAATAAAAAAAGGAAAAGGGGATTGGAAATGTTTTTTTCCTATACTCAAGAAGAAATGGAGAGGGCTTTAAACTTGTTTCATACGCTTGCAAAAGCGTATAAAAACGTTTCGGATCACGCCAATCGAGACAGCAAGGAGCATGGTTTGAATCCAACCGAATATGCTGTATTGGAGCTTCTGTACATAAAGGGTCCGCAAAAACTTCAGCAAATCGGGTCAAAACTATTGCTTGTCAGCGGTAATGTAACTTATGTTATTGACAAGCTTGAAAAAAACGGATGGATTTATCGGGAAAAAAATCCGAAAGATAAACGGTCAGTTTATGCAAATTTATCGGAGAAGGGGCGCCAATATTTTGATGAAATATATCCGATCCGCGCCTTAAGGATGGCGAGAGTTTTTTCCGGCCTATCCGAAGAAGAACAAGTGCAATTGATCGAACTGTTAAAAAAAGCTGCAGACTCCAGCAATAGTGTGCTGTTTCGATAATTTTTATGAATGAAATTCTATGTAATTATTGAATAAAGCTATGTTTATACCGATATAAAAAATGAGAACCCATAGTTGAGGAAGTGTTAAAATAATGGATCGCCTTTTTCAACAATTTTATGACCTCATTTTTCAATTTCACCCTGATATGATCGTTTTTTGTGATCCAAGCGGATTGGTCAAGGAAGGCAACCGAATGGCTGCGCATTTTTTGCAAAAGAAAGGTTCGATTTATCATTTTTTTCATACTTCATCCAGAAAAGAGATTCAGCATCTTTTTGAACAGGTGAGGATAACCGGCGAACCTGCAACTTTTGAGGCAGTTGTTGAGGAAACGCCTTCGTCCATCTTATGCCTTCCTTTATATAGCAATAATTTTTTTTATGGTTATGCGCTGATTATAAGAGATATTTCAAAAGTAAAGGAAGCGGATGAGAAGATTCAATATTTAACGCAATTTGACGATTTGACAAAGCTGCCAAATGAACAAGCTACTTTCAACCGTTTAGAGTATTTATGCCAAACAGAAAAAAATCCTGCTGCAGTTGTGAAGTTTCAAATTAACCGCTATAAATACATAAACGAAATTTTTGGGAAAGATATTAGTAATGAAGTGATTAAGTCATTTGCAAGGCAGTTAAGAAATATTTTTCCCGATACATACTTTATAGGTCGTCTGTCAAATGACGAGTTTTTAGTTATTGTTTACAATGTTGTAAATAAAGATGAGATGATTCGTGATATTGTGCATCGTATCAATAAGCTGGAAGATATACTTGTCATCAACGATTTGGAAATTTATTACGATTATAGCATTGGCATCGTGTTTTACCCGGTTCATGGAAGAACGCCGAAAACTTTAATTAAAAATAGTGAAATTGCTATCAAAATGGGGAAAGAAAAAAACGAGCGCATTGCCCAATTTAATAATCATAACAGCAAATCGATCGAACGAAGAATTTTTATAGAAAATGAGCTTTACAAAGCTGTGAAAAAAAGAGATTTATGTTTATATTATCAACCGATCGTCGATACAAAAGAAAAAAAAATTACCGGCTTTGAAGTGCTGCTCAGATGGAAACATAAAGAGCTTGGGATGATTCCCCCTTCAGAATTTATACCGATTGCGGAAGATACAGGGCTTATCGTAGAAATCGGCAAATGGAGCATGGAAAAAGCTTGCCAGCAATTAAAGGAATGGAGAGATAAGGGCTTCTGTGACTTGAAAATCAGTGTCAATTTATCTATTAAACAATTTTACCAGCATGATGTTGTGAAAATGATTACGGATTACTTGACGATGTATGAAATTCCGCCTGAATGCTTTGAGCTTGAATTTACCGAAACCGTCCCAATGTACAATTTTGAATGGTTTTTGGAAATCATCCGCAAGTTAAAGAAACTAAATATAGGTTTGAGCATCGATGATTTCGGAACAGGCTATAGTTCGCTCAGCTATTTAACGAAGCTGAAGCTGGATAAAATTAAAATTGACCGTTCTTTTATCCAAAACATTTATTTAGAGCACGACCATAATGTCGTTGTAAAAACGATCATTGCTCTAGCGCAAAATTTGAAGCTTTCCATCGTAGCGGAAGGCGTCGAAAAAAAAGAACAAGTATTTTTTCTGAATCGCCACCATTGTTTTCAAATGCAAGGTTTTTATTTCAGCAAGCCTGTTTCATCTGATGAAGCATTCCAACTTTTGCAAAATTGGCCTGAAAAGAAAAAGCAATTGTTCATTTGAAAATCTTGATCGTCGGATTTCGATTGATTGCTCTTAAAAAAACATTCTGCTTTTAACAGGTGAAACCGGCAATTTTGCCGGTTTCAACGAACGAATTAGCTCTGGCTTTTTTGAAAAAGCCGAAATGTAATATTTACCATCCCCACCAAGATGCTCCGACAATAATGAGAAGAATGAACAGAACGACGATTAACGCAAAGCCTCCGCCGTATCCTCCAGATACTCCAGACATATGAAAACCTCCTTGTGAAATGTTTTATTTCAGTTATAAACTATGCTGAAGAAGCTCAAGTTGTATAGGCGGTTTTCATAATAAATGCTCGACGATGGCTTTAATTTTTTCATGCTGATCGATGGAAAAATAATGTTTCATTGGACAAATACCTGATTTTACCCTGTTGATGCAGTAGTCCATTGTAAAAGATTCAGCATCAAGCTGTTCATTGACTTCATTCCAATGAAGCGGAGCGGCAACCGTTCCATTTTCGTTTCCTCTGACGGAATAAGGTGAAATGATCGTTTTTCCCTCTGCATGCTGTAAAAAGTCAATATAAAGGCGGCTGCCCCGGTTTTTCTTCAAGCGTTCAATCGTAAATTCGTTCGGATGCTGTTCTGCTAAATAATTAGCGAAAAAAGACGTAAACCGCCTCGTTTCCTCATATGAGAAAATGTTGGTGCCGATCGGAATATGAACTTGAATTCCTTTGTTTCCGGAAAGCTTTGGAAAGGAGGCAATCTCAAACCGATCTAAACATTCCTTCAGCTTGTTTGCAGCATAAACAGCCAAATGAAATTCGTTTTTCGACGGCGGATCTAAATCAAATACAATTTCTGCCGGCTGTTTTTCCTTCCACGTATTAAAGGGGATATGAAATTCAATTGCGAGCTGGTTGCCAAGCCACATAAGCGTTTTTTTGTCATTGCAAATGATATAATGAATCCCGTCGATTGTTTTTGTCTGAATAAATTCCGGGGCATAATCAGGACAATTTTTTTGAAAAAATGCTTCTCCCAACAAACCGTGCGGATAGCGGATCACCGTTAAGGGGCGGTCTTTTAAAAATGGAAGCATATAATCGGAAATTTCCAATAAATAAAGCAAAAAATCTTGTTTTTGTATATCGTGTTTCGGCCAAAGAGGTTTTTCAATATGTGTGACAGCCATATCTTTGACATTGGCTTCAGCCATTTTCAGCTGCAAAAAAGTGCAGTCTGTCCAATCATGTTCCAATGCAAAGGAATGGAAAGAAGGTTCTCTTAAACTGCCGCCGTCAATGGAAAGAAACCGTACTTTCATGCAAATGGCCGGCTCTATAGTATATAGATGGTTTTCCTTTTTTCCTTTCTTTTTTATAATCTCCAACAACGCTTGTTTTTGGTTGTCAGGCATACCGTGAGAAAAAACGCCGGCTTGCACAATTGTTCCTTTATGATGAACAGAAATATGCATGTAGCCGTTGTTTGAATCAAATCCAGTGACAAAAAAGAGCGCTTCTTTAAAGTTTTTGATTTTCAGCCATTGTGATGTTCTTTTCTTGTTCTCATATGTGCTTAACATATGTTTGCAAACAACGCCTTCTCCTTCATGCTGGACAATTTTTTCCCATAATTGGGAAAACTGATGATATGCTTGAATCATTTGGATCGGGACCGGATTCTCTGGACTAACATGCAACGGTAAACCGAGTTGTTGAAATACGGAGGATAGTAGTTCTTTTCGGTTGGAAAGGGGTTTTTTTGTTATATCCTCTCCTTGCAGCAAAAGTATATCGAAAACGAGAAGCTGATATGCTTCGGTCGTTTCATCGCTTTTTCTTTTCCATTTTCTTTTTAAAGAGGCAACATCAGCAGAAAAAGCTGTTTTGAGCATAACAAGCTCTCCGTCCAAAACAAGCGGAAAAAAAGGACGCCATTTTTCTATTTGTTTTTCGATAAAATGTTTAATTTCCGGGAACGATGGGGATAAATCGTTTCCATTTCGGCTCATGAGAGAAATACGATCTTCGTCCGCTTGCAATATCGTGCGAAAACCATCATATTTTGGCTCATATAGCCATTGCTCCCCTTCCGGAATATGGAAAGATAATGTCGGCATCATCGGTTGCATAGTGTTCACCCTTAAAGATTGGAGGATAGATTTGTGAAAAATGCAGTTTTTTTAGACAGAGACGGCGTTGTAAATGAAGTGATGACCAATCGTGTCCGTTTCGTAAATAAGCCTGAAGATTTTTATTTGTTAAAAGGAGCAGCTGAAGCTGTTGCGCTTTTGAACAGATCCAATTTTGACGTTTTCGTTGTCACAAATCAGGGCGGAATCGGATTAGGATACATGTCAGAAAAAATGCTCCACAAAATCCATGAAAAAATGGTTCGTGAAATTGAAAAAAAAGGCGGAACGATTAAAGAGGTTGCCTATTGTCCCCACGCGCCGAAAGAAGGCTGCGCCTGCCGTAAGCCGGAGCCGAAGATGATTGTTGATTTGGCAAAGAAATATAACATCAATATAGAGAACAGTTATATGATTGGCGATCGTGAAGTGGATATCGCTGCCGGAAAGGCTGCAGGAGCTAAAACGATATTAGTAGGCAGCCGCCATCAAGAAAAAATAGCTGATTTTCATTTTCCGGATTTGCTGTCGGCCGCCCGCTTTATTGTCCGGCAAAGCTAGGCTTTTTTGCGGGTCGTTTTCGTTTTTTTGCCTGCTGCTCCGCTTTTTTCTTCTCCCTTTTTATTTAATGATTTTGAGCGTTCGATGCTTGCCTCAAGCGCACTCATTAAATCGACTACGTTCTTTTTTGGAGACGGTTCAGCCGTTTTTGTTTCGTTTTGCTGTACTTTTTCTTCAATTTTTTCTTGAATCCGCAAACGGTATTCATCTTGATATTTCTCCGGTTGGAACGTTGTTGTCAGCTGATCGATAAGCAGCATGGCAGCGTCCAGCTCTTTTTTTTCAATATTGGTATTTTGAGGAACCCCGGGAACGTCACGGGCGTTTCGCACTTCATCTGGATAATGAATCGTTTCCATTAAAATGACGTCCTCATATGTCCGGATGACAGCCAATTGTTGTTTAGAGCGCATTGAAATCTTTCCAATTCCAATCTTCCCTGATTGTTTCAATGCTTCACGAAGCAATGCATACACTTTTTGTCCGTTTTCGCCTGGACCGATATAATATGACCGGTTAAAATAAATCGGATCAATTTCCGGCAAATTCACGAAATCGACGATTTCAACCGTTTTGTCTTCATTTTCTTCCTTCAGAGCTGCTAATTCCTCATCTGTTAAAATAATGAATTTGCCTTGTACATATTCGAACCCTTTCACAATGTCATCGTTGCCAACTTCTTCGTCGCAGTTTGGACAACGTTTTGCGTATTGAATTGGGGTATGGCATTTTTTGTGAAGCTGACGAAATTTCATATCCTTGTCTTCTGTAGCAGAAAACAGTTTGACCGGGATGTTGACGAGCCCGAAGGATATGGAACCTTTCCACATTGTATGCATATTCATTCCGCCTTTCCGTAAGTTACCTTTTCTTTCTCTTTATTTTTTGCAAAAGGATCAGAATGATTTGTGTTAAAAAATGTAAGTTACATACTCGAAAACCGGTTCATACAAATTCCGAAAAAAGAAAAAATCGGCAATTTGCCGATTTTACGGTTGAACCAATTATTTTTTTTCATTTTTTTCTTCTTCGTCAAGAATTCCTTTTGTAGCCAGCTTGAATTCCCGCAACGTTTTTCCTGCTGCTTTTCCAAGCTCCGGAAGCTTGCTCGGTCCAAAAAGCAAAAGTGCAACGAAAATGATTAAAATAAATTCTGTCCAACCAATTCCCATGTTCTATTCCTCCTAAAAAATGTTCCATTTCATGCCGTTATGCAATCGGAACATGAACAAATAAAACTTATGAAACATCATCCAACATCATTTTACCCTAAACAATATGAAAAATGAAGCATTTGGACGAACATGGGAAAGGATAAAATGTTTGTATTATTTACAAAAGTCTATTTTAAGGCTGTTTTCCGCTAAAATCAGCCTGAGCTTGTGCAATTAAACGCTTTGTCATTTCTCCGCCAACAGATCCGTTTGCGCGTGAGGTAGTATTTGAACCAAGGTGGACACCAAACTCTTGCGCGATTTCCATTTTAAATTGTTCAAGAGCTTGTTCAACTCCTGGAACAATTAATTGATTTCGCCTTGCCATTCGAATTCAACTCCTTTTTGCCTGTTTACGCATAGTTTGCAAAAAAGAAGTGATCTGATGTGTGGAACTTGTTGGTTAAAAATAAACAATGTAGTTGACCGTAAAATGTTGATATTGGTATGAATTTACCAGCATATAAAAGGAAATGTAAGAAAACTATATAAAAAAACTATTCAGTACAAACTGACCATTAAATATAAGAGATATCCGCTATATACCGCGTTTGTGTCCATCAAGAAAAATTAGTTATACTTATAAAGCAACGAATCGTTCGGGTTTACATATTTTTATTATGAGCTATTAAAGCTTAGTATGACAATTTTATCGGCGTATTATTTTGAAAATATTGAATTTTAGAAAAAGGGGTGGAAAAATGCCGATCATTGAGGTGAAAAATTTAACAAAAATTTTTGGTAAAAACCCCGCTCAAGCATTGAAGCTACTAGATGAAGGATTTTCAAAGCATGAAATTTTACAAAAAACCGGACATACAGTGGGAGTGAATCGCGCTTCCTTTTCCGTTGAGGCTGGAGAAATTTTCGTCATTATGGGGTTGTCTGGAAGCGGCAAATCAACATTGATAAGATTGCTCAACCGGTTGATTGAACCGACTAAAGGAAGCATTTTTATCGATGGGGACAATTTATCAAAAATGGATAAAAAATCATTGCGAGAGGTGCGGAGAAAAAAAATCAGCATGGTTTTTCAACGATTTGCCCTATTTCCGCACCGAACGGTTTTAGAAAATGCAGAATTCGGACTTGAAATTCAAAAGGTCCCAAAAGAAGAACGAAGGGAGAAGGCAATCAAAGCGCTTGAAATGGTCGGATTAGGACAATATTTGGAGCAAAAGCCTAATCAGCTGTCAGGCGGAATGCAGCAGCGCGTAGGACTTGCGAGAGCATTGGCAAATGATCCTGAAGTGCTGTTGATGGATGAGGCCTTTTCAGCCTTGGATCCGCTTATCCGAAAAGAAATGCAGGATGAATTGCTCGATCTTCAAGGGACGATGAAGAAAACCATTATATTTATTACACATGATTTAGATGAAGCTTTGCGGCTTGGAGACCGGATTGCCTTAATGAAAGACGGATCGATTGTGCAAATCGGTACGCCCGAAGAGATTTTAATGAATCCGGCAAACGACTATGTCGAAAAATTCGTTGAAGATGTAGACAGATCGAAAATATTGACGGCGCAGCATATTATGAAACGGCCCGAAACGATCAATATTGAAAAGCATGGACCGCGTGTTGCATTGGAAAGAATGAGAGAAGAAGGGATATCCACCATTTTCGTTGTTGACAGCAAACGGAATTTAAAAGGTTATGTAACAGCTGATGATGCATCAGAAGCAAGAAAAAAAGATGTTCGTGATATTGAAGAAATATTGCGGACAAATGTTCCGAAGGTTGAAAAGGACACACCAATGTATGATATTTTTACGGTCATCCACGACTCGCCGATACCAGTAGCAGTAGTCGAAAAGGAAAAATTAATAGGGATTATCGTTCGCGGGTCAGTCATCGCGGCTCTTGCAGGTGAAAGCGAGGTGAGCACAAACAGTGCTGAATAATGTGTTGGATTTTGTTCCGAAAATTCCAGTTGCGGAAAAGATCAAACAATTTACGGACTGGGTGACAAATTCTTTTTCGTTTTTGTTTGATCCGTTAAAAAAATATTTTGAGGATTTAATGGAATATGTGGCGGATTTGTTGGGGGCTGTGCCGCCTGTTCTAGTCATATTGATCGTTGCCGTTATTGCCTTTTTTATAAGCGGAAAAAGGTTTGGCCTGCCGGCATTTTCCATCGTCGGCCTTTGGTTTATTTACAACCAAGAGCTTTGGGATCATTTAATAAATACATTTACTTTAGTTTTGATCGCAAGTTTATTATCCGTCATCATCGGTATTCCAATAGGTATTTTAATGTCTAAAAGCAGAACAGCGGAAGCAATGATTACTCCTATCTTGGATTTTATGCAAACGATGCCTGCATTTGTCTACTTAATACCTGCCGTTGCTTTTTTTGGCATCGGCATGGTGCCGGGAGTGTTTGCATCATTAATTTTCGCGACACCTCCTACCGTTCGTTTTACGAATTTAGGAATTCGCCAGGTGCCGAAAGAATTGATTGAAGCTTCTGATGCATTCGGTAGCACAGCAGTTCAAAAACTATTTAAAGTAGAACTGCCGATGGCGAGAGCTACAATTATGGCCGGAATCAATCAAACCGTCATGCTGGCATTATCAATGGTTGTCATTGCCTCGATGATTGGAGCGCCTGGTCTTGGAAGAAACGTGTTATCCGCTTTGCAGCGCGCTCAAATTGGTCCCGGATTTGTTGCAGGTATCGGTATTGTCATATTAGCCATCATTATCGACCGCTTCACTCAAAGCATGAACAAGAAGCATGATCATGTATAGCAAGTTGGTCTCTTTTCGAATTGAAAAATTAAAAAGGAGTTTTGATATTTATGTTTAAACGAATTTGGAAACGCCTAGGACTTGTTGTTGGAATTTCCTTGTCGCTTTTAGTGGCTGGCTGCGGATCAAACGGGGGATCTGAAGGCGGGGCGGCAGATGAAGGAAAAATAAAATTGGTTTACGTGGAATGGGATACGGAAGTCGCCTCCGCCCATGTCATCAAAAAAGTTTTAGAAGATCAAGGATTCGATGTGGACATTACACCTGTTGATAATGCCGTTATGTGGGAATCTGTTGCAAAAGGTGAGGCAGACGGCATGGTTGCCGCCTGGCTGCCGGCTACTCACGGAGATTTATATGAAGAATATAAAGATCAGCTGGAGGATTTAGGTCCAAACTTGGAGGGTGCAAAAATCGGGCTCGTCGTTCCGAAATATATGGACATTCAATCAATTGAAGAGCTCGATCAATATGCTGGCAAATTAAACAAAACGATTACAGGCATTGAACCTGGAGCGGGCGTTGTAAAATCAGCGGAAAACGCTGTTAAAACATATGAAAGCCTAAAAGGCTGGCAAGTCCAAACATCTTCAAGCGGAGCTATGGCAACGGCTTTAGGGGAAGCTTATAAAAATAAAGAACCAATTGTCGTTACAGGCTGGTCCCCGCATTGGAAATTTGCTGCATATGACTTAAAATTTTTGGAAGATCCGAAAGGCTCCTTTGGGAAAGAAGAACATATATCCACAATCGTTCGAAAGGGATTAAAAGAAGATATGCCGAAAGCATATAAAATTTTGGATCAATTCTCATGGACTGCTGAAGATATTGAACAAGTCATGTTGGAAATTTCAGAAGGCAGTGATCCTGCTAAAGCAGCAGAAGATTGGGTCGAAGCAAATCAAGGTAAAGTGGCAGAATGGACAAAAGGTGTGGAATGATCTATTTTAAGAGGGGCTGTACAGAAAGTCAAATCTCCATTGAAAACAAAAAATCATAAACACCGATATATCAACGTTTCTAACACATTAATGGGGGCGTCTATAAGCCGTAAAAACGACTTATTAGACACCCCCTTCTTACCTCTAGTCAAGTATTTTTTATTAAATAATTTGGTTAATATAGATTTTATTTTGGAAGGAAGGGGGACCCCTTCCTTCCAAAAT
>NZ_VISS01000042.1 GCF_007827555.1 Aeribacillus composti
TGGTGGCCCCGATGAGGGGGATTGCGAACCTACGTTCCCAACCCCCTCATCGGGGAATTCTAAGAATTTCTCCCACAAACATTTTACTCACACAAACAAGATATCACCGAGGTTTTCCGTACGCATTTAGAAACGGCAGTGAATACGTTACTTGCGACAGAACTAACATTCTTTTTAGACTTCGAAAAGTACGATCGTATCGGCTTTAACTCAGGTAATTCGCGCAATGGTTCTTATTCTCGTAAGTTACACACCGATTTTGGTGACCTAAATATCCGACACGTGATCTAATGGCGAGTTTAAACAACAACCGTGGCTCCATATAAGTGCTCAAACGATACGCTTGGAACAACCGTCATTCTTTTGTTTCAAAAAGACATCACAATGACTGAAATTTTATATTTGCCTCATTTTGGGAAATCCTTAATAACACCATTTTTTAATCGAATAAATAATAATTTTGTTTATCTTGCTCATGATGATGGTTGGTTTTGTAAATTATATTGTAATGACATTCTATAGTAATAAAAGGTCCATGGACATGTTTCCCAAACAGGCAAATTAGGCAGACATCAATTCTATCAACTCGAGCCATGTTGAATGTGTGTCGCAGATAGTTTTGAGGAAAAATTAAGCAGAAAGAGCCGAAAATCTGTAAAAGATTTTCGGTGTTCCATCTGCTTTTATTTCAATTCTTCTAACAAATCGGTGTAGCATTTCCTCTGTTAAATCATTGAACAAAAGGTATTTGTCTAACTCGGCTTTTAGCTTAGCAATTTCCTCATGGATATTTTTACTTTCCAATGAGTGTTGTAATTCAGTCTTTTGAGCAGACAGTCTTTTCAATTCTCTATTGATTTCTTCAATAGCCCGTTGATAATCAGCTTTAGTAATGATTTCATTTGCTAACAGGTTGAGAAATTTACTTTTTCTTTCAACTAGCCGTTTCATTTCCCTTTCAATGCTAGCTAGCTTTTTGTTCGTCGTTTTCTCGGCTCTCACCGTTTGTTGTTCTAGTTTCTTTATTAAACCTTCTTTACTGATTTCCCTTGCGTATTTTTTTAGATCAGAAAGGATAATTGATTTAAGGCCACTTTCTTTAATAGCATGGTGACTACATTTTTTGCTTCCATGCCTACCGTATCCCCCACATATATATCCCTTTCGATTTTGTCTGTACCACATGCCTGTTCCACAGTCTGCACAAAAAGCAATATTAGTAAATAAATGCTTTTTAGGAGCAGTTATGTCCTCTTTCTAATTTTCATTTATGCTTGTACAGCTTCAAAATCTTCTCTAAGATAATGGCAGAGTGGGAGTTTGATACAATTACTTGATTTTCAGCAGACACTTTCTTTCTCCCTTTTATTGAACGGATAGAAGTAGATAACAACCAAAATGTTAAAATTTACCACAAGCTTACGCCGATTTAGTGTGTAAAAGTTTAAACACGCTCAATCATTTTTTAACACTAGCCGTGAAACACACTCCACATGCGCCGTGTGCGGGAACATGTCGACGGGCTGGATGTATTCGACTTTGTACAAGCTGGAAAGAAATTGAATGTCTTTTGCCAGGGTGGACGGATTGCATGAGACGTAAACGAATCGTTTTGGCTTCACTTTTTTGATTGTTTTGAGAAACGCTCGGTCGCAGCCGGTGCGGGGAGGGTCGACGACGACAACATCTGGGCGCCAGCCTTCTTTTGCCCATTTTGGCATCCATGTTTCTGCTTTGCCTGTGACATATGTTGCATTTTTGATCCCGTGTTTTTCGGCGTTTTTTTTCGCGTCACGGATGGATTCTTCAATGACATCCATTCCTCTGATTTCTGCTGCATCCTTTGCCAGCCACAAGCCGATCGTGCCGACGCCGCAATAGGCATCTACGATTTTTTCGCTTCCTGTTAAACCTGCTGCTTTTTTGACTTCGTCATAAAGTTTGACCGTTTGCACCGGGTTAAGCTGGAAAAAAGCGCGGGCGGAAAGTTCAAAGGAAAGGTCGCCCAATGTTTCTTGGATGACTTCTTCACCTTTTAACAAAACCGTTTTGTCGCCGAAAATCAGCGATGTTTTGCTTCCATTTATATTTTGCATGACTGATTTTACTTCCGGCGCGCGCTTCATGATCTCCGCTGCAATCAGTTCTTTTCGCGGCAATTCTTCCCCTTTTGTAATGAGGACGACTTGCACATGGTTCGTCTGAACTCCGGCGCGTACAACGATTGTGCGAACGATGCCCGTCCGTTTTCGCTCATGGTAAATCGGAATGTGAAAATCCTCCAGTACTTGTTTTACCGTTTGGGTAATTTTATCTGTCAGCGGGTGCTGGACCATGCAAGAGTGAATTGGAACAAGCTTGTGTGAATTCGCACCATACAGGCCCGCTATCACTTGCTGTTTTTCATTTCCGAGCTGAAATTGACTTTTATTGCGGTAATGCCAAGGGTCGTCCATACCGATTGTCGGACGGATGTCGAGGGTGTCAACCTCTAGGTTCGTATGGCGCTCAAGCGCTTGAATGACAATGTCCCGTTTGGCAGCAAGCTGCTGTTCATATTGCAAATGCTGCAATTGGCAGCCTCCGCATCGGTCATAATAGATGCAGGGCGGTTTCACACGATGAGGGGATTTTTTCCGTATTTTTTTAATAACGGCTTCTGCATAATTTGGTTGAATATTCTCTGCTTGAACGACCACTTCTTCCCCGGGCAAAGCTCCCGGGACAAAGACGACTTGTTTCTTAAAATACCCGACACCTTCTCCGTTAATGCCAAGCCGCTTAATGGTCAGCGGAAATTGCTGTCCCTTTTGAATCGTCACAGATACCGATCTATTTTTTATCTTCATTTCGCTTCTCCCCGTCTCTTTTCGATGCTTCGCCATAAATAAAAAGCTGCATAGCTTAAATAAGGAGCCCACTCGCGGCTGTAGTTTTCCATTTCTTCTTTTGTCGGTTTCTTTTCCAGTTGAAAATAATGCTTGACCGCATTTTGCAAGCCGATATCAGCAGCAGGAAACAGATTCGGCCTGCCTAGCCCAAATAAAAGAAAATTTTGCACCGTCCACGGGCCGATGCCGCGCACTTGAACCAATTTTTTCATAATGTCATCATCGCTCCATTCATGGAAGGCCTGAAGCGGCAGTGCTCCTTCTGCAATCAGTCTGGAGGTATCAATAACATATTCCGCTTTTCTCATGCTGAATTTCAGCGCCCGCAAATTCTCATAATTCAATTTGGCTACTGTTTCCGGTTTGGGATAAAACCATACATTATCTACTTTAAAACCAAAAGTTTGCACAAAAGCGGTCGTCAACTGATAGGCAAATGATAAATTTAATTGCTGATGAATAATGCATTTCATTAAACAAGCATACGGATGAAAATCTAACACGAGCGGCGTCCCTTCATGCTCTTGAAAAAGCGGAGCAAGGTTGGTTTGCAGGAAATGATCTTGAACGGTTTTAAGCGAATTCTTCCATTGAAATATGCGTGTCAGCTCATGGATGGCTCGTTCTTTTTGTTCATCCTGTTCCCCTGATATTTCAAATACTGGGTTTTCCTTCGATCCGATTGCTTTTACAGCGGCAACAAAAGGTTCTTCTTTTTCACTATAAAGAGGAACAAGGACGGTTCGCTTGTGCACGTCCACCTTGTTCAACGGATCAAGTGAAAGACGCTCTAACACGCGGTCGAAGTCATACGGCGGCGCCGCTTTTATCGTCACATTCCACATGTTTTTACCGACCTTTATCGTATTTTTTCGGAGCTATTATATCACATAATCCGCTTCTATTAATAAAGAAATGGACTTTCAAACATTTTCTCCATCACTAGATCGTCTAAACTTTTAAAAGTATAGCCTTGCTGTTTTAAAGTTTTAATCGCTTCATCAAGCGCATCAGCGTTGTCTTTTGATACGGTGTGCAGCAAAATGATCGCGCCCGGATGAATTTGATTGATAATGTTGTCGTATGCATATCGCCAGCCTTTTTGTTCATTCACCTTCCAGTCGACAAATGCAAGCGACCAAAAAATATTGCGATAACCGTATTTTTCGGACAATGCAAGTGTGCGTTCGCTAAAAATGCCCCTTGGCGGTCTCACATATACTGTTCCTTCTTGGCCTGTAAGCTCCTTTACTTTGTCGCTGACGGCATCAAGCTCCTTCTTTATTTTATCAGCACTTATTGTCGTCATATCAGGGTGACTCCATGAATGATTGCCGACAATATGCCCTTCTTTCACCATTCTCTTTACAAGATCAGGGGCTGTTTTTAAATAATGGCCTGTTACAAAAAACGTCGCATGTACATCGTGCTTTTTCAGTACGTCCAAAATTTTCGATGTATAGCCGTTTTCATAGCCATTATCAAACGTTAAATAAATCTCTTTTTTGCTGGGATCTCCTAAATAAAACGCTCCATATTTATTTAAAAGTTCATTCCATTCTTTCCCGGCATCAGGAGGCTGATGATTATTGTTTTTTTGAAAACCCCAATGAATCGGGTGATTGCTGACAGCAGCAGAGGCGCAGCTAAAAAAAGAAAAAAATAACAAGACAGAGCAATATAAAATCCGGAAATAATTCAAGCTGTGAATCTCCTTTCCATTATTTTTACTATTAGTCTTTATCCGTTTTTAGGAATTATGCTCCATCTTGATTTCAAAAAAATACCATAGCCAATCATCTGGCTATGGCATTGAGTTTAATATTTAGCTAAATACCGGCTCTTTAAATTGAGAAAGCTTTTCTAATGACGATTTTTCAATGTCTTCATGCAGGCTGTTGCCGTGTGAATCCATTGTGACAACGGCCGTGAAGTCTTTTACGCGCAAATGCCACATAGCTTCTGGAATTCCAAACTCCAGCAAGTCAACACCTTCAACCGCTTCGATGCAATCCGCATAATATTGAGCAGCACCGCCAATCGCATTCAAGTATACTCCGCCATGCTCTTTTAAAGCTTGCAGCGTTTTTTGCCCCATGCCGCCTTTGCCCATTACCGCACGGATGCCAAATTTTTTCATAATATCCCCTTGATAAGGCTCTTCGCGAATGGAAGTGGTCGGCCCGGCCGCTTTCACTTCCCAATTGCCGTTTTCATCTTTTAACATGACAGGTCCGCAGTGGTAAATAATTTGACCGTTTAAATCAACCGGCGCATCATGATCCATTAAATATTTATGGATGGCATCCCTTCCTGTGTAAATGATTCCGTTGATGCGAACAACGTCGCCGACTTTCAGCTCGCGGATTTGTTCTTCTGTAATTGGCGCTTGCAGCGTGATGACACGTCTTTCAGAGTCCGTTGATGCTAAATGTTCTTCTTGTGCAGCATTTTCTTGAAAATCAACATCTTCTCCATCTTGATAAAGCCATTTTATGATTTCACCCGTATTTGGATCGATATGCACGCCTAAACGGCGGAATGCCCAGCAGTTGTATGCGACAGAAACAAAAAAGCTCGCAGGAATTCTGTGCATTGCGCCGACTTTGCAGCCTAATAAAGTGGTTTCCCCGCCAAATCCCATCGTTCCGATGCCAAGCTTGTTTGCATTTTCCATAATATATTCTTCCAATTGCCGCAATTCTTCGTTCGGATTTACGTCATCGACTTCGCGGAATAATTGTTCTTTCGCTAAATCGTACCCCGATGAACGGTCTCCACCGATTCCAACTCCAATGAATCCTGCGCTGCATCCTTGGCCTTGTGCTTGATATACCGCATGCAAAATACATTTGCGGATTCCATCCAAATCTCTGCCGGCTCTTCCCAATCCTTCTAGTTCGCACGGCAGGCTGTATTGAATATTTTTGTTTTCGCAGCCGCCGCCTTTTAATATTAAGCGAACATCCATATAATCTTTTTCCCATTGTTCAAATTTTACGACTGGAAGCCCTTCGCCCAAGTTATCGCCGGAATTTTCTCCAGTGAGCGAATCGACCGAGTTCGGGCGAAGCTTCCCGTCCTTCGTCGCTTGAGCGATCGCTTTTTTTATTGTTTCCTTTATTTGAATTTGATTGATACCGACTGGCACTTTAATTTTAAATGTCGGCAATCCGGTATCTTGGCAGATCGGCGATACATTTTCATCTGCCATTTTAATATTTTCGGTTATCGTGGCCAGCGACATCGCAGCTCTTGTACCAGCATTTTCACGCTGCTTCGCCTTCAAAATAGCGCGGCGGACATCCTTCGGCAATTTTGTAGACGTTTCCACAATTAATTGATACATACTCTCATATAATTTTTCCATCCCGCTTATCCCCCTTACATTCAGTCAAAAAACTCCCACTTAACACAATTTTTATTATACTTCTTTTAATTTTGATTGGAAAGGCATTCACGTGCTGATCATTTTTTTAGGGGGATAAGGAGAGTGTTTCAACATTCATTGCAGCAGTTAAAAAAGGTTCAGCTTGCGAATTCTATCAACCGCTTCTAAAAGCCTGCTCTCATCAACTAATAAACCAACGCGTATGTATCCTTCTCCATATTGCCCGAAGCCGTTTCCTGGCGCAACGGCGACATCTGCTTTTTCAAGCAAATAATCGGCAAACTCTTCGCTAGTAAATCCTTTCGGAACAGGGAGCCAGGCAAAAAATGATCCTTTCGGAGCTTGGGCGTTCCAGCCAATTTGCCGAATAGCATTGATAAACGTATTTCGCCGTTTTTCATAAAGGGAGACAAGCTCCTCTACACACGACTGATCGCCTGTTAATGCGGCAGCTGCTGCTAATTGTATTGCTGGAAAAAGGCTGCAATATAAGTGATCTTGAATAAGATTAATACTTTCAATGATATTCTGGTTCCCTACAGCAAATCCAACGCGCCAGCCGGCCATATTGTAGGTTTTCGACAATGTGTACATTTCAATGCCGATGTCCTTAGCTCCTTCCGCTTCAAGAAGGCTGGTCGGTTTTTTGCCGTCAAAGCCGATCGCACCGTACGCAAAATCATGGACAACGGAAATTCGATGCTTCTTTGCAAACGTAACCGTTTCCTCAAAAAACTTAAGATCGGCCGTTGCTCCTGTCGGATTGTTCGGGTAGTTTAAATACATCAATTTTGCCGCTTCTTTATCCTCCAACGGAATGGCGTTGTAATCAGGTAAAAACCGATTTTCTGCCAACAGCGGGAACGTTTTAAATTGAGCCCCGGCTAAAACAACGCCTGATAAATAGTCTGGATAACCCGGGTCGGGCAATAGCATTAGATCTCCTTCATTTAATAGGCACATCGGCAATTCAACAAGTCCAGTTTTCGTACCGAATAAAATCGCCACTTCTTTTTCCGGATCTATATCGACACCGTATTGTTTCTTATAATATTCACTAGCCGCATGTTTTAACTCAATCAGACCTGAAAATGGTGAATATTTATGTGTTTTCGGGTCTTCTGCTGCGGTTTGCAGCGCTTTGACGATATGCGGGGGAGTCGGCTGGTCAGGATTTCCTTGTCCTAAATTAATAATATCTCTTCCTTCAGCTACAGCGTTATTCACTTTTTTCACAAGGGCAGAGAAAAATTGTGTTGGAAGCTTTTTTAAACGTTCTGAAATCTCCACTCTAATCCACCTTTTTTTATAAAAATAGTTGAAATTATCATAAAAATTCTATAGTCTTTATATAAAAATGTCTAGGGGCTGAAAATCATGAAAGTTGCTTGTATACAAATGAATATCATTTTAGGCGAACCGGACCAAAACTATGAAATCGCTCAAAAAAATATAATAGAAGCAGCAAACCATCAAGCGGATACAATTGTTTTGCCTGAAATGTGGAATACAGGATACGCCCTTGATCAGCTTGATGAGCTTGCAGACAAAAATGGAGAAAAAACAATTGAGCTGCTGACATCCCTTGCTAAAACATATCATGTCAATATTGTCGGCGGTTCAGTTGCAACGAAAAAAAACGGACAATTTTTTAATACCATGTACGTTGTCGACCGATTCGGAAATATCACCGCTGAATACGACAAAGCCCATCTGTTTAAATTGATGGATGAGCATAAATTTATGAGTGCCGGCCAAAAAGTAAATATATTTGAGCTGGACGGCATCACTTGCGGCGGTGTTATTTGTTATGATTTGCGTTTTCCGGAATGGATTCGCACCCATGCATTAAAAGGTGCAAACATTATGTTCATTCCTGCCGAATGGCCGAAAAAGCGAATTGACCATTGGCAATTGCTTCTCCAAGCACGGGCAGTTGAAAATCAAATGTTTGTTGTAGCAGTAAACCGGGTCGGAGCGGATCAAAATAATGAATTTAATGGACACTCAATGGTCATTGCCCCTTGGGGCGAGCTTCTTGTTCATGATCAAACAGATGAAGGAATTTTTTACGCCCAACTGGATCTTCAAGAAATTGACCGTGTAAGAAAAACCATTCCTATTTTTCAAGACAGACGTCCGGAATTATATTTCGAATAAAATTTTACACCCCTTAAAAGAATGTGAAAGCATTCCCTTTTAAGGGGTTTTTGTATGAAAAGGCAATTAAACGCTTTTCATGTGTTTTAAACTTTTTGTAAAGGGTGGATAGGCAATCCCTTTTTCTGTAATAATTGCCGTAATGAGTTCATGATCGGTCACGTCGAATGCCGGATTATATGTTTGCACATTTTCCGGCGCCATCGGTTTTTCATACCATTTTGACGTGATCTCCTCTGCTTTTCTCACTTCGATCGGTATTTGTTCCCCTGTCGAACAATCTAAATCGATTGTTGAAAGCGGAGCACAAACATAAAACGGGATTCCATAATATTTTGCTAAGATTGCCACTCCGGAAGTTCCAATTTTATTGGCAGTATCTCCGTTTGCGGCAACTCGATCACACCCGACTAAAACCGCTTGTACTTTTCCCTCCTTCATCACAATGGATGCCATGTTGTCACAAATTAACGTTACATCCACACCAGCTTCCTGCAATTCCCATGCAGTTAGACGTGCACCTTGAAGAAGCGGTCTTGTTTCATCTGCAAAAACTTTGAAATGGTAGCCTCTTTCTTGGCCTAAGTAGATGGGAGCTAACGCAGTCCCATATCTCGCCGTCGCAATTGTTCCTGCATTGCAATGGGTCAGAAGACCCCAGCCGGGTTTTAATAATGACAGGGCATGCTCCCCGATCGAATAACAGACTTGCTCATCCTCATTACGGATATGTTCTGCTTCTTCCTTCAGTGCGTTTTTAATTTCCTCGATGCTTTTGTCTTTTTCTACTTTGAGTCTATCCTCCATGCGATCTAAAGCCCAAAATAAATTCACTGCTGTCGGCCGCGATGAAGCCAAATACTGTTTGATTTTTTGAAAATCATCCAAAAGCTGTTCATAAGTCGACGCTTTTGATTGCTTCGTGCCTAAATAAACACCGAATGCAGCAGCAATTCCGATCGCAGGCGCTCCTCTAACCTTCAGATGGTAAATGGCCTCCCATATTTCTTCTGGAGTAGAAAGATGCAGAAATACTTTCTCATTCGGCAATAGCGTTTGGTCGAGTATGATCACCGTATTGTTTTCATCATCCAGTTGTACGGATTGAATGGCTTTTACTGCTGTCATAAAACTTTTCCCCTTCAATAAATTTGCGGACACTTTGTAATAAAACATTCACAAAGTCGTCGCCTGTACGAATGTTTGCCCGTTCAAGAATAAAGGTTTTACCAGCTGTTAAACAAATTTTTTCAGCCAAAGCTCGGGATTCTTTATTTTCAATTGACGTGATGTCTTTTACATGGGCGATCCCAATAATTCTTCTGCATAATTCAAGTCCAGCAGCGGCTGAGGCATCCTCAAGGATGGAATTTAAATACCATTCTTTAAAACTAGGTGCACTTGCAGTTCTTTCTTTTATATTCTCATCCCAAGCATGTAAAAATTTTTTTGTAAACAGCTCTATTACGTCTGAGATTGTTTGTTGAATATATTGCAAGTAGTCTTCCTTTGTTTCTTGATCTTCAATTGTAAAGCTTGCATTTACATAGGCGAAAATAAGGTTTGCAATCACATTCCCAATATCGAACCCAGCAGGTCCATAAAAAGCAAACTCAGGATCGATTATTTTTGTTGAATCTTCCTTTATAAAAATGGAACCGGTATGAAGGTCGCCGTGGAGGAGGGACTGTGCTTTTGTCATAAAATCAAACTTCAGTTTAGCTGTTTCCAATGCAAGCTTTGAATCATTCCAAATTTCTTCACGGATGAATTCTCTCGTTTCTGGAAATACATCATTTTGCTCACAATCGTAAAAAGGTTCTGTATACACGAGATCTTCTGTTATTTCACATAATTCTGGGTTTGTAAATTTTTGCACCAATGCTTTCTTCTCTTTATGATCGATAACGGCATCTGAAGTAAGCAATAAGGTGTTGACAAGAAACGTTGTAATATGGTCGGCAAACAAAGGAAATTTTTTATGTTTTAAAAGAGCTGTCCTCATAATTTCATGGTCAGATAGATCATCCATCACACAACAATTCATAATCGGATCATACGAATAAACCTTAGGTACAAATCCAGGCGCTAATTCCCCTTGCAGCTTCAATGCTTCGCTTTCAATCCGATTGCGATCTGGCGAAACTTTAAAGGCGTCTGAAATACGCGCAACCGGACCAGCTTGTTTAATAATGACAGACTGGCCGCTATTTTGATCAACGACACGAAATACATAATTTAAGTTGCCATCGCCAATCTCTCGACATTCCAATTCTGCGTTTTGTTCAAAAATATCGAGTTTTTTCTGTACATATTCGATGACATCTTGCTCAGTCATCGTAAAATATGTTGTAAAATCCTTCAAAAAAATTCCCTCCTCTATCTTTGTTTGTCATAAAGTGAAAAAAGAGTCTTTCATAATATCCATTCACAATATGGGGACGACATTATTACAAGACCACTTCGTCACCTGCTTGTAAAAGCCGATTTCGGCAAATGCTCCAAATGGATTCGGATTTCTAGATCCAAAGCAGCCGCCGCATCCATTAAATAGAGGGGGCTGTCTATAAGTCGATTTTCCGGCTTATAGACGCCCCTTTAATGTTTTAGAAACGTTGATATATCAATGCTTATGATGTTTCGTTTTCAGTGGATTTTGTCTTTCTAAGACAGCCCCTTCCTAAAAATATAAATCTGCATCATTTATTCTTGATTTTCCCCATCCCGCCATAATACTTGATAAATTATCTGTGTTTACTTGGTTTTCAAGTGAAACTATATCCTCTTGTAACATAAGACAAGCCTATTTTTGTGGTGCTCTTTTAGCTGCAAGCTTCTTCGCAAAAATGTGTAAACCTATTAAAACCGGGTCAGCAGCCGCTGTGGTATTTTCATAGTTTCTTTGCATTCAGGAACATTGTTCACTGAGCTGGATGAATTGTGTATCCGAAGAGCAGCCAGTTATATGAAAAAGATGATGTTAAGCTTGCAGCTGTGAATGTTTAAAGCCGCTTTTTCATAAATTTTTTGTAAACTTAATTTACTTCTTCTTTTTCGTAAACTGGCACCCAGCCTTCTTCTGTCACAAAGATGCGGATCGCAACAACTTTTCGGTCATCAGCTAATGTGAAATAGTGGCGTCTGCCCTCTGGAACAGAAATAAGGTCTCCCGGATTAAGATGCACTTCAAAAAATTTCCCGTCCTGTCCTTGAATAACAAAAATTCCATGGCCGCTTACAATAAAGCGCACTTCATCATCTGTATGATGATGTTCACGCTGAAAATTTTTCAGCAGCTCTTCAAGGTTTGGCGTATGATCTGCTAAAGAAATGACATCCCAAGCTTTGTAGCCGCGTCTTGCTGAAATATCTTTAATTTCATTTTCAAAAGATTGTAAAATCGTTTGTTTTTCCTCATCATTTAAAAGATATTTCTCTTTTAAATGCTCTGGTAATTTGGCAATATCCCATTGCTCGTAAATAACACCTTGTTGATTTAAAAATGAAATCACTTCCTCTTGATTGCTGATAACTTCGTTTGTTCCTTGAATTTTAATCGTTGTCATGTAAAATACCTCCTTAAAATGTTTAATTATTTAAAGCTCCTGTACTCGCAAGGAGACCGGCTTTTGCTTGAATAAGAGCAAGCTGATACTGAAATAAAAATTCACAAGCTTCTAAAATTTTCTTCGCTTCAAAGCCATCTTTTCCCCATACAGTAATTCCGTGGTTGCGAATAAGAACTGCCCCTTTATCCTCCTTCACGAAATCGCCCAAAGTGCTTGCTAATGTAGGAATATGGGCATAATTATAAATAATCGGAATCTGTAATTCTGCATCTTCCTCCCAGCGGTCAAACGCTTTTATCAGTTCTTGTCCTTGAAATACAATTTTCCCAGCGTCACCATAAAGTTCGGAGATGACATTATTTGCAACCGTATGTACATGCAGGCTGCAGCCGGCTTTGCTTCTTTTATATATTTCGCAATGCAACAGCGTTTCTGCCGAAGGCTTCAGCTGTGTTGCGCCTACAGGATTTCCTTCTCCATCTACAAGCAAAAAATCTTCCTTCGTTTTTTTTCGTTTGTCTTTGCCGCTTGCGGTCACAAGAAACTGAAGCGGGGAATCTTGAACTTTTATGGCTAAATTGCCGCTTGTCCCCATAAACCAATCCCTCGCAGCAAGCTCCTCTTTAATCTCCGCAAGCTCATGAACACGAGTTAAAACGACACTCATTTTGCGCCACCTTTTTCTTCTATGAAATTTGTTTTGTTTATTGTCTTCTCTAAAATGTCAATACAGTCGTAAAATGTTTCGAAAGATTGATAAGGAATAGAAAATTCTTGACATTTTTTTGATAAATAATCACGTGCAATAACTGTATCTGCAATCTTCGCGGCTTCTAAATCTGTGACGGAATCCCCGATGATGATGGAATGAGTGTCAGCATTTGCAATTTGCCGAATAATTGTCGGTTTGCAGCACCCACAATTTTGGTTGGGACACTTTTCATCACACGTATAAGGCCAATGAATGGTGATCGTTTCTCCGCTAAAATCCGCTTTATTGCAAAACAGTGCGGTAATAGAATCAAAAGGCTGCAACAGCGGTTTAATAAAAAAATCGATTCCGCCGCTGACAATGTATAAAGGAATGTTCATGTTTTTCGCATAATGAACAAAGTCGCGAAATCCTTCCCTTATTTCTGCAGTTTCTAAAATATAGTGAATGATGTCACCCTTTAAAGAAGATGGAAGAAGTGCAAACATCTTGCCGACTCCTTCCTGAATACTAATCGACTGGGAAAGGACGCCATCCTTCAATTGCTCCCACTCTTTTGGAGCGAAACGCTTCATGATGCTAACGATGTTATCTTTTTTTGTCACCGTTCCATCAAAATCACAAAATATTACTGGCTTCAATTGGACGGTGCCTCCTTCCATCCCCAGAGCCGAATTGCTTCTTGTAATTCTATGTCTTCAGCTGCTTCATTAAGGGGAACACCCCGGGAAACAGCGTCAACTGCCTGACGGAAAGCTTTTCCTCCACCCTGAGCACCTTGCGGGTGACCGTGAACACCGCCTCCTGCATTAATGACACAATCTTTTCCAAAATCATGAATTAAAATGGGAACAAGACCCGGGTGAATGCCAGCAGATGGAACAGGAAAAACTGGTTTTAAAACTGATTCCTTCACCAATTCTTCTTTCACTTTTAAAACTTTGTCACGCTCCAATGCAACGCTGCCATATGGTGAAGGGAACAACGAAAAATCTGCTCCAGCAATTCTTATCAATTTTCCAAGCAATAAGGAATGAGAGAGCCCATATTTTTCGGATGAAGTAAACGATCCGCTAAACGCCGGATGAGCCATAATTGGGAGGGCGATTTCATCATCTTCCCTTAATGCTTGCAGCACATCGAGGCCATATGTAAAAACATTAAATAGCAAAATATCGGCACCTAATTCTTTTGCTTTTCTTGCCTTATCTTTCAATTCAAATGTTTTTCCCGTCAAATTGACCGCATACAAAGTTCGGTGCCCTTTTTCTTGATACACGTTATCAAGAACTTTTTTGCCTTCCTTTATTCTTGTTTCAAATGATGTGAGCGAATTTTCAAAAAGTATTTCGTCATCCTTTACTAAGTCGACGCCCCCGAGAGCCTGCTCCCGCAATTGGGCAAGAAGGTAATCCATATCACGTCCAATTACACCTTTAAAGATGCTCATCACTAACGGTCTGTCGTAAACGCCAAGTTTTTCTCGTAACCCCTGAATTCCAAATCGAGGACCTGGAAAATACCGAAAGATCTCATCGTCAAACTGCAAATCTAGTAATTTTATTTCTCCATCTAGTGATAATTTTCCAAAAGTTGTCGTTAAGATGGCAGGAATGTCTTTAGAAAAGTTTTCTCCCGGAAAGCGAATGTGAAGCTGTGCAATCGTTTTGCCGGAGGATGGATCCTCGCCTGTTTCTTTTATCTCAACCACTTGTCCTTTATGCTTTTTTAACTGCTCTTGCACTAAAAGAGGAAGGTCAGTCCACGAACCTACCGTTAATCCAAGAGCAATGCCTTCTGCTTTTTTTTCTAAATCTTCTCGTTTCGCAATGATTTGGTATACTGCTGTTACGTGACCCATTTTTTCAATCCTCTTCATTCAGATTTTTTTATATAAATAAAACCTCTTCAATAAGAAGAGGTTTTTTGTCAAAACAACTTCTTATCTTTCAACATCTCTGTTGGGAGAATTAGCACCGTGCTCATCATATGAGTCGGTTGCCGGGCTTCATTGGGCTCATCCCTCCACCTGCTCTTGATAAGAGTTTTATTATTAACTTTATAATTCTTATTCGTTTACTTGGATTATGCCACTATCCTTCCCCTCTGTCAACACTTTTTTACATCATATTCGATTCAAATTCGCTTACATTTTTCTGATGGCATGCTACAATTATTTAATGGTGCAGTTTACAATTTGAGGTATTTACCGGAACTTGAGGTTGAGCCAAAACAGGAAAGCCTAAAAAAAGAGGACGAAAAAAGAAGGTACAACATCTTTTTAACGTCTTCCGATCGCATCATGCTAGATTACTAGACTTAGAAAAACTGGTTGAATTACGCAATTATAACGTTACTGGTTATCGTGAGACAATTTGTTTCTTGTACCGTTATTGGTTATGTTGCTTTTTGAATGATCCAGAAGAAGCCTTAAAACAAACGCTAACGTTTAATTTACAGTTTAATGAGCCTTTAAGAAGATCCACCAGAAGCGCTGAAAAGGCCTATTATGCACGGAATAACGAAGAAGCAAACCGAATAGCCAGAGAAAAAGGGTATCCTGGCGCTGGATATAATATCAGCAATAAAAAATTAATTGAATGGTTAGATATAACAGAGGACGAACAACGCCATTTAAGCACGATTATAGATGCGAATGAAAAGCGGAGAAGGAAACAAAAACGCCGGGAAATGGGCGTAAAAAGCCGTGAGGAGTATTTAAAAGAACAGCGCAATAAAACGGATAAGAACTTAGAAAAACTTAGACAAGCAATTGAGTTGAATCCTGATTTCTCGAATTACAAATTAGCTAAATTGCTAGGAATAAGTGAATCGTATGTAAGGAAAGGATGTTATATGTTATTTACTGGAACGGATGATTTAATTAAAAACGAGGATCGATCAATTAAAGAACATGATGTTTTATATTCTAGAATTAAACCTTTATCTTCACAAAAAATGGAAGGGTTAGTGGTGTACTTTCAACCCCATTGATGAAATTAAACCGTTTCTCAACTGAACAATTAATAGAAGTTTCATATAAAGTTAGGGAAATCCACGGTATGGTACACAAATGGATACCAGAGACAGTTATTGATGATACATTTATTAAGCAATATGTTGAATCATTTACTGTTGCCTTTGAACAGGAAATCACTGTACTTCCAAGGACATTTTTACGTGAATTTATATTCGTATTAGACGCTGCAAAAGAGGGGAACGATGTCCATTCTCTTTTAAATTATTAGTCCTAGTACTGTAGAAAGAATTAAACTGGATTTAAGTCAGTATTTTGGACACCAATAAGTGAAATTTAATTTTGATCTCATTGACATCGCTTGTCGCTTGACATGGAGCCTCTGCGGGCGTGGTGTTATGCGAAGGGTGAAAGGGGCAATGAATTCTTTCGCATGGCAAATAAGCCTACCACACCCCCACTCCATGTAAAGCGGATGCTTGTAAAATTGTGAAGAGCACTACGCTGCCCTTTGATACTGTCTACTGTTTCTTGTGGCGTCATATAGCCCAGGCAGCTATGAATCCGTTTCCGATTGTACCAGCCTTCTATAAATTCGAATAAGGCTCTTCTGGCAGCTTGAAAGTTCAAATAGTTGATTCTATAGATCTCTTCCTTTTTCAGAATTGCATGGAAAGACTCAATGCAGGCGTTATCGTATGGGCAACCTTTTTTTACTGAAGGAGTGTTTGAACTGCTTCTTTTCCATGTATTCTACAAATTTCTCGCTTGTATACTGGGATCCCAAATCAGAATGCAAGATCAATCCCGGACCTGGACGTTGTGCCTGATAAGCGTTTTCTACTGCCTTTAAAGCCAGTTCAGTCGTCATGTGACGGTCAAAAGCGTAACCAACAATCTTTCTGGAATGTAAATCCATTACGGAAGCCAAGTAGCACCAACCGTCTCTCAAAGTATGAATGTACGTAATATCCGTAACCCATTTCTCGTTGATGGTTGTCGTTGAGAAGTCCTGGTTCAGCAGGTTATCGTGTTCTTCCATCTTGCCCTTATTGGAATGGGGGCGATACTTTTTTCTGATAATGGAATAAATGCCTGCAGCCTTCATCAAATGCTGAACCCGTTTCAGGCTGACTTTGAGCCATTCTTTTTCAAGCATATGGTGGATCTTCGGTTCTCCGTATCTCTGCTTGCTTTCCGTATGGATTTTTCGTATTCTGTCTGTCAGCTCCCGGTTTTCCGTTTTGTTTTTGATTCTGTTTTTTGTTTGGACTGATAGTAGGTACTTCTCGGCACGCCAAGGACCGTACACATGGTTTTAAGGTCATAATGGTGTCTGGCTCTTATCTCGTCAATCATGGATATAACAGTGGTTTGAATCTACTTCTTTGCGAATATGACCATAGCTTTTTTAAAGATTTCGTTTTCCTCTTTCAGCCGATGCAATTCTTTTTGCAGGTTCAGAAATTCTTCCGGGGTAAAAGAGCCCCCGTCATCCACCTTAACCGGTTTTTGTTTTCTGATCCATTTGTAGAATGTCGTTTCAGACAGGCCATATTCGATCAAGATCTGTTTTACTAGTGTTCCAGTTTGATAAAGCTCAACCACCATTTCCTTAAATTCAGCATGATAACGTTTACGTTTTTCGCTTGTGTTACCTATATCAGGACACATCCCTTCGTTAATATTATATTTCACTAAAGGGTGTCCATGAAACTATACTAGCATCAGTAGTTATATTATTTAAAAAGATTCTTAATCCAATTTCTGTCTGACACATGTAATAAACTCAACACTCTTGATGCGACTAAGTCAAAATCTTCTTCATTCTTTGCATCCTCATAGTTAAACCAAGTTTCATTGGATTCTTTTATATTTTCTGTGAGTCTATATCGGTAATCTATACCTACATCGTGTGCAGTCACTTTACTTGGCGGAATTTCTTCTCCCCAACTCGTTGTTACTCCTTCAATTGGGCAAATAGCTAAAACTACAACAAAAGATCCACCATAACGATTAAACTGAAAAGTTATTAAGTCAATATTATCTTCATTTTTCCTTCTAAAATGTGGAAATGAACCTTTAAAACCATGTTCTCTTAAATAAGGAACAACAATCTTTTTTAATGCATTAGTCATATTTAGACGGTCATTGGAAGCCATATTTAGTATTCCTCCAAAAATTCATTTTGTCTTTTATATCTTAATTATATATTATTATTAAAAGAAAGAGGTTCCCATGTGATTCAAAACGAACTAGTACACTTAAAATTCACAATTCTAATTTTAGTGACCTCTAGTCTAAATATTATTTATAAATTTTATAAGGTATTCCTTTAGATTTCAAATAGTTTAGTACAGGTTTACTTGCCCCTGCTTTTCCTGTAGTATCACTTCTAAAGAAATGCCATTTAGCACCTTTTAGTTCCTTCTTTTTGATTAATAAGGCGTCTTTATCAATCTGTTTTCTTATAGTTGAAGTTAACGAAACATAACCAACTTTAGATTCATGTCCAATTCCAGAAGTATCGAGCACGTCTATATATCTACCACCTAAAGGAGTTCTAAAATATTCTTGTTTACTTCTTACTTTTACTAATGTTTCTAAATACTTCTCTCCAGCTCTTCCACTACTAAAAGATAATTTAGCTTTTTTTGCAGCTGATTTTGTAACTTGTTTACCTGATTGTTTGGAAACATACTTAATTGCTCCGCCAATTATACGTACAACAACACTTATTATAGATGCTTTAGCTTCATTTTCAGAGATGGTTATTTGTTCACCAGTATTTTTTTCTATTAAAATAGCTTTAAATTGTTCTTCAGTATTTTCAATTATTTTTACATCATATACTGTTTTTTCAATCTTATCCCCAACATCTAATACGGAACTAACTGTTATATCATTACCTTTTAGATTTGAATCTATAATTAAATCCGTAGCATATTCATCTGTATCAATATCTAATTGAAGTTTGATTCCATTGCTGTCTAGGTTTTGAATAGTAGGTTTAATTTTTTCTGCATTATTACCTAATGAATCTTCTAATTCACTATTGTAACCAGTGAGCAAGTCCGACTTTATTTCTTCTGCAATTTCGGGCTCACTTAAAAGACTATCTACTAACTCTTCGTTACTTAGCAATGTATCTACTGTATTGTCATTTGATGATATAGTATCAACTAATTTTCATCTTCTAAAATAGTTTGCACAACACTATCATTTGTTAATACTTCACTTTTTAGTGTAGGTTCTTCTATAATTGTGTTGACAATATTCTCATTTGCTAATACTTCGTTTACTAAACTAGGATCTTCAGCAATTGTATTGGCAACATCTTCATTTTTTAATACTTCACTTACTAAAGTAGTGTCCTCAGTAATTGTGCTGACAACGTCTTCACTTTGTTCAAGTGTATTGTCATTACTTTCATTCTCTAACACTTCGTTCACTAAACTAGGATTTTCCACAATTGTATTAACAATGTTTTCATTCGTTAATACTTCATTGATTAAACTAGGATCTTCTACGATAGTATTAACAATGCTTTCATTTGTTAATACTTCGTTTACTAGACTAGATTCTTCTTTAATTACGTCTACAACATCACTATTAGAGAAAATTTTTTTTGGTATATCTGGGGTTTGGGTAATCGATTCTACAAATTCTTCAGATGTAAAAAAATCACTAAGTAATTGGTCATACGATTCTGGAAGCTCTGAATCTATAGAATCATTTATTGTTTCAGCAGATACACTACTTGCTATTCCGGAAAAGTTAGATACTATCAAAACAAATGCTATTAAAAGACTTAGAAATTTTTTCATTTTCATATCTCCTTACCTGTAATATCGAAATGCTTTAGATTATTCCTTTATAAGGATTAATCCATTCCCATATTTTTCATCTAATCCTTTAACACCTAAATCGTATCCATAATTCTCTAATTCATTAGTAATGAACTGATAAGCTCCTTCTTTATCTGATATTTCGGAAATTAACAAGGAAATCATCCCCGTAAAATAGGCAGCTGAGAAAGATGTACCATCAAAATTCTCATATTTTCCTTTATTAGTTATAGATTTTAAATTGGTACCTAAAGTGACAAAATCTATCTTTCCTTCTCCAGAAAAGTAGGCTTTGGATAAATCTTTATTTACGGATCCAATTGAAAAAACATTTGAAAGTCCTGCGGGATATTCAACACCAAATCCATATGTATTACCTGCAGCAGATATAACTAGGATATTGTGCTTATTTGCTTTAGTTATAACTTCTTCTAATTCTGTATTTGAATTTTGAAAACCGGAACTTATATTTATTATGTCTACCTCTTCTCTAATAGCCCACTCAATCCCCTTTATCAAATGCTCTAACTGTCCATTTCCATCTTGCCCAAGAAATTGAACATCATATAACTGCACTTTAGGATTTACTCCTATCGTATTTCCAGCAACAATACCAGCAACTGGAGTCCCGTGATTATATTCATCAAAAGTTTTACTGGAATCATTAATTGCATTATAACTTTTAGCTACTTTATCATCTAATTCTTCGTTTCTATTTATACCACTATCGACAATAGCTATTTTTATAATCCGTTTTTTCTCAGTACTTTTATTTCCAATGATTTCTTCAACAGTATATACATAATTATTTTTTTCCACGAAGAATATTGATAAAAAAACAAGTGGCATTAAAAGTAGGAAAATGAATAAAATAACATAACTCTTTTTAAAACATAGTGCATCCCTCCAAATTATTAACAATATTAACATATATTAACATGTGTTTACGTGTAAATAATACTATATAACTGTAGATGAGCAATTTTCATAACAATAATTACCATACCAAAAGAGACAAACAGGGTATCCCTTATGCCACATGGAGCTGTTTTTTGACAACATCAATGGGAATATCTTGCTTCGCTGCATGGTAAATGAACTCGACGAGACTATGCCCTTTCT
>NZ_VISS01000043.1 GCF_007827555.1 Aeribacillus composti
TAATAGGTGTTCCTCGCATACTCATTTTCAATATAACAAATAGAACGTTCACTTTGTGTACTATGATAACCATTTTCTACCACACCTAAATTGTTACCAAAAGGACTTCCAATTCTATCTAATTCACTTGGAATTAATATTTCTCCAGTTTCTTTATTAAATACACCAATTGCAGTATCTTTATTCAAACCTGGAAAACTTGGCCAGTCAATATCTGGCCATTCTCCCCAATTAGAATAATCAGCATTTTTTATCACTCTAACATCATTTAAAACATTAAAATTTATTTTTTGTTCCGGTGTTAACTTATTAAAGTTAGCTTTCATAATTTCAATCTTTTCAGCATTAGATAACGTTTCATCACACCAAACATTATCTCTGAGATATTTATTGAAATTATCTTGTGCCTCTTTCCCTATACCTTCAAATGATTCACAAACATATTTTTCTAATTTAGGATCTATAGTACTTTCGCCTGTTCCCATATCCTTAATGTTATATTCGAAGCCATCGTTGTTAACTTTATTCCCCCCAACATTCACCCCATCGACCTTACTCAAGTATGCCCGGATTTTATTCTCCACCGCATGCGTATTTTCCGCCGGAACCTTAACATCCCCAACCCCTTCCATGGCGAATCCCATTTGCCGGTCAGGGATCGCATTTTTCAGATTTGTTATGGCGTTGTCTACGAATCGGCCGACTTGCAACGCACCGTTTGCTGCGCCGGTTTTCAAATGCTGAGGCATTTCCTTCGCCCATGCTTTCGCATTTCGAATGCGGGCAACGATGTCTTTTTCAGCATGGACAACCATGTCGCAGGCACGTAGTGATTTTTGCTGGAAGCCCGTTTTTAACCCCGTTAATAATTGAAGATCACTTGCTTCTCTTAGAGGTGAAAAGCGGGCGGCGCTGCTGAATCTAGAAAGCGCGCTGACGCCAGGGACGATATCCAATGGAGCGAGGACACCACGGAATACTCTTTCGCCTGTTTCCAGTTCCCTCCCTGAAATCCAGTCTTTTCCGGAAACGGCCGAGCTTAATTCCAGTGTACCATAGGCCATGCCCAATGCCATCCCTGCTGGCGGACAAATAAATGAGACGCCGACAATCACGACGAGCGCCGCTATTTGCCCCCAGAATTCTTTGTTCATTTGCCCGTCTTTGATCGATTCATACTGAAAGGCGTAGGAATTCAATGCCTTCTTTATGTATTCTTTTTCCGAAAAGTCCTGGTGGGGATTCAGTTCTTTCCATGAGGCGTATTCCCGTTCCATCAGCCTGGCATAGTAGTTGCTGCCGCTGAACAGATCTTCTAGTCCGACCTCGGCTTTTGGCACTTCGATCGTCTCTTGTGTGCCATAAGTTCCTGGAACGACGATTATTTCTTTAACACCGATGTGGTTTTTCGTCTTGATCTCTGATATCGATAAGTTGCGCATCGCTTCAACAAAAGCATCGATATCTTGATAAAACGGCTCATCGATGGTACGGTCGACAATATCTCCGACACGGCCGCTAAAGCGGTGCAGGACGAGATAATCTTCATATAATTGTTGATATTGGCTTTTGCGGTCCGTGTGGGTGAAAGAGATGACACCGTCGCTGTCATATTTGGCGATGTCTGATTGGGCGTCTTCCAAAAGATCACTGATATCTTTCAAATTGTCGATCACGCCTTTGCCCCATGCGCCAAGGCCGATCAGATCGCCAATGCCTTTCTTGGTCCTTTCCCATTCGGAAGGTATATATTTGACATCCATCCGATTATACCTCCAATTTTGCTATAATCTGTTCCGCAATTTGTTGGTCCACTTCCATCATGGTTAATAAAATGTCCATTACTAACGTTGCTGCACGACTGTAATGATCGTACAAATCCATGATCTTTTCATTCGCTTCATCGTATACAGCCATCGCTTTCATCGCTTTGCCCGCCGTATAGTAATCAAGGCTGCTTAGTTTTTTTATATTGGGAATTGCCGTTTCCTCTAATTCCGAAAGAATTCTGTTCAAATAATTAAAAACAGTCGTGATTTCATCCGGATTGACATCAATGGTGCCGGATCCTCCTCCGCCCATATTCGCGTTAGCCATGCGCTTTTGCCTCCTTATAAGGAAATTCCAATTCGTCAAAGAGCAGTTTCAGAAACCAATATTGGCTTGCATGGTAGTATTTCTTTTGTGGGATATCCACCATAATCAGATTTTGATCTTTCGTAAAAATCATCCACTGCTGATAGAATTTCGGATTGTCAGGCTCCATCGGCCGTTCAGTCATATGAAAGAATTCAAGATTCATAAACATTTTTTCCGGTTCAAAACTTTCTACTTCTCGCCTTTCTTCATGGGTTAGTTCACGCTTTAAAAAAGTTTTTTCAAGCGGCGCCGGTTCTCTTGACATTAACGGAAACTGTTCGCTTAGCAATTTGAGAACAAAAGCTTTGGCCATGATCCTTAATTGGTATAAGTTATTTTCTAGTTCCACCAAAACGATCAGCTTGTCATTTGTTTTCTCGAAGAAAGCAAACATTAAATTATTAATTCGCACATATTTTTCACTTTGAGCATAATGTTCCAGTGCTTGAATGACCAAGGCCCCCGCCTCTGTGATTTTGCCGGCAGAATCTAATATTTGTTTTTCTTTTAAGCGTTCGTGAGCTTCTTTAAAAACTTCTTCTCCCTTTAATTGGTAAATTTGTTTATCCGGGAGGCCGAATATCGTATTGCATCCAAAAGCCGCAGCCAACAAATATAATTCCGGTACGTTAAAAGCATCGCGAGCAGCGTTCATAAGTTTCTCACTTCTTTAACTGATGGATCGTTCAAAAAGTCATGGAAATAACTTTCCAAATTATTCAGGGCTTTTGTCTGTTTCGCTGCAGCCTTTTCCATCTCTTGATGATATTTGTGTATAATCTCGAGATAGGTAAGAAATGCGTCTCGTGATTTTCCACTCCACCCCGCCGAGTGAATATAGGAAATTAATTGGCTGCATGTGTTCTTCGTGTTTCTAATCGACTCTTCAAGCGCTTTTGCCGTTTCTTTCGCTTCATTTACTTTGGCACCGTTGATTTTAACGCTTCCCATATAACCGCTCCATCCTTTCTTTCCGTTCTCTTTCCTCTCTTTCCGCTCTCTCCCTCGCTTCTTTAATGGCTAAGTTTTTATAGTAAATGTATCTTTCGTATGCCTTATTTTTGGCGGACACAAGAGAGCTTCTTTTCTGCTTTTCCAGTTGGAAATATTTATTCAGCTTCTGATTGAGTTCTTGCCGCTTAGGTTCAAAGTCGTTTGATGGAATGTCTGAGCTGGATAAATGAGCTGCTTTTCCTACATAGCTTTCGTAGATTCCTTCTGCTTCCGAAACATTTTGATCATAATCCGAAAGTGCATCATGAAGTTTTTCGTAAAGCTTATGGTAATCATCTCTTTTTTTCTCCGTCGCCGTTTTGAACCAATCAAACATGTTCGCTCACTTCCTCCTTTGTACGATATGGCGCGGCGATTTTAATTTTTACCGCTTTTCCATATCGGATATAATAAGCTTCGTAAGGCGGCAGGTTCTTTTCCTTATACGGCCGATTCATCACTTCCAAAATATTTTGGTCGGCAACCCTGCCAATCAACACACCCGTTTTTTGTTTTTTGATCATAGTGGAAATGTCATCATACATTCTTTCAATTCTTCCCGGGATTCCGCCAATAATGAAATAGATTCCAAGTCTTGCTCCCGTTTCCATCAGCTTTGCAAGCGTTGACTGCGACAGTGCCGACATCGTTTCAACGACAAAGGAGGCATCGGTGATTAAAACAACGAGCGGACGGATTTGGTTCTTAAAATCGCGTATGGTCGCTCGCCCGTTTGTTTCCAACTGGATTTGGCGAAATGCGTCTTCCCTTGCCTCGTATAGTTCTTGAATTTTGGCTACTAACAAATCCATCGAAGCTCCATTATCCGCATACAAATTGACATGGTTTTGATACAATTGGAATGCTGCTGCAGCATTATCCAACAAACCGACATCAATATGCTCATTGAGCGAAATGCTGGATAGAAGAGTTAAATACGTTTGTTCCACTGCATCAGCCATTTCTCCTAAAATTAATGTATTTTGGTCTTCAACAACCTGTAGTGCTACAGGCTCTACTTCTTCAAAATCCACCGCAAATGGAATGCCTCCTGACGCCAACATATCTTTTGCCTTCGGATGTTTAATGAATACAGAAAATTCAACCACTTCTGGAACCATTGGAATTGGAGCCGGCGTTTTGCCTTTCCACGCTTCACGCATACCTTTGCTCTCCGTTTGGATTCCCTCAATGATTTGCAGCGTATCTTCGCCTTTTACAGGCAAAGCTGTTTGAAAAGCAGTTGGCTGATCCAATTTGATTAGGCCGCGGCCTGGTATTTCCTCAATCGATAAATCCGTTCTCCCTACAATATTGCGAACTTCTGTAGCATCTATCATAAACAAGGCAATCTGATGTTTAATATTGGCGAGGAGAGGCGCTCTTAACGCGCTTTGCCTTCCTGCGCTGATGGCAAGATGTATACCGACGCTGACGCCTTCCCTTGCAACTTGCGCGACCATATTCTCAAAATCATCCTTATAAGAAGAGTCTAAAACGGAATCATACGTATCGATTATGAGTAGAATCGCCGGAACGTTTTCGCCGATTGCCTTTTCGTACATGCGAATGTTGGCAACTCCGTATTTACTTAATTTCTGCTTGCGCTCCTTCATCTCATTTCGTAAGCGGCGAATAAGCTTAGCCATTTTCACTTCATCATCTGCCATAATGGTGTCGGCGACATGGGGCAAATCTTTCAATGGCAACAAACCGTTAGTTCCTAAATCGATTAAATACATATGAACTCTTTCGGGGTTATACTGTCTGGCAATATCCACTGCCAAAGTCTGCAAAAAGGTTGATTTCCCATAGCCTGGGCTGGAATAAACAGCTAAATGTCCATCCTTCTCCAAATTCAAGGTTAATGGCTTTTGCTCTTGCATTTCCGGCAAATCTAAAAGGCCGATGGTCGCTTCAAGCCCTTGCTTCTCTTGATACCAAGCTTCTGTATATTCTACTTGATGCAGCTCCGTTAAATAGATCTGCTCTTCTAACGGCGGCAGCCACGGTCTTGGCAATTCTTCCACACCGATTTTTTCAGCGTAGGCGTTGATCCAGTCGACGACAGCTTCGAGTTCAGTCGGGACTTTTACTATTTCTTTGCGGTTGGAAAGGCCGCTTAAATCCTGAGAAATCGGCTCATATTGGCCAAGCTCGTTAATCGCGTAAATCGTCGTGTCCAAAAGGTCTTGGTCCTCCTGATCCGGAACATAATTTGCGCCGCTCCATGCGCTTTGAAATAGTTCGTAAATTTCATTGTTGCCGACTTGCAGGTAGGCGCGTCCCGGCAAGGTGATTTCAGCGGCGTCCGGTGTTTTTAAAATTTCCATCGAGTCGCTTGTGTTTTGGACTTTGAGTGCCAGTTTAAATTTCGAGTTGGACCAAATTTGATCGTCGACAACCCCGCTCGGTTTTTGCGTTGCCAATATCAGATGGATGCCGAGCGAACGACCGATGCGGGCGGTCGAGACAAGTTCTTTCATGAAATCCGGCTGCTCCGCTTTCAGTTCGGCAAATTCGTCTGAGATCAGGAATAAATGCGGCATCGGCTCTTTCGCTTCGCCCGTTTTATATAACTTCTGGTATTGGTTGATATGGTTGACGTTATGCTCTCCAAACAAGCGCTGGCGCTTCTTTAGTTCGGCTTTGATCGAGGCAAGCGCGCGCATCGACTGGACACCGTCAAGGTTTGTGATGGTGCCGAGCAGGTGCGGCAGCTTCCGGAACAGATTCGCCATCCCGCCGCCTTTATAGTCGATCAGCAAAAATGCAACTTCATGCGGATGGAAATTAACGGCAAGCGAGAGAATATAAGATTGAATGATTTCAGATTTCCCCGAACCCGTCGTCCCGGCGATCAGCCCGTGCGGTCCGTGCGCTTTTTCATGGAGGTTCAACTGGACAATATCCTCTTTTCCCCGCAGTCCGATCGGTACTGCCAGGCTTTTATATGTTTCGTTTCGTGCCCAGCGTTCTTCAATCCCGAGCTCCTCAACCTTTTCCACGCCGTACATTTCAAGGAAAGTCACGCTTTCCGGAATGGAATTTTTCAAGTTTTGCAGGTGGTTTAAAGGAGCCAAAGCACGGGAAATGTCTTCTTTGTTAAAACCGTCCGGGAAGTGATCTGGAACAAACCGTTTGTTTACCAATTCGCCGTTTTCGATAATGATGTTGCCATAGTGGGCATCGCGTATATCAATCACCGTTTTTACATGCTCAGGCAATGACTGCATGACGTCTTCCACAAACACGAGCGAAACACCAAGTTCGATTGGATCTTCATTAAAAAACTCCATGATCGTATGGTCTAAAATCAGCTTTTCATCTGTAATAAAAATGACAAAATGCGGTGAAAAATAGATATTCTCATTTTTGTTCGCTTTCTCATCAATTGTTAATTTTCTTTCTTTTAAAATTTGATAGAGCGAATTGAGAACCTGGTCGCGAGATCGCTCGTGGTATATAAAACCTCTAATATTTAAATCACGCAAACTGGCATGCGGCAGCCAGCGCATCCAAGCCCATTGTTGCTTTTCTTCCTCCGGGAATATCGTCACAAATTGAACATCGTGATAACTGTGAAATAAGGCTGTTTGCATGACGAGCATTTGCAGCTGTTCCAACACAAGACGGCGCTGACCGATATATCCCACTGGCCCATTTAACAAGGACGTTACAATCGGAACATCATGCAATTTTAAAAATTGTGATCGAAGGCTGCGCGCCTCCTCGACCAGTTCATCTTTATCCTGTGTAAATTCTTCCATGCTGAATTCGATGTCAAAGCTGGCATCCACTGTCCCTGTTCCAACGCGATACATTAAAAAGTCATGGTGAAACCTCGTCTTTTCGTAAATCCGCGAGTCCACCCTTAAGGCCATATCACGGATTTGCTCCACACTTGGGTAGTGATAGTTTAAGGCATGGCGCTGTTCTTCACTTGCTTGATACAATTCATGTGTTTTTTGCTTCAAATAATCCCGGTAGCTCTCCTCCCGTTCTTTCATATCCAATCGATATTGCCGCAAGCTTTTCACATAAGAGGTGATGGAAAAAATAACTGTGACAATCGTCATAGACAGCATCACAATTAAATAAATGCCGCTTCGCTGAAAAAAGGAAACGAGTACGAAGGCTGCAATCATGACTAGCGGCGGAACAATGACACGGGCAAGTTGTTCACTCGGTTTGCTTGGCTTACTGGATGGTTTAGCAATTTTCCGTTTATCTTCCGGAACACGGTAAATAATGCGCGGTGAACGGTGATAATCAGGATAATCCGCGTTATACTTGCTTTGTGCACTATATAATGGCACCAATTTAGATATATAGGGTTCGGAGGCCAATATCTCCAAACGATCTTTGGTCACTCTGACCATTACACCGGCAAAAAAAAGCTCATCCCCCGCTTCAATCTTCACTTCTTCTCCATCCACAAATGTATAGTTATGATAGACAGTGCCCTGATAGACAGCCATTTGAAAAGAGTCTCCCAATTGATCACGGAACAATACGAAATCAATAGCAGTATTGGGAATCTGCACATCATCATACGTATTTTTGCCAAAGGTAATGTTCAATTTATTGGAAATATCATAGTAGTGCCAATCATTATGCTCCGTAAGGTATATTTCCAGCGGAATATTGTTTATCTGTAATGAAATGGCACCATTTATCAATGATTTATTTTCAACCTTGCATGTTTCACCATCCCAATCCACCCAAATGGTGTCGGATAAACCGCGAAAGGTAATAGTGTCAGACCATTGGCTGCCGATTGATACTCTTTTCGGTTCATGGTCATGTAAATGGCATTTATGCAATTGTTTATCATAACTCACCAGTAATAATCGTTGTGCCATCTCTTTCTCCCTCTCTACATGCAATTAAGAAAGACGCATGCCTTTTTTTCCAGTAAGCGAAATGATTGGGGTACATGAAGCGTAACGTTTAATTCTTTAAAACTAAAAATCAGCTGAACTATTAAAATGATAGCCGCTCATAAATGCAGGCAAGATCCCCTCATTTCGTTTCTTCTGTTTGGTTTTGATCAGGAACCTTTTTCTCCGTTCGATCTGTCTGTGTCCCCTTTGCTTGATCGGTTACTTGTTGTTCTGCAGCTGCCGGCGCGGATCCACCCGTTTCTTCAGTTGGATTGGCTTTCTCCGGATCCGTCACAAACAAAGATTCCAGACCATATTTTTCTCCATACGATTTTAACTTCTCTTCATATTGTTGCACCTGGTTTTGCCGTTCGGTTCCACTTAAGTTTGGATCATTTTTTGCCTTCTCAATTTTTTTAATATAGCCGTACATGATTAACACCGGATCATCGAGATACATCGCTAAATCAAGTGATTTATCCAAATCTCCGCGGCCATTGTAAATCCAATACAATAAGTAGTTAGGATCGCTTTTTAAGCTAATATTATTCATAATGGTGTCTTTTTCTTCATCGCCCAGATTTTCGGATTTAACATATGAATAGGCCAATATATATTTTCCCGAATCTGGCAATTTTTCAGGATTGACACTTTCGAGATCTGAAATGACTTCTGAATAATCCTTGGATAAAAAAGCCCTATGCGCTTCCAAAAGGTGCTGCTGAAACGGCAGCTTGAAAAAGCCGAAGTATACAACAGGAACAGCCAAAATGACTGCAGCTGCGATCATGGCAATGGATAAACGTTTAAATAGCTGAAATCTTTTTTTTGGAACGATTTGCATATTTTTCTCTGTTTCGCGCTTTTCCTTGCTATACTGATTGTGTAAAAATTCAACAAAGTCATCAAAATGATCAATTTCACTGATTTGACGTTCAAACTCGGTATCTTTTGCATTTTTCCATGAACCTGCATATAGTTCATCGAAATTATATTTTTTTGAAAATAGGGCGATACTCAAGCATTTATATTGCAGCAGGAAGGTTTCGTCGTTGATCTCATAGGGGGGTAGCACCTGTCGAATGCCTCTGTAAACCAAAAAAGGTATAAGATTATCGTCAAATATGAGATTATGTGGATGCAGGAAGAACGTAATTCGCGTATCTAAAATTTTTCTGAAACGGGCCAGATTGCACAGCAATCGCAACTTGTCACTTCGCCCCAAGCTTTGAATGGTTTCCCAATGGTTCATATTGGAATCAACTTGAAATTGGAAAGTGAGAACCTCTTCCCCGTCCTCCACTTCTACCGGAACAAACTGGTCTGTATTCTCCTTCATCAGAGCCAATTCACGAATATCTTTCACGCGGGTCTGCGATTTTGCCAGTTCTAATTTCCATTGATTGTTTTCAATAAAAAAATGATAAGACACGGAATCCATTTTAATTGTTTTTTCCTTCATGATTTCTGACTCCTTTTCAACGTTACACAGGCTATGATAAAAAGCATGGTTCTTGTTCTATAAAACAAGTAAAATATCTCCATTCGCCACTGGGAACTCGCTAATCTGGTCGTCATCCGCCAGTAAAAGTTCTTTAGTCGGGATTTTTACCGCAAAAAGGGAATAATTAGGGAGTTCGAGCCTTAAAGATTCATTCAAGTTCGACAGCAGCTGTTTTATCGGCTGATGTGCCGGTATCCTCACATCATATCGACCTTTCCCCCATTTACTAAAATCAACGGTCACATTGATATGCGTTTCAACGGGCATTCCTGATCTCCCCTTTACTCCATTATTTTTCTTATAAGAGCCAAAATTCCGCCGACCAACATAACAGCAAATCCGCTCAGAAATCCAATGGCTATCTGATTTACCCTTTCCTTTTTCTCTGCATGATCCGCAGTGCTTTGGCTAGCGGGAGAAGAATGCTGCGTAAAAAAATGTTGTGAAAATAATGTCTTTTTCGCATCGTAAAAGCTTGTTTTTGCATCGCTCGCCACCGAATCGGCAAAAATTTCTTCTTTTAGATGATTCACTGCATGATCCAGCTCTTTTTGTTTTTTCTGGACCGCAGCCCGAGTTTGTTTTTTAAACAAACCGGGCGCGATTTTTTCCAGTTCAGTTTCACTCTCACTTTGGGATTCTTGTGATTTTATGTCATCGCTGATACGGTCTACTTGTAAATCAAGCTTCCCACTGTGATCCAAATGTTCATCTGCCAACGAATGTGCAGAAAGCAAAGGCTGGACGCCTATAGCTGCAGCAACTAAAATACTAATTCGGATTAGCTGCTTCATCCCTTGCCTCCTTACTTTGTGTAAACCCATTTATCACAAATAAATGTCCGACAAGACTTAAAAATGCTGTCCCCACTAATATGGTGATGATCAATGGATCGTACTTTGTATCGTCAACAAAACCTAATAGCAGCTTCTCAATATATTGCAGTGGCGACAATTCTTGCAATGTAGATGCTAAAGACTGTTTGTCGAAATTCAGCCCAAGAGTTTCTGTCAACAATACATAAAGGCTTAACATGCCAAGAAGTAAAAACATCCCGATCATTTTAAGCTGTCTTAGCAAATAAGCTCCTGCCAGCACCATGGTGAACATAATCAGGGAGATCAGGCCAATCCATTGAAAATATTTTTCTTGTGGAATATCGATAAAAGAACCTGACAGCAAACCGATGATGATTCCTTCGATAACGCCAATTCCTGCTGTCACCCATGTGATCGGAGTATTTTTCCAAACCAATGTTCTGTTTTCTGAGAAATCATCCTTTATCAATCTTTTTCTTTCAGACGTTGCAATGACGTATGCAGAAAATAAAGCCAAAATAAAACAGATTAACACCAAATAATAAGGGATAAAAGTATCTTTAACTACTTTCACTTCGCTGTTTTTTGTCTGCACCGGATTTGATAGAAAATTCAACAAGTTTTCATTTGGACGGTCGCCTATACGGCTGTTGGCTAACACTTGTCCAAAGTTATCAGCAAACTCTTGATCCTTCAGCAGCTTATTGGTCAAATCATTTGAAAGCTTTTGAGCCTTTTTCACTAATGTGTCGCCGCTGTTTACAATATTGTCAGCCTGTTTATCAATCGCATCAAAAGTTTTATAGACGCTGTCTGTTGAAATCAATACATTTTCAGATTGATCTGCCAAGGATTGGCTTGTAGCCAGCAATGTTTGAAGTTGATCGTCTAAGGACAGAACAGCGCTTTGTTCTTTATTTTGACCGGCTTGTATCTCACTATTTGCGTTTTGCAGCTTCAAACTGGCTTCCCGCCATGCTTCCAACCGCTGTAATGTATTGGTAATGCGATGATTCAATTCTTCTGCTTGTATCGTCGCTTGTTGGACTAATAAAGCCATTTCGTCAGAATGATTTTGAGTTTTCTGAACTAGCTGCTTATAACCTGCTATCTTATTTTTAAGGTCTTCCGTTTCAGCTCTGACATCCTCAGTTATTTTCCCGGCCATATAGTCGGATATGGCTTCTACAATATCTTGTTTATGGAACAGGTAATAAAGAGAATCCTCTGCAGCCATATCCCCCAAGCTACGTTGTTCCAATCCATTGGCTAAATCGGAAATACTTTTCCCAAAATATAATTCATATAACATCGCTGTTTTTTGATAATCTCTGATACTTTCATTAAGGCTTTTCATGAAAGTATTAGCCGGATCACTTATCAGCTGAGACATTACTTTATGATAGATAACATTGTTAATATCTTCTCTTTCAACAGGAGGTTCATTTGTATTCTCATCATTTGAATCGTCCTGTGTCGATTCGGAATTACTGTTTTCATTCATATTTAGAGCTTCAGGATCAGGCTGTTGCTCTTCTGGCGGCAATGGATCAGATGGATCAGACAGCTCTGGCGCCTCTGTATTTTTATGCTTTTGAATAATCTTCCATTCCCATGCAACAGGCTGAAATAAATCAATTTTCGCATTTTCGTCCTTCAAGCTTATTTTTATGTTGACTGTAATATTTCCTTTTTCAGTGACAGGAAGATCAAATGTAACGTTGTTCTGATCTCCATCCACTTTAAAAACATTTGTTTGCCCATTAGGAAGAGTCAATGTCACTTCATGAATACGAAAAAGTTCAGGAACTGCCGCATTTATATTTTGACTCTCAATATTTCCGCCTAGAATAGCTGCATTGTCCGACAAAATGATGCCTGATTCCGTTAAATCCTTTTTCACTTTGTTTATTAAATTTGCTAAAGGAAGCCCCGTACCGTTGGATGGTTGTGGCTGATATTGAAATTCCCGATTAAATTGGTTTGTCACCTTGATAACCATTTTGATATCGCTCTTCACCGACTCATCGATGTTTAAATCATCAATTTCTTCCCGTTTTAACGTTTGAAGTTTATCAATTTGGCTTTTAATCGTTTTTTGGACAATTTTATCGGGAGTATCAAATATTTGATTTAACGAAACGTAACTGTTTCCGACACCATCTTTCATTTGTTTTGCCAGTTTTTTCGCAATATTTTCCTCTGTTTCATTTTCTAGCTTTTTCGTTAATTCTTGCTCATAGCTGTCTATTGTTTCCAATGTTGATTTTAACGACATCTTCAGCGCTTCAGACTTCAAGAAAATATTTTGGTCCTCCATGGAATTGAAATGGAACTGATTATAAATTGCTTGATTGGTTTCAACCAGTCGGTTAATATTTTGCTGAACGTCTGCAGCGTTTAGACTGCTGTCGAATGCTGTTAGCTGATCTGCAAAACCTTTTGCCAAAGTTTCATGAGCATTCTTCATTTGTTGGAAATCTAAAAAATTTGTTTGATAAGCATTTGTTGCTTTTGCCCCTTCAACAAAGGAGCTCTGGTAATTTTGCAAGATATCCTCCAGACCTTTGAAAGCATCGGTTGATACCTTTGTTTGATCCTTTACTGTCGCAAACTGATTAGTGAAACCAGATAATGGTTGATGAATATCATGATTATATATATTGGTATGATTCCGTTCCTTCCTGACAAGTTCAGCAACATTGTCTTGGGCCTTTTGTAAGTTTCCTATTACACTAGCGAAGTAAACATCAATAATTCGACGATTAAAATCCTCTAAAATTGAACTAGCCGTTTTTTCCGCCCGGGCTTTCATGCTGCTGTTGCCCGATGCATTAATCTTATAGTTTAAAGTGATTTTCTCCGGATTTTTATCATTCATTGATAGTGCTTTTTCTGTAAAATCATTTGGAATGATAATAATCATGTTGTACAAATTGTTTTTAAAGCCGCTTTCAGCAACACCACGGCTGACAATATACCAATCATGTTCATTATCTTTTTCAATACTTTTCACAAATTCATTGCCAAATGCGTATTTTTTGCCATTAAAGGTGCCGCCTTGATCTTCATTTACTAAAGCAACAGTCATTTTTTGCTCATCATCATTTGTACTTTTCGATACTTGGTTTAATGCTAAGTAGGAACTTCCTGAGGAAAGCATGAGCACCAGTCCAAGAAACAAGAAAGAATTGAGCACAAATTTCTTCATTCCATTCACCCCCTTTTATGTGAATGACATACAGATATGTTGGGATGAAAACCAAACATGACAAACATCCTCAAAGGCACTGCCTTCTTGCCAACGCCTCATTTTTCCTTGCACATCCATTCCGAAAATATTTATGTATTAAGAAAAAAAGCCACACAACATCGTCGCGTGGCTTTTTTGACAACACGGAAGTCGTCCAACCATCTAAGCCTGGTATTAGACATGAAGTCAACGCGGATTGATTATTGAAGCCCAAAATTGCGTGATAGCTGCTCATCATGTTGAGCTACTGCTTCCGCTGTTCTATTCAATTGCGTATTAATATCATGCATAAGCTGGGCAAAGTTTTGCACCTTCGGTTTTAGTTGATTAAATTGATCATCAAATCCTTGGAAAGCACGGCCTTCCCACTCAGCACGAAGTTCATTTTGTAAATTTGTTAAATCTCTTAAAATTTGCTCAATTTGCAAACCAGCTTGCCCATAACGCTGAGCCTTCGCTTTTAGCTCCTCTGGGGTCATTCGAATTTGTCCTGCCAAAATATCCATCTCCTTCAAAATAGTTTTGTGGCATTCGTTTCTTTAAATAATATCGAATGCTTAATAAATATTTTCCTATAAATGTATTTATCAATAGTTGGAAAAACAGTCAAACGCCCGATGAAAGATGTCAAATTTCACACAGTACTTTTTGCCCAAAATTATCTCGAACCTATGATTTTTTCTAAAAACAATTGATGGCATACAATTCCATTTAACCAGTAATTCGGAATTCTAAAATTGGTTATTTGTGGTTTTTATGTTACATTTTATGGTGCATATAACTTATTTTTTGTAAAAAAATCTAGGTAATGGAAATTGTTTATATTGCGCTTTCATAATTGAGGATTTTTTGTTAGGAGGATGCCGATTGTAGTTAAAAATGCTGTCTTTTTTTGAAATTTTGATAACCCTAAGGACCTGTTCTTTGATGCAAACGCGGAAAAGTATGCTTACAACAGTTAATACCGTATAACATCTAATACCCTTGCGCCTATATTGGCAAGAAAAAAGGAAGTAATTACCTCTAAATAAGATAATTACTTCCGGGATTTTTCTTCATTTCTACTTTTTGGGACTAGACCACTGCAAGGAGAGGCTATCAATTTTTTGGATCTTCACTTGGCATTCTCTTTTTAGTTATATTTTTTTCTTACAACAGCAAAACATATACTCCCCATTCCAAGTAAAATAATGCCAATCAGTAGGAAATTAAATTGATTGGTAGCTGTATTTGGCAATTTTTTACCTTCTAGTTCCTTCTTTTCTTCTGCTAACTGTTCAGATTTTGTTGGTTGTCCGATTTTTTCTTCCGGCTGTTCAGGTTCTGCTGGTTGCTCAGGATCTTCTCCCGGCTGTTCAGGCTCTGCTGGTTGCTCAGGATTTTCTCCCGGCTGTTCAGGCTCTGCTGGTTGTTCAGGATTTTCTCCCGGCTGTTCAGGTTCTGCTGGTTGTTCAGGATTTTCTCCCGGCTGTTCAGGCTCTGCTGGTTGCTCAGGATCTTCTCCCGGCTGTTCAGGTTCTGCTGGTTGCTCAGGATCTTCTCCCGGCTGTTCAGGTTCTGCTGGTTGCTCAGGATTTTCTCCCGGCTGTTCAGGCTCTGCTGGTTGCTCAGGATTTTCTCCCGGCTGTTCAGGCTCTGCTGGTTGCTCAGGATTTTCTCCCGGCTGTTCAGGCTCTGCTGGTTGCTCGGGATTTCCTCCCGGCTGTTCAGGTTCTGCTGGTTGCTCAGGGTCTTCTCCCGGCTGTTCAGGCTCTGCTAACAATTCGGCTGTAATAAGCGCAAAATATACAGAGTAAGCAGCAGTTTCCCCATTATTTGAAATCTCTATAGTATACGGTATGGATGGATCAATATCTTTAAAAATATGTGAAGAATCAGCTGCTATTTCCTCACCCGTTTCTTGATTTTGTAAGCTAACTTCGACATTAGCTTTCGGAATGATTTGTAAGCTTAATTGACCATTTTCATCAACAATTAAATGGCTTTTTTCAACAAAATTCGCAAAATCCGCTCCAAAATCTGCTAAACTGAGAACATATGTGCCTGCATCATAGTGTTTCGTTTTTAGAATATTTGTTACTGCTTCTTTCAATGCTTGCGTAGCAGATAAAATTTCCACTCTTGTTGCGGCTAATTTGTTACTAACCTTCTCAGCTTCATTAAGTGACGTTTGAAAAGTATTCACATGCTCCCCATCAGCTTCCAATTTACTTGGATCGATTTTCTTTGCAAGTTCAACGAAATCTTTTAAGTCTTCTTGGATATTGACATTAAAGTTTAAATATACTTCTTTTTCCACACCATCCGTATTATATTTCACATAAGAAATGCCTTTCCAAACATCGTCTCCAGCATCCTTGTGCCTAATGTTTATTTGATAAATATTAGTATCATTTTTCGCTTCTACAAAATACACTTTAGACATAGCACTTGAAAAACCGCCATTTGCAGTATCTGCGGCTTTATAAATTTGTAAAGTTTCTTTTGGTAAATGAACAGGAATATTAGCAACAGTTTGATATGTTCCAAATTGCTTTAATACTGCTGTTGTTTCTTCGCCGAAATCACCTGCATGCTCGGACAGTTCTGCATCATCACCAATAGAGTTTAAAACTCTAAATCTTAAAGGCTCTATCTTAAAGAATTGATCCCTCTTTACAGAATCCATTGCAAATTTTAGACTTTCTATTGCTGCATCAACCTCTGTTTGTGTAGCATTTGGATTATTATAAACGTTTTCAGCGTTGGCAAGCCTTCTTTGAATTTCGGGGACAGCATAGCCATGTTCTCCTTCAGAATAAACATATGGAATCAAAGTCCCTCTAGGATGCACTGTATTAAAGAGGTGTCTTGCCTCCTCAAGCACTTTTTCCAATTCAGATTTATCCGTTTCAACATCAATCGGTAGAGTACTTGTATCTAATTGTAATTGAACATTGTACCAATTATCATATATGCCACCAGGCATACCAGGGACATTTTCCATATGCACATGCATTAAAATATCTAAAGCTTTTGTTACATCCTCCATTTTATAACGAATCACATAATTCCCATTATCTTTTCGTTCTGGCTGAACTTGCTGATACCCATCCATACCAGATATGTTATCACCTGAAATAACAGCCTTTGGCTTACCTGGCAGTCGATAACCAATATAAGGTAAATAATCTTTGTTTACTGCTGTAATTTCATGCTCAAATATTATCGTATCATCTTCTATAATCAATCTTCCTGAATTAGCAACATACAAATAACCATGAGCTGCTGATGTTTCCGCAGTTCCATCTTTTAAATAACGATAATCAACTCCTTCATATGTTCCATTTACTAATCCTGCCCCTTCCGCATGAACATTATGAAATATTGGAAGGATAGGTGATAAAGTCAACAGGAATATTGCAATACCTATCCATAATAACCTACTTTTCCTCTTCAAGCTGATCTCTCCCTAATCACAAAATTTTTCCAATGGAGAGTGAATGGAAAAACCCCGCCACTCTCCAAATATTCTGAAAATATCAAAGCCATTGAATAAATAGAGGAATATATCCACTATGCGGACCAGCGTTTACATATAATTGAACAGCTAAATTTACATCGAAATCATAGACGTCAAAAGTAAATTGAACATTTCCATCCGCATCAACTGTCCGATTGGCGGAAACATAATCACTGCCATCCCATACTAATAAATCACCAATATAACTAGCATCCTTCAATGTAATAGTTGCAGAATTACCATCGATAACGGCATCACCAACAATAAACGAACTCGCGTGACTAGAATAATTCCCATTAGAATCTAAAAACTGATAATTTAATGTTGCGGCAGATACAGATACAGCAATCGCTATGGATAGCAATAATACACTTATGAACATCGCAACAGTTCTTTTATAGCTTAGATTAGTTTGAATCATTCTCTACCATTCTCCTTCATTTCTTGGTATTACATCCATTCTCATAAACCCTGCCATTACTTATTAAATCAATTGCGTTTACTTACTCCTCCCTCCTTTATGTTTTTATATGCCAGGGCATTTAATGGTAACGATAATCATTCTCAATATATGACGTAAAAAAACACCATTGATTATGATTGTGTTTCAATAATGATAATCATTATCAATGGTGCGCGAAAAAAAAATGCCCTGCTTAATGAGCGGCATCTTGATGTAGTAAATAAAATGTTTGCCTATCAAGTATAGTTTTACCATTTACATGTATAATTGTCAACTTTTTTTGTATTGGTATGTCAACACTAAACTAGACAATTTTTTTGAGGTGTTTCTCTTTGTACTCCACCGGGCTTAAATACCCAAGTGTTCCATGTATTCTAACATGATGAAACCAATGAACATAATCATCTAATTCCAGTTTTAATCGGTCTAAATTTTCAAAATATTTACCTTTAACAAATTCTGTTTTGATAATTTTAAAGGTTGCTTCAGCTACTGCGTTGTCATAGGGACAACCCTTCATGCTTAACGACCGATTGATATTAGGTCAATAAAGTAGACACAAAAATTTATAAATTTTTTTCGCAGCTACCGCGCTATCGCTTGGTGGCCTTTTAAAAATAATTACGACGTTGTCCTAATTATTTTTAAAGGTAAATTTTCGGGATTGACAAAAACTTAAAACGAGATCCAACGGCTGCAAAAAATAAAGTTGACTATGTTACTCCTGGTATAAACGTACAAGCTGTAAAAATTAATAAAATGAGAGATAAAAGTCTTGATGGAACATCATATGCAACAGCTTATGCAACGGGAATTATTGCACAACTCTTAAGCGAGCAAAAAATAGATCGAACTTCTTATTTCAAGCATTTAAAAGACTACGCAAAACCTTTGGGCAAACAATCAGAATACGGAAATGGATTATTAACATTAAAAAAAGGGGATTAGAATGAAAAAACTATTGATTATCTCATTATGTTTTACTTTAAGTTTTTTAAGTATTGGACCAACTGCAAGTAATGTATATGCTGCTACCTCTGAAAATGAAGTTCCTGTATCTGTAGAAAGTAACATTCAAGAAGTTTTTAACTATGCAGCAGACGAAACAGAAGAAATTGTCCAAGAACTTGAAGAAGAGTTTAATACTGCTGAGGATACTGAACTAGAAGTTTCTAACTTAAATGTTCAGAATGATAGGATTATTATAGAAAGTAAAGTTTCAACATATAACTATGATGTGGATACTACTTTAGAAATACAACCTGAAGAGAATACTGCCCAGTATAACATTACATATGAAGAAAATGGGGATTTAATTGAAAAAGAGTATGATTTAAATATTAATGTTATAGATGATGAAAATTTTATTATAGAGTTTATTGATAAAGAAACTGGTGAAATCACAATTTATGATTCTTCAGTTGTATCTGCCTCAGCGGTTCCTTATGTTGCATATATTATAGGTTCTCAAGTTGTTCGTTTAGCAATTAAAGGTCTTGCGAAAAAATCTATTAAAGTTGCCAGTAACATGGGAAAAATTCTAAAGCACAATAGTCGAGGCGTTCTATTTGAAGGTAATGCTAGCAAAGGATGGAAACATATAAAGAATGGACATATTTTGGGCAAAGGTGCTAAAAAGGGCGATACATTATTCCCCAAAAACTTATCTGAATCTCAAATTAAAAATATTATTATGGAATCTTTACAAAAAGGTACTTATAAAGGTCAAGCAGCTAATGGTTATAAATCTTATGAATATAACCTAAATAAGTATGGTATAAATAAAATGAAAGTCATTGTTGATAAAGATGGTATGATTGTCACTGCGTACCCGTTGTCCGGAAAAAGTGTGATAAAAGTTAAATAATAAGGAGCAATCCTGTTAGAAGGATTTTCGGGGTCTTGAAAAAATAAAAGCCCTCTAGTATGATGCATGAGTGTCAACGCTCATTGACCCATCATCATACAGAGGACTCTATCATATGAATTTTAGTACAAACCATAAAATTAATCAAGTTCTTGAAAACACGTTAGTAATTGGCAGCGATATTGCCAAGCAGAAGCGTATCCTCAAACTGTAAATCAATAAAGTAATGTAAAATACTAAAATATATATCAGTAAAAATATTTTTTTAATAAGGTATAAACGGGTTAAACCGTTGATATCTCAACATTTAAAGAGGGAGTTATTATAATGAAAATATCTTTTTTTGTTGAATTATATGATGAAATGATTGGACAACCTTTTAATATAGATGACTATTTAGCCTGTCGTTTATCTATTTTTGTGCAGCAAAATGGGGAAAAAAAAGAACTTTGTAATTCCACTTTCCATGACGCCTTGCTTTTAGGTATGGGGAAAATTCTTTTGGAATTAAAAGAAAACCATACATCTTTTTCTAATGGATTTGAAACCTATGAAAATGCAATGGAATATACTTTAAACAAAACTGGTAAATTGCTTATTATTAAAGCCTACAGTGAATACGACAATACAACAGAAATCGCCTTTCAAGGTGAGTTTGAAGATTTTCTTACAGCTTTCTTTAAAGAATATGAACGCTACTTTAAAGGACTTCTTCAGAAGGATCCAAATGCCATTCAACACGATTCTGTTGAAATGATGGAGCAACAATTAAAAGCCTATAAAGAACTAAAAAACAAATATTAACTTACAATATTTAAAGGGAGTATGATTTAAAAAAGTTTTTGGGAGTATGAAATATTTTGTGTAAATGAATAGAATGATAAAAAAGGAAGACCTTTTCTTGATAGAATTGAGTTATCGCAAAAAATTCACAGAAAAGAGATCTCCCTATGAATCAGTTTACAACAGAGCTTGTCGATGCACTAGTCAAAAAAACAAGATGAGTCAGTCAAGACTTTGTGGGAATTTTTTTGGTTCGCTGAAAATAGATGTAAGTCATAGGTTAGCGAACCATTTTTTTGAATTTCATCCGTAA
>NZ_VISS01000044.1 GCF_007827555.1 Aeribacillus composti
AGCCAGGATCAAACTCTCCAAAAAAAGTTTGTCACCAAATGCTCTTGTCAGAATCAACAGGCACGCTTTTCGTTTTGTTCAGTTTTCAAGGATCAATCAGGATTTCTATTTTATCAATCAAAAATTCATTTGTCAATGTTTTTTTATTTTGTATCTTAGCGACGAATATTATTTTACCATGATTGTTTATAATGTCAACACTTTTTTTGAAAATAAAAACACCCGCCTGTATACAGGTGTTTTTCAAGGGATAATCACCATTTTAATAATTACTAAAGCAGCTAATCCGGGGAGCCCCAATAAACCAGCAATAGATGATGTAACAATATTAATGGGCACGTGCAGACCGAAACTCGTCCCAAAAGAATTAACAAAAAAAAGTAGCAAGGCCCCGATCACAATTTTTATAAAAATACTCCCTATCCATTTCACCGGTTTCAAAGAAGCACCGGCAAGAAGCAGAAGGAATAAAAGCCCTAAAATGCAAATGATCATAATATAAGGCTCCATTATATAAAACCCACCTTCCTGTTTATTTCGGCTTTACTTTAACAATATGAAAGATTTCATATTGTTTAGAACTAAGAAAACAACAAACAGGAATGTGGCTGCTTCCTTCTACCTACTATTCCATCTTGATATTTCTCTTTTTGGCTTCTTTTAAAAGAAATAAATATTTTGCTTCTGCTAATTTTAAACTGCTAAGCACCTCAGGTGAAGGATCAAAGCTTTTTTCCACTAAACGCTTTTGATACTCCCAATGTTCCTTCAGCTCAATTAAATCTTGAAGAAGCAGCTGATCGAATTCTCTTCTCAACCATTGCTTTCGCCGAATAAACATGTCTGGCAAACTCCTTTTCTCTTCAAATCTCTCGTCTTCCCTCAAGCGCTTTTGAAAGTGTGACTTCGTCCGCGTATTCTAAATCACCGCCAACAGGCAGCCCATGAGCAATTCTTGTGATTTTTATGCCTGTAGGCTTTAAAAGGCGAGAGATATACATTGCTGTCGCTTCTCCCTCAATGTTCGGATTTGTTGCTAAAATTACTTCTTGAATTTCATCATTTTGCAGACGTTTTAGCAAATCAGGGATATTAATATCTTCAGGACCAATCCCGTCCATTGGCGAAATGGCGCCATGCAGAACATGATATAGACCGTTATATTCTTTCATTTTTTCCATTGCAATGACGTCTTTCGGGTCTTGAACCACACATATTATGCTTCTGTCGCGGCGCTCATCTTTGCAAAGATAACATGGATCTTCATCTGTAATATGACCGCAAATCGAGCAATATGATAAATTTCGTTTTGCATTGACAAGCGCTTTCGCGAAATCCAATACTGTTTCTTCCTTCATATTTAAAACAAAAAAGGCCAGACGAACGGCCGTTTTCGGACCAATTCCTGGCAGCTTCATAAAGCTATCAATAAGTTTTGATATCGGTTCTGGATATTGCATCGAATAGATCCTCCTAGAACAACCCAGGCAAATTCATACCTTTAGTAAATCTTCCCATCGTTTCGCTTGTTAACTCATCCACTTTGCGAAGAGCATCGTTTGTTGCTGCCAATACCAAATCTTGAAGCATTTCAATATCTTCAGGATCTACAACATCTTCATTGATTTTCACTTCTAAAATTTCCTTATGTCCGTTTGCAACAACCGTGACCATACCGCCGCCAGCAGTTCCCTCCACTTTTTTTTCAGCAAGCTCCTCCTGAGCCTTTTGCATCTCCTTTTGCATTTTTTGCATTTGCTTCATCATTTTTTGCATGTTTCCCATACCGCCACGCATCATCATATTATCTCCTCCATAAGCATTTATTTACTCTTTTATTTCAATCAGATCCGTGCCAACTAATTTTTTTGCTTCGGCAATAAGCGGATCTTCGTCTTCATGCTCCTGTTGATGTGCATCGTCTGATCGTTGATTGCGCAAATAATCCTCCCTTATTTTACCCCATTCTTTCTCCGGAACGCCAATCATCTCCATTTGACGTCCAATGAGTCCTTGTAAAATCGTTTGGAGGTTTGTTAATACATGATTTTGATTTTCCGCCACCATTTTACAATGGATTTCATATTTAAATTTTAGCACAAAAGCATATTCGCAAGCAGCAACTGGTTCACTTTCATTTAAAAGGGCTGCATGCGACACTTTATTTTGCTGCTTTAGCGTTGTTAACAGATCTCCCCATCGGCTTTTCACTAAATCCAAATCTTTTCGAGTAGCATTTCTCAAAATATCATAAATGCGGTCAACAGGCGTTTTATAACCGCTTTGAATTGTTTTTTGTACTTTTGCTTCTTGTTTAACAGGCGACTGTTCTTGAACTCCATGCTGAACTAATGAAGATATTGTGCGTTCAAGTTCCTGTATTCGATTAAGAAGTTCTTCATAATGAACTGAAGGCGGCTGCACACGCTCAGTTTGACATAATTTCACAATCGCTACTTCTACAAAAATACGGGGATGATTCGTCCATTTCATCTCCTGCTGGCTTTGATTCAAAACTTCAATCGTCTCATAAATTTGCTCAATAGGAATTTGTTCGCACAATGAAACGAACGCATCGTCTATTGCGACTCGTTCCATTACTTCCTCTAAGTTTGGAGCCGATTTATATAATAACATGTCGCGATAGTAATAAATGAGATCTTCAATTAATTTTAAAGGATCTTTCCCTTGATCCAACCATTCGTGGATAGTTTTTAAAGCTTCCGTAACATTGTTCTCAAAAATAAATCGGACCAAATTTGCGAGCATCTTATGAGAAACCGATCCAGTTATAAATAATACATCCTCCAATGTGACTTTATCATCGCTAAAAGAGATGGCTTGGTCCAACAGACTCAGTGCATCTCGCATCCCACCATCAGCCGAGCTCGCAATAACCTTTAACGCTTCCTCTTCAACCTTGATCGATTGATTTTCCACAATTTCCTTCATGCGACGTACGATGGATTGAACAGAAATACGCCGGAAATCAAAGCGTTGACATCTCGAAATAATGGTAAGCGGAATTTTATGAGGTTCAGTTGTAGCCAAAATAAAAATCACATGTTTTGGAGGTTCTTCAAGCGTTTTTAATAAAGCATTAAATGCTCCGATTGAAAGCATATGAACTTCATCAATAATATATACTTTATATTTGACCGCCGCAGGTGCAAATTTGACTTTATCGCGAATATCGCGAATTTCATCTACTCCATTATTAGAAGCTGCATCAATTTCAATAACGTCCGAAATCGATCCTTCCGTGATTCCTTTACATGCAGGACACTCATTACAAGGCTCTGCAATTGGTGCTTGTTGGCAGTTGACCGCTTTCGCAAATATTTTTGCAGCGCTTGTTTTACCTGTTCCTCTAGGACCTGTGAAAAGATAAGCATGCGAAAATTTATTTTGTAAAAGGGCATTTTGCAATGTTTTCGTGACGTGTTCTTGTCCCACGACATCACGAAACTGCTGTGGCCTCCATGCTCGGTATAAAGCCTGATAACTCAAGTAACGCCCTCCCCTTTATACAGTAATCTTTCATTTATTATACCTGATTGTTTAAACGAATGTAAGTTTTCCATAAGAAGGATAAAAAACTTATGAAAAAAATAAAACCGATCTCTGTAAAAACGTCTCCAGTTAAATAGACAGCACATGTAAACAGCCTGAGACCGATATTCATTAGGACTTTAAGCTGTTTCTCTTTTGAAGCCGTTGATAGTTATATTGCATAATGCATCCTTCATCTTTTCGGACGTGCGGAAAAAGTATGGATGAGACTTGAAATGGGACGGCGTATTCTGTATGGTTTTAGCCGCTAAGGATACTTTTGTTTCAAGATCTTCTTGGGGAGTTTTAAAGTCTTCCTAATATTTTCTTCATTTCTTTCTGCTTAAAGTGTTTTCCCCATCATGCATCAATCCATATTTTAAACCAATGTCCTCATTACATTTTTTAAGCTTTACATCATACGCTGTTCATATTTCTCTCATCAAAAAAATCCCCTTATAGTTGACAGACTTTTCTTTTTCTGCCTACTATAAGGGGATCTTATTGTTTGATATAATAACTGCCGTGCACCTTCTGTCGATTAGCAACCCTAGGCGTTACTCAAGCAGTTAGCTCAGTTCAGGCAACCCTGCGGCACATGAGAGCTTCCACTTAATGCTGCTTCCTTCCGGACCTGACATGGTTCATGGATTCTCATTGCACAGGACCCAAACGTCAACACCACTTACTTGAGGCAGACCCTAAAATATACTAACCTCGAGAAGGAATTCGGCCTCGCTAGAGCGGATTGCGAGTACAGGGCACCGCTACCTCCCCGCTTAGCACGGCAAAGTTTAAACCGATTTTCACTTTGCGCCGTTTAAGGACGCAAATTTAGTATATATGTTTTTTCGAGAAAATGCAACGCTTCCCAATATGTTAAAAAATTCAATTGTTTTTATTTTTCATTTTCAACCGTTTTTTCTCTTCCCGCAACTTTTGAAAAAAACAGGTTAACATTTCACTGCATTGCTCCTGCTTCACGCCTGAAATTACTTCTGTTTGATGATTGAAACGAGGTTCATTTAATAAATTCATTAACGTTCCTGCACAACCAGCCTTCGGATCGAAAGCGCCGAAAACTACACGTTCAATTCTTGACATTACAATCGCTCCTGCACACATTGGACATGGCTCAAGCGTCACATATAGCGTCGAGTTCTCGAGTCTCCACGTTCGAAGCTTCCTGCACGCCTCATCAATTGCCAATATTTCCGCATGAGCGATTGACCTCTGCTCGGTTTCCCTCAAATTATGAGCTTTTGCAACCACTACATCATCTACAACAAGCACAGCACCAATCGGAACCTCGCCAATCTTTTCCGCCTTCTTCGCCTCTTCAATTGCTAAAGTCATATAATATTCGTCTTTAGTCATTTTTTGCTCCTCATCCTATCGATATAATTTCATCTTAAAAAAAGTGCGGGTTCCTTTCAACCTTTTCCAAAAGCATGTTTTCTGCGATGAAAACATAAAATTTACAAACAGTTTTTACAGGAGGTCATGATTTTGCTAATTCATGTTGTTCAATCTGGGCAAACGCTTTATTCCATTGCACAAACATATGGAACATCTATAACAGCCATCGTTGAAGCAAATGAAATTCCTAATCCTGATCAGCTTGTTGTAGGTCAAGCAATTGTTATTCCAATCATCGGACAATTTTACACCGTTCAACGGGGAGACAGCCTTTGGAGCATTTCAAGAAAATTTGGTACGTCTGTATTTGAGCTTGCAGCAGTAAATGGACTGAATATAAATCAATTATTGCCTATTGGCCTTCGATTATATATCCCAGAACGGCCTAAACGGCAAGCAGAATTTAATGTATATTTAGAACCGCTTGGTGCTCAAGTCAGCCAAAATCTCGAAGACAGCGCAAGAGAGACTGCCCCTTATTTAACCTACCTTACCCATTTTAGCTTTCAAGCACAACGTGACGGTTCTTTAAAAGAGCCACCGATTGGGAACTTGCAAACTATTGCTAATGAACAAAATTTAGTGTTTTCAATGGCTGTCACAAATTTGGAGAACAATCAATTTAGTGCAGAGTTAGGGCATATATTGCTGACAGACGATGATGTACAAACTAAATTTTTAAATAATATTATTGCCACAGCAAAAAAATATCAGTTTCGAGATATTCACTTTGATTTTGAATATTTGTTTCCTGCCGACCGGGAAGCCTATAATCAATTTTTGCGAAGGGCGAGAGACAGGATTCACAGTGAAGGGTGGTTCATTTCCTCTGCATTAGCCCCTAAAACAAGCGCAGAGCAAAAAGGACAATGGTACGAGGCCCACGACTATAAAGCACATGGAGAAATTGTGGATTGGGTCGTCATTATGACATATGAATGGGGGTACAGCGGCGGACCGCCAATGGCTGTTTCTCCTATCGGCCCAGTCCGTGATGTACTCGAATATGCCGTTACGGAGATTCCTCCACAGAAAATTATGATGGGACAAAATTTATACGGTTATGACTGGACTCTTCCCTTTGTGCAAGGCGGGCCTTACGCAAAAGCGATAAGTCCGCAGCAGGCGATTCAGCTTGCATCAAAATACAATGCAGAAATCAAATTTGATGAAGAAGCCCAAGCCCCTACTTTTCGATATACGGATGAAAACCAAAAGGTTCATGAAGTTTGGTTTGAAGATGCCCGTTCCATACAAGCCAAATTCGATCTTGTAAAAGAGCTGCATTTGCGAGGTGTCAGCTATTGGAAACTAGGAATTTCGTTTCCGCAAAATTGGCTGTTGATTATCGATAATTTTCAAGTTGTAAAAAAATAAATACTTCTTTATAAACAACTATTGATCAAATGATCTTAAATATGAGGAATTTCTGTTTTGTTTTTCAAAAAAATAAAAGAGGTGCCTAATAAGTTGCTTTTCAGCTTATAGACGCCCCTTTAACGTTTATATCGATGATTTTTGTTTTCCATGAGGATTAGCCATTTTGTTTTAAAAAATAAAAAATTCGTTACAGCCCGTAACGAATTTAGCCAATCTCCAATTTATGCGCACTCGGTAAATAATGGCGGAGGAGGAGGGATTCGAACCCCCGCGCGGTTTGACCCGCCTCTCGGTTTTCAAGACCGACCCCTTCAGCCAGACTTGGGTACTCCTCCATATGACATGGACTAATATAGCACAGTATAAAATGTATGTCAATAAACTCATAAAAGTTATCAAATAATTTTTTTACTTAAACGCTTCTTTACAAAGAAGCTTATTTTTTTAAATAGAAAAAATTAAAAAATTCGAAAAAATTGATTGTATTTCATTCATCATGTTATAAACTTGTATTGCAAGTTAATTTAAAGCGCTCACAAATGGACACTAGTTTTTTTTGGACATGAACAAGGGCATCTTTTCCCCGCAATCGGCTGCTATCTTTGCATTGATTTGCCGCGCTTTTAAAACAGCATGTATAAAAACAACTGAAGCCTAGTGCAAAACGTAAATCCCTTAAAAAATCAGAGTGAGAAGCTTGCGGATGACTAGAGGAGGACGGAGAAAAATATGTATGATTATGTAATTGTCGGCGGAGGAATAGTCGGCTTATCCACTGCATTGGCAATATATGAACAACACCCAAACGCAAAAGTGGCAATAATCGAAAAAGAAAATAAAGTTGCCTCCCATCAAACGGGTCATAACAGCGGGGTGATCCATTCCGGTATATATTACAAGCCCGGGAGCTATAAGGCGCAGCTTGCGAAAAAAGGTAATCAGGCAATGATCATGTTTTGCCAAAAATACGATATCCCTTATGAAGTCTGCGGCAAAGTAATCGTTGCCAGCGATGAACATGAGCGGGAGGAGCTTGAGAAGCTGTTCCAACGCGGATTAAAAAACGGCCTCAATATCCGGAAAATTTCAAAGGAGGAGCTTCATGAATTTGAACCTTATGTGAATGGAATAGAAGCCATTCATGTTCCATCAACAGGTATTGTAAATTTCCGTCTTGTTAGTGAACGGATGGCAGATTTAATCCTCGAAAAGGGCGGGGAGATCTTTTTAAACGAAAAAGTAGAAGTGATTCATGAAAAAAAACAAGAAGTTATCGTTGAAACAGCAAACAAAACCTTTCAAAGCCGATTTTTTATAAATTGTGCAGGACTTAACAGCGATCGTATTGCTAAAATAGCAAATCTGTATACGGATGTGAAAATTGTTCCATTCCGTGGAGAATATTATATGTTAAATCCGCAAAAATCATATTTAGTTAAAAACTTAATCTATCCTGTACCAAATCCTAATTTTCCATTTTTAGGCGTTCACTTTACTAGAATGATTGACGGATCTGTAGATATAGGTCCAAATGCTGTTTTAAGCTTGAAAAGAGAAGGGTATAAAAAAAGCGACGCAAATATGAAAGATTTGTTTGAAGTATTAACGTTCCCCGGTTTTTGGAAATTAGCAGGTCAATATATGAAAGAAGGACTCGAAGAAATGATTCGATCGATGTCAAAGAAAAAGTTTGTCGAAAATGTTCAAAAACTCATGCCCGATATTACAGAAGAAGATTTGCTGCCTGGACCATCTGGTGTCCGAGCTCAAGCTTTAAGTAAAGACGGGGCTTTAATCGATGATTTTTATATTGTGCCAACGAAACGGTCCATTCATGTGCTGAACGCTCCATCTCCTGCAGCGACAGCATCCATTGAAATAGGAAGAACAATTGCCAAACAAATGATACAACGGCAGCCTATATAAAATACATTTGTACATAAAAGGGGGATATGGAAGGAACCCCTCCTATCCCCTTTCATTTTTTCTATTCAGTATGAATTACTTTTTACTAATTACTGTTTTATTTCCCATATATGGACGCAGCACTTCCGGAATGACGACAGATCCGTCTTCTTGCTGGTAATTTTCCAAAATGGCTGCTACTGTACGACCTATTGCAAGCCCAGAACCATTTAACGTATGCACATGCTCAGGCTTTGCTTTCGGATCCCGTCGGAACCGTATATTCGCCCGGCGAGCCTGAAACGCTTCAAAGTTGCTGCAAGAAGAAATTTCACGATATGTTTGATAGCTTGGAAGCCATACTTCAAGATCATATTTTTTTGCTGCCGTAAAGCCTAAATCAGCTGTACACATGCTCATAACTCGATATGGAAGTCCTAACAGCTTCAATACGTTTTCAGCATGACTTGTTAATTTTTCTAATTCCTCATAAGAATCTTCAGGCTTTACAATTTTCACAAGCTCCACTTTGTTAAATTGATGCTGGCGAATAAGGCCGCGCGTATCTCTTCCGGCCGCCCCTGCCTCAGAACGGAAGCAAGCGCTGTACGCTACATAATTGATTGGAAGCTGCTTCTCCTGTAAAATTTCATCACGGTGCAAATTTGTGACAGGAACTTCCGCTGTTGGTATTAAGAAATAATCCTCACCTTGAATTTTAAAAGCGTCTCCCTCAAACTTCGGAAGCTGTCCTGTTCCGATCATGCTTGTACGGTTCACTATATACGGAGGCAAAACTTCCTCATAGCCATGTTCTTCAACATGCAAATCTATCATAAAACTGATAAGCGCCCTTTCTAATCTTGCGCCCAAACCTTTATAAAATACAAAGCGGCTGCCGGTCACCTTGCCGGCTCTTTCAAAATCGAGAATTCCTAATTGGTCGGCAATTTCCCAATGAGGTTTTGGTTCAAAACTAAAGGTCGGGATTTCTCCCCATTTGCGGACTTCTACATTATCTTCCTCTGAATCGCCGACTGGAACGCTCTCATGCGGAATGTTTGGAATCGACAAAATCAAGGTTTCAAGCTTTTCTTCAATCTCTTTTAATTCCTCATCAAGTGTTTTGATGCGTTCTCCTACTTGACGCATTTCTTGAATTAAATGATCTGTGTCTTTCTTTTCTCTTTTTAATTCGGCGATTTTAGAAGATACTTCATTTCTTTTGCTTTTTAATTCTTCCGTCGTAACAATTAGTTCACGACGCTTTTTATCCAAGTCAACAAATTGATCAAAATCAGTTAAATCCTCTCCACGGTGTTCAAGCTTCTTTTTTATTTCTTCAAAATTTGACCGTAAAAATTTCATATCAAGCATCATGGACACTCCTTTCGCTTTTATATTCAAAATAAAAACTCCCGTCCAAAAAGGGACGAGAGTATACCCGCGTTGCCACCCTGCTTGAAGGCATCAGCCTTCCACTTACAAAGGTAACGGTTTTTGCCGTAAATGCTTACTAACAAAAACTTGCATTCAGCATTTCACTCAAGGACGGATTCACAAGCGTTTTTCACTGGTTTCCACCAACCACCAGCTCTCTTAAGAAAAACAACTTGCTACTAGTTCCTCTCATTGCTTTAGATCTATTTATATTCATAAATTTACTATAAGTTTAGGGTTTGTTCAACTTTTTTATGCATGAACTTTCTCGTTTGATTCCTTCACCATATTTAAAAAATATTGCACAAATCGATGATCATCCGTCAATTCCGGATGGAATGAACATCCAAGAATGTGGCCTTGTCGAACAGCAACAATTCGATCCTCATGTTTTGCTAAAATTTCAACATTTTCTCCTGCTTCTACAATATGCGGAGCGCGAATAAACACACCTATAAAATCGTCCCCAACTCCTGCAATGGTTAATTCCGCTTCAAAACTTTCACGCTGGCGGCCGAAAGAATTCCGTTCAACGACCACATCCAATACACCAAGGTGCGGCTCATCTTGTCCAACAATTTGCTTCGCCAGCAAAATAAGACCAGCACATGTACCGAAAACAGGTTTTCCTCCCTTTATAAATTCTTTCAAAGGGTCCATCAACCCATACTTTTCAATCAATCTTCTCATTGTCGTGCTTTCGCCGCCTGGTAAAATAAGTCCATCGATATTTTGCAATTGTTCGGATTTTTTAATTTTTACGCCTTCTGCACCACAAGCTTCGATTGACTGAATATGCTCCCTCACAGCACCTTGGAGTGCCAAAACTCCTACTTTCATTTTGTATTCTCCTTTACCAACCACGTTCTTGCATACGATGTTCCGGAAGCAATGAAGAAATATCGATCCCTTTCATCGCAGTTCCAAGATCTTTCGATAAATGAGCGATTAATTCATAATCCTCATAGTGTGTGGTCGCTTCCACAATTGCCCGGGCATACTTTCCTGGATTTTCAGATTTAAAAATACCTGAGCCGACAAACACACCATCTGCACCAAGCTGCATCATCAACGCTGCGTCAGCAGGTGTTGCAACGCCGCCAGCAGCAAAATTCACGACAGGGAGTCGTCCTTCCTTTTTAATTTGTAGCAGCACTTCATACGGTGCTCCTAAATTTTTTGCTTCCGTCATTAGCTCATCTTCGCTCATGCCGACAATTTTCCGAACCTGTGCATTCACTTTCCGCATGTGACGAACTGCTTCTACAATGTTGCCAGTTCCCGGTTCGCCCTTCGTTCTGAGCATGGAAGCACCTTCTCCAATTCGGCGAGCTGCTTCTCCTAAATCACGGCAGCCACAAACAAATGGAACCGTAAATTCCCGCTTATTTATATGAAACTCTTCATCAGCCGGTGTCAACACTTCACTTTCATCAATATAATCAACACCGAGCGCTTCTAATACTCGAGCTTCTACAATATGTCCAATACGGCATTTTGCCATTACTGGAATCGTAACCGCGTTCATGACCTCTTCAATAATCGTCGGATCAGCCATGCGGGCAACCCCGCCTGCCGCACGAATGTCAGCAGGAACTCTTTCCAGCGCCATGACGGCAACCGCACCTGCTTCTTCAGCAATTTTGGCCTGTTCTGCATTGACCACATCCATGATGACGCCGCCTTTTTGCATTTCGGCCATTCCCCTTTTTACTCGATCAGTACCTGTAATTGCCATTTCTATAGTTCCTCCTTAATGATACATTCAAATGCATACGTCTATTTTATCCTAATTTTTATAAAATTCCTATCAAATTTCAAGGATTTCTTTTATTTTAAATATAGTAAAAACCCCCAACAAAATGTTAGGAGTTATGCATTAAAACCAGCTTTTTACCATGTTTGCTGCTCCGTTCCATACATCACCAAAAAAACTACCAATGCCTCTCATTGATAATACAAACCAGTTAGCTTTTTCGACTTTTGTTTTTGTCACTACATCAACTTTCGCTTCGGATTCACCTGTTACAAATCCGTAATCCTGGCTGTTCCCTTTATATTCTATGGACATATACCCGACCTTGGCGCCCTTTTTAATTGGTGCAGTCAGCTCTCCGTTCGCAGTTAAAAGCTTTTTATCTAAAACATATTTCGGCTCATACTGGTCTTTTTCCCCACGTTTAATAGGGAGCTTTAAAGAATCTTTTGTTTCTATTTCTACTTTTTTCTCTTTTCCTTTTACAACAGATACAGTTGATTTATTTTTTATTTGATATTGCGCAGGAAATAATTCCTCAATGGAAAAATTGCTGAAAACATAGTCCATTAGTTTTCTAGTTTCACTAAAACGATGTACGTAATTGTTGCTCCCTTTACCTTTCGCATTCATAACAACTGTGATGATTCGCATTCCGTTCCGTTCGGCTGTTCCCGTAAAGCAGGAGCCCGCAAAATCGGTATATCCTGTTTTTAACCCGTCTACACCTTCTGTACCATAAACTAATCCAGGCAGCATCCAGTTCCAGTTTTCCATTTTAATCTCATCATCCGTACCTTCTCGAAAAGCTTTTCTCGTAATTTTGGCCGTTTCTAAAATCTCAGGATACTCCTTTAAAAGATGGTACGCAAGGCTGGCAACGTCTCTCGCAGACATTACATTTTCTTCTTCCTCACCTGTTCCTTCCGGATGCATCCCCATTAAGTCTCTATTGTTTAAACCTGTCGCATTTACAAACTTCGTATGCTTCAAGCCTAGTTCTTTCGCTTTTTCATTCATCATTTTCACAAAATTTGTTTCCGATCCACCGATCACTTCTGCCACTGCAATCGCCGCACCATTTGCAGAATAAATGGCCATTGCTTCATATAACTCTTTTATTGTATAACTTCCATCTTTTCTTAAAGGGACATTGGATAAACTGCGATTTTGGGAAATTTTGTAAACATAATCACTTGGACGATATGTTTGATCCCAAGAAATTTTCTTTTCACGGATCGCTTCCAGCAGCAAGTATTCAGTCATCATTTTTGTCATACTTGCAACTCCAAGAGTTTTATCAATATTTTTTCCGTACACAATTTTCCCTGTAGAGGCTTCAACGGCAATGGCTGCAGAGGCATTGATGCCCAATGGGTCATTTTCTTCAGCATTTATTTTGGGAGACAAAGGGGAAAATGCCGTCATCAATAAAAACGTGATGACGAGAGCCGAGATGAATTTTTTCGTGAAGTGCACCATGATTACCTCCATTTATTTGAAAATATCTATTTTAAAAAATAATTAATAGTTAACACAACAAAATTGATTTTAACATACATCTTATAAAAAAAATAGACAGAGTCTCTACTCTGTCTAAAAGTCGTAATTTTTTAAATAAGACTATTGAACTGTCAGTTGTTAAGAAATGGAATAATTAGGGGCCTCTTTTGTAATTTGAACATCATGCGGATGGCTTTCTCTTAATCCTGCACCAGTCATCCGGATAAATTGTGAATGCTCACGGAGCTCATATAAATTTTTTGCTCCGCAATATCCCATACCTGATCTCACACCGCCGACAAGTTGGTAAATTGTCTCTGCCAACGGTCCTTTATATGGGATGCGGCCTTCAATTCCTTCTGGAACAAATTTTTTGTTGTCTTCTTGGAAATAACGGTCTTTGCTACCTTTTTCCATCGCTGCAACTGAACCCATGCCGCGATATACTTTAAATCGACGCCCTTGGTAAATTTCTGTTTCTCCCGGGCTTTCAGATGTACCTGCAAGCAAACTTCCTAACATGACGGCATGTCCACCTGCAGCCAATGCTTTTACAATATCTCCTGAATATTTTATTCCGCCATCAGCAATGATAGCTACTCCGTGCTTTCTTGCTTCTGTCGCACAATCATATATGGCTGTAATTTGCGGCACCCCAACACCTGCTACCACACGAGTAGTACAAATGGAACCAGGGCCAATTCCAACCTTCACAATGTCTGCCCCAGCTTCTATGAGAGCTCTCGTTCCTTCAGCTGTTGCAACATTTCCTGCAATAATATTTAAATCTGGATAAGCATCACGAATTTTCCTTACTGTTTCTAAAACTCCTTTTGAATGTCCATGCGCCGTATCCACGACAATAACATCCACATTTGCTTCCACTAGTTTTTTAACGCGCAGCATCGTATCAGATGTTACACCTACTGCAGCGCCGACGATCAATCTTCCATGGGCATCTTTAGCTGAATTTGGAAACTCAATTACTTTTTCAATATCTTTAATCGTAATAAGGCCTTTTAATATGCCTTTATCATCTACAATCGGGAGCTTTTCAATTTTATATTTTTGCAAAACTTTTTCAGCTTCTTCCAATGTTGTGCCTACAGGAGCTGTAACTAGATTTTCTTTCGTCATCACTTCAGAAATTTTTGTAGAATAATCTTGTATAAAACGTAAATCTCTGTTTGTAATAATACCTACAAGCTTTTGTTCCTCTGCATTGTTCACAATCGGAACACCAGAAATCCGATATTTGCTCATTAAATGTTCCGCATCATATACTTGATGGTCCGGAGTAAGGAAAAACGGATCTGTAATAACACCGCGCTCAGAACGTTTTACTTTATCTACTTGCTCAGCTTGCTGTTCAATCGACATATTTTTATGGATAATGCCCAATCCTCCTTGGCGCGCCATAGCAATCGCCATTTCTGATTCGGTAACAGTATCCATTCCTGCGCTGATAATTGGAATATTCAATTTTAACGTCTTCGTGAGCTCAACACTTAAGTCCACATCACGCGGCAAAACCTCTGACTTGGCAGGAATTAACAAAACATCATCGAACGTTAAGCCTTCCTTTAAAAATTTTGATTCCCACATTATTAAAACCCCCTAATCACGGCAAAATATTATATGTAGATTAACAATTGCTAAAGATGCTGTCAAGAAATCCACAAAGAATTTAAATTTTTAGAATAGTTGTTATGGAGGGGTCTCATTGTCGATTTGGAATTTTTATTCATCATTTCACTCTGCTCAAACAGTCCAACGGCTGCTTACCAAACATTATCAAAAACTTAACGTGCATGAGCCTGAACAAACATCTTATCAAAACTGCTATACATTTATTTATTTTTTAAAACATGGAGAAAATTATTACAAAATGGCTGATACAGCCCCGATCATGATCAAACCGGTTTTAGCTTTTTACGGCATCAGCCAGCTGATAAAGGCACTGCTTCTGACAGTCGATGCTCGTTATCCTTCCTCTTCAGCTGTTTTATCCCATGGGGTATCAACAAGGAAACGAAAAAAACATAATTATAACTTTTTAAAAGATGAAGTTAAGGTGCAAAAAAATGGTTTATATCGCCATGCTGCCCTCAATCTTTTTCAATTAAATCACACGCCTGGAGAAAAATTTTCCATGGATTCCCTTTTGAAAAGAATCCCCGAATTAAGCGATCTATATCAGTTTCATTTACAAATTCCAACGACCATCCCAATTGAGACAAATGACACATTCATCATTGTACATAAAGAAATAGCAAATCGTTACTGTATTACCTCTAAGCGTCTTGCTGAGATTTTACAAAGCCAGCTTCATTGGATGCTTTCAAACGAAGATGTAGATTCACTTTATTTTTCCCATTCAGCCGAATTTCACTATTTATGGAAATCCTCCTATTTATTCAACTTTTATAATAAACAATATTATCTGCCGGCTGCGAAAGAAGATATAAAATTAATGCCGGAAATATTAATCCACTACCTTGTGCTTTATAACTTAAGCATGATTTCCCGATATGAAACCGAATGGCTGTATGATCTTATGTATAACCATCATAGTGATGATTACGTTTTTATTCATCAATTTATGGAAATCACATTAAAAAAAATTCCTTGGTTAACCTTAATGTATTTAAACCATATTTTCAATGGATAAAAGCAGCACAACTACCGTTGGCTGCTTCTTTAACAAAAAATATGATTATATACAAAAAAAGCAGCTGTTTTGCTGCTTTTTGTTTTTGCCTGGCAGCGTCCTACTCTCGCAAGGGACAAACCCTCACTACCATCGGCGCTGAAGAGCTTAACTTCCGTGTTCGGGATGGGAACGGGT
>NZ_VISS01000045.1 GCF_007827555.1 Aeribacillus composti
TTGGTGGCCCCGATGAGGGGGATTGCGAACCTACGTTCCCAACCCCCTCATCGGGGAATTCTAAGAATTTCTCCCACAAACATTTTACTCACACTGTTTGAAGGGGACAAAAATCTATCATTTTAATCGGATATGATCATTTCCGCATCGGAAGAAATTCTCTAGTTTTCATAAAACTTGCGCTGCCGATCAGTCAGCGTCATGGTAGCGAACCACTTCTTCATAAAAAATTTTTTGCGAGTTAATGACTGGTTCGTTTTCCGACCGTTCAACATAATGATAATCGCCGTTTGCATCCTGAAAACGCGCTTTGACGTTGTCCTTTAGTTGTATGTCCAAGATGTTTTTCAAACGCTCTTTTAAACGGACATCATAAATCGGAAAAAGAATTTCAACACGTTTAATCATGTTTCTTGTCATCCAGTCAGCAGAGGATAAGAAAATTTTCTCCTCCCCAAAATGGTGAAAGTAAAAAATACGGCTATGCTCCAAAAAGCGGCCGACGATGCTTCGCACTTGAATGTTTTCGCTCACGCCTTTTATTTGCGGTCGCAAACAGCAAATTCCCCTTACGATCAAGTCAATTTTGACTCCAGCCTGCGAAGCTTCATAAAGCTTCATGATGATCGTTTTATCTGTTAAAGAATTCATTTTGGCAATAATCCGGCCTTTGCCGCTTTTCTGGTGCCATTCGATTTCTTGATTGATGAGTTTGATAAAGGTCTCCCGCATATCATATGGCGATACGGAAAAATGATTCCAATCCGGTTTTTCCGCATAACCGCTTAAATAATTAAAAAAGTTGGTTGCATCGATCCCGAATGTTTCTTCGCTTGTAAAAAAGCCAATATCCGTATACAGTTTCGCCGTGACGTCATTGTAATTTCCCGTGCTCAAATGAACGAAGCGTTGAATTTTACCCGTTCCTTCTTCCTGCCGGACGACAAGGGTAATTTTGCTGTGCGTTTTTAAATGGTGAAAGCCGTAAATAACGTGAACTCCGTGCTGTTCAAGCATTTTTGCCCAATGGATGTTGTTCTCTTCATCAAATCTTGCCTTTAATTCGACTAAAACCGTCACCTGCTTCCCGTTTTCCGCAGCTTTTGCCAATGCTTGAACGATCGGCGAATTTCCGCTTACACGATACAGCGTCTGCTTGATTGCCAACACTTGAGGGTCATCCGCTGCACTTTCAATAAATTCAACAACAGGCTGAAAGGACTCGTACGGATGGTGTAATAATAAGTCCCGTTTTAATATAGCTTCGAACAAATTTCCGTTCGGCAAGTCGAGCGGAGGTGGTGGAATGAACGAATCATGAACAAGGTGCTCAAAATCGGTCAGCAAATGGGTATAAAATGGAAATAAAAACGTTAAATCGATCGGGCCGTCCACTTCATAAACATCCATTTTTTGAATTTCCAGCACATCCATTAAATAATTTAAAACACGTTCATCTATCGTTCCTTTTTGAATTTCAAGCCTGACCGCCGCACCCCACTTCCGCTTTTTCAGCTCCTTCTCAATCACTTCCAGCAAATCCCGCGCCCCTTCTTCATCAATGGTCAAATCTGCATTCCTCGTAATGCGAAACGGTGAGACCGAAATGATGTTGTAACCGAGAAACAGTTTGTAAATAAAACTGCTGATCAAATCTTCAAGAAATACAAACTGCCTCTTTCCATCTTGATTCGGCACTTCAATGAATCGAGGCAAAACAGCAGGAACTTGAACGATCGCAAAAAAAGGGGTTTTCCGCTCTTTTTTCTTATATTGAAGCAATACGGCCAAGTTCAACGATTTATTTAAAAGCATTGGAAACGGTCTGTACGCATCGATCGCAAGAGGCGTCAAAACCGGGAAAATTTGCTCATCAAACTTTTGTTCCAAAAAGCGGAATTGTTCGCCAGTTAATTCATTAAGCTTGAGAAATTCAATCCCTTCCTCTTTTAATTCCCCCTGTACATATTCATTAAATATTGCATATTGGCGTTCGACCAATGTGTGGCATTTCGCCGAAATGGCGTTAAGCTGCTGCTTTGGCGTCATGCCGGCTTTATTTTCCGGTAAATTAAAACCAGCTTTTTCTTGATCTTTTAAACCAGCAACCCTCACCATGAAGAACTCATCTAAGTTCGAACTGAATATAGCTAAAAACTTCATCCGCTCAAGCAAAGGATTTTCAAAGTCAACGGCCTCTTGCATGACACGCTCATTAAATGCAAGCCAGCTTAATTCCCGGTTATTATAAAATTCTGGACGGCTTATATCTGGAATCAATTGTTCTTTCTTATCTTGCATAATTTCGCCCACCTTTTACCTTTCGTATGTCCATTAGACGAGTGTAAATGATAATTCGACTTGGCAGTTAAAAGCGCGTTCCATATGCTTTTTTTGCTTATTTGCTTCCTGCTCTTCAAAAGTATAATCACTGTTGCAGGCTAAAGATATTTCCATCTTTTCCCCCTCCTTTTTGTTCACCTCCAGTTCGGAAATGATTGAACGGTGTGTCGTGTTGAGGGAATAAAGGAATTTCAAAATTGCACCTAATCGCTCCAGCGATAAAATTTCTTCTTCCGTTAATAATGATTTGTAAGGAGAAATATATTTCATCAAAGTTTTTTTGGACTTAAAGGAAGCGACGCATGCGAGTTTCAACCGCATTTTATGACTGATTCCGTCAAGCGATCGATTTGTCAAAATATAAAACGTATGCTGACTGCTTGAATGATGATCGATAAATTCCCCGAATTGAACCAGCTTTGTGCTTTTAAACAAAATTTCTTTTTCCTCTTGAGTAAAAGATATAATTTTCTTTGCCTCACATTCACTGACAAATACGTAAGCAAGACGAAGGAGAAATGATGTATTCTTCAAGTTGATTTTATAATCACTGGCCAGCTTGGAAAATGTTTCGTCCGCTACTTGAGAAAAAGACCGGACGTTTAAATTGGAAAACACCTCCTCAAAAAAGACCCCTTCCCTTAAGCCTTTGCTGCTCATTGTAAAAAATGGAGCTGATACGATTTCCGTCAGCGTATAAATTGCTTCAATTGCAGGAATGATGATATCCGCGCGTTCCTTCGACAGTCCATCTAATTTTTGACGCTCCGAGACAGTCATTCCGATCAGCCATTGATTTATTTTTTTAATTTCATTCGGTTCCATTTCATATTGATGAATACCAAATAACGGGTAATTGGTTTTATTTTGATGAAGCCGTATTAGATTTCTGGCGCTGCCGCCTATCCCGATTACCGGAACATTTTTGTTTTTAAGCCATTTTTGCGAAGAAAATTCATTTCGCAAAAACGCTGTCATCTCTTTCATTTCCGATTCTTTCGGTTCGCTGTTGGCAATAAACCTTTTCTTTAATGTGAGGGCCCCAAACGGAAAACTGTATGAATGGACGAGCTCCCGATTTTTAAAATACGCAACTTCCGTGCTTGCTCCGCCTATATCAATGGTTATGCCTTCAGTTAAATATACGGAATGTATAACAGCTAAGTAGCCGTAATAGGCTTCTTCTTGGCCGGAAAGGACGCGAAAATCGAAATTCGTCTCTCTTTTTATAGCCTCTAAGACCATTTTCCGGTTTTTGGCAGATCTAATAGCTGCCGTTGCAACCCCTTTCGTTTCTGCCACTTGATGAAATTGAACGATTGGAACAAATTTTTTTAAAGAATCGATGACAACCTCGATCCCCTCGTTGGACAAATTTCCTTCGGCGTCAATATACGTAGCTAAACGGGCATTGATCTTAAAATTGTAAAGCTCTTTATATTGTCCATTTTGATCAATATGAAAAATAACGAGGCGAATGGAGTTCGATCCTAAATCTATTATGCCGATTTTTTTCTCTGTCATTTTTCCCATCCTTTTATGAAATCCAATGAGGAAAGTATGTTATTTTTTACTTATATCGTACTATTTTTCCAGTCTATTTAAAAGATTTGAATAGATATAAATAAGCAGTCAACATCCAAAAGACATTAAAACCGCAAAGCCTCCGATTGCTGGAAGCTGACTTCCATTTTTAAAGTCAGTTCTTCAAATGAATTTTGTGACAGCTGTCGTTTTACAAAAACGAAAATTCCGAAGATTCATTTTCTTTTTTTAAAAAATGTGCTATATTTGTTCCAGAAGTAAAAAAATGGTTTCCTAACCATTTAAGCTTCGACAAGGAGAGGCGGTCAATTATAGCAAGATCGCTTTGAGATTTGGGAGAAATGAATAGGCTTTAAGAAATGAACAATGTTATTGTCTCAGCAATTGCCCAATAACAAAATTTGTGAAAGCGATCGATCATCCCGATATTCATTTTTCCCTGTTTGCATCAAAAGTAAAGCGTTTTCGAAAACTTTTGAAGGAGGTATATTTGATGGAGTTTAGACCAGGATTAGAAAACGTAGTGGCAGCTGAGACAACGATTTCGTTTCTCGATGTAGAAAATGAAGAAATTGTCATTCGAGGATACGATTTAATTGAACTTGCCGAAACAAAATCATATGTCGAGGTTGCGTTTTTGCTGCTTGAAGGCAAGCTTCCGTCTGAACAAGAAAGAGCTAGATTTGAAAACGAGCTTCTAGCGAAAAGAGAGCTTCCAGACGTGCTTTACGACGTATTTTCCAAACTGCCGAAGACAACTCATCCAATGGACGCCCTGAGAACAGGCATTTCCATTTTAGCAGGATTTGACCCGCTCATTGATGACAGATCTGAACAGGCCAATAAAACGAAATCTATCAATCTTCTAGGACAGATGCCATCCATTCTTGCCAGCAGTTATCATCTACTCAATCAACAAGAAGTCATTCCACCAGATGAAAATCTCTCCTACAGTGCAAATTTTTTATATATGATTACAGGAAAAAAACCGACTGAACTTGAAACGAAAATATTCGACCGCTCGCTCATCGCTTATATCGAACATGAAATGCCAAACTCTACATTTGCCGCTCGCGTCATATCGTCTACACATGCAGATTTGTATGGCGCTCTCGCCGGTGCGGTTTCCTCATTGAAAGGACACCTGCATGGCGGAGCCAATGAAGCGGTGATGTATTTAATTGAAGAAGCAGGTACAAAGGAAAATTTTGAACGATTGATTAAACAAAAATTAGCAAATAAAGAACGGATCATGGGATTTGGCCATCGCGTCTATATGAAAAAAATGGATCCAAGAGCATTGCTTATGAAAAAAGCATTGCAGCAGCTGTCCGAACAACGGGGCGATTTTCGATTGCTTGAAATATGCGAAGCCGGGGAAACCATTATGAGAGAGGAAAAAGGATTGTATCCGAACCTCGATTATTATGCAGCTCCTGTCTATTACATGCTCGGCATTCCGATTGATTTATATACTCCTATTTTCTTCAGTGCTCGAACAGCAGGTCTGTGCGCCCATGTGATCGAACAGCATAATAACAACCGTTTGTTCCGTCCGCGCGTGAAATATACAGGAAAACGCTCTTTGAAAGTACAACAGTAATGGATAGCTTAGGAGGTTGTAAAAATGGCAGAAGTACTAGTAAAAAATAATGAAAATCGACAAACAGACAAACTGCTTGAAGAAATTGCCGATTATGTTCTAAATAAAGAAATTCAAAGTAAAGAAGCGTTTGAAACCGCCCGCTATGTGTTGTTAGACACGCTGGGCTGCGGCATACTTGCTCTTCGCTACCCTGAATGCACAAAGCTTTTAGGCCCGATCGTTCCGGGGACGGTTGTTCCAAACGGGTGCCGCGTCCCTGGCACTTCATATGTATTAGACCCCGTGCACGGTGCATTTAACATCGGCTGCATGATTCGCTGGCTCGATTATAATGACACTTGGCTTGCAGCGGAATGGGGTCACCCTTCTGATAACTTGGGGGGAATTTTAGCTGCGGCCGACTACATAAGCCGAACGAATGTGGCAGAAGGGAAAAAGCCGCTCAATATGAGGACAGTTCTTGAAGCGATCATAAAAGCCCACGAAATTCAAGGGGTGCTGGCACTTGAAAACAGCCTGAACAGAGTCGGGCTTGACCACGTGCTGTTCGTAAAGGTTGCTTCAACTGCTGTCGTTACGAAGCTTCTTGGCGGCGGAAAAGATGAAATCATCAACGCCCTTTCCAATGCCTGGATTGACAATTCAAGTCTTCGGACATATCGACATGCTCCAAATACTGGTTCTCGCAAGTCGTGGGCGGCTGGCGATGCAACAAGCCGCGCTGTACGTCTTGCATTTATGGCCATAAAAGGTGAAATGGGATATCCTTCTGCCCTATCGGCTCCGAACTGGGGATTTGAAGACGTGCTGTTCCGAGGACAGAGACTGAAGCTCGCCCGTCCTTTGGAATCATACGTAATCGAGAATATTTTATTTAAAATATCATATCCAGCAGAGTTTCATGGGCAAACAGCTGCTGAATGCGCCATTGAGCTTCATCCTGAAGTAAAAGATCGCCTTGATGAGATCGAAGAAATCACGATCACGACGCATGAATCAGCCATTCGCATCATCGACAAAACGGGACCTCTTCTCAACCCGGCTGATCGTGATCATTGCCTTCAATATATTACTGCCATCGGTCTTATTTATGGCGATTTAACAGCGGATCATTACGAAGATGAAATCGCACAAGACCCGAGAATCGATGCGCTTCGTGAAAAAATGACAGTTGTGGAAAATAAACAGTTCAGCAAAGATTATCTCGATCCGGACAAACGGTCAATTGCAAACGCAGTTCAAATACGGTTTAAAGACGGAACGGAAACGCGCCAAGTTGTGCGGGAATATCCAATCGGCCACAGATTCCGCCGTCAAGAAGGTCTGCCTAAGCTGATCCAAAAATATGAAAACAATTTGGCAACACGGTTCCCAAACAAGCAGCTCAAGCAAATCTTAGACGTTTCGCTTGACCAGAACGTGCTGGAAGAGATGTTTGTACATGAGTTTGTAAACTTATTTGTTATATAAATCCGGGGCAGATCACACGTTGTTTTGCATCAGATGCATGTTACTTTGGCGCAATTTCATTGTTTGGCAAGAAAAAACATGTTATAAACCTTGTAAGACATTTGAGATAACTATATCGAGCTGGTGGCAATCGGCCACACCGAAAAATGTTCTGTAAAGCGAAAATTTTTTGGGCAGTCAAAAAGAACGAAAGAATCGATTTTGTAGCAAATGACGGAAGCTAACAGACAAAAGATCAGGGTACAAAACAGACCGTAAGCGAAGCGTGGATACAGGGCGGCACCCTCGAGTAGACTTGACGAGCTAAGCAAAGGCAGCGCTCGTTTAATGAAAAACGCGGCTTGCCTCTAGAAACGTAATTAATGGTTCTGTAAAGCTAAGATGAAATGACAGAAAAGAAGGTGATTCCATGGTTTGGATCGTTGAAAAAGAATCGACACAAGAGGAGTTGGCCGATCGGTTTCGAACGTTAATGAACGCACCGGAAATCCTTCAAATTCCTGGAGCCCATGATGGAATGGCTGCACTTATAGCGAGAAAAGCAGGATTTCAAGCGCTTTATTTGTCAGGCGCCGCCTATACCGCGAGCCAAGGGCTTCCTGACTTGGGCATCGTCTCGTCAGAAGAGGTTGCCCGCCGGGCGCGGGAAATCGTGCGGGCGGCTGATCTGCCGCTTCTCGTTGACATTGATACCGGTTTCGGCGGTGTTTTGAATGCCGCCCGAACAGCTAAAGAAATGGCAGAAGCACGAGTAGCTGCTGTCCAAATCGAAGATCAAGATCTTCCGAAAAAATGCGGACATTTAAACGGCAAAAAGCTTGTGTCTGTAGAGGAGATGATGCTAAAAATTAAAGCTATTAAACAGGCAGCGCCGACTCTTGTCGTTGTTGCCAGAACGGATGCCTATGCAGTTGAAGGAATTGAAAGCGCCATTGAACGCGCCAAAAGATATGTTGAAGCGGGAGCAGACGCTATTTTTCCTGAGGCTCTTTCAACAAAAGAAGACTTTTTAAAGGTGAGCCGGGCAATTTCAGCTCCTCTTCTCGCAAACATGACAGAGTTTGGAAAAACTCCTTACTATACAGCAGAAGAATTTTCGGAACTCGGCTATTCAATGGTGATTTATCCTGTTTCATCTCTTCGCGCCGCCGCTAAAGCGTATGAACGCCTATTCCAAACCATTAAATCGTCTGGAACTCAAAAAAGCGAGCTCGAGAATATGCAAACTCGCAAGGAACTTTATGAAGTGATTCATTACGATGATTTCGAAGCGCTCGACCAAACGATTGCAAAAACAGTATTGCCTGAAGATTAACCATCCACGGGGTTTGCCCCGTGGATGAAAAAGTATTTACCGGAAAAAATAGTAGCTGCTCACATTTCTGATTCATAAAACTTTTTAATCCCACAATCCTTTTTTCGTGTCCTTCCATTCCCATTGCTCCAAAATCGTTGTTGTTCTTGAACCCCATCCTTCCAATGCTTCATTAGCAAACTCTCTCTGTATATAAAAGTACTGTCTGTTATGCTCGCTTAAATAAATCTCGCCCGTTCTCGTCTGCTCTACATTTTCATAATGAAAGGAACGGAGAGACCAATCAGGTATATTTCTTTTCTCTTCTTCTTCCGCTGATAAAACTTTATAAGAAACATTTCCCAGCAATTCATCTGTAATGTAATTTTCCGCCTCTCCTAAAGATGTCCCTTTTGGAAAAAACATGACATCAACTTCCCCATATTTTTCATTCACCGCTATCAGCTTTGCTCCGATCAAATTTTTTTCTTCAATATATTCTGCCTGCCAACGATCCGGAATATATGTGGTAAAAGGTAGTTGCTTTATGTTTACGAGGTGATACAGCTCCTTTTCTTCCATTCCTTCCAATGAAATTGTCATTTCGATCGATTCAGGTCGGTTGATATCTCCTTTTTCTTCTTCCTTTTCTGCATTTTGAGATTGTTGGGGAGACATTAGTATGCTTTGTTGATCTGAATGCTGGCCGCCTTCTTTCGTCTCATTTGTTTGAAAAGGAGGAAAAATCATTAGAAGGATGCATACAGCTGCTGCGGCCGCAAATGAGAATACAAGCTGAAGCTTGCTAGCGGCTTTTTTCCTTCTCTCTTTATTTCTAGCTAATTCAATTCCGGCTAAAGCTTTTTGAAAACTTTTTTCTTTAAATTCATCTGTCGGTTCTATATAAAAGTGATGAAAAAGCTGTTTTATTGACTCTTCATGCTTTTCGCTATTCGGCGGTACGAGTTGTTTTTTCATGATCATTCACCTCGCTTTTTAAATGGGCTGACAATTTCTTTTTAGCCCTTGTTTGCAGCGATTTAACCGCCATAACCGTTTTCGACATTACCTTGGCTGTTTCTTTTATAGACATTCCTTCAAAAAATCTTAAATAAAGGACCGTCTTTTCATCCGAGGACAATTTTTCCATACTGGCCATGATCTGTTCTCTGAGCGAATATTCCAGAATATTTTGTTCTACTAAATGTTTATCCTGTTTATGCCCTAAGTCCTCGGGGCTTAAATAGACTGTGTTATTTTCTTTTTTATACTTGCGATGGTAATCGATAACAACCCGCCTTCCAATTGTAAACAGCCAAGTTTTAAAGCTTGATCTTCCTTGAAAGTTCGCTAAATGAACCGCCATTTTATACATGACATCTTGAGCAATTTCTTCTGACCGATGATAATCCCCCGTCTGCATATATGCATAGCGGAGCACTTGGCCAATGTAGCGGTCATGAAGCTCCCGGAAGGCTGAATCGTCCCCCTCTAAAGCCTTTTGAACCAAATCTTCATCTCGCATGCCGAGGTGCACCTCTCTTTCTCGTACAATCAATTAGACGAAATGCTGGAGAAAAAGTATCGAATCATGCAGATTCTAGTTGCAGAAATAGATTGGAGGAATTCCCATTTTCTCACAAAAAGCAAGAACTCAAATTTTGGAGCTTTTTAGATGGAAAATTTTTGTAAAATAAACCAACGATCTGCCCTGCATTAGTGGATCGTTGGCTTATTATATGGGAAGTAGCTGAAATGTAAGACGCTTTCTCCACAGAAGCTCAACCTTTGAAAATAGTAATCTAAAAACAACGATCATTGAAATTTTAATGATCTCTCTTGCATTTCTAATTTATATACAAGCCGATTTTCCAACCCCTTCTTTTGGTAGATGTTCCTAAATGGATTGTAAGCGTTTCATCAATGAATCCCGAAAGCTTTCCGATAGTTCGTCCACACGAAGAATTTGTTCAATTCCTTCTTTATTTGTTTTATCATGAAACATGATTTGATTCGCAAAAGAAACCGTTATGTTTAGCGGATGTTTTTCAATGAGCTGCAAGCTTGATTGTGTCTCCACCCAGCCTTCTTTCAGCACCCGAAAATAAAAACCGGTATAACCAGTATTTTGAACACGAAGCGGCAAGTCATTCACCCTGTGCTTTTTGGCAATCTTATGGCATGGCTGCCGAGGCTGGCTAACTTGCACAACCGCTTCCCCTAATTGGAACGTATCCCCGATGCAAACTTCTGTTTCCAACAAGCCTTTTACTGTCAAATTTTCACCAAATGCCACCACATCCAGCTTTCTTTCAAGCTCATGCTCCCAATAGGCATAATGATCATACGGATAAACGCATACCGCTTTATCTCTACCGCCATGATGAACAAGATCTGCCTGACCATCGCCTGAAAAATTAAGAAATGACAAAAAAACCGGTCCATCAACAGGCTGCTTTTGAATTCCAGTGACGAATTCTTTGCCGTTATATATGAAATTTTTCGGTTTTCCTACATTTATAGAAATAATTTCATAAGTTTTTGCTTCCATTTTGATCAACTCCATTAATTCTTTAAGATCTTCCAACTTCGTTTGGGAGCAGCAATAGATTATCGTTAAGCGGCAAGTCTGCAGTTTGTATGATTTTCAAAAAATCATACAGGATAAAAAAATCTATTCCAGTGCTGTAACCTCCTAAAATGGTTAAAAAGCTGAATTGGGAACAACAAAACAAAAACTAGCATAGTTTATAGTGAGCTTTTTTATTGTCTACTAGATAGATTGATGCGCTCTTTTTGAAGAAACTTCCATTTTGTCTATTTTTTATTCATAATAAACTCGTTGATGAGACGCTTCACTTTTTCAGCAGATTGTTGAAATAACTCTTTTTCCTTTTGTTCGATTTCCCATTCAAGGATGCTTTGGATGCCTGTATGATTCACTGCTAGAGGTACACCTAAACTAATGCCAGAAACGTCGTATTCTCCGTTTAATACCGCAGAACCGATTGCTGTCGACGTTTTTGGTTGAAGCAGCTGATCAATCAGCCTTTCCATACCGACGGCAGACGTCCACCCGGTTGTTCGGTTTATGCCTAGGTCATTGAAGTTTCGAAACCAATTTGTCAGCTTTTCTTTAACTTGAATTTTCTGATCTTCTGATAAAAGCAGCGGCTTATAGTTTACTTTGACTTGGCTGAAAAGCGGAACTTGTGTTTCTCCGTGCTCACCTATAACAGGGCTTGATACTTTATCATTCTCGTGTAGCTTTAGAACTCGGCGAAGCGCCCATTCAAACCTGTAGGAGTCATTCATGGTGTATCCGATTAATTTTTTCTTATCAAATTGAAACGTATGAACTAAATAGTAATTCAGAACATCGACTGGATTGGAAGCGGTGATAATCAAAGCGTTTGGGGCATGTTTTGCGACGGCTTCTCCGATTTGACGAAACAATTGCAAGTTTCCTTCTAAAAACTCATCTCTAGAAGAAATATCGGTTCGGTTTGGGATGGCTGCCGTAATGATGACGATATTAGAGTGCTTTAAATCGTGAAAAGTCCCTTTATAAATCGTTTTGGACGGATAAGCATTTTCCAAATCCATTAAATGATTGAGCAGCAGCTTTTCATTTTGATCGATGAGACAAATTTCATCGATCGCTTTTTTCCCTGCTAATTTGAAAGCGATGGCGGCTCCAAGAGTTCCTGCTCCGCCAATGATCGTAATTTTGCACATTTTCTTTTCCCCCTTTGCAGCCGTTAAGATTCCTCTCCACGTCAAACAGGCAGCATGACCCGTTTTGACATTGAATACACAAATTTCCCCGTCTTGTCAATGGATCATCTCTGAAAAAGTGCACCGTTTTAAAACAAGCTCGTCTCTTTTTGACTAAAATTACAAAGTCAGGCACTACTGATTTTGAAGACCACGGACGATATTATGGTATTTTCCGCAAAAGTCGAATTAAATCTTGAATTTCTTCTTCTGTAAATGCGTTGAATTTGGAACGCATATATTGAATCAAGTCCTGTTGAACCGCTATGATGGTTTCTTCTCCTTTTTTTGTTAAAGAGATTTGGACAATTCGGCGGTCCTTCTTTGATCTATTCCGTTCGATGTAGCCTTTTTCGATTAGCTGATCAGTAATACCTGTGAGGAAACTGGGAGATATATCAGATTCTTGGGAAATGGTAGATAGTTTTTGAGGGCCGTTTTTCAGCAAAAACTTCATAATAAAAAATTCATTTCTTGACAAGCCATATTTTTTCCCCATTGTATAAAAATTTCGCAAATCACGAAAAATCCTTATAAATTCGTTCTCTAATTCCGTCATGGAGGAGGATGTCGGATTCATAATATTACTTTCCCTTCCTTTCACATATATAAAGGGTGTCCTCTGCCGGACATCCCCGTTTCATTCATTATATCTTTGTTTATAACTCTTGGGAAGATGCTTCGGTTTTAACTTTTGCTGCTTCGAACGAGCTTTCCTGGAGCGTTTTCTTTGGTGTTTTTAAGAAAAAGGAAAGAACTAGCGCGATGAATGCCAAAACGGTCGCAATGTAAAATGCATCGTTGATCCCTTCGATGGTTGATTGCTGCAATGCCTGCCCTAAAAGTGCCTGAGCACCAATAGTTTGACCAGCATGTGCAGAAAGTCCGGCTGATTGAGCCATACTGCTGCCAAGTGCTTGCAGCTGATTCATCAACATTGGATCAGTTTTTGAAACAAGATTCGTATAATCTGATAAATGATTTGTTGATTGCTGTGTCATAACCGTTACTAATAATGCGGTTCCAATAGATCCAGCCACTTGGCGTATCGTATTCGACATGGCTGTTCCGTGGGAAATCATCTTTAATGGCAGCTGATTCATACCGGCAGTCATGATCGGCATCATGATCAATGACATTCCGAAAGACCGCAGCATATATATTCCTAATAAGGCTGTGTAGGGCGTATCGGCCGTCAGCTGCGTGAATTCATATGTTCCATATGTTGTAATGGCCAAACCGACAATTGCTAATCCTCTTACACCATATCGATCGAAAATTTTTCCTGCTATCGGCCCCATTAATCCCATGATCATTGCTCCTGGAAGCAATAATAAACCCGATTCAATCGGTGTAAAACCGCGAATATTTTGTAAATAAATCGGGAGAAGCAGCATTCCTCCAAATAATGCCATAGTAACAATCGAGTTGATAATTAATGTGAACGTAAAGAGGTTGTACTTAAATACTCTTAGTTCAAGCAGAGGTTTTTCCACATTCAATTGTCTTACGGCAAAGAAAATTAAAAAAACAACTCCGACCATTAAGCTGATGATAACTTCCGCGCTTGACCATCCTTTGCTTCCAGCCTCGCTAAACCCGTATAAAATGCCGCCGAATCCAATACTTGAATAAACAATCCCTTGGATATCAAACGTCGGGCGAGTTAATTCTTTTTCTAAACGGAACCAAATAAAGGCGAAAAAGATATCAATTAAACCGATCAAAGCCATCGCGTAGAACAAAAAATGCCAATCATAATTTTGCACAACCCATCCTGAGAGTGTCGGACCAATTGCAGGAGCCAGAATCATGGCAATCCCCATCGTCCCCATGGCTGTTCCTCTTTTTTCAGGAGGAAAAACAGTCAAAAAAATGTTCATGCCAAGCGGCATTAAAATTCCTGCACCAATCGCCTGAATAATTCTGCCAATCATCACCAATGGAAATGTTGCTGATACGGCACAAACGAGCGATCCAATTGTAAACGAGATCATCGCTGTAATAAACAGCTTGCGAAAACCGAAATTTTCAACTAAAAATGCGCTGATCGGTATTAAAATTCCGTTTGCAAGCATAAAGCCTGTCATCAGCCATTGTGCTGTTGTCGCATTGACATTTAAATCCGTCATCATGACCGGAAGCGCTACATTTAAAATTGTTTGGTTCAAAATCGCAATGAACATTCCAAACATTAAAACGAACAGCACTTTTCCAACCGGCACTTCCTTATCAAGTGCTTCCTCTTTTTTTGTATGCCAGTTTTTCTTTCTGACAAGGAAAACATTCATGACGATCAGCACAATCAGAGTGAAAAACGTATAACTGATGATAAACGGCATGCTTCCACCTCCTTCAGTTTATATGGTTAAATCATTTATTTATGGATGCGTACTTTTGCATTCATTCCCGGCATAATTCCTAGCCCTTTTGCATCCGCAATAGATATTTTCACAGGAATCACCTGTGTTACTTTCGTATAGTTTGCGTCCGCATTTTCACTTGGAAGCAATGAGAAGACGCTAGCTGTTGCTTTTCCGATTTGCTCTACTTTTCCCGAAAGTTTAGACTCGCTGTACCCGTCGATGTAAATATCAACATCTTGACCAACTTTTACATCCCCAATAATGGTTTCTTTAATATTGGCAGTGATCCATAAATGATCGAAATCATATGCATATGCCAAAGGGGTACCAGCTGCCACAAATGAATTTTCTACCGCATTTGTTTGGACAATCGTTCCGGACTGGGGCATTTGAATGCTGACAGGTTCATCCTCCCCAGGTACGGCTAATTTTCCAATGACTTTATCTTTCTGAAATTGTGCTCCAACCTTTCCATCAAATTTTGTCAAGACTCCGGAAGCAGGGGCGGCGATCACTAATTGCTGTCCGTCCACTTTTGCGTAATCTGTTTTAATATAGTTGACCGACTCATTGTAATAATAGAATCCGGCAAAACCTCCTAAAACCAAAACAACGAGAACAACAATATTTAATATGACCAACTTTTTCACATTCATTTTTTATCCCCCTTACAAAAAAAATATTCATTAAATAAATATTTCATTTTGTGAAATATTTATAAACTGCATTATTTATCATATGACAATCGTTTATCCGAGTCAATGTTTTTCGTGTACCGAAATATATATATAAAAATGACGGGGCTGTCCAAAAAGTCAGGGTAACTGACTTTTTGGAGCCCCTCATTTTTTCACTTTTTAAAAAAAATGCACAAAAAAATCGTCCTTTCTAGTA
>NZ_VISS01000046.1 GCF_007827555.1 Aeribacillus composti
ATGTTGTCAAAAAACAGCTCCATGTGGCATAAGGGATACCCTGTTTGTCTCTTTTGGTATGGTAATTATTGTTATGAAAATTGCTCATCTACAGTAATTAATAAAGGCCGCCATTATTTCGAAGACTTTTTTTCATTTCACATGGTCATATTAAAAATGAGGCTGAAAAAATTGACGTAAACAGGAGGACATACAAGTGGCAAAGCAATCAAAAAAAGGCGGTCAACACAACAAGCAAAACTCAAAATCCAAGCCGAAGCATAAAACAAGCGGAAGTGCGAACGGTCAAAACGGCTACCATTAAAAGAGATATTATCAAGCGCATTCCCCGGGCTGTCGACTTTTTCGACAGCCCAGGTTTTTTTGTATTCAGCAAGAATTTAGCTATGTTTGCCATGAGTTCAGAGCTTTAATTTTATATTAAATAAAGTTCGGCAAGAGGTGAGTGTCTGCGCGTTTAAGCTTCTTTTTTTGCGGGAATGTTCGCATCGGACCTCCGGCGGCGGAAGGCTTCTTTTGCGTTTTCTACTCAGCCATTTCTAAATATCGATCATAAATAGAAGCATAAATGTGTTCAATGTCCGCATCCGTCATGTACATAAGCGTTTCCCGATCAATATTTCCTATTTTTTCAATAAAATCAATCATATTTTTTCTTTCCTGCCGTTTCATCATTTTTCCCCTCTCCTCTATAATGTTATGATACAGTTTTTTTATTTTGAAACTATTATATAACAGATGGAGTAGATGTTCAACTTATTTTTTAATTTTTTTCCCGCAATTTGTATTAATTGCAAATAAAAAAATTAATCAATTACAATAAAATTGTAGATATTAATGGAGGAGATGATACAGCATGGAATTTCAAATGAAGGAAATTGGATATAAAACAACTTTTGAATACGGAGAACTGCATGTGGCAGGTGATGTTACATACGGATTCCGTCCATTTCAATTGATGGTTTCCGCCATTGCTGGCTGCAGCGGAAGTGTTTTCAGAAAAATTTTAGATAAAAAAAGAATCGTTTATGACGATATTACGATTCAAGCTGAAGTTGAACGGAACGAAGAAAAAGCGAACAGAATTGAAAAAATTCATCTTCATTTCATCATTTCAAGTTCCAGCGAGGATTTGGACCGTGAGCAAATTCAAAAATGCTTGGAGCTGGCGCACAAAAATTGTCCAATGGTTCAATCAGTAGAAGGCAGCATCAACATTACGGAAACATTTGAACTAAAATAAAAGCTTTTATGAGCAAAAAAATTGTTTTTAGAAAAAATGTAATACAATAAATGTGTATAATTCCGATCTGATTTCTAGGAGGTAATGTGATGACACAAACGAAGCTTGCCCGCCAGGCCGAATATGAAATTGATTCTATTTATTTAAAACGCTGGTCTCCGCGTTCGTTTTTAACTAAAGAGGTTCCGGAGGATGTGTTACTAAGCCTTTTTGAAGCAGCACGCTGGGCGCCTTCTGCTTTCAATTTCCAGCCGTGGCGTTTTATTATCGCTCGCACAGAGGAAGATCGCAAAAGATTTATGTCATTCATTGGCGAGTTTAATCAAATTTGGTGCAAAAACGTCCCGGTTTTTGCCTTGATTATTTCTAAAAAGACTAGCGAGCGGGGGGAAATCGGTTCCCACGCTTTTGATGCAGGTGCAGCTTGGGGCTATTTATCATTAGAAGCAACAAGAAAAGGCTTGATTACGCATCCGATGACAGGCATAGACTTTGAAAAAGCACGTCAAGTTTTAAACATCCCTGAAGAGTATGCAATCAATGCGCTCATTGCAATTGGCTATCAAGGGGAAAAAGAAGCTCTGCCGGAAAGCCTGCAGGAAAGAGAGGCACCAACCCCTCGTCGTCCTATAAAAGAATCCATTTTTGAAGGCCTTTTTGGCGAATCGCTGAATGAATAAAAGTTTCAACAAAAAATAGAAGCAGATGATAGAGATCTGCTTCTATTTCATTTTTATGAAGAGGAATTGTGGCATTGCCGATTTACCACATTTAGTTCTGAAAAATTTCCTTTCAGTTATTACGCTAGAGTCGAAGGTGTAAAAGTTCGTCCGGCAAATTCAAAAACAAAATGTTATACGGCCTCGCTAAAACGGCGTTTATGTTGGATTGTAAAGTAGGTGATCGTTGCGAGAACAAACACGATCATAAAAGTGAGCAAAATAAATGCATTTTGCCACATAAACGCATAATCGCCGCTCGAAATGACTGAACGGAAGCCGGCTACGGAATATGTCATTGGCAGCCAGTTGTGGAGCGGCTGCAACGCTGTTGGGATTAACTCTAACGGGAAGGTACCGGCGCTTGTAGTTAATTGTAAGATTAAGATAATGATTGCTAAAAATCTTCCCGGATCACTTAACGTTGTGACAAGCAGCTGAATTAACGTCATGAACGTTAAGCTTGTGATGATCGTAAATACGATAAATCTCGCAATACTTTGCACTTCAATGCCTACTCCTGCTAGTAAAATTGTATCGGCTATCAACGATTGCATGACGCTGATCATAACGAGAACACCAAACTTGCTAAAAAACCAACTCATTCCCGTTTTAGGTGTAGTTGCTGGTTCACGAAGAGGGTACACAATTGTTACGAGCAAGGCGCCGACAAACAATCCCAGCGATAAGAAGTACGGAGCAATCCCCGTTCCATAGTTAGGAACTTCGTTTAATTTTTCGTTTTTAATTTTAATAGGTTTTGCAAACATATCGTATATTTCTTTGTCCGCTTTGACGTTGCTGGCATCTTTGGCTCCATCGTGCAATTTTTCTGCCAATTCATTAGAACCTTTATCCAGCGTCGTCATTCCTTCCGTCAATTGACCAGACCCGTTAGAGAGCTGCTCGATTCCGTGTGAAAAGTTTCCTAACCCATTTGTGAGTTTTTCCATTCCGTTTGCTAATTCGCCGGAACCAGCAGCAAGCTGATTAGTGCCATCTTGCAGTTGATCAGAACCGGAAGCGAGATCATGCAAGCCGGCTGATAATTGTCCGCTTCCTTCCATCAGCTGGGTTATTCCGCTTTTCGCTTCATTCATTTTTTCACCGAATGTCGATAATCCTTGGGAGAGCTCCTTCTGTCCGCCAGCTAATGATTCGGCACCTGCGGCGAGCTGCTCTTGCCCTGCTACTAGTCGTTTGAGACCGTCGCTTAAAGCGACTGTTCCGCTATGCAATTGCGCTGATCCAGAAGAAAGCTGATCAGCTCCATCTTTCAATGCTGCAGCATTTTCGGAAAGCTGGCTTATACCGCTTGTTACTTGTTTGCTTCCATCCGCCAGCTGCCCTACACTTGCACGCAGTTCTTTGAGTGCCGTTTTTTGCTGCGGATCAGATGTTTGAGCGATCATAGCATCAAGCCGGGCTGTCAGCTGTTCCAGTCCGGCACTCACCTGTGCCGCTCCCGTTTTCGTTTGTTCTGCTCCCTTAGCCCATTGTCCGAGTGATGACGACAGATTGCTGGCTCCGCTTCGTACTTGCTCGGCTCCGTTTGCGAGCTGAGGAGCTTTTTCATTTATTTGTTTCATTCCATGAAGTGATTGCTTTAATCCATCCGCCAGCTGCTGAGAACCATTTCTTGCCTTTTCTGCACCATCGAGCAATTTCTCTTGGGCTGCAATCAATTGGTCAAGACCGGAATTAAAACGGTTCATTCCGCTGTTCAGACGCTCGGCTCCGGAACTAGCGGATTGCAGCCCATTTTTAAATATCAATGATTTTTCAGCCATCGTTTTTAAATGTCCATATATTTCTTGAACTCCTTGTTCCGCAGAGAGCGCGCCGTTGTACAGCTCTTGTGAACCATCTTTGGCCGAATCAACCCCGTCCTTCAGCTTTATTGCTCCTTGTTTTGCTGAATCAATGCCCTCATGCAGTTTCTTTGCTCCTTCGCTTGCCGATTCGAGCCCTTCTGCCAGCTTCTTAATATTTTGGAACATCGTTTCGGCATATGTTTCCGTTAATGTATCACCAACTTCTTCTTTCAGTTTTTCAATGGTTTTATCCCCGATTTGTGCTGCGAAAAAGTTCATGCTCTCATTCGGCATATAAATGAGCTCCATTTTTTGAGGGTGTTCGTCCTTTATCGTAGTTGCGTGCTTTGAAAAGTTTTCTGGAATTTTGATAACTAGATAATATTTCCGGTTTTTTAATCCGTTTTCCGCTTCTTTCTCGTCAACAAATTCCCAAGAAAGCTGCTTTTTCTTTTTTAGATTTTCCACTAGATCGTCGCCGATCTTTAACTTTTCCCCATTCAATGTTGCCCCTTTGTCTTGATTGACTACAGCGACCGGCAATCTCTCTAAGTGGCCATACGGATCTCCAAATCCCCATATAAACATTCCGCTATACATAATGGGAATAAATAAAATAGCGATAACAGGAATCAAAATTTTCCGATTCGCTACAATCATTTTTAGCTCATGTAAAAATAATGAGATTCCACGCAACGGTTATCTCCTTCCTTTTTTGTACTTTTGACCATTTTGCTCATTTAGTCATTTTATGATAAAAGAAGAAGGACTATCTATTTCGACAATCCTTTTAAAAAATACAGCTCAAATAATTCAGCGATTTTCTCCTTTGGCAGCGGCTCATGTTCCTTTTCCCAATCAAAGTTTAGGGCGATATACATTTTTAACATTAAAAAGGCGGTGATTTCGGAATCACAGTTGCGAATTTCTCCTTTTTTTATGGCGTTGTCAATTTTTTCGCGGATAAAGGCGATAATCGCCCGATCCAATCTTTTCATCACTTCTTGAACGGCCGGAGTCCCGATATCCCGAATTTCTTGGAGAAGCTTAATTGTTAGTGGATGTTGCTTTCGAAACTCTGCAATGCGATATAAAGCGCGATGGGCGTTTTCAAGAAATGGACGATCGGGGTCCATTGCATGCTCTGCCGTTTCTTTTATTTCTACAATAACTGAGGAAATAATTTCGTCTAACAAATCCTCTTTGCTTTTAAAAAACGTATAAATTGTTCCTTTGCCTACATTCGCGAGTTTCGCCACTTGTTCTATCGTCGTTGCCTTATACCCGAATAAGGAAAAAGATTTTGTCGCCGCATCAATAATATTTTGTTTTCGATCGATAGCCATGCTCCTCATCCTCTTGATTGACTAAATGGACATTTTGGTCATTTCGTTAAAATTATCATACTATATTGCCTGATTAAAATAAAGGGGTTTTTTTACAAAATGATCGACAGGCTTTACACATGCGGCTGTCCTCATTTTTAAAAAGGGAAGAAGGTCCAAGCACGATAACGTTGTGAAATGTTTGCAAAAACCACCACGTTATAGTATACCGTCAATCATCCGAAGCTGTACTTGATGAAAGGTTTCTACTTCATACATAAGATTGGGGAACGAGAATTTTTTTCTTGCTGTTGTATTTTTTAGATTTGAGTATTTTGCACATTGTGTCCTCTATATGATAGAGCAGAAGGAACAAAATAATCAATTACCAAATAAACTAAAATCCGTTTTCAACGAATTGGAAATCTTGAAACATCTTCGAAAGGCACACATCCAAAAAAATCTCTGATTCACCTGTTCTTATTTGTTTCAACTGGTGTTTTGCCTCATTTTCCAACAGAAGAACTGGTTCCGGCTTTTGGACTCTAAAAAAGCGGATCAGCTGCCAGTCAAGGATGCGGTCTACCGTTTCCTCAACCATGGCGCCGTTCTACTTTCCTTTAGTTCCTCGGTCATTGCCAAGGTTAGTAGCCTAACAGATAAATACCGGGTAAAAGTATTCATTATTGATGATTCGATGTTTGAACGGAATCGCAGTAAGAAAGTGGAACTGCTTGCACGTTGTATGGATCACTCGTCGCTCCGGAAGCGATTCTATAAAGGCTTTCGTATGCTTACTTTAGGCTGGTCTGACGGCTACTCCGTTATGCCGATTGACTTTTCTTTATTGAGCTCCAAAAAGGCTCAAATCAATGGGATTTCAGAAAAAATAGATAAGCGTACATCAGGGGATAAATGCTGTGTTGAGGCATTACAGACAGCACCAGAACAAATCCCTGCTATGCTTGAGCGTGCCTTGACCGCAGGGTTGGAGCCCGTTACGTCTTGATGGATACATGGTTTACTCAACAACCTCTCATTCAAGCAATCGTGGAACAGGGACTTGATGTGATCGGCATGGTGAAAGCGACCAATCAACACTATCTCGTAGGGGACTGAGCCGTCTCTTTAAAAGAACTCTATCGATTGTCTAATCCGGTTCAAGGAAAGAAAGGAATCCTTCGTTCCATTCACACGGTGATGGCAAATTGAATACCAGTTAAAGTGGTCTTCATTCAAAACCGAAACAAGAAAAACGAATGGGTGGCCATTCTTAGCACCGATTGTACCCTGACAGAACAAGAAATCGTGCGCATCTATGGAATACGCTGGGACATCGAAGTATTTTTCAAGACGACTAAATCACTGTTGCGCCTTCAGGGAGAATTCCAAGGCCGTTCTTTCGACTTGCTTATCAGCCATACCACCATTGTGTTTACTCGTTACATCGTTCTCTCGTGGCAAATTCGAGGTAACACGGATGATCGGACCATTGGCGGTCTCTTTTATGAACTATGCAATGAAATCAATGAACTGGATTGGGCTGTAGCTTTACAGCAGTTGATCGAGCTTCTTCAAGATACCCTAAAAAAGATAAATAAAATGACAAAAAAATCATTGAAAGTCAACTACAGCAATGGATTGCAGGCCTTCCTAGTTATATCAAGGCTTATTTGCCAATTTCTATCTGCGAAAGTTGAGTTAGTAATTAAAATAAAATCAAAAATAAAGGAGAAAATGGATATGACTATTACTAGCAATTATCTTCATTCCCCTGCACTTAAAACAGTACAGGGGAATGTTGTAAAGATTTTATACAGCGAAAATGTGTATCAATCTATTTTCCCAGTAGCCTATATATCAGCACAATACCAATTAATAACACGGGTATTTGAACCGATAACTTAATTAAGCTATTTGTGAATATATACTCACCTATTAAAACGACTAATCCTGCAAAAATTGCAGATATAATAGCTTTTTTCATAATTTTCAACCCTTTTTATTGAGGTAAGACAATAGGAGGATATTTATTACCATAAGTATATTTAACATAAATCGGGACACCTGTTATATACTCAGATATTATGGCTCCTACAACAGCTCCTCCAACTGCGCCAGCTATTCCAAATATACTACCTAGATATGCTGCACCACCAGAAATTCCACCTTTTACTATGGCTCGAACATCAGTCTTAGTCAACCACAGTTCGATTCCCCACCAATGAAATTTAATTGCTCTTTTTCCTTCAGAAGCTTTAGCGTAACTAATAGTTTTAGCTGAAACGTCTTTAGGCATTACAACAACAATATTTCTTACTACCGCTTTATTAGCTCCACTGATGGTCTCTAAATTATTATTAGCTTGAGATACTAAATTGTTAACAATCTCAAAATCTCTTTCAGAAAGAATCTCCTTTAACTTTTTCTCATCTTTCAATACAAATTTATTTTCTTCGACAACAACATATTGATCAGCTGTTTGAATTAGATTTTCTGATAACGATACATTATATCCTTGAGAATAGACGTTTAATGTTCTTGTTTTTCTGCCGCAAACGCTGAGTATGATGGTAATGTACTTCCTAACAAAGATAAACTTAAAGTCCCTAGTAAAATTTTTTTACGCATATTAAATTACCTCCTTAGTATATTAATTTCTATCACACTTATAGACGTTAATTTTATCAATATAGTTCCATATATTTCATTTTTGGTATAAAAATACCATTAAATAAAGTATTCTAGAACTTTATTACTGGAGACTAAATACCAACAAACTCGAAAATCCTTAAAAGAATGAAACTAATTACAATGCCTTAATGGATAAGTGACCTTTATTTTTTCTCTTTCAGTAGATTACTTAACGCTTGTTCCCAAAATGGAATACCATCTACAAAACCCGCTTCTTTGCAACGTCTCATCTCATTTTTAATCTTTTGAATGGCCTTTTCTAATTTTTCCATATTTACAGCAATCGTCCGGGACGCCGATCTATCATGCCCTGTCTGAATTCAAGGGATGGTAAAAAAAGGTATACATATCGATCTGTCATGGCAAGGGATGATAGTCCCAAAGCGCTTACAGATGAAATTCAAAAAAATGGTTCGCTAACCTATGACTTACATCTGTTTTCAGCGAATCAAAAAAGTTCCCACAAAGTCTTGACTGACTCTTTGCAAAATGCTCGATTTATCAAAATATAGTGCTTATGTCAGAATAAAAATAATTTTTACGGACAAATTTTTTTCCATAATTGTCAACGGCCTTTTTTTAGAAGGAAATGTTTATTTTAAACAATTTTTGTTAAAATAAGTAAGCAAAGTTTTCGGGAAAATTATTGCTAAATATGGGTGGTGAGCTTTATGTTCAATCGTATATTATCGATCTTGGTTGTTGTTGGATTGCCGTTGTCCGTTATTGGCAGTTTGATGCATTGGAATGCACTGCTTCTATTTGCAATTTATTGTTTAACGATTATCGGACTCGCCAGTTTTATGGGAAGAGCGACAGAAAGCTTGGCGATTGTGGCAGGTCCACGAATTGGCGGACTGTTGAATGCAACTTTTGGGAACGCTGTTGAGCTCATTATTTCAATCTTTGCGTTAAAAGCAGGTTTAATTTCAGTTGTTTTAGCATCTCTCACAGGTTCTGTAATCGGCAACTTGCTGCTTGTTGCAGGTTTATCATTTTTTGTTGGTGGATTAAAGTACAAGCGGCAGAAGTTTAATGAATACGACGCAAGACATAATTCTGGATTGTTAATGTTTGCGGTCATTGTTGCCTTTGTCATTCCAGAAGTGTTTGCACAAACAATGAATGATACGGACACATTGACGTTAAGCATTGGCATTTCCATCATTATGATCGGGCTCTATTTAGCCGCGTTGTTTTTTAAATTGGTAACCCATCGGGGAGTTTATCAGAAAAAAGAGGAGCAGATCGAAGAACACGAAAGCCCGGAATGGTCTGGCAAAATCGCAACCATCATTTTGTTTTTGGCAACAATTGCGGTTGCATATGTTTCGGAAAATCTTGTACATACGTTTGAAACGGTCGCACATGAACTTGGCTGGAGTGAATTATTTATTGGGGTAATTGTCGTTGCCATTGTTGGAAATGCAGCGGAGCATGCGTCTGCGATTATTATGGCTTACAAAAATAAAATGGATGTAGCGGTTGAAATCGCCATCGGATCAACCTTGCAGATTGCCATGTTTGTTGCGCCTTTGCTTGTATTAATTTCGCTTCTGTTTTCAGAAAAAATGCCGCTCGTCTTTACACTTCCTGAGTTGATTGCCATGGCGACAGGAGTACTGCTCATGATTGTAATTTCCAATGACGGCGATACGAACTGGTTTGAAGGGGCTACTTTGCTTGCTGCTTATGTCATCATGGGGATAGGCTTCTATCTATTATAGGAAGATATTTTGCGGATAAAATACAAATAGCTTGAAAAAACTACAAGCAAAGGCTACTTGAAAGGAGATAACCACATGAAACAGCTAATGACGTTATTTATTTCAGTCATGCTTGCATCGGTTTTTTCAAGCTTAAGCTTCGCTGAAGCACCAACTATCCCCAAATCGGTGATGGATATTTCAAAAGAAAATACGTATCCAAATCCGAGTCAAAATCTTCCTTATTTACAGCCAAGTGAATTAACAAAAGAGTTAATCAAAACATCCAACGTCCCGATTGAAAATCCTGTTTTAATTAAAATGTTAAATGAGTCTTCCATTACACCTTCTCCAACCGCCATAGGATATAGAGCCGCCATTTACTTGGGACGGTGGGCATTGAATTATGAATCTGAGGAAACAACAGTCAATTGGGAGTATCAAAAAATCAATACAAACTTTTTTGACAATCGAGGCGGTAAGTCGCCCGTTCAAATTAGCTATAAACAGGAGGCGCAAAAACGGGTAAAAGGAGGATTAACCGCTAGAATTTCTGATCATAAAGATGTCAAAAAAATGATGCTGATGAAGGCGGCAAAGAAATCGAAAATGCCGCTAGCATTTGAAACAATTGTCGGCTTCGGGACGAAAAAAAATCAAGTATATAATATCCCGCCGAAAAAAATGGGGTATTTATACGCATACGTTCCCGCTGTCAACGAAAAAGGAAAAGTCACTTACGGAGAAGTGTATTTAATGTTAAAGGGAAGCAAGAAGCAAATTGTTGTCAAAAATGTTACGCAACAAGGCATTGGAGCATGGATTCCTGTGCAGGATCGGGCATCCTTCCACTTTCTTATTACCAATCAGCCTAGATAATAGAAAAGGGCGGGCGAAAGGCAAATATATTGCCGAAAGAAGCCCAAGCCCTTTTATTTATATGCGCGCTTTTCTTTTTGTAAAATCTAAGTCTCGGTAATAACTATTTTTCACTAAAAGATTCGGTCCAAGACACGCTACGTTTGGACAATGGCAATTCAGCTGTTGGGCAATCGGGGATTGCATCCATTTTTCATAGGCTGATAAAAGAGTATCTTTTTTGATGTTTCCAAGCGGCGGTACATCGCCGAAATCTGTCACAATAATGTCCCCTGTAAAAATATTGACATTGAGACGGGATCTGCCGTCAGGGTCATTTCGAACAGTCACGTTTTTGCTTTCTCTCAATCGCTTCAGCAATGCTAAATCTTCCTCATTGTCGCTGCAAGCGTAAAACGGGAGTGTTCCAAACAGCATCCACACTGATTCGTCGCGGATATCCAAGAGCTTATGAATTGCTTCGCGTATCTCATCCAAGCTGAGCGTTTCAAGATTGCTAGCGAAATCACTTGGATACATTGGATGCACCTCATGGCGTTGACATTTCATTTCGTCTACAATTTGTCTATGGATTTTTTCAAGATGAGGAACCGTCCGTTTATTCAGCATCGTCTCCGCTGAAACAATTACTCCCGCTTCAGCCAGAGCTCTAGAGTTTTCAATGATTCGTTCAAAATATTTTGCACGTTCTTTATATGGAGGCTTCTTTTTCATCATTGCAAATCCGGCTTCAACAAAATCATCGACTGTTCCCCAGTTATGGGAAATATGCAAAACATCTAAATACGGGATAATTTTTTCATAGCGTTTCAAGTCCAATGTTAAATTGGAATTGATTTGGGTTCGTATCCCGCGTTCATGTGCGTATTTTAAAATGGGAACGACATAATTTTCCACAGATTTTATCGAAAGCATCGGCTCCCCGCCGGTAATCGAAAGGGATCGCAATGTCGGCACTTCGTCTAGCCTTTTTAAAAGTAAATCGAGCGGCAGCCCTTCCGGATCTTTCGGAGATAAAGTGTATCCTACAGCGCAATGCTCACATCGCATATTGCAGATTGTGGTGGTGGTAAATTCTATATTTGATAATGTTAATTCACCGTATTCCTTCATATCTAAATAAGCTTCCCAAGGGTCATAGGAAGGAGTAATCTTTTTGAGGGTTGTATAAGTTTCCATAAAAATCATTTCTCCTTTAATTAACGTTCTCAAGACATAACGTTCCTTATGACGATATTGCCCTGTTACCTCTACACCGTTTTTTGAATTAATGCTTCCAGCAATGCGGAATACCCTTGAAGCATCAACCGCCCTAGAGTCGCCCCCTAGCTCTTTTAATTGTTCTAAGAAGTGATTTTGTACCGCTTGCCATAACGGTGAAGCTTTGTAAGGAACAGGCTCTTTAAGCCAAATTAAAACCATTTCTTGACCGCTAAAAATGATTATATTCGGCTCTGGAATCGATTGGCCAAAATAATCGTATTCTAATTTGCCGATTATCCAGTTCGAATTATAATTAAACAAATAAAAATCTAAATCAACATATAACGACTTTAATTGCCTTATATTCGTAATTTGTCGGCTAGGCTTATAAAATTGTATTCTAGCTAAAATAAACATCCTCTTCGAGCCATTCTGTTAGTTTTTCAGCCAATTCCTGTGGTTTGTAATGATATTGGATGAATTTACCTTCTTTTTTCTTTGCAACAGTAATCCATCAATCAGAGTTATGATGATGAAACCATGCATGGTATCTAGCGTTATCTAGCCTTTTTGCATTTTCCATAAATATTTTCTGGTGTGCGTAAAATGTTTGTGGGAGAAATTCTTAGAATTCCCGATGAGGGGGGTAGGAACGTAGGTTCGTAATCCCCTCATCGGGGTCACCAAGCGAAAGCGCGGTAGGATCCCAAGCAGGAACATGAAAAAAGGACTCTCTCCCTGATAAGATGATTATTGACCACACTATCAAACAGGAGGAGAGAGTCCCATGAATATTCAACAACATCTTACCACAAATTCGTTGACATGGAAAGAGATCGAACTTGATTTGTTTCGGCCCTGCAAAACGCCTTCGCCGAGCTGTTTACGGCTTTGTTGGAGGACATCGACCGACAATTGGCGGAAACCCGGGACAAGCGCCGGTACCACTTGAAAGACAAACGACGCTCCACGATTCAAACCCTGTTTGGCGAAGTCACCTTTGAGCGAAACTACTATTTAGACCGAGAACAAAACCGTTACACGTTTTTGCTTGACTCCCTTCTAGCGTTTGATGGATCGCAGTCAATCAGTCCTTGTCTAGAAGAAACGGCGGTGGGATTGGTTGTGGAGTGCTCTTCTTATCGCAAAGCGGCTTGTACGCTTGCCCAGATGGTCGGGTATCCGGTGATAAGCCATGAGGCGATCCGCCAGTTGGTGCTCGAAGCCGAAGCTCCGCTGCACTGCCCGGTTGACCAGCAATATGGACGGATGCTGTTTGTGGGAGGCCGATGGACTGTTTGTCTCTCGCCAAGGGAAGAGAAAACGGGCCAAGGAAGACAAATCCTGATCGTTCACGAAGGGTGGAAGCGCAACGGCTTACGGATCGAATTCGTGAATCAGCGCCATTACGTCCATGAGGGCAAGAGGGAGGTGTGGGAAGGCTTCGAGGAATTTTTGATGAACGAATATGCCTATGATCCGTATCGGGATCTTCTTGTCATCAACGGGGACGGCGCTCCATGGATTACCGCGTGCCGGGAGTATTTCAAGGGACGGGTCTGCTTCCAATTTGATCGATTCCACGTGGCGCGTGAGTTGCGCTAATGCCTCTCGGGCCATCCACGGTGACAGGCGATTCGGCAAAAGCCGGCGAAGCAGGATGAAGAGGGGTTGCTTGTGGAACTGAACAGAGCCCTCGGCACGCTGGGGGACGAAGCGAAAGAACAACAGCTGGCTGCCTTGATCCACCGGATCGAATCGATGCCGGGATGTATCCGAGATTACCGGGAATGGCTGAAGGAGCAAGGAGTGGACACAACGGGCATGTATCCGATGGGAAGGGCTGAAAGCGTGAGAAGCCAGTTGGCGTATCGGGTGAAATACCGCCGCAGTTGGACAGACAAGGGACTCGGGGCGTTTTTCAAGGCAATGATTGCCCGGTATGGATGGGATTCGTCTTTTCGGACGTCGTTTCGGAGAAGAATCGTCGCAGCCGGCGGAGGAAACGGCGTCGACGACATCCACCAAACAGACGATCGTGAACAAGGCGAAACAACGCGTCCGCCGTCTTTGGCCGGAGATCACGTGGAATAACGTGCCATATTTGCAGCAATCTTCCGGGTCTCCGATCTATCATGACCTGCCTGAACTCAAGGAATGGTAAAAAAAGGTATACATATCGGTCTATCATGGCAAGGGATGAGAATCCGAAAGCGCTTACGGATAAAATTCAAAAAAATGGTTCGCTAACCTATGACTTACATCTATTTTCAGCGAACTAAAAAAATTCCCACAAAGTCTTGACTGACTCGCGTTTGATCGGTGACTTGATTGAGATAGAATTCATGTATAGTCCTCCTTGGTATCCAAATTAGGTGTCAATTCATCCGATTGACACCCCGAATCATACCAAGAGGGCTTTTTTTATTCAAGTCCCCGAAAAACCTTCTAACAGGAATGCTCCTTTTTATAATAAGCTGACGATAGAAAATGTCTTGCGATATTACGTAGTTCTCTCTATACTGTTCTATAATGTTTAAACACTTGAAACCCTAAAAACTTTCTATTTAGCAATTCTTTAATATCATCTAATTCAAGATTTAATATTGTTTCATAATTACTGAATGTTTTTTGACCAATATATCCATACAGTATCTTATAAATACTATTGAGGAGCGATAATATTTGTGTGTCTACCTGAACTTTTAAGAAGTCGTTTAATTCATCATCTAACATTCCTTTTACATATAATTCTTGAATTGTTTTCGTTAATATTTTAGCCAAATACTTCCTTACTTCAGATTTTCCATTAAGACTATATACTATATGTCTTCTAAATTTTAAATCAAAGGGCAAATCTTCATAAGTCCCATAGTCTGAATTAAATATACATATAATTCTTTCCCATCCTAACACTTTAGATGCATAACCTAACGCAAGTAACACAATTGGATTCGGGGTCTTTCTGTCTTTCGAGCTTGGATTTATAATACTTATATCAGCAACAAAAATTTTAGCCCTTTCTATTTTAAAAAAAATGATATTAGGTCAATAAAGTAGACACAAAAATTTAAAATTTTTTTAGCAGCTACAGCGCTATCGCTTGGTGGCCTTTTAAAAATAATTACGACGTTGTCCTAATTATTTTTAAAAGGTAAATTTTCGGGTCTAACTATTCTATTAATATGTTCATTAAGCTCCCTTTTTATTGTACATACGTTCGTATTCGGATGGCGAAAAATACTCTGTTGCGGAGTGAATACGTTTATTGTTGTAAAATATTTCTATATGCTCAAATATGCTCTTTTTTGTTTTATAACGAGTCTGATAGATTAGTTCTTTTTTTATTATCCTATGAAATGATTCAATACAAGCGTTGTCATAACAATTTCCTTTGCGGCTCATGCTACATTTCATTCCGTATTCCATTAGCTTAGCTTGATAGTCAT
>NZ_VISS01000047.1 GCF_007827555.1 Aeribacillus composti
CCCACAAAGGCAACCACCCAAGATATGCGATTGTCAAGGAGCGTATCGGACTGGAAATTCGATAAAAAAACTTTCTGAAACTTAGTATACGAGGATTGCTCCTTGTGAAAAATAGCGAATCCCATGGTCGAGTATTGAAGCTTACTTTAAAAGGCTACCATACATTTTCTCAATTTCTTGGGAGGTGATTCAGCTAACATTCAACTTTTTTGTCATTCAGATGCAAAGGAGGAAGTAGAAGTGACAAATAATGATCTTCTTCGCAAAGAAGATGGTTCCAATGAATTAAAAGTAGATCCTGTTAACCACCATAGCTGCATCGTACCAAAGCTTGCTATATCGCTATCAGAAGCTGAAGAAAGAATGAAGGCATTAAATGATTTTGTAACTCAGATGATGCAGGAAGGCGTGGATTATGGACGAGTTGAAGGATATTCAAAGCCAACCTTACTAAAGCCGGGTGCTGAAAAGCTTTGTGATGCCTTTGGCTTCTCAAAACAAGTAGACGTCATTCGGCGTATCAAAGAATGGGAGAAGGGTTTTTTCACTTATGAAGTAAAAGTCACGTTGATTAACAAGCAAACAGGAATGATGGAAGCTGAAGGTATCGGATCATGCAATAGTAAAGAAAAAAGCTTTGTACATCAAGATCCTTATACACTCGTCAATACATTCCTTAAAATGGCGAAGAAACGAGCGTTGATCGATGCTGTTTTAAGCGCAACAAGAGCCAGTGGGATCTTCACACAAGATATCGAGGACTTAGCAGAAGCTCAAATAAAACATAATAATGAGCCTGCTACACCGAAACAGCGCGAGATGATTTATCGATTAGTTGCTGAAATGAACATGCATCCGAATACCGTTAAAGAATTGATGATGCAAATGTACCAAGTAGATCACAGCACAAAGCTAACGAAACAACAAGCATCATCATTTATTCAAGACCTGCTGTTATTGAAATCAAAACATTGAAAGGTGGTGATATGGTTTGAGGGTTACAAATAGCAATATACCGTGACTTGCTCTTTGGATAAAACAAAATCCAAAGGGCTTTTTTAATGCAGAAAAAAAGATGAGCCCCACCAACGAACTCATCTACACAAATATTAGTCACTTTCATTTTAGTAAACTACGTCATCATTTGCAATTTGGAGAGACGATCGTATCTCCTTTTTTAATTCTAGTGAAAACGGAGGAATTAACCATGACAAATCAATTCGATAAATTAAGATTTAAATCATTGTTAGCAACTACAATACGTGAAAAAGAAGACAGCTATGTTGTTAATGAAATTTTTAACCGATTCCCATCTATTCAAGATCTACTTGAAGTAACAGAAGAAGAGCTACTTTTAATCAAAGGGATCGGCAAAGTTAAATCGAAGCAAATCATTGCAGCATTACAGCTCGCTCGGATGAATCCCACACCTATTGAGAATCGCTTTACAATCCGCTCTCCACAAGATGCGTACGAATATCTAAAAGATATGCAGTATCACACACAAGAGCATTTCGTCGTAGTTGGGCTTAATACGAAGAATGAAGTAATGTTTAGAGAAACAGTATTTGTAGGTTCATTGAATTCATCGATCGTTCATCCGCATGAACGTTTAAATATTTAATTCGCCGAAGTTGTGCGTGTGGCATCGTCGCGCATAACCACCCTTCCGGTAATCCGCAACCAAGCCGTGAAGATCTAGAAGTAACAAAACGACTTGGTGATGTTGGAAAAATCATCGGCATCGAGATTCTCGATCACATCATTGTCGGACAAGGACAATACATTCCTTAAAGCTTCAGAATGCCCAAAATAGAACAAAAAGTGGGGTACAACTTGACTTATTCATCAAAGCTGAAAAACGGTGCTACAGTAAAAGCGGGCTATTCTAACCAAGGAATCGGGTTCATGTCTCCTTTTTTGTTTCGATGTAAATTTATGTTAGTGATTTTGCTCATCTACAGTTATAATATTAAACCCATTTTTAATGCATGGGGTAACAAAATAAGCATTTTTCTTATGATGAGGAGATAATTCCAAAATTTATAGAGTTTTGCGGTGATCGTTTAAATCAAGAAGCGAACTCAGTTCTTTTACTTTATAACTTTTAATATAATGGAAATATCAATAAAAAACATCAGTTTAGATTTCTAGGAGCCGTGCAATATAAGTAATTATAAACACCTTGAATGAGTGTTCGACACTCTTTCAAGGTCAGCTTGTCAACCAAGTCTACAAGCTGAGTGGAGAAAAACAACTCGTTTTTCTCCACTGGCTTCATTTTAAGGACTTATCGGACATCCCCGGGTGATGAGTACGCCGCGCAAAATCAACAAACCGAAATTTATCGAGCCGATGTCTCGATTCGGTATACTGAAACAAGCTCGCATCTTCTAAGTAGACAAAATTTTTCACCACTACTACATGCTCGTAGCCGTTTAAATCCATATATTTTTGATCCTCAGCTGTCACTCGGTCGACAAACATTTCTTTTTTCGCAAAGCTAATGCGAAGCTTTAATTCATTTTCGACATATTCATAAATCGAATTTTCACAAATGCCGCGCGTCAATGTTGGAACGAATTTTTGGCAAAGAAAGTCCTTGTCTAAAATAATTTTCTCTTCTTCTATTTCCCTAGCACGAATCACTTTCCAAACTTTTTCCTTATTTTCGGTTTCCAATTGTCTTTTAATATATTCATCAGGCTCGATCAATTCCAGTTCATGTACGATCGTTCTTGCCGGCTTGTTCATTTTTTGCGCCAATTCTTTAAAGCTGACAAGTCCAGAGACAGGAAAATCATATTTTCCTACATCTAACACAATCGAACCTTTTCCTTTTATTTTTTGAATATAGCCATGCTCTGATAAAAGATTGAGCGCTTTGCGAATCGTCTCACGCGATGTTTGATACCGCTGGGACAATTCATTTTCAGAAGGCAGCTTTTCGTTCGGCTGAAAAATGCCTTTGCGAATATGAAGCAAAAGGTCGTTGTAAATCGCCATAAATTTATTTTCCTTCATAGTCATCACCGAATTGTATAGTATCATTTTGTTAAATGATACACAATCGCTTCATATGGACGCAACATGATTTCTTGTACATGTTCAGAAGAGTCATTATAGTTGGAAAGCAGGATACGGCTTGTATATCCGTTTATATCAAGCTCATTCGGCAAAACAAATTTTGTTTGGCCGCCAAAAAAGTTAGCCACTACTAGAAGCTTTTCACCATCTCCATTGCGCACATAAGCAAAAATTTGCGGATGATCCTCTAACAATAGCTGATAGTTTCCTGTTGTAATAATGTCATAGTTCTTTCGCAATTCAATCAAACGTTTGTAATGGTAAAAAATCGATGTTGGATCCTCTAATGCTTTTTTCACATTAATCTCTTTAAAATTCGGCGCGACATGAATCCAAGGAGTCCCAGTTGTGAATCCGGCATGCGGACTGTCGTCCCATTGCATAGGTGTCCGTGAATTATCGCGCGATTTACATTTTAAAATTTCAAGCACCTCTGCTTCTGTTTTTCCTTGCTCAAGCAAAATTTTATACATATTTAATGTTTCCACATCTCGGTATTCTTCAATTCGCTCAAACTTCGGGTTGGTCATGCCAATTTCTTCACCTTGGTAAATATATGGTGTTCCTTGCATCATATGAATAACTGTTGCCAGCATCTTCGCCGATTCTTTATGATATGCTCCATCATTGCCATAGCGCGACACAATTCTCGGCTGGTCATGGTTGCACCAGAAGAGCGCATTCCAGCCTCCGCCTTTATTCATCTCCACTTGCCAAGTAGATAAAATTCGTTTTAGAGCCAGAAAATCGAATGGAGCTGCCACCCATTTTTCACCATTTGGGTAGTCTACCTTTAAATGGTGGAAGTTAAACGTCATATTCAATTCGTTCCGTGCTGGATTAGTATATTGAATGCAATGGTCAATGGTGGTCGATGACATCTCACCGACTGTCATAATATCATATTTAGAAAATACTTCCCTATTCATTTCCTGCAAAAACTCATGGATGCGCGGACCGTCTGTATAAAATCGGCGGCCGTCACCCAATGGCAGGGATTCGTCATCATCGAGAAAACGTTGATCTTTCGAAATCAAATTAATGACATCTAAGCGAAAGCCATCAATTCCCTTTTGAAACCAAAAATGCATCATTTCATAAATCGTTTTGCGCAGCTCTTCATTTTCCCAATTTAAGTCGGCCTGAGTTACATCAAACAAGTGCAGATAATATTGTCCCGTTTGCTCATCATACTCCCAAGCCGATCCGCCAAATTTGGATTTCCAGTTTGTTGGGGCACTGCCGTCTGGTTTAGGATCCTTCCAAATATAAAAATGGCGGTAGCGGTTTTCTTTTGACGAACGCGCCTGCTGAAACCACTCATGATCGGTCGAGGTATGGTTTACGACCATGTCCATTATCACTTTGATACCGCGCCGATGGGCTTCAGCAAGCAAACGCTCGAAATCCTCCATTGTTCCATAATCTTGATGAATGCTAAAATAATCACTAATATCATAGCCGTTATCTCGCTGCGGCGAAGCATAAATAGGCGTCAGCCAAATGACGTCAATCCCTAATGTCTTTAAATAGTCTAATTTCTCGATAATCCCTTGCAAATCTCCTATTCCATTTCCCGTCGTGTCTTTAAAGCTTTTCGGATAAATTTGATAAACAACGGCTTTTTTCCACCATGGTTGCTTCAATGAATATCACCTCGTTTATAATTTTGAGACTATCGGGAAAAACGATACCATTGGCGGTCATTCACCAATGGTATGAATCTTTGATTATTCATTTTATTATTTAGAACACAGTTCTATTAATTATGATCTTTGCGAATTTTTCCTAACACAAATGTTAGAGCAAACGGCAGCACAATCGCGATCGCCATTCCAATGAAAAACGGCGCCCATTTTTGCTGAACGATTGATAAAAACCCAGGAAGACCGCCAACACCAATAGAAAATGCGATCACTTTATTGAGCGTAATGAACATTCCGCCAATTGCTGCTCCTATCATCGCAGAAATAAATGGATAACGGTAGCGTAAATTCACTCCAAACATGGCCGGTTCCGTGATACCCAAATAAGCTGAAACGGCAGATGTGAATGACAGCCCTTTCAGTTTTTCATCTTTTGCTAAAAACATCATGGCTAACGCCGCCGAACCTTGAGCGATATTAGAAAGAACGAGAATCGGCCATAAAAATGTTCCGCCAGTGTTGGTGATCAGCTGCAAATCAACCGGCAAGAACGTATGATGCATCCCCGTGACAACAAGAGGGGCATATATCGCTCCATATAGAAGCCCGCCAATTGCTGGAACATTATGAAACACTGAAACAAATACACTTGTAATCCCGTTGCCGATTGCAAATGTAATCGGTCCGATCGCAATAAACGCTAAAAAACCGGTAAATAGCAGCGAAAGCGGAGCGACTAACAGCAACTGAAACGCATCGGGAATTCGTTTACGCCAAAACAGCTCTGTTTTCGCCAGCACGTACGATGCCACTAACACAGGCAATACTTGACCCTGATATCCTACCTTTTGAACATCCAATCCGAACAAATTCCATACAGGAATGTTTCCTTCTTCTTTCGCTGCTCCCCAGCCCCATGCGTTTAACAAATCTGGGTGAACAAGCATTAAGCCTAGCACAATACCAAGCAATGGACTGCCGCCGAATTTCGTTACCGCTGACCAACCGATTAAACCTGGCAGAAAGACGAACGCCGTATTGGCAATTAAGTTAATAATGCTGGCAAGATCGGCCCACTCTTTATGCACTTCCACAAATGATTTGCCTTCATAAAAAATATTTTGGCCTGTCAGGATATTATTAATTCCCATCAACAAACCTGCTGTCACAATCGCCGGCAAAATCGGAATAAAAATATCAGCTAATGTTTTAATCGCACGCTGAAGCGGGTTTAGCTTCGCTTCCGCTGCATCTTTAATCTCTTGCTTTGTCGCGCGGTCAATCCCCGTCAACTCCACCATTTCGTTGTACACTTTATCAACAAGCCCTTGTCCAATCACGACTTGAAATTGACCGTTTGCCGAAAAGGAGCCTTTGACGAGATCAATGCTTTCCAAAGCCTCTTTATTTACTTTTCCCTCATCCTTTAATGCAAATCTTAACCGGGTAACACAATGTGTTGCCGCTACAATATTCTCTTTTCCTCCAACAGACTCAACAATCTTTTCAACTGATTGTTTGCTGATATTCATGATGATCCCCCCCGTAATCGTTTACAAAACAAGTGTTATTTTGCTACGACAACCATAAATGAATCCGTTCCTGCCTGCACGCTTTCGAGCGACTTCTTTTCGAGTGATTGAACGGCATCCATATTGGTGATGACAATCGGTGTGATCGTGCTCGCTGCTTTTTCTTTGATCAATGCAAGATCGAATGTCAGTAAACTGTCGCCCGCCTTGACTTTGTCACCGACCTTCACATGTCCAACAAATCCTTCACCGTTCATCATAACGGTGTCTAAACCGATGTGGATCAATAGCTCCAGTCCCGTCTCAGAACGAATACCAATCGCATGCTTCGTATGGAAAAATTGAATAACTTCCCCATTGACCGGCGAAACGACAATTCCGTCTGCAGGATCAATAGCCACTCCATCCCCCATGAGCTTTTGGGAAAATGCTGGATCAGGAACTTGTTCGATCTCGACTATTTTTCCGGTTAAAGGTGCTAAGAGCGTTTCCTCTTTTTTTCGAAACCATTTTTTTAACATTGTGAACTCTCCTTTTAACCGCTTTCAAAACTTGTATATACAAGATGCTTTTATTTTAACCTGTATATACAAGTTCGTCAATAAAAAAGTTGCCCGTATACATCGTCACCACTGAAAAAGTACTTTATTTAATAAAAGAGTTCCTAATTTTGAACTTCCCCCTGTCAAGTTTACAGTGGAAATAATAAAAATTGCTTTATACGGCTTTGGTCCTATATTCCATAAAGGGCATTTTTATTCGATACAATATAATCGGTCTCTATTACCTAAATAAGAAAATAATCTAGAAACCTCTTGGTAGTTTTTTCTTAAAATTCCCCTTTTTCATTTCTATTTACTAAAAATTCCTTTATCTGTCTTATAATGAAACAAAAAGCTTTTCCACTTGATGGAAGCCATTTCGTTTCAATCGGAGGCATGGATACAGTGAATGTCAACTATATACCTTCAGAATGGGAAAGGACCAAGAAAGGCATCGGCAACCTGATCGGCGTCGGTGCATGGGGAAAAGGCATGATCGACAATTTAAAAGATATCAGCGATCTTTTGGAAGACGCCCAGTCAGACATCGCCAAATATGACAGCGACGGTGTCATCTCTTTCACCCATACCGATCGCAAAAGCCAATATCAAAGCTTATATGAGGATTTTCTTGTCATGCACCGCTTTAGCGGCCGCATCGGAGATATTGTCGACCGCACCATCGATGAGCCGTTTTATCAAGATATCGATGCTTTTGTCGAAGCGATGCGCGACTTATCGATATCAGAGATCAAGACGAAAAACCGCATCGGCGCAAAAGAAACAATCGTTGTTCCAGGAACTTATGGCTCACAGGAGACGATCGAAGTGCCGAAAGCCGAGGTCGGACTGGAAGATCTGTTCAGCGGCAGCAACTACTATGCCAGGCTAATGGAACGGGAATACGCCTCATGGAAAGAACTGAACACCCGCCAAGACTTTTCGAAAAAAGAATATATACAGACGACATTGAATTCCCATGCTTTTCAGTATGAATCGATCAAAGACGGACAGTTGAATAAAGAATTCTGGGGACAAATTACGGCGCTTGCCGTGATTGTCGGCGCTTCATTCATTTGTCCGCCGGCAGGGATGGCATTGGGTGTGGCTTATGGTACACTGGAATTAAGTTCGACCGTTACCGGAAAAGACTGGATTTCAGGGAGGAAACTGGGAACAGGCGAAAGAGTATTCCGCGGTGCCCTCGCCCCATTGGATATCGTCCCTGGCATCAGCGCGCTTTCGAAATTCAGCAGTGCCGCCCGGTTCGCACCTCTTCTAGAAGCAATGGATCCCAAGCTATTTACAAGCTTGAAAGCTGGATTGCACCAGAAATCACAACGTGCCTGCGACCTGGTTGTCCATGCGGAAAACAGCATATTGGCCCGCATCAGGAGTGCCAAGGCATGGACGAAAGAAATGACGCAGCATTTAAAAACCGGCGCAGCAAACGGTGCGTTGCAAGTCGGTCGGTTCGTAGACAACGCCGCAACAAACTTAAGACACCTCCTGCCAAGCCGGCAAATGGGATTGGCCATAGAAGGGGTTGGGAATGTTAAGGTTCCGCCCGAAAACACCAAAGGATTGGAGAATAAAGTTCGAGCTTATCTAAGTGAGAAGACGGGGGTAAATTTAGGCGGAAGTAAAGCAGGCAACGATGGCGTTGAACTTGGCACTAAGGGTACGGGTAAAACTGTTAAGCTACCAAGCCAAGGGACGGTGGATGCAGGCGTTCCGGGAGCACCAAAAGTAGATGCTGGTAAGCAAGGAAAGCATGTTTTAGGTCATCCTAATAGTATGCCTGGTAAGAAAACTCAATGGCCAGAAGGAGAAGATGGAGTTAAATTGACTCAAGAAGCATGGGTAAAGGGAACTGTAGTTAAGCCAGATGGTAGTGTTAAAATTTATGACTTTCACAAACCAATTGGGGTGAATGGAGAAACTAGAGTAAAAGTTCATATGGATAAAAAAGGAAACATCCATGGTTACCCAGTAAAATAACGGAGGTATATCATGAAACAAAATGTATTAAATACAATTGAACAATTATATCACCATGGTGATTTTGGATATGTTTTATTGAATTATGTCGATACTAATGTTTGGGCTAATAAAATCACTCATGAAATAAAAGGAATAAACGTTGAGAATTTAACAGATTTTAATTATTCAAAATGTTTCACATTATATATTATGCCTTCGATCCATCCTAAGATAAAAATTGGTACGGATGAATTTAGAGCATATATCAGAGAACACACTTATTTAAACGGATTATTGGTTTATATTTCGGCAATTGCTCCATTCGCAGCAATAAAATATGTTAGGTATGAATATGTTGATGGAGAGATTGAAATGCAAGAACAATACCAGCCATTCGATGAAGAAACAGAACGAATCGGCAAAGATATTTTGAAATTATTAGAGAATGAGGGGATAGAAGTTCTTGAAAAAAGCTTATTAGAAATAGAAGTACCTAATATTTCGTTAGAACTTAGAGAGGAAAAGGTAACAGTATTTCATTGCCTATTTGAAGATAGTTATTAAAAAGAAATTATACTTGGATTGGCATTAAGCAAGAGACTTTAATGGTTGTAGATTATTTGAACAACGAAGACAATGAGAGCATTAGTTTTGGAGTTTTTAAAAGATAAAGTAAATTTTAAACTCTATGTGGTGTTATGTCAAGAAAACGGACACGTTAAACAGAGAGAAATAGCTGAATTTAGGCAGCTACTTTTCTCTGGTTAGCGTAATATGCAGCTTCAAATTCACATGGCGATACATAGCCAAGGGCTGAATGACTTCTTTTGCGGTTGTAGAAGCATTCGATGTACTCAAAAATGGCTTGTTTCGCTTCTTTTCGCGTACGGAATCGATTCAGATAAATGCACTCTTTCTTGATGAGGCTATGAAATGACTCTATACAAGCGTTATCGTAACAGTTCCCACGTCTCGACATGCTCACTTGAAAATGATGTTCCTGTAAAAGTCGCTGATAGTCATTCGAAGCATACTGGCTTCCACGATCCGAATGATGAATCACTCGTCCCGTTGGTTTTTCGCTGTTTAGAGCCCGTTGTAACGCTTTGATGACTAACTCTTTCGTCATTCGTGTATCGATATACCATCCTACAATCTTACGAGTATATAAATCCATGATACTCGCTAAATACAACCAGCCTTCGTCGGTAGGAATGTACGTAATATCTGCCATCCATATTTCATTAGGAGCCGTTGCTTGGAAGTTCTGTTTCAATAGATTGGCATATACGTTGTAAGGATGGTTACTGTTCGTAGTGGCTTTGAATTTACGGACGGTAATGGATCTCAAGCCTTCTTCGCTCATGATGCGAGCGACATTCTTTTGAGAAACACGAATCCCTTGTTTGCGTAGTTCTTGCGTAATTTTTGGGCTTCCGTAAATCTTACGGGACTTTAGATACTCATTTCGAATTTGTTGAGTGAGTTGTTCTTTTCGTTCTTTCTGTTTACTTTTCACACGCTTGAGCCAGTCGTAATACCCACTTCTTGAAACACCGAAAACTTGGCACATCTTCACAACAAGAAATTCATTATGGTGTTGAAAAATGAAGGCGTAAATTACTTCTGGTGAAGATGCCTAACGCCTTTTTTAGGATCGCTAATTCCTCCTCCAACTCTTGATTGCGACGGCGTAACTCGATGATTTCTTGATTTTGTGGCTTGATGTTGCCTGAACCTACAAAGCTTGTTCCATTGCTTTCTTTGTATTCTTTGACCCAACGATGAAGAGTGTTGTAAGCCAAACCTAGTTCTTTTGCCACTTGGGCGATGGACTTGTCCCCCTCCAAGCATAACTCAACAGCTTGAATCTTGTATTCTTGATCAAATGTTCTCTTTTTCATGATTGAACACCTCGAACCTATTGTAATTAAGTTTATTATAATCTCCCTGTTCTCCGTGTCCAATTTTTAGACTAACATCACGCTTATATCATGCCTGAACGGAAAGTCAGTTGATATAATGGGTGATGGTTAGTGAAACTGCCGCCCATTTATAAAGTACATTTTTATAATTTCCTAAGGGTACTGGTAAAAAACAGTTGAAAAAGGAAAAGATTACTCAACTCGTATTGACAATCAGGTAGAGGAAATTGAAAAAATGCCTTTACCTTCGAGTATTGCTACTACATTTAAAGATTCAAATTATAGAACAGTGATTACAAAAGAGAATGTTACAGTCTATAGAGTATTTGGCGGGCATGCAGATGCAGGCGGAACATTTGCTACAACTTCTCCGGCTGTAAATAGGATACAAACTAAAATTGACTTAGCTTTACTCCCAGAATGGAAAAATACGAGGAACTATGAAGCCGTAATTGAAGTTCCAAAAGGAACTATATTGAATATTGGCAGAGCTGAAAAACAAATTACTAAAACCGGTAGTATTCTAAAAGGGGATGCTGACCAAATTTCCTTTAAATTATTCTTTAGAATGGATAAAGGAAATTAGGCCAATACCTTCAAAATAGGAGGTTTTGTTATGCAAAACGAAGAAATGGATAATATTAAAATTCAAATACAAAAGGTTATGGATTTAGTTTATGAAAAAAAAAGTCAGAGGGAACATAAATTTTTAGATACATTAATAGATAAGTTGAAAGAATTATCAGAAACTGTAAATACCAATAGCAATATTGATGAATTAAGGAAAGATTCTAAGCTAAAAGGAGCCTTGAGAGCGTATTTTGATACCAACTTAGTTGAGAGTTACGATGAACCACTAGTAATTGAGTTAGATAAATTAGAAGTAATGTTGCAACAGAAGACGAATTAAAGTGTTTTTTTATTTAATATCTACACGGAACATATTTATTCCAAAGAATTTAATGGGGGGAAGGACCAGGAATTTTAAAAATATGTTTCCTCTAAATTTAATATTGGGTAGTATAAACAAAAAATTTACTAAGTATTTAAAAATTATTATCTTCGTATAGTTATGACATCAAAAAATAGACAGTTCAAAATGCATATACAGCTAAAGATGACTCCAGTACAGTTGGGGTCATTTTTTACATAATGAACCGTTGAAGGAGAAATAGAGAAGCCAAATTAAAAACAATAATAAGGGTACTGGTAAACTTTATAGAGGAGATAGTTTATTGCATTCACCTAAAAGATCTAATGGAATTGGTAAGCCATTTATATCAGATTCAGGTAATTTAGTTCCTGCAAATAGTAAAGGTATATACAAAAATCGACAAGTTACTGTTATAGAGCATATTTTAGGAGGTTACAGAAGGGGAGCAAAATCAAATAGCCCTTATATTAGTTTCACTGGTAATAAAGGTATTATTGGAAATTATGGGGATTACTTAATAGAATTAGATATTTCTTCTTTGAGAAAAGCGATTAGATCAGGAGAAGTTAAAAATGTAGCCATTTTATCCCCAAAACAGATTCGAAAATTAATTGAGAGAGATAGCTCTTCTTCTGATTTTTGGAAAAATAGAGCGTTAACTTGGACTACAAGAGACAATGAATATTTGATCAGAGGAGAGATACCTAGCAAATTCATAAAAATTTCTCCTAAGGAGTGAGTATATTATGTTTTTATATTTCCAAGATGAATGTCTAGGCGAAATACAAGATATCAACACTGAAGGCATGTGGATGTATGGTAAACTTATACCTAATCAAAATATAGTAAAGTTTAAAGAGTTTTTTAAGGCTCTGATGGATGAAGAAAACGATTTTAAAGAGAGTGAATATAATGAAGAATGGCTAAAGGATGAAAATTGGTTTATTGTGAATGATCATCAATATAAAAGAGGAATTTATTTGCCGGCTGTGTATGAAGACTGGGAAATAAATTGGAGATGGAGGTAACTGATTTAGAACAAAAACCTTGATTGGCTACAAGCCTTTCAAGTTTTTTCTAATTTAAATCTAACAGCTAAGGAGGGAATATTTTTGGATATTAAGTCGGAAATAAAAAAGGTATACGATAACCGTCTGCTTAAGACAGAAAAACAAGTGGAAGAATTTGAGCAAGCTTTAAAAAATATATATGAATATGGTGAGGTTTCAATTATTAAAGATTTAATTTTAGCTTTTGATGATAATACTGAACACCATGAGGTAATGTTTAACTTGGTGCATACTATTGAGCATTTATATAAGAATAAAATAGAGGAAGGGTTAAAACTAATTGCTACTTCTGTGCCAACGGTTATAAGTTATGGGAGGGAATGGATAGAAATTTTACATTACAGAATATTAAATCACCCCCATGTACGTACAATTTATGCAAAAGTTTTGGAGAATATCGACATCAAAACAAGAAATATTATTAAAGATTTGTTAGGAGATATAAAGAAAGAAGATCCAGAATTGTTTGGTGAGTCAGTAGATGAGGTATTAGATAATATTTAAGAACAATTATGAAAACCTTGATTGGCTTTATGCCTTTCAAGTTTTTTTATTTTAAAACTAACAGATGTATCAAATAATAAAGTGCAATTACGAGAAAATTTATATATCGTTTTTACCAACATTTTAATTCAGACTTCATAATGGTTCCGCCTACTATGAGTTTGGCTGCAATGCATGGTAAAGTGATAACGCCACTAATGATGTTAGACTAAAAAGTAGACACAGATTATTATAGTAATAATAGAGAAAAATGAGGTGTCTACATGACAAAAAAACAAAGGCGGTACGAGGAAGACTTTAAGCGTCAAACTGTTCGTTATATTTTGGAGGAAGCGAAATCCGTTGCACAAGTGGCTCGTGAGCTCAAAATTAACGAAAATACTCTTCACGGCTGGATGAAAAAATATAAGCAAGAACCTGAAATAACAGAAACCCAAACGTTTCGATCCGAAGACCACGAAGTTCGTGAACTGAAGAAACGTATTCGGGATCTGGAGGAGGAAAACTCCATCTTAAAAAAGGCGATGCACTTCTTCGCGAAAGACCATCGGTAAAAGATTCATTTATCCATGAGCATCGCTTCGATTACCGATTGGAGAAGATGTGCGAAGTATTGAAAGTTTCTCGAAGCGGTTATTATAAATGGCGTGATCGTCCCAAAAGTGCTAGACAAGAGCGTCGAGAAGAATTGACGCAGGAAGTGCGTCGTGTGTATATCGAATCTCGCCAACTGTATGGGAGTCCCAAGGTTGCCAAAAAGCTTAATCATGAAGGCATTAAGGTTTCACAGAAGACGGTTTCCCGCATAATGAACAAAGAGGGAATGAAGTCTCGTACCGTGAAAAAGCATAAGGCTACCACTAACTCAAAACATAACCATCCGGTCCACGAAAATGTCTTAAACCAACATTTTACTGTTACGAAACCAAATGAAGTATGGGT
>NZ_VISS01000048.1 GCF_007827555.1 Aeribacillus composti
TTTCAGATAAAAATCGAAAAAATATAAAAGCAAGTGGAGAGAAACGAATTGTTTTTCTCCACTTGCTTCATTTTAGGGACTTATCGGACAGCCCCAAGATTTTTGAGCAATTATTACATCATTCCGCCCATGTCAGGCATGCCTGGGTTGCCGTTACCTTTGTTTTCTTCTGGTTTGTCAGCAACAACTGCTTCAGTTGTTAAGAACATAGCGGCAACGGATGCTGCGTTTTGAAGAGCAGAACGAGTTACTTTTGTTGGGTCAACGATACCAGCTTCGATCATGTTCACCCATTCGCCTGTAGCAGCGTTAAAGCCGATTCCAACTTCTTCTTTTTTCAAGCGTTCAACGATAACAGAGCCTTCTAAACCAGCGTTGTGAGCGATTTGGCGAACTGGCTCTTCTAAAGCGCGAAGAACGATGTTTACACCAGTTTGAACGTCGCCTTCTGCTTCAATTTCAGCAACTTTTTTGTAAACGTTAACTAGAGCTGTACCACCACCGGAGACAATTCCTTCTTCCACTGCTGCACGAGTGGAGTTAAGAGCGTCTTCGATGCGAAGTTTACGTTCTTTCAATTCTGTTTCAGTAGCGGCACCAACTTTGATAACTGCTACGCCGCCAGCTAATTTTGCTAAGCGCTCTTGAAGTTTTTCTTTATCAAATTCAGAAGTTGTTTCTTCCAATTGAGCTTTAATTTGATTTACGCGAGCTGCAATTTTGTCGCTTGCGCCTGCGCCTTCAACAATTGTAGTTGTTTCTTTCGTTACAACAACTTTTGCAGCGCGGCCTAATTGAGAAATAGTAGCGCTCTTAAGATCTAAACCTAAATCTTCTGTAATAACTTCACCATCTGTTAAAATGGCGATATCTTCTAACATTGCTTTGCGGCGGTCACCGAATCCAGGAGCTTTTACAGCTACAGCATTAAATGTACCGCGAAGTTTGTTCACAACTAATGTTGCTAAAGCTTCGCCTTCAACATCTTCAGCAATGATTAATAAAGGTTTGCCTTGTTGTACAACTTGCTCAAGAACTGGCAAGATTTCTTGGATGTTAGAGATTTTCTTGTCAGTAATTAAAATGTATGGATTTTCAAGAACAGCTTCCATTTTATCAGAATCTGTTACCATGTATGGAGAAGCATATCCGCGGTCAAACTGCATTCCTTCTACAACGTCAAGCTCAGTAGTGAAACCTTTAGATTCTTCAATAGTGATAACGCCATCGTTACCAACACGTTCCATTGCTTCAGCAATTAATTTACCTACTTCATCATCCGCAGCAGAAATAGCAGCAACTTGAGCAATTGATTCTTTTCCTTCAATTGGTTTAGAAATTGCTTTTAATTCTTCAACAGCTGTAGCAACTGCTTTTTCAATTCCTTTACGTACACCCATTGGGTTTGCGCCAGCTGTTACGTTTTTAAGTCCTTCGCGGATCATTGCTTGAGCTAAAACTGTTGCAGTAGTTGTACCGTCCCCAGCAACATCGTTTGTTTTGCTAGCAACTTCTGCAACTAATTTTGCACCCATGTTTTCAAATGGATCTTCTAATTCAATTTCTTTTGCAATCGTAACGCCATCGTTTGTAATTAACGGAGAACCGAATTTTTTCTCAAGAACAACGTTACGGCCTTTTGGTCCTAAAGTAACTTTAACCGCATCTGCTAATTTATCCACACCACGCAGCATTGCACGACGTGCTTCTTCACTGAATTTAATTTCTTTTGCCATGTTGCGAAAACCTCCTCAAAATTTAAATTGTCTATGATATTGGGCTGTCTCTATTAGCCGATCACAGCCAAAATGTCGCTTTCACGCAAAATTAAGTATTCTTTGCCGTCATATTTTACTTCTGTGCCGGCGTATTTTGAGAAGATAATGCGATCGCCAACAGCAACTTCAACTGCAACACGTTCACCGCTGTCTAATACACGACCAGTACCAACTGCTACTACTTTACCTTCTTGAGGTTTTTCTTTAGCTGTGTCAGGCAATACGATGCCGCTTGCTGTTTTTTCTTCTGTTTCAACAAGTTCAATTACAACGCGATCACCTAATGGCTTTAACAAGGGAAACAACCTCCTCAAATATCTTTTGAGATTTTCAAAATTTATTCCTTATTCATTATTAGCACTCATTGCTATCGAGTGCTAACACCAATTATTATATTAAAGAAACCTCCTCTATTTTTCAAGTCTCTTTTAAAAAAATTTTAACATCCACCATTAAGTGCTTACCTTGTCAAAATTGTTTTTCTTTCTTTAAAACATTGTGTGTTAAAATAGTCATATGAATCTTTTATAAAGGAGAACTATTCGTGAAAAAGCAATATTGGTGGATCATCATTACGTACATCATTATGCAGCTCTCATCCTATATTGGAGTTCCCCTTTTTTATGAACTGGGTGTTGGCGTCGATGAAAATCTCAATGCAGGACTTTTTCAAGCGCAAGCATATTGGTCGATTACAAGTTTTACTGCTGCGTTTGTCATTATTTTATTTCTCCTTCGTCATGAACGAAAAAATAATGTCCGGATTGAAAAAGCTTCTTTCGGCGAATCTGCCATATGGGCTGTTTTCGGAGTTTTTTTAGCTTTTTTCATTCAAACAATCGTTGGCAATATTGAAATATATGTACTTAAAGTTAATCCGATGTCGGAAAATACTCAAGTTATTATGGATTTAATTGAAGCAACGCCTTATTTGATTATTGTCACATCAATAATAGGACCGATTCTTGAAGAAATTATCTTCCGAAAAATTATTTTCGGGGTGATTTATCAAAAAACGAATTTTTGGATCGGTGCGCTTGTCAGTTCGCTATTATTCGGCATCGTGCATGGGGAGCCTGAACTTTTATTGCGTTATACAGCAATGGGATTTACGTTCGCTTTTTTATATTATAAAACAAAACGCATATTAGTCCCTATTTTTGCCCATACAATGATGAATACAATCGTAGTCATCATTCAAACAATTTATCATGATGAGATTGAAAACATGATGAAGCAAATGGAACAAATACAAATCATTATTGGAGGCAGCTAAGATTATGAATTTTCATCCCGTTTCCATGGGACTCTTCTATTTTATCATGGGAGTTCTATTTACATATTTAGCAATTCATCATGCTGAAAATGGTATGTGGACAGCTACAAATATGATTTTAATGATTTTAGCCACGTTTGATTTTGCTGTTTCCATCCGCATGTTCACTTTCTCATATAAAATTCGGAAAGCAAAAAACAACCGATGAGGTGTAATGATATTATCCCTCTTGTGTAGACAGTAGGAAAAAAGCCTATACTGTCTACTTGACAGGGATATGTTTTAACAGCCCATCGGTTTTACTTTTGATCTGATTCTTTTATTTGAGAAGACTGTGCTTTTTTGTAAGCAAATCTTGAAACAATGATACTTATTTCATACAAAATGAATAGCGGAATCGTGACCATTAAATGCGACACAATTTCAGGCGGCGTAATAATCGCTGCGATAACAAGCAATACAAAATACGCATATTTTCTAACCTTTGCCAAAAACGCCGGATTGATGATCCCGAGTCTTGTTAAAAACATTATGACAACGGGAAGCTGAAACAACAGTCCGAAAGGCAATGTTAACTGCAGCAGGAAACGAAAGTATTCATTTATTCCTATCATTTGTTGAATGTTTAAATCATTGGAAAGCCGCCCCATAAAATCGATGACAAAAGGAAACAAAATAAAATAAGAGAAGCTTATACCTAAAAGAAATAAAGCAACCGACAACGGTATATAGCTTAATGTGACCCGCCTTTCTTTTTCATACAGTCCTGGGCTGATAAACGCCCAAAGCTGGTACAATAAAACAGGGAAAGTTAGAATTAAAGCAATAATAAATGTAAACTGCATATAAACGATCAATGGATCTGCAGGACGAAAAGCATTTAAGGCGAATTGCTTTGCTTCATCAGTTTGCTGTAAAAAAACAATAATTGGCTTCGCTATGAAAAAGCCAGTAATCATAGCAACGAAAAAGAAAACGACTACAATAATCAGCCGTTTTCTAAGCTCCGCTATATGCTCCAACACGGACATTTTTTTTTCGCTCATCATTATTCATCCATTCTTCTTGCTATTCATATTCATTTTTCTTGTTTTCTTCATCATCGTCTGCTAAGCCCTTCGTGGCACTTTTAAACTCCTTTAATGATTCTCCTATAGCTTTTCCAAGCTCAGGAAGTTTTTTCGGCCCGAAAACAAGCAGAGCTGCAAATACAATCAACAGCAAGCTTCCAATTCCAATTGTTGGCATTTAATATCGCTCCTTCAATCTTCATTCGAATAATGTTTTAAAAAATATGCAAGAGCCTGAAGTTCAACAGATAGATCGATATGATGAATCCGAATTTTATCCGGAACATTTAAGCGAGCCGGCGTAAAATTTAAAATGCCTTTTATGCCTTTTTCCACTAACCGATCCGTTATTCCTTGAGCGGCGGTTGCCGGGACCGTTAATATCGCAACAGGCACATCATCAGGCAATTCACTTTCTAGCTGATCCAAATGATAAATTGGAACTCCACCAATTTTCATTCCTACTTTTCGTTTATTAATGTCAAATGCAATAACAATTTGTGTGTTGTTATTTTTTGTAAAATTGTAATTTAAAAAAGCTGTTCCCAAATTTCCGACGCCAATGAGGGCAACTTTGGTCAACTCATCTTGGTCAAGCGTCTTTCTAAAAAATGATAACAAATAATTGACATTATATCCATAACCTTTTTTGCCCAGCGCTCCGAAATATGAAAAGTCCCTTCTAATTGTCGCAGAATCTACTTTTACTGCTTCACTCAGTTCTTGAGAGGAAACACGTTGTTTTCCCGAGGCATGTAAATTTTGCAAAAACCGATAATATAGAGGTAATCTTTTTGCAGTTGCTTGCGGTATCTTAGATTGATCTTGATTCAATGCTCATCCCTCGCAATCCAAAACAACCTGACTAATTTTGTTTTTAACTATGTTTTCTAGCAAGCGGCTGCTCGCCTGTATGAAACAATATCAGACTGATAACGCTTCCATCCTGATCTTCTTCTCCGTCTACATTTCTTTTTATTTGTTTTTTCTCCAAACTCTCCTTATATAAAAACTATACACTATTTTTTTATTCGTGTCTTTTGAACGATTGTTACAATTTCTTGTCCTTTTGTTCATCAGGTCAGTTGCCTGCAGTCAAATATATAGGCTACACTTATTCTAGCAAAGATTGAGGTGAACTATGGATGATTTTATTGCAGTTAAACAAAATCACAAAATATTATGGTGCTGACCTTATTTTATCGAATATTAAGCTGGAAATCCAAACAGGAGATAAAATCGCCGTTGTAGGCCGCAATGGAGCCGGAAAATCAACATTATTGAAAATCATTGCCGGTGAAATGCCCTTTGATTCTGGTGAAATTGTGAAGCCAAAAGATTTAACAATCGGCTATCTGGCACAAAACACAGGATTAGAATCAACTAAGTCGATATGGGATGAAATGCTAACCGTTTTTGAAGAGTTGCGGAACATCGAAGCTGAGCTGCGAAATATTGAACAAAAAATGGCAGCTATCTCCTCAGCTGGAGATTCTCATGCTTTGCAAAGCTTAATGAAGGAATATGATTCACTCCAACATTTATATAAAGAAAATGGCGGATATCAATATGAGGCGGATATCCGTTCTGTGCTGCATGGATTAGGGTTTGCTGATTACGACTATTCAACTAAAATTTCGGTTTTGAGCGGAGGACAAAAAACCCGGTTAGCACTCGGAAAGCTCCTGTTGAAAAAACCGGATCTGCTCATACTCGACGAGCCGACAAACCATCTTGACATGGAAACATTAAACTGGCTCGAACAATATTTACAGCATTATAATGGAGCGGTTCTAATTGTTTCCCACGACCGGTACTTTTTAGATCGCGTTGTCAACACTGTTTATGAAATATCACGAACAGTTTGTACGAAGTATGTTGGGAATTACAGCGCTTATTTAAAACAAAAAGCGGAAGCGTACGAAAGGGAATTAAAACAATTTGAAAAACAGCAAGAAGAAATCGCGCGGATGAAAGATTTTATTCAACGAAACTTAGCAAGAGCATCGACAACGAAACGTGCGCAAAGCAGAAGGAAAATGCTTGAGAAAATGGAAATACTGGACAGACCCGCTGGGGACGAGAAGTCAGCCAGCTTTTCCTTCGAAATCGAAAAGCAAAGCGGCAATGACGTGTTAAAAGCCATTGATTTGTCCCTTTCCTACGATCAAAAAACTCCGATCGTGAAAAATATTAACTTTTCGATCAACAGGAAGGACTCAATTGCCTTAATAGGGCCAAACGGAGTTGGAAAATCTACCTTATTAAAAACGATCATCAACCGCTTAAAGCCGCTGAGCGGAAAAATTCAGTTTGGATCTAATGTCCAAATCGGATATTATGACCAGGAACAAGCGGATTTGTCTTCATCTAAACGGGTTTTAGATGAATTGTGGGATGACTATCCCGAAAAAACAGAAAAAGAAATCCGAACGGTTTTAGGGAATTTTCTTTTTTCCGGAGATGAAGTGCTGAAAACCGTCTCGTCTTTAAGCGGAGGAGAAAAAGCTCGGCTCGCTTTAGCGAAATTAATGCTAAAAAAAGCTAACTTTCTCATCATGGATGAACCTACGAATCATCTGGATCTCGACAGCAAAGAAGTATTGGAAAACGCTCTGATAAATTTTCCTGGAACAATCTTGTTTGTTTCGCATGATCGTTATTTTATCAACAAAATCGCGACCAAAATTTTTGAATTATCCACAGAAGGCATTGCCGAATATATCGGGGACTATGATTATTACATTGCAAAAAAAGCGGAGATGATCGAGCTTGAACAGTTGAAAGAACCAACTATCGAAACCAAAGAGCAAAAACAAGGAAAATTATCTTATGAACAAGAAAAAATATTGAAAAAAAAGGAACGGCAAAGACAGCGCCGCATTGAAGAACTTGAAAACAAAATAGCAGAAATTGAAGAAGCGATCGCTGAAAACAATGAAATGCTTTGCGATCCAAATATATACCAAGATCATGAAAAAGCTCAAAAACTTCATGATCAAAATGTCATGTTAACGGAACAACTAGATCAACTGATGGAGGAATGGGAATCACTTCTTTCTGAATAACCGGCTCATGCCGGTTTTTTATTTATTTTGTTTCCTTCAGCATGTTTCTCTCAAACAGTTATCCACATCATTAGTTCCTTACCTTATAATATTTTTCTTATTTGTTCACATTATCCACAACAAACCCCTTTAGTTATCCACATGTTTCACCTTGTTTTTTCTTCTTCTATTTCAATGTTTCGTCTTATTTATCCAAAATGAAGCTTTTCTTTGTGGATAACCTGTGGTTAAAATAAAAAAAGGTTCTATGTCAATTGTTGGGGTGCACTTGATGTGAAGTGCACCTCTTTTATATGTATGAAAGTTAAATAAGTGAGCATAATACCTTATTTCTAAGTCGTTGAAAGTTGCGAATACCATAAGACATTCGTTTAATGACTTTCATTTTATTGTTAATCCCTTCTAAATAACCGTTAGTGTAGGGATCAATAAACGAATTGATGATTTCTTTCTCCCAGCTTTTAAAGGTTCGTTTCATGTACTGATATTCGTCCAGTCCTGATTCGTCAATCGCTTGATACAGTTGTTCTAAGTTCAACCTTACATTGCGTTCATTGCTTTGTGTCATCCATTTTTTAAAGACTTCTTTCACTTGATAAGCTTTCTTTAAATCGGGGGACAACTCTAAATAATATTGCAGGAGCTCCTGTTCTCTTGTGGTTAACTTCTCTTTCGGTTTATGTAAGAGAAAACGTAACTTTTTCATCGATTTTCGATCTTTGTCTTGGAACGACTTTTGTACTCTCTTTCGTATTCGTTCAAGTGCCCAGAAGTTATGACGAGCATAATGGAATTTGTCCACGATGATAATTGGATTTTGAAAGAGTTGTTGAGCCAATATTTTATACGGCTGCCACATATCCATGACCACCATTTGAACACGATGAGTCGGTAAAGAACGAAAATAATCTTTTAGCGTGGACAACTTACGGTCTTGAATCACATCAAATACCTTGAAGCCTCGAGGGTCTCCGATGACACATTGATATTTTCCTTTTTCGGTTGTCCCCTTAAACTCATCAATGGCTAAAATTTGTGGTAATGAGTGGTTCTCATAAGTATAATAACGGTCAAACCATCGAATCACCGTTGAGTGTCCCAATCCAAGCTCTTTCGCCACTTCCTTAAAATTGGCCGTTCTCACTTTGATAAGAAGGGCTTGAAGGACACGTATCGTATGACGTTGATAGCGCTCTAAGAAGGGATATCGTTCATAGAAACGCTTTCCACAGGATGTACATTTATAGCGACGCTTTTTTAGAATGAGATACGTATACATTTCGCGAAATTTGACATCTCGAATCTTCTGCAGGCGATAATCATGAATAGATCTTGTCCTTTCCCCGCACTGAGGACAACTTTGATGACAAGGTTTGGTTTCGATAAAAATTTCTAGGTGCGTATCCGTTTCTACAATATTTGACACAATGACATTTTCTAATCCAATCAGTTTTGTGATACAATAGTCTTGCATTTACGAAGTCTCCTTTTAAATGAGGTTTGGTCACTTTCATTATAAAAGAGAGCACTTCGTAAATGCTTTTTTATTGTATGAAATTCTTTACCCCAACATTTAGTATAGAACCCAAAAAAATAGGGCCGCTGTTCATTCGACCCTATTTTGCCTATATATATGACGTTAATTCCAATCCAGGATGAGCATTCATACGATAATCACCGAAAATTCCTTTTTCATAAAGTACATCAGCGAAAGCTGCAATCATGGCCGCATTATCTGTGCATAAGGACAATGGTGGAATGACGAGGTCGATCCCTTTTTTCTTTTTGAATGCTTCCTCCATAGCAGTTCTTAATCCTTTATTCGCCGCTACCCCGCCTGATAAAAGAACTTGCTGAGCTTGATACTTCTCACTGGCACGAACAGTTTTTTCCACTAAAACTTCTACAACACTTTGCTGAAAACTTGCAGCCATATCTTTCGGATCTATCGTGATCCCTCTTTGCGCCGCGTTATGAAGAGTGTTAATCACCGCTGACTTCAGCCCGCTGAAACTAAAATGAAACGAGCCTTCTTCAAGCCATGCTCGCGGCAAATCAATGGAAGCAGTTCCTTCATGTGCTAGCCTGTCGATATGAGGCCCGCCCGGGTAAGGCAGGTTTAATGTTCGCGCAACTTTATCATAAGCCTCTCCTGCTGCATCATCAAGTGTTTCCCCAATCACCTCAAAACAACCGTGCTCCTTCATATAGACAAGCTCTGTATGGCCGCCGGAAACAACTAATGCAATCAGCGGGAAAGAAAATTCTTTCACAAGACGGTTCGCATAAATGTGTCCTGCAATATGATGTACTCCGATTAGTGGAAGATCATACGCAAAAGCTAAAGCCTTTGCGGCATTGACTCCAATCAATAATGCACCAACCAGCCCCGGTCCTTCTGTCACGGCTACGGCGTTCAAATCGTGATACGACAGATTCGCCTGTTTTAACGTTTCTTCTAATACGAGAGTAATTTGCTCGACATGATGGCGTGAAGCGATTTCTGGAACGACTCCGCCAAAACGTTTATGGCTTTCAATTTGGGAAGCAACGACTTGTGCAACAATTTCTTTTCCGTTTTTCACAATGGCAGCTGCTGTTTCATCACAGCTTGTTTCAATTCCTAAAATTAATCGATCTTTCATTATAAATTCACCTGCATTAATATCGCATCTTCTTGGTTATCCGTATAATAGTTTTCCCGGATTCCGATTGGTTCAAAATTCAATTTCTTATATAATGATTGCGCAACCGTATTCGAAACCCGGACTTCTAATGTAACGGTTTTGGCTCCTTTTTCTTTTGCTACGTTTAAAACGCTTCTAAGCAGGGTCTCTCCCAGCTTTTTTCCCCGATACGCTGGAGAAATAGCAATATTGGTAATCTGCCCATCATCAACAATCACCCATAAACCGCAATACCCTACAACTTTTCCTTCATATTCTATTACTAAATAAGTAGCAAAATGGTTATGGACCAATTCCCGATAAAATGATTCCTTTGTCCAAGGAACCGAAAATGACAGCTGTTCGATTTCATAAACACGATGTATATCTTCAACTGTCATTTTTCGAACATTTACTTGATTATTAATCATGTTGACGTTTTTTGCTGCTCGATCCATTTCGCTTCCGCCTCTGCTAACCTTAAATAATTTGGCACAAACTGATGAACATTAACTGCTTCTCTGGTCATTCCCAGCAAACCTAGCAATCCCGGACGCGGCTGGTGCAATGACGGATCCCCGATGACTGCCAGCTCACCCATTATTTCTTTGATCAGATCTAAATGAAGAGAAACATCATTCCCTAAAAAGAGCACCCGCTTTTTGAGCTGTTTTATTTCATTCAACCAATCTTCTAGCAGAATATTTCTGTCTTCTTTCACACAAAGTATGTTTTCTTTAAATTCATACAGCCCGGTATAAACTCGTCCTCTTCTTGCATCAAATAAAGGGCAAATCAACCCGTCAAAAAAACGCCCGTTCAGTGCAAGCACTTCAAGACTGGAAACGCCCGTTAAAGGAATGTTTCTAGCCCATGCAAGCGTCTTAGCAATTGTTACACCGATTCGCACACCAGTATAAGAGCCAGGACCTTGGGCAACCACAATCTTTGTTAAGTCGCTGGGCTGAACGTGGCACTCTTTCAAAAGATAATCAACTGCCGGCATTGCACGAACAGAATGGTTTTTTTTCAAGTTCGTCATATATTCGCCAATAATTTTAGTTTCGTCTACTAACGCAATGCCTAAACAGTCGTTTGATGTATCAATCGCTAATACCGTCATCAGTGAAAAACTCCTTACACAGCTTAATATATCTTTTTCCCTTCGGCCTAAAAATTAGAGATCTTGCATTGTCCTGAATGTAACGGATGAATATATCCAGTCTTTCCTCCGGCAGTTGATCTTCTATATAATGCGCCCACTCTACAACTGTTACACCGTCTCCATCAAAAAACTCATCAAACCCTAAATCCTCATCGCTATTTTCAATCCGATAAACGTCCATATGATAAAGCGGCAGTCTGCCGTCTGTATACTCCTTCATGATTGTAAAAGTAGGACTGTTCACTGTTCTGCCAATGCCCAAACCTTTTGCCAGTCCTTTCACAAATGTAGTTTTGCCTGCTCCAAGATCTCCTTCAAGCGTAATCACATCGCCCGCTTGTAAGTGCTGAGCCAGCTTCATCGCCATATTCCCTGTCTCTTCAGGATTTGTTGTTTTTATTTCAAATTGATCCAAATGAATCACCTTTTTTAAAATGATTGTAGCCTTTGCTTAATAGCCGTTTGCGAATATTTTTTTCTTGCAAATAAACCGATGGGCTGCCTTCAAATACTTCTCCGATCTTCGTTATGCGTATTCCTTCTTGCTCGCATTTTTTTTTCAATACTTCAAAGGAATGTTTAGAAGTCGTTCCTACCAGTTCAAAATCTTCTCCTCCAGTGATAGCCCACTCAAATTGCTTTTCTAACGGCAATAATTGTATTGAATCACTTAATGGAAGAAGATCTTTATGTACGACGATTTGTACGTTGCTCATGTCAGCTATCTCATTCAATTCGCTTGCAATACCGTCACTAATATCATTAAGGCTCGCCCGATCCACTTCAGAAATAATCCTGCCCGCTTTTACTTGCGGCTTCGGACGTCTATGGCGAGATACTAAATATTGATAATCTTCCTCCGGCAAATTGAACTCATCGTTTAATAGAAGGTGCAATCCAGCAGCTGAATCCCCCAGAGTACCCGTAACAAAAACCACATCCCCCGGTCTTGCTGAGCTTCTCAATTGGGCTTTCCCGCGTTCAACTTCTCCAATCAAGGTGACGGTGATGACGAGGTGATCAGCAATAGAAACAGTATCTCCACCGATTAAATCCACTTTATATTTTTCTGCGGCATCTGCCATTCCTTTGTATATAGATTGTAAGTCTTTCTCGTGCCATCGAGAGGGAATCGCAATGGAAACTAAAAAATACTTTGGAATCCCGCCCATTGCGGCAATATCACTAATGTTCACTGCCAAACATTTAAAGCCGATATCAAAAGGCTCCATTGTTTTACGTAAAAAATGAACCCCTTCGACCATTGTGTCTGTGCAGACTATTTGCTGAAAACCTTTATTCGGTGTGTAAACTGCGGCATCGTCACCTATTCCGACAACAAGGCCTTCATGAAAATAATGTGCTGGCCGAATACTTCGGATAAACTCAAATTCATCCTGAATTGACATATAAAACCTCTTTCTTTAAAAGGTGCTCTCCTAAAGAATCCAATTCAATCCTCTTGTATAGTTTACCGCATATGTTTAGCTTATCCAAGATATTCATAAAATAAAAAAACGAAACGTTGAACGTTTCGTTAGTTGTTCGTATATTGTTGTAATGGCGGTCCCGACGGGAATCGAACCCGCGATCTCCTGCGTGACAGGCAGGCATGTTAACCGCTACACTACGGGACCATTGGTTGCGGGGGCAGG
>NZ_VISS01000049.1 GCF_007827555.1 Aeribacillus composti
AATTTATTTTGGAAGGAAGGGGTCCCCCTTCCTTCCAAAATAAAATCTATATTAACCAAATTATTTAATAAAAAATACTTGACTAGAGGTAAGAAAGAGGGATGTCTAATAAGTCGTTTTTACGGCTTATTGGCGCCCCCATTAATGTTTTAGAAACGTTGATATATCGGTGTTTATGATTTTTTGTTTTCAATGGGGATTTGACTTTCTGGACAGCCCCTCTAAAAAAGAATTTATCGAGTCGATCAACATTTCATTTAGTTCGAAATGAAGTTGGCAGCTTACTGGCACTATCAGCAGTTGCCCTAAAGAAACATATGTGAGAAAACCGATTACCGATTTTCTTACAAAACGCACCGATTTTTTATTTTTTCGCCATATATTTTGATAAAAACGGGTTGGCTTGCGAAATTTCAATTCCCTGGTAGTAATGTGAGACAATCTCTTTATAATTTTTCCCTTCCTGCGCCATAAAATTGGCACCGTACTGACTCATGCCGACTCCGTGTCCGTATCCTTTTGTCGTAACAATAATTTGGTCGCCTTTCAATGTCCACGAAAAATCCGTTGACCTTAGACCTAGCTTTTCTCTTATTTCCCTTCCAGTAAACTTTTTCCCGTTAATTTCGACTAGAGCGACCCTGTGTCCTGGCGTCCTTTCGATAATTTTTCCAATTGAATTGCCTTTCCCTATTTTAATCCCTAATTTTTGTTCAAACTCTTGAACGGTGAATACCTCCCTGGCGAGAAATTTTTCCGATTTCTCATCCCAAGGGCTTTCCACGCTTTTTAAATAAGGAAGGGCGTTCGGCCAAATGGCCTCCGAATTTTCCGTATATCCATTGCTCGTTGAAAAAAAAGAAGCATCAATCGGCTTGTCGTCATACGTTAAAATTTGGCCTCTTGTTTCGGCAACAGCTTCTTTAATCTTTTTTATTTTCCAATCAAAATCTTTTTTCCAAATTCTCCTTAATTCTTCTTCATTTTTATAAACTTGATGGAGCTCAGTATCCGTGACTACCGCTCCTTTGGGAGAGCCAACATTTTGGCCCGTAAACAGCTCTTTCACGATGTACGTTCTAGCAGCTAAAGCTTGAGCCTTTAACGCTTCTTTTTCAAATTCTGCGGGCATCTCGGCGGCGACAACACCAACCACATATTCTTCAAGCGGAACTTCATCAATTTTTTTTTCTTGAGAACGATAAATTGGTACAGAAACTTTTGATTCCTTTTGTAGCACATCCGTTGTTTTCTTCTCGGCTAGTTCCTCGCCAAGCGTAGCTTTCGTCTTTTCGGCAAACGGGGCTACCAGCAAACTTGGCACCATCAAAATAATGAAAAATATTGCTGCAAAAAAAAGAAAGAACGGTTTCACTCGTTTCATATTACAGCCCCCATTTCTTTTATCGCTGACTTCAGTAAAGTTTATGGGGAAGGACAACCTTTTATGACTGAAATCGGAGATGCTGTTTGCAGGGGGAGTTTTAAGTATAAAACGAAAAAATATGAAAAAAATAAGCGGGTAATACGAAAAAGAAGCTAGCATCTCCTAAAAGAGGCTAGCTTCTTTTGTGAAATTATGCATTTAAATTCGTTGCAACGGCTTGTTGTGCAATTGCCGGGATGTCAGCTTCATCATTGACGCGTTCAATATCTGCGCCAAGTTCTTTTAACTTCTCATGAAAACGGACGTAGCCGCGATCTAAATGCTTCAGCTCCGTAACCCGTGTATACCCTTCTGCAGCAAGCCCAGCTAAAATTAATGCAGCTGCCGCTCTTAAATCGGTTGCCGTTACTTCTGCACCTTGAAGCTTTACAGGACCGTTGATGATACAAGAGCGGCCTTCGATTTTAATATCTCCGTTCATACGACGAAATTCTTCTACGTGCATAAAGCGATTTTCAAATACCGTTTCGGTAATTACGCTAGTTCCGTTTGCCTGAAGCAGCAGGGCCATCATCTGAGACTGCATGTCAGTAGGAAAACCTGGATGAGGCATTGTTTTAATATCCACTGCCTTCAATGTTTCCGGACCAATGACACGAATGCCTTCTTCTTCCTCGATAATGGTTACGCCCATTTCTTCCATTTTCGCAATTAATGATGTCAAATGCTCCGGAACTGCTCCTTTTACAAGGACATTCCCTTTCGTAATGGCAGCAGCAACCATAAATGTTCCTGCTTCAATACGATCTGGAATAATTAAATGCTTTGCACCGTGCAAGGAATCTACACCTTCAATTCTGATAGTACCAGTGCCTGCGCCACGGACATTTCCGCCCATTTTGTTTATAAAATTCGCAAGGTCGACAATTTCAGGCTCCTTTGCACAGTTTTCGATTACAGTTGTTCCTTCTGCAAGTGCGGCTGCCATCATAATGTTTTCTGTTGCGCCGACACTTGGGAAATCCAAATAAATTTTGGTTCCGCGAAGTCTGCCATTCACTTCTGCGTCAATAAAGCCGTTGCCGACTTTTATCGTTGCACCCATCGCTTCGAAGCCTTTCAAGTGCTGATCAATCGGACGGGATCCGATGGCACATCCTCCCGGCAAAGCAACACGTGCACGGCCTTTGCGGGCAAGAAGAGGTCCCATAACAAGCACAGATGCACGCATTTTTCTAACATATTCAAATGATGCTTCCGTTAAAAGCTCTCCGCATGCATCGACAACTACTTGATTACCATCAAAACGAACCTCTGCTCCGAGATAGCGGAGAACTTCGTTTATCGTGTAAACATCGGAGAGCTTAGGAACATCACAAATTTCACTCTTTCCTTCACTAGCTAATAAAGATGCAGCGATGACAGGTAAAACGGCATTTTTAGCTCCTTCGATCTTTACTGTACCGTTTAACTTTCGACCGCCGCGGACGATGATTTTTTCCAAGGTATTCCCCTCCGCGTCCCATTTTCTCTATATTAATATTCAGTTGTAATAATAGGTGTTCCTACTGTTACAGTAGTTCTTTCGCCCATTCCTGCACTTCTGAGCGAAATTTGAATGTTCATCTTTCCATTTTTCGTTTCAATAGAATGATCCCAATCGTTTGTAAAACCGGATATGGAAACGAAGCGTTGCTCGTTTAAGCTTTCCACCGGTTTTGCATGAAACCTTTTTAAAAGGTTATTTGCCTCAAAAAACAAAACACCTTCCATCTTATCATCTGTATAGCCTTTGACACAAGTGAAAAATGTAGGATTTCCAGGAATTTTGTCGAAAATGTGACGGTTAAAATAGCGCTCCAGCTTCATCCATGCACGGCCATTCCAACGTTTCCCTGTTGCTTCATATATAACTTGAATTTTCGGGCTTGCTTTTGCATGAGGTTTAATAATTTGCAATGTTTCAGTGATCTGCTTATCGCTGTTGTAATAAGTGCCGGTCCACTTTTCAAAATTACCACTTTCCAAGTAAGACCAATTAAATTGACGAAACTGTGTGTAGATTCGTTTCACTTTTTTGCTTTTTTGAGAAAAAGAAAATTTTGCAAAAATTGACCATTCTGCCACATCTATGTTTTGTTGATGAAATTGCTCCACGATTTCCACTACATGAATATCGTGTCTTTCAGCATTCGTTCGTTCTGTGTGCCAAGCTGACAAAAGAAAACCGAATAAAAATATGAAAATAAAGACAAAATATAAATTTTTCACCGCCATCACCCTTTCCTTATTAAAAGTGTTGCCGGAAAGGGTTTTGGCATACGTGGAAAAAGTCGTCAAGATTAGACAACAGCCTTTATGTATTCATTGTCCCTCGACATGTTTAAAAAAGATATTGCAGCTGCTGTGACCAAAAAAAATAGTTCAAGAAAAAATTGCTCACTGATGACGCAATGGCGATGGTCAATAAAATGAGCAAAAGCCTTGTCTCGACAACTCTTCCTTTACGAATGATTTTTTCAATTTGAAGAGCCTGTAAAGCCCGCCAAGTTAGAAAAATAAATACTAAATTTACTATGATGCTAATGAGCGCCTGCTGGCCTAGCCCCGCCACATTACTCCTCCTTCCGAAATCTTCCTTTCTTGTTTCACAAACCCACTTTATTATATAAAAATCTTTCCTATTCATGCACACTTTTTATTTGATTTTGTGAAAAACAATGGTTAGGCAGTTTTTTCATGTTGTTATTTCTTATAAATGAAGCATTCATTGATGTGGAATGTAGATAGGAGGTCAATTCGTTATTTTTGGATTTGCAGTTTTAGAGTTGAATGATGCGATTACATGTTGTCCATTTTTTCCTGTCAATAAAAGTAAGTTGCCGATTTTTTGCATCCAGGCTAGAGCCAACATTGCAAAATAGCCATGATCATGATTTCTTAGTTTTTTCAAAAAAGACGGCCCGAACTTAAACTCCGGGACGTCTTAAATGAGAAATTAGAAGTTCTTCTTCGCCACGTTAATACGATTGATGGCACGTTGCAGCGCCAGCTCAGCACGTTTAAAATCTATGTCTTCCTGCCCTTGGCCTTTGCGCTGCAAGCGTTCCTCTGCACGTTTCTTTGCAGCTTCCGCGCGAGCAACATCGATATCTTCAGCTCTTTCAGCTGCTTGTGCCAAGATCGTGACTTTATCAGGGCGAACTTCCAAAAAACCTCCGCTGACAGCCACAAGTTCTGTATTATTTCCTTTTTTCAGCCGAACTGCGCCAATTGCAAGCGGCGCAACCATTGGAATATGACCAGGCAAGATTCCAAGCTCGCCGCTTTGAGCTTTGGCGCTGACCAATTCTATATCCGCATCATAAACTGGGCCATCGGGAGTGACGACACTGACTTGTACGGTCTTCATATTCAGTTCCTCCTAGGGTCCCAAAATATTATACTTCAACGCCCATTTGCTTCGCTCTTTCAAGGACATCTTCAATTGTGCCCACTAAGCGGAACGCATCTTCAGGAATGTGGTCGTACTTACCTTCAAGAATTTCTTTAAATCCACGTACAGTTTCTTTTACAGGCACATATGAACCAGGCTGTCCCGTAAACTGCTCAGCAACGTGGAAGTTTTGTGATAAGAAGAATTGGATTCTTCTAGCACGATGTACAACAAGCTTATCTTCATCTGAAAGCTCGTCCATACCAAGGATTGCAATAATATCTTGCAACTCTCTATATCTTTGCAATGTTGCCTGAACTTGGCGGGCAACGTTGTAATGCTCTTCACCGACGATTTCCGGAGCCAATGCACGTGACGTTGAAGCAAGTGGATCCACCGCTGGATAAATACCCATCTCTGACAGCTTACGGTCAAGGTTTGTTGTCGCATCTAAATGTGCGAATGTTGTAGCCGGAGCAGGGTCTGTATAGTCGTCAGCAGGCACGTAAATCGCCTGAATCGATGTAACAGAACCTACGTTTGTTGATGTAATCCGCTCCTGCAATTGTCCCATTTCTGTCGCAAGCGTCGGTTGGTATCCAACAGCAGAAGGCATGCGTCCAAGCAACGCAGATACTTCGGAACCAGCTTGTGTAAAGCGGAAGATGTTGTCGATGAAGAAGAGAACGTCTTGCCCTTGCTCATCACGGAAATATTCAGCCATTGTCAAACCTGTTAATGCAACGCGCATACGCGCTCCAGGCGGCTCGTTCATTTGTCCGAACACCATTGCTGTTTTGCTGATAACGCCGGAGTCTTTCATTTCAAAGTATAGGTCGTTTCCTTCACGAGTACGCTCCCCAACTCCAGCAAATACGGAAATACCGCCGTGCTCTTGTGCAATGTTATTGATCAGCTCTTGGATTAAAACCGTTTTTCCAACTCCTGCACCGCCGAACAAGCCGATTTTTCCACCTTTAATATATGGAGCAAGCAAGTCAACAACTTTGATTCCTGTTTCCAAAATTTCAACTTGTGTTGACAGCTGTTCAAATTTCGGAGCAGGCTTATGAATTGGATCCCGGCGCGCTTCCGCTGGAATCGGGTCTCCAAGGTCAATATGTTCCCCTAACACATTGAATACCCGTCCTAATGTGACATCTCCAACTGGCACGGAGATTGGAGCGCCTAAGTCTTCGACTTCCATTCCGCGCGTTACGCCGTCCGTTGAAGCCATAGCGATTGTCCGAACGGTGTCATCCCCTAAATGAAGCGCTACTTCCAACGTTAAATCAATGTCTACCTCGTTTTCATTGCGCGCTTTATGTGAAATTTTTAGGGCGTTATAAATTTCCGGCAAATGTCCGCTTTCAAACTTTACGTCCACTACCGGACCCATTACTTGAACTACGCGTCCTTTCATGTTCCTGTTTCCCTCCTAACGTACTGTTTCAGTGATCTATTCAAGCGCTGATGCCCCGCCAACAATTTCTGTAATTTCTTGCGTAATCGCTGCCTGACGAGCTCTGTTGTAGGAAAGAGTCAGCGTATTGATCAGTTCCTTTGCGTTGTCTGTTGCATTCTTCATTGCCGTCATTCTCGCAGCATGTTCGCTTGCTTTGCTGTCAAGCAAGGCGCCGTAAATTAAACTTTCAGCGTATTGCGGCAAAAGCACTGCCAAAATGTCTTCCTGAGACGGTTCAAATTCATAAGACGTCATTTTTTTATTCGCAGCGATGTCCGAAAGCGGCAGCAGCTTTTTCTCCGTTACTTCCTGCTGGATGGCGCTGACATAATGGTTGTAGAACATATAAATTTCATCTACTTTTCCATCCTCGAACAGCTTGACTGTATTGGAAGCAATTTCTTTAATATCCGAAAAGCTTATATCATCGCCTAATCCGACAATTTCTTCAACGACAGGCATACCGCGTTTTTTGAAAAAATCGCGGCCGACTTTTCCGATAGCAATTACGGCATATTCATCCGTCGAACGATGCCGTTCTTGAATCGTTTGATAAACGGCGCGCAGCACGTTGCTGTTAAACGCACCGGCAAGCCCGCGATCTGATGTAATGACAACGTATCCTGTCTTTTTGACCGGACGCTTTTCAAGCATCGGGTGGCTTACGTCCGTACTCCCAAGGGCGATGTTTGCCACAACTTCTTGAATTTTTTCCATGTAAGGCACAAATGACTTGGCGCTGGTTTCCGCCCGATTCAGCTTCGAAGCTGAAACCATCTCCATCGCCTTTGTAATTTGGCTTGTCTTCTTCGTCGAATTGATGCGTGTTTTAATATCGCGCAACGATGCCAAAGGTTCTCACCACCTTTTTGAAAAATAGCCGATCATGTTTTGAAAACGGCTGTGAAAAGAATTCCCGTATTTTCACAGCCTTATCGTTCTTTATTCAGAAACTGCAAAAGTTTTTTTGAATCCTTTGATGGCTTTTTCCATTTTCTCGTCTTCAGGCAGATTTCCTGTCGAACGGATTTCTTCAAGAAGCTCTTTTTCATTTTGATCTAAATAAGCATAAAATTCTTCTTCAAAGCGGCGAATATCCTCAACAGGAATATCATCTAAAAATCCTTTTGTTAAGGTGTAAAGGATCATGACTTGTTTTTCAACTGGGATCGGCTTGTTGATGCCTTGCTTCAATACTTCAACTGTACGCATACCGCGGTTTAACTTCGCCTGAGTTGCTTTATCTAGATCTGAACCGAATTGAGCGAATGCTTCAAGCTCTCTGTATGCTGCAAGGTCTAACCGAAGCGTACCCGAAACTTTTTTCATCGCTTTGATTTGCGCTGCACCGCCGACGCGGGAAACGGACAATCCGGCGTTTACCGCAGGACGCACACCTGAGAAGAATAGGTCAGATTGCAAGAAAATTTGTCCGTCTGTAATGGAAATTACGTTCGTAGGAATGTAAGCTGAGATGTCGCCAGCCTGCGTTTCAACAAATGGTAATGCCGTCAAAGATCCGCCGCCTTTTGCATCGCTAAGTTTTGCTGCGCGTTCCAATAGACGGGAGTGCAAGTAAAAGACATCCCCAGGGAACGCTTCACGTCCAGGTGGACGGCGTAGTAATAGAGAAAGCTCACGGTAAGCGGCAGCTTGCTTTGAAAGATCATCATATACGATAAGGACGTGTTTTCCTTGGTACATAAAATATTCGCCCATAGATACACCGGCATATGGGGCCAAATAAAGCAATGGAGCCGGTTGAGACGCAGATGCCGTTACAACGATCGTATAATCTAATGCGCCGTGTTTACGGAGTGTTTCAACAACATTTCGAACTGTTGATTCTTTTTGTCCGATCGCAACATAGATACAAATCATGTTTTCTTCTTTTTGGTTAATGATTGTGTCGATCGCAATTTGCGTTTTACCTGTTTGACGGTCACCGATGATGAGCTCGCGTTGTCCGCGGCCAATTGGGATAAGAGCGTCGATCGCTTTAATACCCGTTTGCAGCGGTTCATGAACAGATTTCCGGTCCATGACGCCTGGGGCAGGGCTTTCAATCGGACGTGTTTTTGTTGTTTCAATCGGGCCTAACCCGTCCACTGGTTGTCCAAGCGGATTTACAACGCGGCCGATCAGCTCTTCTCCAACAGGAACTTCCATAATCCGTCCTGTTCTTCTCACTTCATCGCCTTCACGAATGTCTTTAAAAGGGCCTAAAATAACAATACCGACGTTATTTTCTTCAAGGTTTTGGGCTAATCCCATAACGCCGTTTGAAAATTCGACAAGCTCACCGGCCATGACATTGTCGAGGCCATGAGCACGTGCGATCCCGTCACCTACTTGAATAACTGTGCCGACATCGCTAACTTCTATTTCAGACTGATAGTTTTCAATTTGCTTTTTTATCAGTGCACTAATTTCTTCAGCTTTGATGCTCATGAGTTTCACCCCTATCTACGAACTTTTCGCTAAATTCCGCCCGATGCGTTCGAGCTTACTCTTGATGCTACCGTCAAAAATACGATTGCCGATTTGAAGTTTCAGTCCGCCAATTAAGTTCTGATCAATGATGTTTGTGATCTTAAGCGATTTTTTTCCGACCTTTTGCGCAAATACTTCTGAAAGAGCCTGCTTTTCTTCATCCTTCAACGGACGGACGGAGTAAACCGTTGCTTCTGCTGTTTGCTGTTCTTCATTTGCAAGCTCCACAAAGTTATCTACAAGTTCAGGAACTAAGCGGATGCGATGGCGATCGATAAGCAGAAGAAGAGTATTGATAATTTCAGCACTCAATGAAGAAAACGCTTCATTGACCAATGATTTTTTATTTTCGAGCAACACCTTCGGATGCTCTAAAATTTGCAGCAATTTTTGATTTTCAATAAACACCTGCTTTACAATCCGCAATTCTTCTTCAAACTGCTTCACTTGATTTTTTTCCTTTGCAATTTGAAAAAGAGCTGACGCATAGCGCTTTGCCACTCCGCCAATCATAACTGTTCTCCTACCTCTTTAATATAATCATTGATCAGCTTCTCTTGCTCAGCCTCATTCAATTCTTTTTCAATCACTTTAGAAGCAATAAGAACGGATAATGATGCCACTTGATTACGCAATTCAGCAACGGCTTGCTCTTTTTCGTGTTCGATTTCTTTCTTGGCTGCTTCTTTCAGTCTTTCTGCCTCCGCACGAGCCGCTTGGATGATATCTTCTTTTTGCTGTTCGCCGAGTTTTTTCGCATTTTCAACAAGCTCCTGTGCTTCGATGCGGGCTTGCTTTAATAGCTCACGCTGCTCTTCGGCAAGCTTTTTGGCTTCCGCATGCTTTTCTTCCGCAGCGTTTATTTCATTTGCAATAAATTCTTCCCTCTGTTTCATAATGCCCATAAGCGGACCAAAAGCATATTTTTTGAGCAATGCTAACAAAATTAAGAATACGACGAGCTGAACGAGCATATCTCCTGCTGCGAAGCCTCCAGCTCCGAGGGCAAATTCAACTGTTAACACGGCTTCGTTTCACTCCCTTCAAAACTTCCGTTTTCCAACTACCGGCTATATTGGGACTCTGTTACCATTCACAACATAAAGGAATGGCGAAGATGCTTAAATAACTTCGCCATTTCCTCTTTTTCACTTGCTGTCCTTTCGATTCGGACTTCACGCAAATTGATTGCATGCCGATTTCTAAAAAGCCTTTTTCAACACCAATCTGGGCAAGGCTCTTTTGAAATTTTCAAATTACGCACCAAAAGCCATAAATGCAATAACAACCGCGATAATCGGAATCGCCTCAACCAACGCAACCCCGATAAACATAGTAGTTTGAAGCATACCGCGCGCCTCAGGTTGACGAGCAATACCTTCTACTGTACGAGATACGATAAGTCCGTTACCAATACCAGCACCAAGTGCCGCTAAACCAATTGCAATTGCAGCTGCTAATAAATTCATGAATAAAGTCCTCCTTTATTTGTTTAAAAATAATTTTTTACACAAAAATTATGATGAAGTCATTTATTTTTAATGGTCATGGCTAACTTTATGCGCCATATAAACCATTGTTAACATTGTAAAGATAAAAGCTTGGATTGCACCTACAAAAATACTGAATGCCTGCCACGCCATCATCGGAATAATTGCCCCGATGAAGCCGAATGCTCCGCTAGTTGCCAAGCTGACAAGCAGACCTAGCAAAATTTCCCCAGCATAGATGTTACCGTAAAGACGAAGACCAAGCGTCAACGTGTTTGCAAACTCTTCAATAATTTTAAGCGGGAACAAAAACGGCAGTGGCTTGAAAAAGTCGCTTCCATAGGCGGAAAAGCCCTTTAATTTAATCCCGTAATAATGCGATAAACCGACGACTAAAATGGCCAGTGTCAGCGTTATGGTAGGATCAGCCGTAGGCGATTTCCACCAAAGCTTATGGTCAACAACGATAGCGAATGGTAGACCAAGCATATTGGAAACAAAAATGTACATGATGAGCGTCATTCCTAAAGTAAGGAATCGGCCGCCTGTCTGCCAGTCCATCGTGCTGTTAATAATGTTTTTCACAAAATCCATGACCCATTCCAAAAAGTTTTGCATACCCGTTGGCTTCATTGCCAAAGAGCGGGTCGACAATACGGCGATGATAAATACAATTGCGCTAGATACAAGAATCATTAAAATATTGGACAAATTAAATTCAAGCCCTAATAATTTTACTATCGGCGCTTCGTGACCCAACAAAATTCACCTCTCTTCCCAAGCTTGTCCGCAAATGTATAGAATAGAATCTATCATAATGACAATATAGATTGTCATTAAACCAATAACCACGCTAATTAAATGGAAATGTTCAGGGAATTTAAGTGCGATTAATACCGCCAGTCCTGCGGCTGCCATCCTTGAAACCGTTCCAAGCGAACGTGCTGTACGGCCTTCTTCAATTGCTTGCTGTATTTGCTTTGATTTACGCACTAGTATCCATAAATTATAGAGGCTAAAGCTTGTACCAAGGGCAAGACCGAGGAAAATATCTTGATAAGGAGTAAACCCCCACGCTAACACATAGATGGCAAGCAAAAACAGCAAATATTTTTTGCTGCGCACAAACAATTTTTCTATACGATCCATAGTTACCGTTCATTCTCCTGAAAAAAATGTTGGACTAATCTCAGCATCGCAATTATTCCCGCAGCCAGTCCAATTAGAAGACCGATGATCAAAAAAACGGGTTCTGTATGCAAATGTCGATCAAGCCATCTTCCTGCAAAAATCCCAACGAGCACTGACCCTGCCAAATAGGAAAGAATGGCGGTCATTAAAGCGTATGCTCGGAGCGGATGGTGCTCTTTTTGCCGCATTGGGTATGTCCTCACAATATAAAATTACCTTATATTTCATTATGTTAAAAGGCTGTTGAAAACCTTATCATCCCACCCCGTTTAGCATACAATAGGCACCAATCAATGTCAATCTGTTTCACGTCAAAAGTTGAGCTATTTGTTAATAATATCACAATTTGTTCACAAATATTTTTGGTGTTTCTATTGACTTTTTAATATTTTTTTATCTAAAATCATTAGCATTGCATAAATATAGTTAGAATTTTCTGTTAATTAATTTTTGTGAATTTGTGCCAAAAAGACAAAACCTAAAGAAAGGTGGCACT
>NZ_VISS01000050.1 GCF_007827555.1 Aeribacillus composti
TAGAACCTCCTGTTATGTTAAGTGACGCTAACATTATTGCCAGGAATTCGTGAGTGTTTTCCTTATTTTTTGGGTTAAATCACAAAATGTGGTGATGAATCAAATTTTATTTATTAGGCTAGGAAAAAACAAGGTATTCTCTTATGAGGTTAAGAGGTTCCCTATCTGCATAGATATGGAATATGTTAAAATGCTGTTAGCTGTAAGGTGGGATATAAAAAAGTGAGTAAAAGAAAAATATTGGTAGTTGACGATAATGAAGATATTTGTCTTACGATCAAACAATATTTGGAGCTTTATAATTATATGGTTGAAATTGCACACAGCGGCACGGAGGCGTTGAAAATGATCAGCGGCGATTTTGATTTGATTATATTGGATATTATGATGGAAGGCATTGACGGAATGGAATTGTGTAGTATTATCCGTGATAGAGTGGATTGCCCCATTATATTTGTCAGTGCAAAAACGCTGGAGGAAGATAAGGTTCAAGCTTTGTCTATCGGTGGGGATGACTACATAACCAAACCCTTTGGTTTAAAGGAGTTAAAAGCAAGAATCGATTCCCACTTAAGAAGGGAAGAGCGGATCCGTTCGAATGAGAGATATCTTTTAAGTTCTAAAAATATTACCATTGATCTTTTGGCCAATGAGGTCTTTTGCAAAGGAGTTAAATTGCACTTAACAAAAAAAGAATATGAGATTATTAAATTGTTAATGTTGAATAAAAATGTGGTTTTTTCCAAAGAAAGAATTTTTGAACGTGTATGGGGATTGGATTCAGAAAGTCAGTTAGAAACGGTTACAGAGAGCATTAAAAATATTAGGAAGAAAATAAGAGCTTTAGATAAAGAAACTTCCTATATTAAAACATTATATGGATTAGGTTATAAATGGGATGTTACATATGAAAAAAGATAAAACAATAAAAAGAGATTTTTATTTATTGGTTGTTAAGATCTTCTTGTCAACCATTGTATCCTCACTTATTACTTATTTATGTTTATTATTATTCATATTTATGTTTACAAATAATAATACTATTAAGCCGACGAATTATTTTGTTAAATATCTCGATTTAATTGAAAAAAAGATTGAAGAAAACTCAGCATCAATTTTAATGGGGCGATTAATTGATACAAAGTCCTATAACGAAAAGATTCAAGGGGAAGTTTTGGACATCAACGGTAATCATATGTATGGTGATAAGGGAGTTGCTGGGGACAAAATAGATGTTGGTGAAGTTATAAATCATGAGATTGTAAAAGGAAGTTATGTTTACAGATTTATACCTATTAAACATGATAACTCTATTCAAGCGGTGTATGTGCTGAAAGCCCCTTTCGGATTCATCATTAATAATAATGATCGCCTCGGAATAGTGTTTATTTATGTTGTATTGTTGATTTCTCCGTTGATATTTTTTATTATATATTTAATTTTATTTACATCCAGGCTGTATAAATCATTGTTTAATAATATTAAAGTGTTGCTTCAGGCTGCCGATAAAATTTCGAACGGTGATTTTGATTTTAAAGTCTCGGGGCTGAAAAGAAAAGAGTTTATAAGGATACAGGATTCGTTTAATACAATGATCAGCGCCCTTAAAGAGATGATTGAAAGTTTATCAAAGATCGATGATGAACGGAAAATCATGGTGTCATCGATTGCCCACGATATAAGAACTCCATTAACCGTAATCCGAGGACAAATCGATTTAATTAATGATCTGAAGAACCAAGATCATTTTGATATTACTCCCCATTTGGATATTATCCGCAAGAATTGCAGCAAAATGAGCATGCTTACAGACAATTTGTCGTTGCTATATAAAGTGGAAAAAGCACACTTCTTATTGAATATTAAAAGAATTGATTTAAACAAAATGCTTAATGAGAAAAAGCAAGAAATATCAACAATGGTCTATAATAAAAAATCCGTAAACATTTATTTTGATGTGAATTTAAGGAAACAATTTTATTTTCTTGACGAAGCCATGTTAATGAGGGTTTTGGATAATATTTTATATAACAGCCTGAGATTTACAACGAGCGGGGAAATTAAACTTGAAGTGCGTGATGAAGCAGACGGACACGACACCAAAATCTATTTTAAATGTTCAGACACAGGGACAGGATTTAAGGAAAAAGATACGTCTCTGTTGTTCAAGGCATTTTATCAGAATGAACAATATAAAAATCATTTTGGTTTAGGCCTTTATATCGCAAAAAAAATTGTAAACAATTATGATGGGGAGATTTGGGCTTACAACAATGAAAACGGCGGAGCAACCGTTGAGTTTTATATTAAGGAGATATCAAACTATCCCCAAATTTCACAACCTTCCAACAACCCTAGTAAATGAAGATGGGCGTTGGCGGCGGAAGAAAGGCTAGAGAAAGGGTTGCATATCCCCATCTTTCTCTAGCTGCTGTCTACTTATTTGAGATTATACGGGTTGTTATAAGCTCTATTTCTTATCGCAACGTTGAGATTCATTTTCTTTTCGCAATTAGAAATTGATTGTTGATTGTTACGGCCACTTCTTCTTCCGGGCTTACGCCTTTTATGCTGTATACCCAACCAAAGTTCAAGTGAGTTCTTTTTTCATCTTTTTTATCAGGAACAATTTCGATCTTTCTCAGCTCTTTTTTGCTTAGGATTTGATGATGCTCATTAATGGTAATCGTTTCTGTTACTTTCCCAATCGGTTTGTTCAATTGACGTCGATCTACTTTTGACGCTTGAATGACATAGGTTCGGCCTTGATAGCTAATTTCTTTTAAATTTTTCTTGTTCAGTTCGTATTTTGGCAATGTTCGATCGATCGCCATATTGTGTGATGCCGTTTTTTTCAGGTCGCTGAAAAGCGAACAACCTCCTAAGAATATGGTTCCAATCAGCATCAGGAATAAGATGGAATTTTTCATATCTGCTCTGAGACCTCCTTTTTTCAACATCATGCCTGGATGGAAGGTGAATCTTCATTCATGCGGTTTATTTCCTTCCCAACGATGAAACCAGATGGAACCGATGATCGTTACAACCATGAAGCATGTGATCGCAGGCACAATCCCTTTTAACAACTCTTGAAAATAGAAATTTGACAACTGCATTCCCAAGGCCTGTTTTACCTCGGGCATCAATAACATGGGGGCTTGCGAAAGGCGAACGGCCCAAGCCCATGGAATATAATTCCATATATAATCTCCTAAGACAGTTGCCCCGATGATAGCCGAAATAAGGAATCCTCCGCCTCCGATCGCTATAGATGCACCCATACCGAATGCAAAGCTGATAAGCATATGCATGGAAAAAAGAATTAGTGAGCCAACAACAGACAACAGCGCTCCTTGCAAAAACAAATCATAATGGATATTGTCTATGTTCAATATATATCTCATCCCTAACAACATAAGGAAAGTTGCCAAGAATATGTCCGCAATTGCTGCAAAAATCAGCAGAAAAAGTTTGCCTAAGTAAAATTTCGCTCTTGAAACAGGACCGGTCAACAAGTTCATAAAACTTCCCGATTTTTCTTCCTGGTATGAGATCAAACCGGTAAGCAGCGAGATAATAATAGGTAAAGAGACAGTCAATACCTCAAAAAAGCCTCCGTATATTTTAACTTGCCAAGAAGAAGGATCATTGTATCTGGAAAAATACCATAACATAAAGATTGGATAAATGACCGGCGTTACAAACACGATCAGTCTGATTGTTGTACGCCTTGTCTTTAACCATTCGGAAGACAGAACCTGCAGAAAAGACATTTCAGTTCACCTCTTTTCTCGAAAACCAAAATGCTGTAGCAAAAGACAATAAAAGAAAAATGACAATGGAGATGGCAATTCCCATTGGAATAACGGAAGGATCCAATAAAGGGCTTCCTTTTTCCAAAGGAACTCCGTTCGGATGAACCCCCACAATTGGGCACATCAGTCTCATTCCCCAGCTCCATGGAATATACATCCAGTACGATTCTGAAGCCATTACTACTCCTAATACAATCCCTATCACACTTACAATAATGGAAATCACTATTCCGAATCGTTCTGCAAAAAACAACCCTATAGGAATGTATGCTAAAGATGTGATCCAAATGGTAAGGCTGGCCAATATGACGACAGTTGCTGATGAAATACTGTTGGGCAAAATGAATTTTAATATGATTAGCAATAGAATGAATTCAATTGTTGAGAGCAATGTATAATAGGCAATTACAATGATTTTGCTGAACCATATGCGTATAATACTAATATCATAGCAACGTAAGGATCTATAGTTCCCCGACTTTTTTTCTCTCATTGCTGAAAGCGATGCGATCAATGACGTTCCTAACGGAGCAAATATTAACGGCCACCAATTAAATACGGTGTATTCGAAATAATTATATTCTGAATTAATCGTAGGCATGGTAATAATGGCGTACAGTACAAAGAAAAAAGGAGCAATATATACGAGTTTTTTGGCAAAAGTCCGCTTATATTTTAAACGTTCAGACTGTATCATATTCAGCATTATTCTCAGCCTCCTTCATAATCCGTTGACCACATCTATAAAGAGTTTTTCTAGATCTTGGTCTTCATCTATTTCTCCTTGATATTTAAGTTTTCCGTTTTGAATAATGCCGATATAATCCGCCAATTGTTTTACTTCCGTCAAAATATGGCTTGATAAGATTACAGTTATTCCTTGTTCTGGGAAAGATCTGATAAGTTTCCGCAATTCTTGTATACCCAGCGGATCAAGTCCGTTTGTCGGTTCGTCGAGAATAAGAAGTTTGGGATGATTTAAAAGTGCTTTGGCAATACCCAATCTCTGCTTCATACCAAAGGAAAACTGAGACACTTTCTTTTTTTCTGTATTTTCCAAACCAACAATTTTCAACACTTCTTTTATTCTTGAGTCAGGCAAATTCAGTAATTTTGCATGAACAAGTAAATTCTCATAGGCCGTTAAATTGCCGTAAAGAGCCGGTGATTCGATAAGCGCACCGATATCTTTAAGGTCTTTTCTGCTCCAAGGATGGCCATTTATCATAATTTCCCCTTTTGTAGGACGCAGAAGTCCTGTCAGCATTTTTAAAACAGTGGATTTTCCGGCTCCATTCGGTCCAAGCAATCCATAAATGGTATTTCTTTTGACCTTTATCGATACATTGTCTACCGCTAGTTGTTTGCCGAACGCTTTGCTTAAATGATGGGTTTCCAACATATACTCTCCCATGTTCATGCTCCTTTCATAATGAAAAATTTTATCGTGATGTTGCTTCTGGCTGGAATAAGGACAAACATAGCATGCTGTCTTCGTGCTATTTTTTATATTAATGCCTCAATCTAATGTTTTTGTAAGAAAAGGAACAAATTGATGATGTTTTCTGTGGATCGATCTCTTTCAATAAGGAGGCAAGACGCATAATGACTGGAACATCATGGAAGATATGTTTCAAGGAAGCGGGAGAAAAGTAGATATTGATGACGTGATGCTCAACGGAATCGGCTTTTTCGATGATTGAGTGCGCAAACAGCGAATCCACGGGAGACATGCGGCATTTTTCTATGCGTCGTCACCTTTCCGACTTCATGGGGAAAGGGCGGACAATGGGTGGGGCACCCAGTGGATTCAAGACAGTTTTCTACACAGGGTCCAGGCCACTGTTAAGCACAACGTTCTGTTCAACTGTTTGCGCCTATCCTTCATTATGGGAAGGAGAGGGAGATTTTCATGCCTAGGTGGAGAGCAAAAGTTGCTCATGGATGTTTTCTATGGTTTTCCTTAGAAGCAGTATAACCGGAGTGGGCGCCGCTTATGCGCAGGTTAACTTTTCAATGAGCATATATATAGTTAACCGATAGATACCAAACAGATTGATTTTGGCTTTGCAGATTATTTCGGAATGTTTGCGTTCCCTTCTGAACGAAGAATGAGCAGGCTGAAAAGGGTGAAACGGAAGGTGTTCCACAAGGGAGGACACCTTTTCTTCTTCCTAATGTATACGCATATTAAGTAATCATTTAGTGACAATATGTTGTGTTTTTGTTAGGATCAACAACCTTTTGAGACGATCAACTCCTGATTATTGTGTAAAAATTCGCTTTCGGTCTAGCAAATTTAGGTCTTGGAAAAATCAAACTACTTTTTGCCGTTTCTTTTTACACAAAATCTTGGACTTAACCCGGTGCGCCAGCTAACCCGGATACGTACAATGTGTTTTCCTTAATTATGCACCGCCGCAGCATCGCTGGTTCCCTTGTCGGCGGCCTTCGGGAAACGCAAGAGATGCTTGATTTCGCCGCTGAGCACGGCATTGTGCAAAAAATTGAAGTGATTCGCGCTGACCAAGTGGACGAAGCGTATGAACGTGTCCTCCGCAGCGATGTCCGTTACCGCTTTGTCATCGACATGTCGACATTATCGTGATGGCGAAATACGCATCCGTCGGAAAGGAGAGAAAAAATGGAAAACATCGAGATTATCCGTAACGGCGCACAGCCGTCCTCTAAAGGACAAGAAGAGTATTTTACCGGAAATGTCCGCATCGATCCGTTATTCCAAGATTAACCTAAATTCCGATCCAATAACCGTCCCGTTTGTTCGGCGATGACGCGTGCTGGGAGCGGCATCCCATTTTTGAACCACCATTCCACAATCCCGACGACGGCGGAAGCGAAAAATTGCAACACCACCTCTTCGTGCAATCCTTGATTTTTCCCGCCAGATACATCGACTTCCGGCTTGAATTCTTCGATGACCAGCTGTAAAAACCGATTGCGGAAATGTGGTGCCCCTTTGCTGGATAACATCGTCGAGAAAAATAGACGATGGCGTTCAAAGTACTCGTACCAGATATAGTTTCCTTCCTCAAACGTCAGATCGGAAGCCTCGCGGCAAAGCTTCCGTAAATTGTCCATATGTTCTTCAATCAGTTGATCCAATAAATCGTATTTGTCTGTGTAATGGAGATAAATCGTTCCCCGGTTCACATTGGCCCGGTCGGCAATCTCTTGGATCGTAATGTCGTCAAACGGTTTTTCCGCCATCAGTTCGATAACGGCTTTTTTAATGGCTTCTTGGCTTTTGATGATTCTGCGGTCGACTTTGGCCATGTTGAAATCACCAACCTCTCCTAAAGATAATCAATAACTTTCATTGATTTGTTGAATAATCAACGAATTCCATTCATTTAACGATTTGAACGCATTCGATTTCTTTTTATAATTATAAACAGATGTTGTTTATTCAATCAATATTGATTTTTGAGAGCGCATAATTAATGAAATAGCGTAAACGTATCCGTAAAAAAGGAGTGCACCTCTGAGAGGACGCAAAGCCTTGATACATCATTATTTCGAAAGGAAGGAATGAAATATGTCTAACAAGAAAGTCTGGTTTGTTACTGGTGCCGGGCGCGGCATGGGCGTCGAGATCGCCAAAGCCGCCCTAGACGCTGGCTACAACGTCGTTGCTACCGGCCGCAATCCCGAAAAGGTGGCTAAGGCTATCGGCGAGACCGGAAATCTGCTCGTTGCGAAGCTAGATGTTACGAATCCTGCAGATGCTGAGGCCGCCGTCAATGCAGCGGTTGACCGATTTGGAACGATCGATGTGCTTGTTAACAACGCCGCTAACTTTTATGGGGGCTTCTTCGAGGAACTGACACCGGAGCAGATTGGGCATCAACTCTCCACCAACCTCATCGGCCCGATGAACGTCACCCGCGCTGTGCTGCCGGTGATGCGTAAGCAACGTTCGGGGCACATCATCTCCATTTCATCGACCGCGGGCTTTGTCGGCTACGAGTATTGTTCCGCTTATGCTGCCTCGAAATTTGGCCTCGAGGGGTGGATGGAGTCACTGCGTTTCGAAGTCGAACCGTTCGGCATCAAGACGACCATCGTCAATCCGGGCTTTTTCCGCACTGAGCTTTTGCGGCCGGAATCGACGACTTGGGCAGCGCTGCGCATCGAGGACTACACCGAACGCAATGCCGAGCTGCGGCCTTGGTGGGAGTCGATGAATGGGAAACAGCCTGGTGATCCTGCTAAACTGGCCAAGGCGTTAGTGGCTATTGCTAGCCAAGAGGAACCGCCACGCCGTTTTATCGCCGGTACTGACGCCATCGCCGAAGCTGAGCGGAAGACCGCCGAGTTCCAAGAACAGATCAACGCATACTGTGACTTGTCGACTTCTCTGGCGCACGAGGAGGCATAATCAGCCAGAGGTGAAGTGAGTCTGTTAAGGATTCGGGGAGCGAAATGGGATTGGATGACCATGTATCATTTTGGCAAATGAAAAGCGGAGAGGCTAGCCTTGAGAGAACAGAAGATGTTTCGGCTAGCTTCTCTTTTTCTATGCATTAGCCCTTTTCGTACAATCCCCTCTTAGACGCTTGACATCCTCTTTTGGAGGCAGCCCAAACATGCGGGAATATTCGCGGCTAAATTGCGAGGGGCTTTCATAGCCGACTTGAAAGGCGACATCGGCGGCATCGGTCGATTCAGTTAATAACAAGCACCGGGCTTCTTGGAGCCGCAGTTGTTTTTGAAACTGAATTGGGCTCATCGCTGTTACCTCTTTAAAGTGTCTATGAAGAAAAGAAACACTCATGTGGGCAATGTCTGCCAACTCTTCAATTCGAATAGGTCGATTATAGTTTTGTTTAATATATTCGATCACGTCTCTAATTCGATAAACAGAGCTCCCTTCGATTGCGATTTGTTTCAGCACATCTCCATGCGGCCCTTGCAAAACGCGATACAAGATTTCCTTCGTATAAATAGGAGCTAGGACGTCAATATCTTTCGGAGTGTCAAGCAAACGAACGAGTCTTATTACCGCATCGAGCAAAGGGAGCTCAATCAGGCTGACAAACATCGCCCGCTTAGCTTGTCCGTTCAGGCCGGTTCCAATTTCCTCATCCCTTAAAATGCCTAAAATTTCCCCAGGCGTCAATTCAATTTTCAACGCCAAATACGGCACATCTTCAGTTGCTTCTACTACTTGGGCAATAACCGGCAAGTCAACGGATGCCACAAGATAATGGGTAGGACTGTAAGTAAAACGTTCCTGTGCCAGCCAGACGTCTTTTTTCCCTTGGACAACAAGGCATAAAGAAGGGCGTTGAACGCCGTGACTCGGAGCCGTCACCCCCGATTGGCGGAACAAAAATAAAGCAGGAATCGCTGTTGCGTGAACCCCATCTTGCCCTGTATGGCGCTCAACGAGTTTGGCCAGTTCGTTTTGTTGTTGATAAATTTGTTCAGACATAAAATCCTCCTTCGCTTTTATTCTTGCTAGTTTCATTCTAATACATATTCATCGGCTGCATAAGTGGTTGTGAGAGGATTAGGCAATGATTTGCGATGATTGTGATACCGGTCTCTTTTGTAGTTGCGGCATAATGAAAGATGCAAAGAGGTTTTCCATGAGAAATAGAGGAGGTATATATATGCAAACAGTTACGTTGAACAATGGCGTCAAGATGCCGATCTTAGGCTTTGGCGTTTACCAGATTACCGATCTAGATGTATGTGAGCAATGTGTATATGACGCCTTGATGACCGGCTATCGCCTCATTGATACGGCCGCCGCTTATCAAAATGAAGAAGCGGTTGGCAGAGCAATCAAACGGAGTGGCGTGCCAAGAGAGGAAATATTTGTTACCACAAAACTTTGGATTCAGGATGCCGGTTATGAGAGCACAAAGAAAGCATTCGCAAAATCACTGGAAAGATTGCAATTGGATTATTTGGATTTGTATTTAATTCATCAGCCATTTGGTGATGTATATGGCTCTTGGCGCGCTATGGAGGAATTGTATCGCGAGGGAAAGATTAGGGCAATTGGAGTTAGTAACTTCCAGATGGACCGCCTGGTAGATTTGATTATTCATAATGAAGTAGTTCCTGCTGTAAACCAAATTGAAACACATCCTTTCTGCCAGCAAATAGAAAGCGCGAAACTTATGAAAGAGTACAATGTTCAGATAGAGTCTTGGGCGCCTTTTGCTGAAGGAAGAAATAACATCTTCCAAAATGAAGTTTTAGTATCAATAGCTCAAAAGTATAATAAATCCGTTGCTCAGGTGATTTTACGTTGGTTGACGCAAAGAGGAATCGTTGCGATTCCAAAGTCTGTTCATAAAGAAAGAATCATCGAAAACTTCAATATCTTTGACTTTGAATTAAGCCAGGAGGATATGAAGATGATTGCTACGTTAGATACGAAAAAGAGCTTGTTTTTTTCACATAATGATCCTGAAATTGTGAAATGGCTCTGTAACCGTAAATTTGATATTTAGTGTTCTTATCCAACATAACGAAATGAAATACGGAGAACCGTGTCATAAGTGATGGCAAACTTCAGTTAGTTGAAAAAGGATTTGATTTTAATTTGTAGAAATTATCGGTGTGGAAAATAGTTCTTTTTAGAAAGGAAGACGCTTAAAAAAGTTCTTGGAGCCTGAAATTTGGAATGACTTTGAGAAGACATATACAGATGCTAATTATGATAATATCTGGAATTCATTATTCTTACCTGAATCCGTGATGAATTGAAATCGACTTTGATTTTGTTGTAATTTTGATGGATTGATAATCCATAAAACCCTTTTTATGCTTATGACCTATGTCATCTCTATTTCCGAAAATGGAACAAATCTCTTTTTTAGGTATACGAACCAAAAAAATAGACAAAAAAGCACAGGGAGTGACGTTGGACATCAGTTCCCGAACATTCGTTCGTTATCTTACCTCTCTCCATTTCTGATAGACGTTCAGTAGGGGCTCGCTATAGCCACTCCTTCGCGTCAGTTTCATCCAGATCTGTCGTGATCGACGGACGAGTCGCCCTGCCATCGTGATCACCGTCTGAATAATCGTCTTGATGCGGCGGCGTTTCACTTTGTGGTGCAACGGATGTCTCGGATCGCTTAATAGATCTTGTCCAATCAGACGAAGAAGATTGTAAACGAAGGCTCCCATGACCAACACGAGCGCATTCGTTTTCATCTTCCCAGATGGAAGCCGCTCTAAATCTAAGTCGCTCTTCAGTTCGCTATGAAACTGTTCGCATGTCGCATGGTCATGATACAACGCGAGCACATCGCTCATTCGAACATGCTCGTATCCTTTGAGCCGCACCCAATAGCTTTCCACTTCATAATCAGGAACGAGCATCAGCTGTCCATTGCGTTCCATCGTCCGTTCCGTCACTTGGGTAACTTGAACGTACGTATACGTGTTTCCATCGATCGCTGCCTTCTGTGGAAGGCATAGCTCATAGGTTTGTACTCCTTCGCTTTGTCCATCATCGACACGTTTGCCCTTTTGCGAAGCGATCTGGAACCAAAGCGCTTTCGATTCTCGGCGTAAGTTTCGCTTGATGACAAAGTCCACGTCTTCCTTTAGGCATACGTGCACATTCGCTTCTGCATCGTTTCCTGCATCCATGCGAACAAGCAGACGAGATGAAGTCAGTTGACGAGCTCGACGGATAGCGGTGACTAAAAACGAGGGCATGTTGTCTTGCACATGTTGTTTCCCTGGACGCAACTCGGCATGAACGAGATACCCTTCCTTCCCTGCATACACAAACAACGGTGTAAAACCGTCAAATCCTTTATACGTTCGACTGACTCCTTCTTTTTTCGTATCGGAGTTGTCAAATGGGGAACCATCTATATCA
>NZ_VISS01000051.1 GCF_007827555.1 Aeribacillus composti
TTATGTTTTAAAAAATGTCAAATGATAATTTTGTACTTCCCAAAACCATTTACATCAAGCATTTAAACAAGATTTTGGACTGCGAAAGCTGAGTTATTAAATTATGCGAATTTTATTTGTTTTATTTATTATTTTCTTTTTTTATTTTTTCAATTCTAACAAAATCTTTAAATTGGGATATTAAATCTTTTACACATTGTTCGCTTTTATATTCTTTGTTTCCGTTCTTAACAATATCTAATCTCATATAAATCTGTTTTAATACAGTTTTAGCCTCATCTTCTGTCAAAGAATCAATACTTTTTAAAACTTCATCATATTGCTTTACCGCATTTTCATCGGCTAATTTATTTTCAAACATCATACTCCTCCTTTAATTTTTTTCTTTTATCGGTTATTATTATATAACAAAAAAACTGTAACGATATACTACTTTTACATTAAATTGGAAGGGATGTAAAAAATGAATAATAAGATGCTACTTGTAATTATAATGTCACTAATATTTTTTACTTTTAATATACCCAAAACATTTGCTGATAATAACCATGAGCAACGATATTTTGTGACTTTTAAAGAAGAAGTGGATACGGATTACATTAAAGAAAAAGAGGGAAAAATTATTCGGCAGTTTAATACTTCATCTTCAGTATTAATAGAGGCTTCTTCAGAAACTATACAAAGAATTAAAGATAATAACGAGATCGTAAGTATAGAGTTAGATGTCGAAGTGGAAATTGATGAAGCTTATGAAACTGATTGGGGGCTCATTGATATTGATCCTCAAGAACAATTGATTCCTTGGAATATTGATTATATCGGTTCTACTTATGCTCATCAAATAGATATTACTGGTAAAAATGTTAAAGTCGGCATTATAGATTCAGGGATAAATCCTCATAAAGATTTGAAAGTTAGCGGTGGAATCAACATAGTGGGTAATAATGGGAATTATTATGATGACTATGGACACGGCACTAAAGTCGCTGGAATTATAGCAGCTTTAGATAATTCTTATGGAATTATAGGTGTTGCACCAGATGTGGAATTATATTCAATTAAAGTTTTGAAATCAAACGGAAAAGGGTCAATAAGCGATGTAGTAGCTGGTATAGAATGGGCTATTGAAAATGATATAGATATACTAAACTTTAGCTTACAAACAACAATAGATAATAGTGTATTAAGAAATGCTATTCAAAAAGCATATGAAAATAATATATTGTTGGTTGCTTCTGCGGGGAATATGGGAGGAACAAAAAAAGTGGATACTGTTACGTATCCAGCAGCATATGACGAGGTAATTGCTGTAGCGGCAGTAGATAAGAATGGAGAAAGGGCGTCTTATTCTAGTACAGGAAAACGAATAGATATATCAGCTCCTGGAGATTACGTTTATACAACTGTTCAAAGTGGATTATATTTTTTAGCTACCGGAACTTCTATGGCTGCTCCACATGTTAGTGGTGTCGCTGCATTAGTATTGGAGTGTCAACCTAATCTTGATGTAGAGGAGTTAAGAAAAATATTATTAAAATCTAAAAAACCTTTTGGAAACCCTAAACTTTATGGCAAAGGGATTATTGATGTTCCGAAGGCAATTAAATTTAGTAAAAATTAAAAATAGTTTACAAATAATACAAATTATGGGATTATAAACTCATAATTTAATAATCTTGTAATAATCTTGAAGGGGTGGTTTTAATGTCAAGAAAATTTCTTGCATGTTTATTAGTATTTTCACTACTAGTAACATTCACTCTTCCAAGTGCTAGTCTTGCAGCTCCAAAAAGTCAACAAAGTAATAATTCAGTTGTTACTGAAGAATACATCCAAAATTCAGTAACTACTGACGATGAAATTGGGGATGAGGTTGAAGCTGCAGGAAAAACAGGATGGCTAATTAAAATGGGCTTAGAAGTAGCCGAACAAATTGTAAGATATGGTGGTTCTGCATTATCAAAAATCACAAAATATCTTGATGCTGATACAGCGAAATATTTAAAGAATAATAGCAGTAAAATCGCAAAAGGTATTGCAGATGCACAAAAGAAAATTAACGAACTTGAGGATTATACACAATCCCGTTTAAGTGCAATACTTCAACAATCACTTTCTAATATGGGAGTTCCAAAATCATATGCTGTTCCAATCGGAGATGCGATTGCAGCTGCAGTTATGTTTTTAATTTAGGAATTGTTCGGACAAAACTAGTTTAAAAATAAGGAGAAAAGAGAATTTGAATTCACACCGATTCTCTTTTCTCCATTTTTATTTATCTAGGTCAGCAAGTGCCACATTTAGCAATGCATCTAGAACAACTGCTAGTTGGTCCATTGGCTGTTGGAAACACTAATCTAATGATGGTATTTAAATTAAAATATTTATTCACTCAATCAAAATTCATATACACTTGATCTTTTAAAAACACTTTTATTTCAGGATGTAATTTTAATACATAAGTATCTATAAAGTTTTTTATAAATGGTGCAACATTATATTGACTACCTTCCTCTGGTTGAATACCCATTTCTAAAGCATTTACATAATCATCTGAAGATATAAGACTTGGTTTTATTATATAAGTAAAACAATAAATACCGAAATAATATAACTAAGTAGTTGTAGTATAGATTTATGGACACAACTTGGTTAAGTAATACTCTAAAAAGAATTATAATTGATTGAATCGGCTACACTTAACTGGACAATAAAATTAAGGTCAAGTAGACTAAACACCAAATTTGGGTATACTGCTTATTAAACATAAAGGATCCGTACTAGAAACTTTACTTGGAGTGGCGGGTATGCTAGCCTTGTCGGCGAGACAGATGAACACATCATCTGACTTCTTGGCTGGGAAAGCATGCCCGCAGAGGCTCCATGTCAAGTTTCGTCGCAAACCCACTGTTTTGGTGGTCTACTTCAACACTACCACAGTTAAGGAGAGTTTAAAAATGAGAAACAGACGAACATTCACTGTAGAATTCAAGGCTCAAATGGTCAAGCTTTATGAAAATGGGAAACCAAGAAAAGATATTATTCGTGAATATGATTTAACGCCTTCAGCCTTGGACAAATGGATCAAACAAAGCAAAACATCCGGTTCATTTAAGGAAAAGGACAATCGTTCTCCAGAAGAAAATGAATTGATCCAGCTTCGAAAAGAAAACAAGCGTTTATTGATGGAGAATGATAGTTTAAAGCAAGCCGCGCTGATACTAGGACAAAAGTAAATGTGATCAAGAATAACAGACACAAATACTCGATATCAGCAATGTGCGATGTCCTACAACTTCCAAGAAGTACCTATTATTACGAAGTAAAAGAAAAAAGTAATGCAGAAGATGAACTGACAGCTGCCATTCTGGAAATTTTCCAGAAAAGCCGCAAAAACTATGGTACACGTAAAATCAAACATGAATTAGTAATCTAGGGAGGTTAGAACATTTATTAGAGAATGGCTCTGTCGATAACATAATCGAGGGATTAGCCAAATTTTCAGAGCGTTACTTTGACCGAATTCACGGGCAAGGCTCTTCTTCTTCTGTCTCCGTGCTTTGGACAAAAGAGTTTGGGCCGGTTTATCTGTTCCGAAAGGTATGGGAAAAGTTAGGGCTTGGTCGGCTATTACGTAAAATCATGGATGATTCCGAGGCTGCTTCTCAGTATGACGAAGCCATTTTTGCTATGGTGTTAAACCGTCTCATGGATCCCAATAGTAAGCATTATATCTTCAAACAATGGATCGACACGATTTATGCAGAAGGTCTTTCAGACATTCAACTCCATCACTACTATCGTGCATTAGACTTCTTAAGTGAACAAAAAGAAAAAATTGAGGAACAACTTTATGGACATTTAACCGATTTAACCTCATTAGAAGTAGATATCGTGTTTTACGACACGACAAGCACCTATTTCGAAGGAGAGGAAGCAGACGAACTGCTGGCTCACTATGGTTACTCCAAAGATCATCGTGGAGATCGAAAACAAGTCGTGATTGGCTTATTAATGACCAAAACAGGGATTCCGATTGGGCATCAAGTCTTCCCTGGAAACATGCATGATACGAAGACATTTGGCATGGTGGTTGGAGATCTGAAGAAGCGCTATCCTATTCAGAAAGTCATTCTAGTGGGAGACCGCGGAATGGTTAGTGAAGCCAACTTAGATCAAATTCGTGAACTGGGCATGGAATATATTGTGGGTGTCAAATTACGAAAGTCGAAGAAAGCCCAAGAGTGATGTTAGTCTAAAAATTAGACACGGAGAACAGGGAGATTATAATAAACTTAATTACAATAGGTTTGTTTTTTGAAAATAAAAGTGCAGAGAATTGCAAAATCCTTATGCAGTGATATGCAAAGGAGCTTTACATGGAGGAGGAGCCATGATAACCTTTTTTGGTTTTGCCAAAACTGTTGAAGCTGGCGCTTGGCTAAAGAATCATGGCTACAGAGGATCCATGTCAAGCCCTTGATGGATAGATCACATATATGTATATTTATACAAAATTTTGATAAAGATATACTGCAACACTCTGAATTTTCTTCTTGTAGAAAATAACTTGCATCATTTTACAGAAATATATTTGGAAAATGCACAAATGCTTGGTAAGAATGTGCATCATCTAGGGGATTCGCAAAATTTTTCGCGGTATTTCGGATGTTAGAATGAAATTGCCCTAATTTACAACATAGCATTTCAATATATACTCTCCCCTTTGTATTTCACCAGCTTCCCGCACAACTATTTTCTCAGTCTTTTCAGCGCTATTTGTAATAATAATTGGCGTTACGATTTCTTTATTATTTTTTTCAATAAATTCTATATCAACATTCATTATGGGATCTCCAATTTTTACTTTTTGCCCTTCACTCACAGTTACTTCATAACCTTCACCATTTAATTCAACCGTATCTAGTCCAACGTGAATTAATATTTCTAACCCATGTTTTGTTCGAATACCTATTGCGTGCTTAGTAGGAAATACTTGAATAATTTGTCCTTTTACAGGGGACACAACCTTTCCGTCTTTAGGAATAACCGCTATCCCATCCCCCATCATCTTTTGGGCAAACACGGGATCCGGTACTTCTGATAATGAAATTACTTCGCCATACATAGGTGAAAAAATTTCTTCTATAATAGTTTTGGGATTTTTCGCAAATATTTTTTTTAACATACTAATTCCTTCTTTCTATCTATAATAATTTTATGAAAATTGTATTTTAATAATAAAGACAAGACAAAGAACAGACAGCAATCCAACAATAATGGTACTGCCGACAAATCTTAAATTTGCTCCTTTTTCCTTCCGGTTCAACGTACTATTTTTTATTAATTCTTTATGTGCTTTCCGGTATTTGCTAATAGCTAAAAGAAGCAACATACTGCCAAATATATTTCAACCAGCAATAATGAAATCGCCAACCTTCCTATTTCTAACTGGATCTGTTTTATAAATCTGACAACACCATTCTTGTCAATACACCAAAAAAAGATTTAACATGGCAAACACAAACAAATTTTAATGAAAGGATCCTCTTTTACTTGAGCAAAAAAAGGTTGGTTTGCCTGCAGCGACATTATATATAAATAATTAAGAAAGAGAAATGGGACGTATAAAAAAGATGACCGATATTTTAAAAATGCGCAAACTTTGTAATATGGAAGGGGAATCATTCGAATGTTTTTGTTGGCACGTTGTATTATGCGTCTTCATCTTTTCCCGCCCTTTCAATTGTTTCTTTTTTCTCTTTCAGGTAGTCAACATAATGGCTAAAAATAGCTTCTCCAATAATAAAAAAAGGGGCAAATGTTTTCAATTTTGTTCCGTTATGGCTTGCGAGATTTGAACTCCTGGCATATAAATTATACGGAGTCATTCTAGCCAAACGATTATTTACTAAATTTGTTATAGAGATAAAAGGAATTCCTTTGGCAACTAAATTTTGCACTGCAGGAAAAATTGTTGGTGTATCTCCTGATAAAGAAAAAATGATCACAACATCGTTTTTCTGCAAATCCTTTACAATTATTTCAAACTCCAATTGAGAGTGGATAACATTCAAATACTTTTGAAGCGGCAGAAACATTCTTTGCAACTCTAATGCACAATGTAATTGTGCAGTGCCCGTCCCAAAAACAAATACTTGATTGGCATTATATATCAATTCACAAACATCCGAAAAATCTTTGGTTTGAATATATTTGATTGTTTCATGAAGATCTTCCTGCAAAATTTCTACACCGCTTTTTTCTTCTACCGGATCCTCTCGACCTTGCCATTTTAAGAACACTCGGAATTCACTATATCCACTAAATTCCAATTTTTGTGCCAACCGCAATATTGAAGAGCGGGAAACATTGCATTTTTCAGCTAGATTATTAATCCCTAACGAATAACAAGTATTTTTATTATTCATAATGTACTTTAAGATGTGTAAATCTGTCTCATTTAATTTTTTATAATGTTTATTAATAAGTTCTTCTAATCTCAAGCCATATCCCCTCCTTCAATAAATAATTTATGTTTGCTCTTGTCATCTCCAATAGCCGTGCCGTTAACTGCGAATAAATTCGCTGGCAGAACTATATGGAACTGTACTGGATTATTATCCTTTACATTCTTTCGGAAGCAGCCAAATGTAATGCCAGAACACTACAATACTTAGTTTAAAGGAAAAAAAGGTGTAAGTCTGCTGCTTGGCAAAAAATAATTATTCATTAACAGAAGGAGGAGTGAAACAAAAAAGTACAAAAGATTGTTACCCTTTTGTACTTTTTGTTTGATAAAATCGATCATCTTAAAAAAATTCGCTCACTACCACATCATCTTTATGAAGTTCAGGCCAGAAATCTTTATTTGCTTCAATTAAATCATCCAATATTTCTTTAGCAACTTTTGCACTCGGTACTGTTTTTGATAATGTTATTGCTTGCCATAATTTTTGGTAAGACCTTGTTATCCATGCTTCTACCACTAGCTTTTCCACAGATACTTGTTGTTCCATTAATCCTTTTTGGAATTGCGGGATTTCCCCGATCGATAGCGGTTCAGGACCATTGCTGCCGACAATGCATGGAATTTCCACCATTGCGGTCGGATCAAAATTGGAAATAGCCCCTTTATTTTCTACAATAAGCAACATTCTTTCATGAGTGTTATAAGCAATGGCACGCGCCAAATCTACAATATATGCTGCATGTTCATCTATATGAAGTTTACTGCCTTCTGTGGATTGATTTTCAATTATTTTTCTACATTCGCCGAAAACAAATTTTTCACGGCCTTCCATTACTTCATTTGCTCTTGTATAATTCGGGTTAGAATTTGCCACTACTTCATCCGGGAATAAATAGTATTTTAAATATGTGTTTGGCAACGTATCTGGGTCTAATGCATATACGTCTCTCGCTTTTAAGAATGTATCTTGCCAGCTAGCATCAACATGCTGATTGTCTCCGCTATCATTGACAACATACCCGTACTTTGCAACATGCTCCTTTAATTTAGGCATTAAATCATTTCCTTCTTTGTCGCGAATATCCGTCCACCATCCAAAATGGTTCAATCCATAATATCTTACCGTCATTTCTTTGCGAGATTTTAACCCTAAAATTCGCGCCATACGTTCTTCAATCCCGACAGGCATATCACAAATGTTAAGTACTTTCGAATGAGGACGGAGACGGCGCGTCGCTTCAGCTACAATCGCTGCTGGGTTGGAATAATTGAGCATCCATGCATTAGGAGAGTATTTTTCCATATAATCAATTAATTCTAATACTCCTCCAATAGAACGCATTCCATATGCAATTCCACCTGGCCCGCATGTTTCTTGACCAACTACACCATGTTTCAAAGGTATTTTTTCATCTAATTCACGCATTGCATATTTTCCTACACGAATATGCGCCATGACAAAATCAACATCTGTAAAGGCTTCTTCAGGATTTGTTGTTGCCAAAAATTCTATTTCCGGAGCTCTTTCTTTGAGAATTATTTCGCAAGCTCCTGCAATTGTTGCTTGACGTTCCTCATCATTATCATAAAGTTTTAATTTCCGAATTGGAAACTTATATAAATTATCTAATAACATCAAAACAATCCCTGGAGTAAAAGTACTTCCCCCGCCTGCAATTAATACCGAGAATTTTTTCATTTTTAGGTTTCCTCCTTTAATGCAATATCCTCTTTCATCCAAGTTATAACAATTCATTTGTATGAAAACAATATTTCTTAACCATTCTGGTCGCTATCTCAAGTTCAGTTCTATTTCCCATAAGAAGGGAATTTTCCCGCTTGTCAAATAAACAACATTTTAGAATTTGCAAGTAAATGTGGAGCCTTTCAGTTTTCTTTATATTGTTTTTTGCTAGAATCACTCAATAAATTCTCAAATTGTTCCCTTACTTGTGGAACCGATAAACCGACTATCACTTGAATTGCTTTCCCATTCTTAACAATTCCGTGGGCTCCAGCTGATCTAAATCGGCTATCAGGCGCTATTTTTGATTCATCTACTACTGTTACGCGGAGTCTTGTAGCACAGTTTGTTACATCGGCAATATTAGAAGATCCGCCTAGAGCTTCTAAAAATTCACTAGCTTGAACAAAATAAGCATTTTCTTTATTTGCACTATTTTTATTTTCTGCTTGCTTTTTAGCTTTGTAGTCTGCTTTTGTATACAGTTTTACTTCTTTTTGGTCATCTGCTTCACGACCTGGGGTAGCTACATTTAGCTTTACAATTAAATAACGAAACGTGAAAAAATAGATAACCGTAAATGCCAATCCAATTATCCACTGAGTGATATAAGTGGAAGTATGGTATTTGAATAACGGAATCCAGTTGGAGCTGGCAATTTCTAACAATCCACCACCCATATTACCAACTGCACCAAACGCATACATCACCGCAGCCATAGAAGCTGCTAAAAATGCATGTACAGCAAATAGAAGAGGAGCAACAAATAAAAATGTGAACTCTATCGGTTCTGTGATCCCAGCTACAACAGATGTTAAAGTTGCTGCAATCAACATACCTGATACGATTTTCTTTTTCTCAGGTTTTGCTGTTACGTATATCGCTAATGCAATGCCAGGGATTCCAAAAATTTTGGACATACCATGCAAAGCAAAACCGCCTTCCGGGAACATTTCTTTTAATGAATGAGCACTTGTTGCATATTCCGATAAATGCTCCATCCAATATTTTGCAATTCCGCCATCAACAACTGCCGGGCCGTAGATAAAAGGACCGTATATAAAATGGTGCAGCCCCGTTGGAATTAAGATTCTTTCAAGGAATGTATACAACCAAACCCCTAATACATCAGAGGAAGCCAAAAACCCTTGTAAAGAAGCAATTCCGTTCTGAATTATCGGCCATCCCCACGAGGTAAGCAAGGCAAGAGGCAACATAGCAAAAAAACAAACAATGACAACAAAGGATGTTCCTTGGAAGATACCTAGGAAATCTGGTAGTTTTTTGTCAAAATATCGATTGTGGATTAAAACAACAATGGAAGAAATAACAATCGCACCGATAATATTTGTATCTAAAGTTTTAATACCGGCAATTTCCGTTAACCCGCTCACTCCTCCAACTTCTTGGCTAAAATCGACACCAAAATTTTCCCCCCAAATCGTTAAAATAGCGTTTACAAAATAATTGAAAGTTAAATAGGTTACGAGTGCTGCTAAAACAGCTCTCGCGTGTGCTTTTTTCGCTAATCCAATAGGGATGCCGGCAACAAAAAGCAACGGGATTTGATTAAATACTGTCCATCCACCTTCCTCTATTACCGTCCAGAATTTATACCATGCTCCATCTGGATCAGCCAAAGAACCCATAATATCCCCGTTTTTAAATAAAATTGTGAGACCTACAAGTATCCCCGCAAATGGGAATAATAATACTGGCACAAACATCGCCCCACCGAACCGTTGGATTTTTTGCATCATCCTTGATCCACTCCTTTACTAGCAATTAAATAACAATACTTAAGAAGTAATTTGTGGGATCTGTTATTTCATGCAAAAGATGATTGCCATAGCAAAAATGTCAAGGTGCTTATAGTTGCAACTATAAACTGTCAGCGCTTACAATTAAGTTATATTAAAATCTAATTTTTAACAATAACTTGGCAAGATGTCGGGACTTATCCTTTCCATTTGAACATTTTCCCACAGTTTGAAAAATTTCACGAACTTTTCAAACTGGAAAAACATATAAAATTTCTTTCTCACGGTTATTCACTATGTAGCTTTAGCTTCCCTAAACATCGAGTAGGAGGCTAATGAATTAGAAATACTGCAGCATTTGAAAACCGGCGCAGCAAACGGTGCGCCTAAAGTCGGCCGATTCGTAGACAACGCCATAGCAAATCTGAAAAATGCGAACCCTGACCGGCAAATAGGATTCGCCATGGAAGGGGTTGGGGATGTTAAGGTTCCGGCGGAATTGAGGGGAATTTTGGTTACTCCATAATTAGTGGGGAAAGTAAAGAGCCTCAAGAAGTTATTAATATAATGCTCCCATAAGGTGAGACACATGAGCGTGATAAATAAGTTATAATGATACCATGAAAAAAAGAAACCGATATACCGCAGAATTTAAAG
>NZ_VISS01000052.1 GCF_007827555.1 Aeribacillus composti
CCAGGGGATGTTCGACCTTCCTTCACTTCTACTATAAAAAAATAGTAGCACAAACCTTGGCCTAGGTCTGTACTACTAATGTTAGTATGTTTTTATCATTTTTACATGGTCCGGAGCGTCTTTAGTTTTGATCATTTCATTGTTTATTTTTAGTAAAGGCTGTTCTCTAAAAGATTTTTTATATGAAAATTTGTTAAATTACCATAATGTGTTAAAATTATGTTATAAACCTTAAGGTAAGATTTATGTAAAGAGTATGAAGAACATATGTTAGTATTACAAAAATGGGGGTGTGATAATGAGCGAAGACAAAGAAACACCTGGAAGAAGAAGAGAAAGACTAAGACGAGAAGAATTAATACGAAACCCAATTGGAAATATAAACGATGCGTTTAATAGAGCTGAAACTGGAAACCTTGCTGATTTAGTAGGTAGTTTAGGTTGGAAGGGTACTGGAATACTTATTCTTGCGATCATAATAGGTTTTATAGCCGCATCAATATTCTTAAAGTAAGGAGAGTGCTTTGAGGTCTTTTATTATGCACTTCTTAGTTGTATAATTTGATTTTTGACAAGCTGAAATAAGCATTTGCTCTAACACGTTTATCAAATGTTAAATCCTTTCTTTATTAATCAACGGAACTAATAAAGGCAGTGATCCAAATAACGAGTTCCAACCCTTTAGAACCTTTCCACCCAACTTTTCAAGCGATTGTGGAAATTGTTAACGTGTTGAATATGATAAATTCCTTCCTTAACACGTTGCATTTGGCGTTCATTGACCAACACCCCCTTCAATTTGGCAAGCTTCTTATAATTCGTTGCTGTATCAGTGCATAGCAAAGCGGAAGGTGAATAAACTCACCTATCACAGTTCAATTTCTTCGGCTTTAACACGCCCTGTTCCTGTTTTTCGAGCAATCATATTGCCATTTCTATCTTGTGCTGCGACAACTGCAATTGTAAAATTAGAAATCCCTCTTTTCTTATCTTTCTTGCCACATTTCTTAACTTTTCTATGTGATTTCACGCTCCCTTAAAAATGTTGCCCTTTGCCGTTTCTTTGTTATTATATAGGTATTGGCTGCTATAAGGAGGGGACTTATTTGAATCATCAAAAAAATGATGTTTATCTTAACATGATGGAAAATAGCTTACAAAGAATTTCAAACCATTTTCATGAAATGGTCAAGATGATGGAAGAAAAAATGGATTTTACATACGAACGTTATACAGCTTTTGAACGAATGAAAAAGGAATTGCTTGAAGACATGAGGGCTCTCGAATTTTACATAAAAGGTTCGGCTAAAAGTAGTCAAGCCCGAAAATAACGTTCGGGAATTGCACAACCGCAATTCCCGATCTAAAAGTTAGTTATTATCTATTTTTTTCGATTCGCTTTCTTTATCAATGAACGCTTTTGCCCTTGTTTGAAAATGATACGTTAAAACAGCCAATACCGCAGCAACCGTCACATGGCAAATGCTGTCGATTTGAGCTTCCGATAAAGAAGTTTGCTTTTGAAGAAGCCTTTTTGTTTGTACGAAAAGTTTTTTTTCAAACTGCCGGTTGTTGTCGATCTCGACATTTTTTACTTGTTCCAACACATCTGTATATAATTTATAAAACATTAACGGACTGATTAAATCATCATTCCGGTCGGAAATCGTATTAAAAACTTTCATCAATAAGGAACGGACAGTTTCAAAGTCGAATATGGTTTTTAAATCTTTTACAATTAACAATAAAGCAGCTTGTTCGACCGAATATTTTTTTCCAAGTTCAGGAGGACCGATGATTTCTTTTATATCACGCTTGACCCAATTTTGAACGGAAGTTGATTTCAAGGAAGTTAGTTCGCAAAAATTTCCTAAGATGACGATTTCATTCGTTGACAGTCCAAGCTCTCCTTTGTCTCTTTGTTTGCTCAATTTTTTGATGAAGCCAGGTATTTGGTTTGTTTGATCAGAGGGCAATTGTTGTTTCATCACTTCTTCAGGGGATAATTCGTGTATTCTTTTTAAAGATAGTAATAATTGAACCATAACGGAACGACGCAATTGAATTTTTCCCATAACATCCCCCTTTATTAAACAGCCTACCCTTATTTTTAATAAAAAGATATAAAAAAACAAGCATTTTATATGGAATTAATAAGTTCAGATAAATTTTTCTTGAGTATGAATTTGTAGAAATTGGCACAATAACAAATTTTTCAGTTTCGATGATCAAAATTGGAAAAACCTCTTTAAAAAAACTTGTACTTTCTTTATGATAGTATGAGCAGTAAAAAAAAGGATTGAACAAGGATGCTAGTAAATATTCGTAATCGATTAGTTTCACTATCACCAGCTCAGATGCTTGCTATTTTTTATTTTTTAGCTATCACTGTTGCGGTCATTTTGCTCAGTTTGCCGTTTGTTCACAAACCGGATGCCGAATGGACGTTTTTGGATGCATTGTTTACTGCTGTTAGTGCAGTAAGTGTAACAGGGCTGACAACTGTTTCAATCATTGATACGTTTACCGTTCCGGGGATTTTTATTTTAATGATTGTTCTCCAAATTGGCGGCATCGGCATCATGACGTTGGGCACATTGTTTTGGTTCGTTTTAGGCAAAAAAATAGGCTTAAGGGAACGTCAGTTGATCATGGTTGATCAAAATCAATTGAATTTGTCCGGCATTGTAAATTTAATGAGGCAAATTATGTTGATGATTTTGATTATTGAACTGATCGGCACCATCATATTAGGCACATATTATTTAAAATATTTTCCGGAATGGAAGGAAGCTTATTTGCATGGCATGTTTTCTGCCATCAGCGCCACAACGAATGCCGGCTTTGATATAAGCGGTTCGTCGCTCGTACCTTTTGCACATGATTATTTTGTCCAAATGGTTCATATTATTTTAATGACGCTGGGAGCTATCGGATTTCCAGTTTTGATTGAGACAAAAAACTTTATTTTGACAATTGGAACAAAAAGGACATACCGGTTTTCTTTGTACACAAAATTGACAACTGTGACATTTTTCGCATTGGTCGTTATTGGAACAATCCTGATCTATCTAATAGAATCAGGCAATTATTTATCTGATAAAAGTTTTCTCGAATCTTTCTTCTATGCTCTGTTTCAATCAGCTACCACAAGGAGCACAGGGCTTTATACAATGGATGTCAGCATGTTCAGCGAGACGACTTTGCTGATTATGTCCATATTTATGTTTATAGGTGCTTCGCCAAGCTCTGTAGGTGGCGGTGTTCGAACGACTACCGTTGCAGTCATTTTGCTAGTTGCCTTTCATTTTGCAAAAGGCTCCAGCACGGTGAAAGTATTTAAACGGGAAATACACCCAGATGATATAAAAAAATCAATTGCCGTTATGACAGTTTCTGTTATTTTGTGCTTAACTTCGATTGTCATATTATCTGCAACAGAACGGTTTACGTTAATGGAAATTATCTTTGAAGTTTGTTCAGCCTTTGGAACAACAGGGCTTTCGCTTGGCATTACATCTGAACTTAGTCCGATCGGAAAAATCATAATCATGATCATGATGTTTATTGGTCGGATCGGCATTTTATCGTTTATTTTTTTAATTGGAAAACAGAGGAAGGAAGCCAATTATCATTATCCGAAAGAGCGGGTAATTATTGGATAAAAAAGAATTGTCATAAAATCATAGGGGAGAGGGGGAATTTTTGTGCGGATTCGAAAGCTTTTTTTTAGTGTTTTTGTCGTGCTGGTGCTTTTTTCGGGATGTTCTAAAGATCCAGAGCCGGAGGATCGTTTTGCAGACTTTGTTGTCAATTGGAGAGACCAAAATTTTTCGGAAATGTATGACCAATTGACTGCCAATGTGAAAAAAAATATCAAAAAAGACGAATTTGTTTCCCGCTATGAAAAAATTTATCAAGATTCAGGTGTGAAACAGCTGAAAATCGACTTTAAGAAACCGAAAGAAGAAATAAAGCCTGATAAAAACGGAAATATTACATTCCCATTTGCTGTTTCAATGGAAACATTAGCGGGGAAAATAAGCTTTGAAAACAAAGCCGTTTTAAAAAAAGAAGAAACCGATAATGGAAACGATTGGCGAATTGAATGGAATCCTTCCTTTATTTTTCCTCAGCTTGATGAGGGAGAAGAAATTTCCATCCAGCCGATCGCGCCGGAAAGAGGGGAGATTTTTGACCGAAATGGAAAAGGACTTGCCATCAATGGCCTGTTGTTTGAAATCGGTGTAGTACCGGGAGAAATGAAGGAGCAAAAAGAAACCATTTTGGAACAAACAGCGAAGCTTCTTGAAGTTTCCAAGGAGGAAATTGAGAAAAAATTATCCCAAGGCTGGGTGAAGGAGGACTCATTCGTCCCGCTGAAAATCGTAAATCCGGCTGACACAGAGCTTGTCAACAAACTTTTAGCCATTCCTTCCGTTAAGAAAAAAAATGTAACGGGAAGAATGTATCCTTTTGGCGAGAGCGCTGCCCACTTGACTGGCTATTTGCGGTCAATGTATAAAGAAGAGCTTGAGAAATATGAGGAAAAAGGGTACAGCTCTTCTGAGCAAATTGGCGCAGCTGGATTGGAGCAAGTTTTTGAAGATGAGCTGCACGGAACGACAGGCTGGATCATCAAAGTAAAAGGAACAGATGAAGTGATCGCCAAAAAAGAAGCTGAGAACGGAAACGATATTTACCTTACAATTGATGCTGATCTTCAGCAAAATATTTACAAAGAATTATCAACTGATTCCGGTGCAAGTGTCGCAATCAATCCAAAAACCGGAGAAACTCTGGCTATGGTCAGTGCGCCGTCCTATGATCCGAACGATTTTCTGACGGAATACAAGAAGAAAAAAGATGATCCGAATAAACCGTTTATGGCTAAGTTCAAAAATTTGTATACACCTGGTTCTGTTTTAAAGCCGCTCACAGCAGCGATTGGGCTCAATACCGGAACGATTGATCCGAATAAAAAGATTTCCATTCCAAAAGATACTTGGCAAAAAGACGGGAGCTGGGGCAATTATTATATTAAGCGGGTTCCATCCCCTGCAACACAAGTTGATTTGCGCGCTGCTCTTGCCTATTCAGATAATATTTACTTCGCCCAGGCTGCTTTAAATATTGGAGCCGAAAAATTTATAAAAGGACTAGAGTCCTTTGCATTTCATGAAAAAATTGATTTTCCGTTTCCTGTTGAAACATCGAAAATTGCAAATAACGGTATGGATAATGAAGTGCTTTTAGCCGATTCTGGATATGGACAGGGACAAATTCAAATCACTCCTCTGCATTTAGCATACACCTTTACAGTATTTATTAATGGCGGAAACATGATTAAGCCCGTATTAATAAAAGAAGAAGAGAAGACACCATCCAATTGGAAAAGCCATGTTGTTTCAAAGGAACATGCGAATTTGATTTTTCAAGATTTGATTCAAGTGGTGGAGGATCCGAACGGAACGGCATATAAACCTCGAACTCCAGGATTGAAGCTGGCTGGAAAAACAGGAACGGCAGAGCTGAAAGCGGCAAAAGGAGAAAAAGGTCAGGAAAACGGTTGGTTTGTTGCTGTTGATGCGGATAAAAAAGATCTTTTAATAACGATGATGATTGAACGTGTTGAAGATCGCGGAGGAAGCCATTACGTGGTTTCAAAAGTAAAAAATATTTTCAAAGCTAGAAAGTAAAAAAGGTCAACCATCCATTGCGAAGATGAATAGAATAAACGAATTTCAGTGTTGTCATGAATCGCTTCTTTCATTGTTTGGCAGTTTTACGAAATTACGCCAAATAAGAGCGGTTCTTTTTTTATGCAAACAAAGTGCTAAATCATCACTTTTTTTAGCTGCAAAACAGAAAACGGTCCAAAATTGCCGAATAGCTTGAAGTATAAAGCATCAAAATTGCCGCTTAACCCGTTATAAAAGAAGCACAAAATACCCTTGCGGAGCAAGAAAAAACTTAAGCATTGACGATCGGGCATCCATATGGAAGCACATCCCTTTTTCCATCTTTTATAGAAACAGCTGAATAAATGGTTTGTTTCTGAAAAAGATAAAAAAGAAAGGAGGATGCAGATTGAAGAGGAAACAAGCATATAATCAAGCAGAAAAAACGAGCAAAACACCGACAGAAAGCCTTCCTGAAAAAGAATTTTCAGCATCCTATACAGATGAAGACCCGATGAAAGGGGCTAACCGAAATTCAAAAAAGGGGAAAGCACATGGAACATAATAAAAACGTAAAGAACAAAAAAGATGTGAAACAAGATTTGGAATTTGGCAATGAACTGGGAGATTTTAATGCTGCGAAAATTTACGATATTTTAGAAGAAAACAAAAGAAAAACAAAAACAAAAGGTGAGGGATGTTAAGCTTCCCTCACCTTTTTCAGCGCAGTATACGGAAAAGAAAACATATGCGGCTGGTGATCGCTATAGTTGTAATAAACTAACAAAATTGCCGGCTCTTTTACTAATATCTTTTTTTGCAAATACAGCTCAGGATTAAATGGAAGAATTTCTAAAACCGTATGCTTATATAAATCTTTTTCCGAAAGAGACAGATTTAAAAAGGTTTTTCCAAGCATTTCAGGGTTGGACAGGATAAATTGATAGATTGCTGATTGCTCCTGTTTTTTAAGCTTTTCATCCCACCATGGCTTTCGCGGCTTTTGCTTCTGATTGCGCAAATAATCGTATTTCAGAAACCCTTCAACAGTTGGCAAATGTTCTCGTTTGCGTTCTTGAATAAACGAAAATAATCTTCGAAACAAATCTTCGAGCTGATGACCAATTCTTGCCCATCCGCGTTCATCCCAGTAGGCGCCAAATTCTTGAAAGAAATCAAAAGGCGTCTCAAACACTTCTTCTACTAAATATTCTACTGTCGCGTCCATTCGATGGTCGTTCCAAAATTTCTCAAGAACATCTTCCACCTGTTTAATTTTGAGAATATCTTCAAAAGAGAGAACGTTGTTGCTTAAAATTTCGTATGGCGGTTCATCCATATACACGTAGCCAAAATGTTTAGCTCCAATTCGAAGACCAGTCCCTCTGAGCATTTTTAAAAAACCAAGCTGCAGTTCTTCAGGTCTTAATGCAAACACATCGTTAAAAGTTTTTCGAAAAGAGTTGTAGTCTTCTTCAGGAAGTCCGGCAATTAAATCAAGGTGCTGATCTATTTTTCCGCCTTGTTTGATCATCGTCACCGTTCTGGACAGTTTTGCGAAGTTTTGCTTCCGTTTCACTAATTCGTTTGTGAAATCGTTTGTTGATTGAACGCCGATCTCGAATCGGAAAAGTCCTTTCGGTGCGTTGTCATTTAAAAACTGAATCACTTCCGGGCGCATAATGTCGCCAGTTATTTCGAACTGGAACACGACGCCCGGAACATGTTCATCAATTAAAAATTGAAACATGTCCATCGCATATTTCCGGCTGATGTTAAACGTTCGGTCGACAAATTTAATTGTTTTCGCACCGTTTTTCATTAAATAGCGAATATCTTCCTTGATTTTCTCCCGATCAAAATAACGAACCCCAACCTCAATGGAAGATAAGCAAAATTGGCAGTTGAAGGGACAGCCGCGGCTCGTTTCAATATAAACAATCCGTTTGCTAAGATGTGGCACATCTTCTTCAAATCGAAAAGGCGACGGCATCATTCGCAGATCAATTTTGTTTCTCTGCGGATTTACAATGACTGCTCCGTCTTTTCGAAAAGCTAAACCGCTCACGTTTTCCCATTCTTGGTTTCCATGTGCTTCCCGCAAAAACTGCTTAAACGTTTCTTCCCCTTCTCCTACGATAATAAAATCAATCTCTGGGATTTTTTCAAGCCATTCTTTCGTATCATAGGATACTTCAGGCCCACCAAAGACAATGATGGTTTCCGGCTTTATTTTTTTCAGTATTTTCGCCACTTTGATTGTTTCTGCAATGTTCCATATGTAACAGCTAAAACCGATTATGTCCGGTTTTTTTCGAAACAAATCTGTTACAATGTTCATCGCGGGATCTTTTATCGTATATTCTGCCATTTGAACTTGAAATTCTGGCTCGGCATATGCTTTTAAATAACGTATAGCCAAGTTCATATGAATGTATTTGGCATTTAATGAACTGACAATGATGTTCATATTTCCACACCTTTTTCATAATGGATATTGAGAAGTAGCGATTTTCTACATTATTGTAACATATTCTTTTCAAATAAGAAGAAGCAGGGATTCACCCTTTTGATAAGTTTTTCGTACGCGTTCTTTTCCGTTTCTATCAATCACCTTAACAAGTCTACAGCTATAAAGCATATTCGTCGAGTGTTTTTGTCATTTTAACTGGTACAGTAAAAGTGAGTTACATATTAGACGTTCGTAACGGATGAAGCATTGTTTAAGAGTTTAGACAAATTTCTCTTTTTTTATGATGAAGTTTCATTCAGTCATTTGCGCGATTTCGGAGACACAGGTCTATGATTCCTTCCAAAAAAGTTGTCAAAAAAGAAAAAGTTTATGGTTAGACGCTGTTATTTTTTCGCCAACACTTTGATTTTTATAAGTCTTTTCCAGTAAAATAAATGTACCGATATTTTGGACTTCATTTTGTTTAGTTGAACTTTGGGGTGAAGCAAATGGAATATAAACAAATCAAACCGAGAAAGCTTTATGAAGAAGTGGCGGAAGCCCTTTTAGATATGATTAAAAAAGGAGAAATAAAACCAGGAGAAAAATTGGAATCCGTTCATCAGCTTGCTGAAAATTTTCAAGTCGGCCGTGCAGCGATTCGTGAAGCATTAAGCGCATTACGAGCAATGGGGATTGTTGAAATGAAACAAGGGGAAGGAACGTTTGTAAAAGAGTTTGATCCCATGTCATTCACGTTTTCTCTTTCGACAGCGGCGTTAATGAATATGAAAGATATTGAACATTTATTAGAGGTTAGAAAAATATTAGAAGTCGGTGCTGCATTTACTGCTGCAGCAAAGCGGACGGAGCAAAATCTCCATGATATGAAAGCTGCGCTTGACGAAATGCTTATCCATATAAACGATGAAGAATTAGGAGAAAAAGCGGATTGGAAGTTTCATAAAGCGATCGCAGCCGCTACGCAAAACCCCATTTTATTAAGCTTAATGAACAATGTAGCCGACATGATTGTTGAAACGATGCGGGAAACACGAAAAATTTGGCTTTATTCAGAGCAAGTAACCGCAGAACGAATTTTTCAAGAGCATAAAGCCATCTTTACAGCAATTGAACAACAAAACGCGGAAGAAGCACAGCATTTAATGCTCGCACACCTGACAAATGTTGAAAAGGTTTTGAAAAAACATCATAAAGCCCATATAAAAACAGGGGCTAAAACAGAGTCTTTTTAACTAGGAATTGACATATGATGCAAGCGTTTTTACACATGCCGTCTCTGACTTGAACTGACAAAAGAACTGTTGTTTTTTGCGGCAATAAAAAATTTTTCGGGAGAAACCCGTTTGGGCAGCACTGAAAACCAACCGCATCCTGTATCCACAAGGAATTCGTCCATCCGTCAAAGAATTTGCCCGTTACATCGATGTTTCCGATACCCACCTCGTGACCGTGGGAGGGGAAACGTATCGAGTGTATCGCTACGAAGGGGCATTGAACGACATTCCAAATGCGGTGGTATTGTTTTGTTGGAAAACCGATCAACCGATGACGAGCGAGCATTTGCGTTGTTTTTTAAGTACAGACACAAAAACTGAGTGATCAGGCTATTCTTGAATACTATGCGAAACGCTGGTCGATCGAAAGCTACTTTCGGCAAACGAAAGAAACATTAGGGGCTGTCCAGAAAGTCAAAATCCATTGAAAACGGAACATCATAAGCATTGATATATCAAATTTCTAAAACATTAAAGGGCGTCTATAAGCCGGAAAATCGATTATTAGACAGCCCCGACATGAGCGAGCCATTAAACGATATTGGACCATCGTACAATTTACGTATATCTATTGCATGACAGAACATTCAAGTGATTTTTCAACCGGTCTTGCGAGTGTAAGATCGAGAAAAATTCACAATCTCACTGAGTTTATTTATTACGAAGCCCAACGAGGAGTGCCACTAGATTCCATTAAAAACCAGTTACGAGTGGCATTAGGGTATTTTTGTTTTCTTTTTAAAGATGGTAATAAATGTAATGGGATTTACTCATCTACAGTTTAAGTTTAAAAGAAAAAATCTACATAAAGATTATGTAGATTTATTTTTTTGTTCTTCTCTTATTTGCAAAAGTTTAGGTATTTTCTCACTAAAAATTGTTTCAATGTCATTGATTATATTTTCTTTTGTAATGTCTTCTGTAGAATATTTAAAATTTCCAAGCTTCCCATAAATTATTTTTAGAAATGATTTTGCATCTTCTTCAGAAAGTTTTTCAATTATAGCTAAAATATCATCTAAATCCAATCTTTCATTAGGGTTCTCCATAACATTACCTCCTCGTATACTAAGTTTCAGAAAGTTTTTTTATCGAATTTCCAGTCCGATACGCTCCTTGACAATCGCATATCTTGGGTGGTTGCCTTTGTGGG
>NZ_VISS01000053.1 GCF_007827555.1 Aeribacillus composti
TAGCACACTCTTTCAGAAAAGGGGAGAAGAACATCCCGAAGGAATTTGCAAAAAAGAAGGCTTTTTATGCGGAGATAAAATGATAATTTACAGTATTCAAAAAACAACGCAAATGCTCGCTCGTCATCGGTTGATCAGTTTTCCAATAAAACAATACCACCGCATTTGGAATGTCGTTCAATGCCCATTCGTCGCGATACACTCGATACGTTTCCCCTCCCACGGTCACGAGGTGGGTATCGGAAACATTGATGTAAAGGGCAAATTCTTTGGCGGATGGACGAATTCCTTGTGGATACAGGATGCTGTTGGTTTCAATGCTGCGATGACATACCATCCTTTCGTTAGGCACGTTTCAATGAGCGATTTCGATGTATACCAAGAATCTAACAGAACATAGACACGGTGATTCCCCCCATGGAGCGATTGGATCATTTGGCGTGCGAGAGCGATTTTACTAATTTCGTAACGGGCAAAGGCATAAGGGAACGCACGATGAGCACAACGCCTCACCATCCAGACTACCTGATGCCCCATACGAATTTGCTTCAATGTATGAAAAATGATGATCACACCCTTCAATAGGAGACTTAGCCTGTAACGAGGGCTTTGTCTTTTGGCAAATCGTATCATCAATCATCAGGAAAACCGGCTCATTCGTTTGTTTCGCTACTCGATGAATCTGTTTACGAACGTATTGTTGTATGACTTGAAGGAGTCGCATTTCGTCCCACACACCTTTATGCAAAAAATGGTTTATGTTGTTCGGTGCCTCGGATGATGGACTTAACTCGTGAAGATCGGTCCAGTGTACCAGAGAACCCTTTTGTCATCATTCTATCAATGACATGAACGAGATGGTTCATTACTGACTTCTAATAAAAAACCAATCCAAGAGAAGATAACGTATTGTAAATGTCTTGATGATGTACTAATCTATCCATACGAGAGACATGAACCTCCTTGTTTGGGTAGTTTGGTAGCACATCTATTCTAACCAAGGAATCGGTTCATGTCTCTTTTTATGTTTATTTGTAAATTTATGTTAGTAAATTTGCTCAAGTACAGTTATATAGAAGATTTGGTAACGAAGTCGAACAAATCAAATTTGATAAAATTAACGATAGCATTAGTTGCTGGAGTAATTGCAATGAATGCTATTTAGGGGATTTCAGCCAGCGTTAGCTCTGCACTTGGGGCTTGGATATTAGTTTCTACCTTTGGAATAGCTTCTATAGGAACAACCATCGCATCTTTATATGGTAAAGCTGTAACAAATGCAACATTGACATGGTTTGGAGTTGGAGCAACTATAGCAACTGAAGGTGGTATGGCTGCCGGAACAGCTGTATTAGGTGGTATCATTGCCATTATAACAGGCATATTTTAGTCATATACAAACTAGAAAAAAAATCAAAGAAATCGAGAAACAGATGATATAGAGGTGACAAAATGATTAGGAAAAAAATTAATATTGATGTTGTTTCTACAACATGGACTATGAATGGGAAAAGTCCACCTATAAGTTTAGCTAAACTATCTGGAAAAAAAGACATTAATATACTTTTAGTAATGATTCATATTGCAATTCGAACACGTCCTCCTTTGAGTTATGGCTTCACTCTAGGAGATATATGGGCGTGGTTAAGATATTTTCCGGCCATATCTACTACTACAGAGCTAAGATTGAAACCTGAATGGGAGGAAATTGATTCACACCAGAAAACTATATTGAGTGATGATTGGGGAGTTGGCTTTTCATCATGTGTTCTAACAGAAGCTTTAAACCTAATTGAAATAATCCCAACTAATTACTTAGTAAGTCATTCTCCTTACTTTTCATTAGGTTCAGCAGGAGGGAAAACTGGACCAAGAAAATCACCTGATTTTATTGGAGTCGATAGAAGCGGGAGATTCCATATATTCGAGTGTAAAGGAACACAATCTAGTATAGACTCTATGAGAAGGCAATTTGAGACTGGCCGAATACAAAAGAATAATGTAAATGATCCTTGTAGTCTTATTGATCAAAGGCTTGTTGTAGGACTTTTTGTTCCACAATACAGAAATCCAGAAGAAGCGTTGTTAAGAATCGAAGATCCTGAATTTGAAATAGATTTAGGACATATCGAAAACGAAGATTTAATAAAAACTATTTTAATAGGGAACTTAGCTACTTATTTTCATTTGCTTGGTTTTCCTAAAATTGCAAATGCAATTGCACTTAATAAGAGACTAGAAGATAAATTTGAAAAGAGAACTAGGGAAGAAATCGAATCTCTTTCAAGTGTATTTATTGACCAAAAAGAATACAAATTAACAAAAATGATATTTAAAATTGATTATTCTGATCAAGATAATAGTGAAAATTCATTATATGGGCTAGAAGTCAAATTTGGAATTGAAAAATCTGTAGTTGAAAATATATTTCATGTAGATGTTTATTCAGAATATATTGATGAAATTTATAATCACTTTGAAGATATTCAAACATGGAAAATTAATGAGTATGAGTCCGGCATAAGTGTTATTACACCATTGGGACTATATGCTGAAATAAACATCATCTATTAGTACATTAATGAATGTAAATTAGAACAAACAAAATTGGTTCGTACGTAATCTTGGTAATTGGTGAACAGTCCTGTCACTGTTCGCCACTATCTCAGTGTATTGATAAAATCGTTTAAATCTTTCTTTAGATTGAGAAAGGGAAAACGACTTTTTCAGCCTTCCTTCCTCGCTCATCCACAAGTCAGACATAATACCTTTTTCTCAATATCCATCCCAACAACCTGCTTTTAATCAGCGACTTAAATTAATGTTCTTTTTTAAGAAATGTAAAATGTATAGTCCTCCTTGATACCCAAATTAAGAGCAATTCACCGATTGTACCACTCTGATTCATTCTGATTCATATCGAGAGTTTTTTATCCGAAGTCTTTCCAAAAAGGAGTCAGTCAAGACTTTGTGGGAACTTTTTTGATTCGCTGAAAACAGATGTAAGTCATAGGTTAGCGAACCTTTTTTTGAATTTCATCCGTAAGCGCTTTCGGACTCTCATACCTTGCCATGATGGACGAATATGTATACCTTTTTTTACCACCCCTTGAGTTCAGACAGGGCATGATAGATTGGTGTCCCGGACGATTGCTGTAAATATGGCACGTTATTCCGCGTTACCTCCGGAAGAAGACGGCGGACATGTTGTTTCGCCTTGTTCACGATCGTTTGTTTGGTGGATGCCGTTTCCCTCCGCCGGATGCGACGATTCTTCTCCCCAACGACGTCCGAAAAGACGAATCCCATCCATCCGGGCGATCATCGCCTGGAAAAACGCTCTGAGCCCCTTGTCTGTCCAACTGCGGCGGTATTTCACCCGATACGCCAATTGGCCCATCACGCTTTCGGCGCGTCCCATCGGATACATGCCCATGGGGTCGACTCCTTGCTCCTTCAGCCATTCCCGGTAATCGCGGATACATCCCGGCATCGATTCGATCCGGTGGATCAAGGCAGCCAGCTGTTGTTCTTTCGCTTCGTCCCCCAGCGTGCCGAGGGCGCTGTTCAGTTCCACAAGCAGCTTCTCTTCATCCTGCTTCGCCAGCTTTTGCCGAATCGCCTGCCACCGTGGATGGCCCGAGAGGCATTGGCGCAACTCACGCGCCACGTGGAATCGATCCAATTGGAAGCAGACCCGTCCCTTGAAATACTCCCGGCACGCGGTAATCCATGGAGCGCCGTCCCCGTTGATGACAAGAAGATCCCGGTAAGGATCATAGGCATATTCATTCATCAAAAATTCCTCGAAGCCTTCCCACACCTCCCCTTTGCCCTCATGGACGTAATGGCGCTGATTCACGAATTCGATGTGTGAGCCGTTGCGCTTCCACCCTTCGTGAACGATCAGGATCTTGTCTTCCTTGGCCCGTTTTCCCTTCCCTTGGCGAGAAACAAACAGTCCATCGGCCTCCACAAACAGCACCCGTCCATATCGCTGGTCAACCGGACAGTGCAGCGGAGCTTCGGCTTCGAGCACCAACTGGCGGATCGCCTCATGGCTCATCACCGGATACCCGACCATCTGGGCAAGCGTACAAGCCGCTTTGCGATAAGAAGAGCACTCCACAGCCAATCCCACCGCTTTTTCTTCTAGACAAGGGCTGATTGACTGTGATCCATCAAACGCTATAAAGGAGTCAAGCAAAAACGTGTAACGGTTTTGTTCTCGGTCTAAATAGTAGTTTCGCTCAAAGGTAACTTCGCCAAACAGGGTTTGAATCGTGGTGCGTCATTTGTCTTTCAAGTGGTACCGGCGCTTGTCCCGGGTTTCCGCCAATTGTCGGTCGATGTCCTCCAACAAAGCCGTAAACAGCTCGGCGAAGGCGTTTTGCAGGGATCGAAACAAATCTCCATGTCAACGTATTTGTGGTAAGATGTTGTTGAATCTTCATGGGACTCTCTCCTCTTGTTTGATGGTGTGGCAATAATCATCTTACCAGGGAGAGAGTCCTTTTTTCATGTTTCCTGCTTGGGATCCTACCGCGCTTCGCTTGGCGGCCCCGATGAGGGGGGATTACGAACCTATGTTCCCAATTCCCTCATCGGGGAACTTCTTAGAATTTCTTCCACAAACATTTTACTCACACTCCAAAAAGTATTCTAACAGGAATGCCCCTATAAACGCTCCCCCTATTGAATAAGCACTTAAAAAAGGAATGAAAGAGGAGAGTTCTCAAAAAAGCGACTTTTTCAAAGGCAACAAAGGAATCATTAAAAGGACCAGGTTTCCTTCAAAAACCTAGCCCTCCCCCATCATCTTCCAAATTTCCTTAAACACTTTCGATGGCTGTTTACGCAGTTCCTCAAGCTTCACGATTTTTCTTACATTCTCTTTCTCTTTCGTGATAGCCAAGATATTTTGATCATAGTCAAGATTTAGCACGATGTCTTTGATTCGATACGCTTTTATTTTCGAAGCTTTGTCCAAGTACCTGTCATCCAAATCAAACCGGATTCGATCCGATAGTCGTCGCAGTATTCTCCACAAGGTGACTTCTTCGTTCGATTTCATGAAAAGCTCTGGCAATTCTTTCGCATCTTTTAAGGTATTTAAGGTTGTCATTGTGTAGACAGAAATTCCATAGCCAACGGGTTTAATAATTTCTTTGAGAAAATGCCAGCTTTCGATTTCGAATTTGACATATTCTTCTGCACTGTTTTTCGGTAATTCGGTGATTTCATATCTTTTCACAAATTGGACGTCGGTTATTTTTCCGTAGCACGTCACACCGTTTGTCGGTGCAGCTCCTTTTTTCGGATAAAGGGCAACATATTTAGCTTCTTGCCAGCCTTTATTAAGACGTTTGACAGGGATGTGGTAAAATCGATGCTGAAGATGCACCCGATAGTTTTCTTCTCTTGGGACCATACCGACAAGGACCTTTTCCTCAAGAGAAGATTGCCATTCCTCGATCGTTCCTCTTGGGAGGATTCCTTCCTTTTGTAATTCTTCAGGATTTTTTTCAATTAGTCGTTCGATCAGTTGTTCTACTAAGCGTGTAGCATTTGGTAAAAACGGCAAGCCGCCGATATTGACTTCATTGATGCTTTTATAAAGCTTGTGCTCTTGATAGCTGTCTTCATCCCACCAAGGAAATAAAACGTAAGCGCCAAAAGCGGTTCGTTCGTATGGTCCTTGGTGGCGGACAACTAGTGAATCTCGATAACGGTGCATCGTATTTATATCTTCTTCTGTTGGTCCTGGAAGCTGATAGTTTCGATGATAGCTGCTCCCTTCCATCGCAAAATCGATACGGTATTTTGCATCAAATATATAATTGTATGTGTAATCCTTTCCCTTCTTTTCGATCAATAGCATTGTATCCGGGATTTGCGGGATGGTTGGTAATTTCCCTTCGTATTTTTGATACGTTAAAATAATTTTTTCACCTGTGTACGGATGTTTATATATTCGTGTAGCTGAAGCATTTTTCTCCAGGTTGACAAATAAACCGTTTCGATTGACACGAATAATATCCTGACTTACTAACTTGTATTTTTTATCTAAGATTTGACCTAATTTCAAAAACGTCCAATATTCGTAAAGGGTCGCGACATCTTTGACGGACATTTGATACAGTTTTCCATGCAGTGCAAGACCTCTTGTCACTAATAAATAAATTTGAAAGGCATCGCGATAGCCAGGAGCCATTTGCAATACAAGGCTCATGACAGAGCGATCGAGTATCCCGATCGTTTTCCAAAAGAAACTATTTACTTTCTTTTCTAATTCTCTTTTCATGTTTGAAAGCTTTTCGATTAGATCCTGATCAGGCTCAACCTCATAGCGCTTGTTTTTTGAATGTATTTTTTCTAGTAAATCCGCTAATTTATCGATTAATCGGTTCATCATCCATTTGACAAAACGATTTTCCAACGTATCAAACGTGAGATCTTTTTTGATTTTTAATCCGGAAACAGGCATGACGAGACGGTCATGGATCGCAATACCATTGGGCACATCTCGAAAAAGCTGCGAACGTTTTCGCAAATAATGTCTTCCTTTTTGATCGAGACGTCCTAATTGATCCCCTCTCGCCTTGACATGAGTTTTTACAAGCTGGTGGTGAGGCTGCTGTTCGATTCGTTTGATCGCTTGAATAAAAGAGTGAAAATGAACGTCCATTAAGCGAAAAAATTCACTTCTAGATGGGGCTCCCTCCAGCTTTACTTTGGCCCGCTGATACGTTTTTTTGATAAAGTGAAAGGCGAGATTATAAATTTCATCGTTTACTTCTTGTAATAGTTTGAGATAATCTTCTTTGTAATTTAATTTCGTTGGAAAAATTTCAATTGTGACCTCTAACACAGTTTTGTTTTCATTTCTAATTTCAAAGGTTGATAGCCCCACTTCATTTTGAAACTGGAGATTTCCCATTAACACATAGGATTGTCCGATCTTTACTTTGTCTACCGCTCTTCTTAAAGAAGGATGTTCATGATAAAAAGACAATTCTGTATCGACTTTCGGAGAGACGATGACTTGGTAAATTCCGTTTTCAAAAAAGATTGGCCGATGATACGACCAGTCGACTAATGTTTGTTGATCTACATCAAATACTTTTACTTCTTGAATGCCTTCCCCATCGACCGAAAATTCCATTTGTTCGTGAACATCCATGTTTCGATATTGCTTCAGGCCTTGATACCGCTCATGATAAGGCTTCCCTTTCATAACGAGTGTTAACAGCTCAGTTTCAATGTGGACTAGCTCTACATCCTCATGAGCTAATCCAGAAGGACGTAAAGCCATCGTCCGTTAACCTCCTTAACATTTCTAAAATTTTGTCTGCACTTTTCGGATATTTGGCATAGGAAAAATTGGCTAGATCTTCGTAATTCTCATGTAATTCAGCACCTGTACAAAACATATACAGCTGTTCCAATGCCCGTTGTACCCTCGTATCACTTCCAGAAATTCTCGGTAAGACTTTTTGAAGAAGACAGTGATCAAACGCATTTTTATATGTCATCAAATTTCCTTCTTCAGCATAGGCAAGGTAAAAACAAATTTCGTCCCGCACACGGTAACCAACATGAGCCCCAAGTGGCTGCAAGTACTGATTCACTTGTACAAGCTCATTCGTTGCTTGCTCAACGATATGTGGATACTCCTGATAAACATCTTTTAAATGCAAATATTTCGCAGAAAAAGCTTGATCCTTTAATGTAATTGGATGAACTTCCTCGAGCTCTTTTAAAAATTCAAGATGTGACAAGTCCACACGATTAAACTCAATCGTATTTGCCCGATCTAACACCTTTTTACTAAATGGATGAGTAGTTTCGTCCATATTAACCGTTCCGATGATATAAACGTTTGATGGAAAGGTGACCTCTCTTCTCGCTACCTCTTTGGAAAGAAGGTTCGAGGACACAATTTTTCCATTCTCCCACCTTCTACTTTCCATTACACTTAAAACATCGCTAAAGTAATACTCGACACGCGCTAAATTCATTTCATCTAACAAAACAAAATATGGATATTCTGGATTTTGTTCCGCCGCGAGTACTACTTTTGTAAGGGGACCTGGTCGAAACTCTCCTTTAATGTCTTCATACCCTAACAAATCTGACCCATCGTTCCAATCGGGTCGAACAGGGATTAACGTAAATCTTCCATTTTTTTCGGTGGCTCCCACACTTTCTGCTAACCATTGAACAATTTTCGTTTTCCCAGTGCCTGAAATCCCCGAAAGAATGACAAACGGCTTTGTTTTTAATGATAAAAATAGATTGATCACTTCTTCTTTTGTGTAGTAAAAGCCTTTACTAGAAATATAGGAATGGATGTGGTGAGTGATTTGTTCGGATGTTAATGCTTTTTCTTCCTCTTGAATTGGAATGTTGATTATCTCTATGAGTTCTTTTGGGAAATGATTTTTAAATTTTCCTAAAAGTTTTCCTACAAATTCTTCTGATACTTCAAAAAAGTAGCCTTGTTTAACATTTCCGTTCCGATCAAATGGTCCGGTTTCATTCAAACGCCACTCTTCTGGAATCTCTTCTTTTTTAATAGGTGAGATTAAATCATAATATGTTAATCGAACAAGATTTCCTTCTTCTTCCCAATTTCCAGAGGATATTTCCTTAGGCTTTGGAAGCTCTTCTGCTTCTCTTTCAACAATTCCAACTGCTTTAATTTCTCCAGTCGAATAGGCAAATACTATATCCCCTACTTTTGCATAAACGAGATTTCGATGATGTGCAAAAATGGTCCCACTTTTTGTTTGTTTTGGCGCCCACAAATAGCCGCCTTCTTTTTCCTCTTTATGTGTTTGACCTTGGTTAACCCACCAATATTTCAAACTTTTTCTCTCCTCATTTTGATTTATCCAATATAAATACCAATCCAATTCAATAAAATCAGCTGCATGTAAGGTTTCCTTCAAATGAGCGATATCTTTTTGGAAAGCTTCTAATGTGTCTGGTGAAAATCCTAGCTTTTTCAAGGCTTTAATAGATTGAGAATTATAGATGGCAAATTCATCTGGATGAAATACCATGACGAGACCTGTTGCAATATTTTCACCAAATCCCTTTATATCTACCAAATTTTTAACCTTCTCCAAAGGTGTTAGATCGGTTCTATTTAATATTTCAACAGCGTTATTGATTAACTGTTCTTTTTCTTGATCGGTCAATTTTAATTGAGCACCAAAAACTCTAGTTGCTGTGCCCCAGATAGAATTACCACGATATATTAATTGTTTCTTTTCTAATTGTTCGTTTAATTTCTTTAATGTATCTAAATCCTTGTTATGTATCATGTTAAATACGTTAACTTTCGAGTCATTTAAGACTGCATAACCGATATTCCAAACTTCCTCGTTAAATTGTTGTAAGGAAATATTGTTTTTTCCATTTAATAACTCTTTCAGCTGTTTCGCACGGTATCTTCTTAGCTTAATAAAAAAGCTATGGAAAATATTTTGTTTAAAATCTTTAAAATTCAACAATTCATTTTCAGGATTTTGTTGGATTAAGTTCCATTCATCATCAACAATTCCCACGGCTTTCAACCAATTTAACAAATTCGTTGTTCGCTCTTTTGCGACGGAATCAACCATGAGATTTTCTCCACGTGAGTTACGAACTATTAACTTTCCTAACTCAACAAGTATTGCTTTTTTTCTCGTTTTTATCAACACTACTTAATAGTTTCAGAACCTCCAATACGGTTTTGTTGTAAGGATGTTTTACCATTTGTTTTTTTATCACTTCATATTTATCTTCCGAATTGATATATTCATGAAAAAGCGTTTCATTTTTTTCATTTTCATCATTTAGGAAGCCTAGTAGCCTTAAATCTTGTCTCGCTCTTTATAATGCTCCCATAAGGTGAGACACATGAGCGTGATAAATAAGTTATAATGATACCATGAAAAAAAGAAACCGATATACCGCAGAATTTAAAGC
>NZ_VISS01000054.1 GCF_007827555.1 Aeribacillus composti
TGGTGGCCCCGATGAGGGGGATTGCGAACCTACGTTCCCAACCCCCTCATCGGGGAATTCTAAGAATTTCTCCCACAAACATTTTACTCACACTCGGAGATTTTGCCGTTCGAAATGGCTATTATCGTTATCAACCGGATATTATGCTTGCTACAGTTGTTATCATGATCATTTTAGTTTCCATTATTCAAATTAGCGGCAGCCGTTTAGCCAGTTTTTTGGATAAACGATAAGCTAAACGGAGTCATTTATTGCGGGATTTTTGAACATAGTGTCTTAACAAAATGATGATTCGTTTCAAAGCATTGCTTGAATCGAGATCTTCTATAAAGTTTTAGTAAAATCCAGTCTCGCATAAGAAAATGCGATAAACAATTGTTCCCCCTCTTTTAATTTTATATAGATGAAGGAAGCTGTTGACATGGGTTATTGTTCAACAGCTTCTTGTTTTAAACATAGTATTGGCTTCTTAAAAAAGTAGGGAATTTTAACGTTTTATTTTTTTCCTCATAATCAATTGTGTAAGTTATTTGCACTGACTTTAAAAATTTCTTTCACACTTTCGGGTCAATTATAAAGATTATGTTAAAAATCGTATTTTCCGTTGATTTATATAAGTATATTGTTATATGCTTATTGAAGTTAAGGAAATGATAATACTAAACAGTATTCATGTCGTGGATATGAAAAGACATTTTTTAGTGTGCGATGAACCATAAAGTAGATTGATATATAAGTAAATATTTATATAACTATATATGTATAGGGGGTGTTCCAAATGCAAAAAGTAGTGGTGGAAATAGAAAAAGCAGCACACGTTTTAAAGCTACTCGGTGATAAAACACGTTTAACGATTATGGCCATTTTAAAGAAACGCGAGTGTTGCGTCTGTGAGCTTCTAGAAGTATTTGATATGAGTCAGCCGGCTATTAGTCAGCATTTACGCAAGTTAAAAGATGCAGGATTAGTAAAAGAAGATAGAAGGGGGCAATGGATTTATTATTCTCTCAATCTAGAAAATGAGTTATATGATTTCATTCAAGAAATTCTGCAGCACATTCCAGATCAAACAGAGAATATTCGTAAGATTGAGGAAACCAACCCTACACTCCGTTGTGGTTGTTAACCTATTAATTTTAATTTAATTGGGAGGGAAAATGAATAATACGGGGAAAAAACGCCTATCGTTCTTGGATCGATATCTAACGCTTTGGATTTTCCTAGCTATGGCAGCAGGAATTGGCTTTGGATCTGTCTTTCCGGGCTTTGTAGACGCAATAAACAGTTTACAGGCAGGAACCACATCGATTCCAATTGCCATTGGTTTAATTTTCATGATGTATCCTCCGTTAGCAAAAGTTCGCTACGAGGAGATGGGACGCGTCTTTAAAGACATAAAAGTATTGGTTTTGTCCCTTGTACAAAATTGGATTATTGGACCAATATTGATGTTTGTATTGGCGATTGTATTTTTGCCGGATAAGCCGGAATACATGGTCGGACTCATCCTAATCGGTCTGGCACGTTGTATTGCGATGGTGATCGTCTGGAATGATTTAGCGAAAGGAGACAGAGAGTACGCAGCTGGGCTTGTAGCGTTTAACTCTGTATTCCAAGTGCTATTTTACTCTGTTTATGCGTATGTGTTTGTAACAATCATTCCAGAATGGTTAGGACTAGAAGGTGCTGTCGTTCATATTACAATGACGGAAGTCGCCAAGTCGGTGTTCATTTACTTAGGAATTCCGTTTCTTGGCGGAATGGTGACGCGCTTTTTGTTGGTAAAAGCAAAGGGCAGACAATGGTATGAAAAAGTATTCATTCCAAAAATCAGCCCGATTACATTGATTTCTTTATTGTTTACGATTATCGTCATGTTCTCTTTAAAAGGAGATGCTATCGTAAGTTTGCCGTTGGATGTAGTGAGAGTCGCCATTCCATTGTTCATTTACTTTGTATTGATGTTTTTCGTTTCCTTCTTCTTGGGGAAGAAATTTGGAGCGAGCTACCCTGTCACCACCACACTTGCCTTTACAGCCGGCAGCAATAACTTTGAGTTAGCGATTGCTGTAGCTGTTGGCGTGTTTGGGATCCATTCTGGTGCAGCATTTGCAGCTGTCATTGGACCACTTGTGGAAGTGCCTGTCATGATTGCATTGGTCAACGTAGCATTATGGTTTAAACGAAAATACTTTAAAACCGAATCAGTATCATACTAACAACAAAGGTGGAATGAACATGAAAGACAAAAAGACGATTTACTTCTTATGCACTGGCAACTCTTGCCGCAGCCAAATGGCAGAAGGATGGGCAAAAAAATATCTTGGCGACGAGTGGGAAGTGTACAGCGCCGGTATCGAAGCTCACGGATTAAATCCAAACGCGGTAAAAGTCATGAAAGAAGTAGGAATTGATATTTCGAACCAAACATCGGATATCATTGATCCGGAAATTTTAAATAAAGCGGATTTGGTCGTAACATTATGTGGTCACGCCGCAGACCATTGCCCGGTAACACCTCCGCACGTGAAACGCGTACATTGGGGATTCGATGATCCTGCGAAGGCAGAGGGGACAGAAGAAGAAAAATGGGCTGTGTTCATGCGTGTTCGCGATGCGATTGGTGAAAGAATTAAACGTTTTGCTGAGACTGGTGAATAATTTCCTTCAGTCCCTCTATATCAATAACAAAAAGAGCCTGGAGAACTTTCTTGGGCTCTTCGTGTTTTTTAGGAGAAGAATTAGACAATTAACGAAAAAGTCATATAGCATTGGCTGTTGCAAGACAATATCAACATTAAGATTAATAGATTTGCTGCAATGGGGCAGATTTTAGGGAGAAAAATAGATATTTAATTTAGGTAAAAGTTTTAAGGGATTTATAGTACGATTTGAGGCTTCAATTATTACATTTTTGAAACACCGCCCGATTTCTAACATTATTTTATTTTGGTTATGTGTAGTTTAAGTGGGGCTTGAAAGAATAAAATCGAGAAAGCTTCCGATACAAGCGTCGATTCACAATCGCCTGAATGTGGGACCTATTCAAGTTTCGATATTGGCTGTTTTATACGAGATGTTGATGTATGCGATGGATTCAACTACCGCTATGGAACGCACGTTAAAGAGTTAGGTGATTAGTTGTCGGATGACTTTCGAAAGACGGAACATTCCTTTCTCCAGGTCAGCTAAAGAAGCGTAGGAATAAGAAAGGCGAAGGTACTGGGCTGCATGCTTATCATAGACATTTCCTGGATTTAATAGAATTCCATGCTCTAATGATTTTTCAAAAAGTTCCCGTATGGAGATTGAAGGCAATATGCGCAGCCATATATAAAAACCACCTCTAGGAACAGTCCAGGTCGCAATATCGGAAAAATACCTCTGTAATAAATCAATCATGATCTCTCTTCGAACCTTCAATTCTTTTCTGACCTCTTCCAAATGTTGATGATAGAGCCCGCTTGCTAGCCATTCCGCAACTGCCCATTGAGACAAGGAACTGGATCCGTAATCGGTTTGCATTTTAATATCCGCCAATCGCTCAATAACAGGCTTCGGTCCGACTATCCAGCCGATTCTCAGACCGGGACTCAATGTTTTCGACATGCTCCCAAGATATAAAACAAGCCCATTTTTATCGATGGCTTTCAATGGTGGGGGAGGCGGTGAATCGAGCCAGAGTTCTCGGTATACGTCATCTTCAATAATCGGCAGCCGCTCCTTTTCGCATACATCGATCAGTTTTCTCCGTCTTTCTTCGGACATCAAAATTCCTGTTGGATTATGAAAGGACGGAATTGTATAAAGCAATGAAGCATTTTGCCGCTTTTTTTGTTCCGAAATCTTATTTGCTTGAATTCCATGCTCATCTAAAGGAAGTCCAAATAATCGCATTTCGACAGATTGAAATACATGCAGGGAATACAGGTACGATGGTTTTTCCAGAAAGATCGTAGCACCTCGCCGCAATAGACCTATTGATATCAATTGCAATGCCTGCAGAGCTCCTGACACAATCAAAATGGAAGAAGGGGAAGCTTCAATCCCGATGGTTTTCAAATATCTACTGAGCTGTTCCCTGAGAAAAAGCAGCCCTTTCGGTTCCTCGTAGCCAAGTGAATCAATGTGCCCCGTCAGCTTTTCAAATACTTGTTTCATCATCTCACGTGGAAATAAATCTGGAGAAAGCTCTCCTGTTCCTAGCCGGATGATATTTGAATCAAACTCTGCTTTATTGATTTCCTGTATCGTAGGCAAATTAGGATAATAACTCCCCGCTTGCACATAGGAATTCCAGTCTGGGGGAGGGGTAGAGGTCATCAAAGACCACGAATTGTTAATAATCTTGGTACCGCTCCCTCTTTTTCCTTCCAGCAATCCATCAGCAATCAATTCTTCCATAGCCGCCACGACCGTACTGCGGTTCACTCCGAATACTTTGGCCAATGTGCGTTGAGGAGGGATTTTTGTCCCTAAAGTCCATTCTCCTGTTTCAATCTTTTCTTTAATATATTCTTTGATCTGGATATAAAGGGGAACTGGAATCGATTTGTCCGGCTTCCAATCTAATTCATTCATGAAAAAATACTCTCCCTTTACAATCATATGAGTCGATTATACAACTTGGTTGGTATTGAATCCATCCAATTGGTTGGAGACAATAATCGATTTCCGAGTAAAATTGTATTCATATGCATTGCAATAGGAGAGGAGGGATTGGAATGGCGGAAGCCTTTATTCACGGACTTATTCTTGCATTTGGACTTATTCTTCCTCTTGGCGTCCAAAACGTTTTTATTTTTCATCAAGGAGCTCTTCAGAAACACTTCATTCATGCGCTCCCAGCCGTTTTAACTGCATCACTATGTGATACACTTTTAATCATCCTTGCTGTTTTCGGAGTATCTATTATGGTCTTGGGTTCTTTTTTGATCAAAACGATTATGCTGTGCTTTGGGATTTTATTTTTGTTATACATGGGGTGGAGCACTTGGAAAAGTACCCCTTCTGCTGTTAAAGAGAATAACGGAAAAACAGCTAAGGAAACTTTTACACCATTCAAACAAGTTGTGTTTTCAGCATCGGTCTCGCTGCTCAATCCACATGCGATCATGGATACGATTGGAGTGATCGGAACGAGTTCACTTCAATACAATGAAGGGGAAAAAGCAGCTTTTGCACTTGCCTGTATTCTAGTTTCCTGGATCTGGTTTGCGGGGCTGGCTTTGGCAGGGCGGAGAATAGGGGATCTAGATCAATCTGGACGTTTGATGAGTGCTTTCAACAAAATTTCCGCGCTCGTCATGTGGGGAGCAGCGATTTATATTGGATTCACACTGGCAAAATAAAAACAGGAGTTTACAGTAGAGGTTTCATTACTCCAAATAGTAAACTCTTGTAAGTCTATGAAACAGGATAATAAACTAAAAGAAAAAACCCAGTTGCTGATTACTATAATAATCGGGAGACCAATAACTAGGAGAAAATTTTTTTGCGGAGTTGAAGGGAGGAGATAGGATTGAAACACCCGTATGCTCATTATCGTTCTTTATTTCCTGTTTTAGCATCGAAAATCCATCTGGCGAGCTGTTCGCAAGGAGCCATTTCAAAAACTGTGTCCGAATCGATTGAAGCGTATATGAATAGTTTGCTAACGGCGGGGGTTAATTGGAATCAAGCAATAAAAGTAGTTGAACAGGCAAAATACCGTTTTGCAAAATTAATCGGTGCTGAACCTAATGAAATTGCTGTATTATGCTCGGTCTCTGACATTTTTTCTGCTATTGCCTCTTCACTTTCTTTTGAAAAAGGGAAAAATATCATTGTGACGACAGATATGGACTTTCCAACCGCCGGTCATGTATGGCTCGCTCAGGAGAAATTTGGAGCAAAGGTCAGATTTATTCCTTCTCAACAAGGAGTCATTCCTTTAGAATATTATGAACGTTATGTAACGTCTGACACACTTGTCACATCCATTTCCCATGTCTGTTATTACAACGGTTTTAAACAAGATCTCAAAGCGATTGCAGACATTGTTCATCGTAAAGGTTCACTTCTTTTTGTTGATGCATATCAATCTGCTGGACAGGTGCCTATTGATGTAAAGAAAATGGATATCGACATATTGGCAGCAGGAACAAGGAAATACTTGTTAGGTATTACGGGAATATCCTTCCTATACATAAAAGCTGAATTGGCAGAGAAATGGAAGCCGCGCGTCACAGGATGGTTTGGTCAGGAGGATCATTCGAAATTCAATGTTCATCAAATTATACCAGCAGCTGGAACACGTCGTTTTGAGACTGGAACGCCTTCTTTTATAAGCGCTTATGCAGCAGCTGCCGCTATTCGTTTACTTCTTGAAATAGGAGTGGAGAATATATCTTCTTATTTAAACCTATTAGCTCAATTCGCATTAGATTATGGACAAGAAAAAGGATTACACACTGTTACTCCTTTATCGGCTCACAAAAGAGGCGGCATAACTGCTTTTTATGTAAAAAATGCTGGGCAAATAGAATCGATCTTGAAAGAGAGAAATATCATTGTTTCTGCTAGAAACGACGTCATCCGAATCGCTCCTCATTTTTACAATACGCAGGATGATATTCGGCAAGCAATTGACGAGCTAACAACTGTTTTAACAGCGAATAAATAAGCAGCACAGGTCTAGGTACTGAAAGACTCGAAACTTTTGCATGGTTCCAATAACAATATATGAGTGGTTTAAAGCGGACAAAAGATTTGTGTGAATAGTCTATTTTTAACTTTATAGTGCAAAATTCAGCTAGTTTCATAACTAATGTCTTAACAGTTTTTTTCGGCTCCATTCAACGATCTGATGGAGCTTCAGTTTATTATTAAAAATGATTATTTGCAAATCGCAAATAATATAGTATAAATAAATATAGAGGTGAAAAAATGGAAAACGTTAGAGAGCTTTTTCAAGTGATGACACGTCGTTTTGGATTGCTGAATAAAAATTGCTGTTCTATTGATGGTGTTGATATTTCTCTCGTTCAAAGCCATATTCTATATGAAATTGATAAAAGAGAATACCCTTCTATGCAACAAGTGGCCGAAGTATTGGGAATGGATATTACGACATTCAGCAGACAGATTCAAAATTTGGTCAAAAAGGGTTTAGTAAAAAAAACGCCGCTCCCTGAAGATCGAAGAGTATACACGTTATCTCTAACCAACGAGGGAAAATTTATAGCAACAACTATCGATCGAGAAATCAGACAATATTTAGAAGAGGTATTTTCACACATGACGGAATTTGAGAAAGAAACAGTAATTCGTTCGATTAAATTGTTGAATGAGTGCATGGGAAAATCGAGCGTATGTTGCAAACCATTATTTTAAGGCAAGCTATCTTGGCTTGCCAATTCGTTAAACTTATATTTGCATTTTTCAAATAAAATAAAAGAGATAAGATTATTCGAAAATTTCTTTCTGTTTCGTTGGAATGAACTCTTTTATTTTTAGTATTTTGATTGTTATTCACTTTTTAGATAGATATATTCAGGCTTGAAAAATACGGATTGAAAGTCAAGCTATGCAAAGTAATGGCGAAAGGAGAGATAAAGATTAAAAAGGAAACATGAGAGAAGATTTACAGGACACCTTTTACTATTTGCTTTTGGGTTCAGGCGTTGGAGCCGTTATTCATGGCGCTGTACCGACAGAATGAATTTCAATCTAAATGGGGGTGTATTGCTGCAATCATCGAAAATCCTTGGAATGTCCGTCTTTTCGTGATTCCTATCTCGCCAATGTTGATTACAATGAGCATGACATTGCATTGATGATTAACTGAGAAGCTGCAAGCTTACCGGGATATCAATATTGCACAGTATCTTTAAAAAAAAACTAGTCTTTGCGTTTGTAGGCTCTGTCATGACGATGGCAGGGTTATTAGGATTTTTATTCTATCTTATTTAAGGAGTGATCACTTATGAATCACATGAATAACGATCAAATCCGGCAAAATGTCCGAAACCGCTATAAGAAAATTGCGATGCAGGAAGTGAATTCTGGGGGGTGTTGTTCAGTCAGTTCCGGAGGTTGTGGTACACCTAAGGAGGTATCGGCAAAACTAGGTTATTCGGATGAGGAATTATCTGCCGTACCAGAAGGAGCCAATCTTGGACTTGGCTGCGGCAACCCGCTGGCAATTACGGAATTGAAACCTGGAGAAGTAGCGTTGGATCTTGGTAGCGGTGCTGGATTTGATTGCTTTCTGGCGGCACAACAGGTTGGAGAAACCGGCCGCATCATTGGTGTAGATATGACGCCAGAAATGATCAGCAAAGCTCGGAATAATGCTGCCAAGAATGGTTATACCAACACCGAATTTCGATTAGGAGAGATTGAACATTTACCGGTTGCAGATGGTACGGTTGATGTTATTATTTCCAATTGTGTCATTAATCTTTCTCCAGATAAGCCCCAAGTGTTCAAGGAAGCCTATCGTGTGCTGAAACCAGGTGGTCGCCTCGTCATTTCCGACGTTGTAGCGACAGCAGAGCTTCCATCGGAAATCAAAAACAATATGGATGTCTTGTATTCGAGCTGCGTATCAGGAGCAGCATCAATTAGAGAACTGGAATCATTGTTGCAACAGAGTGGATTCACACATATCACCATTGAACCGAAAGATGAATCGAAGGAGTTTATCAAAGACTGGGTGCCTGGAGCGAACTTCGAAGATTACATAGTTTCTGCGGTCATAAAAGCAATGAAACCTTAAAAAACGCGGTGTAACAGATCAGAAACCGTACCGTTATGGATGTTGCCCTTCTACATTTAATCGTAAGTGTTGTTTTTGTGACATAGAAAAGGCAGTAGGGCGATTCCTAGTGCCTTTTCTATATAAAAAATAAGGAGAGATTAAATATGAACATTCGCAGCTTTTACAAAGAGGATTGGCTGCAAGTGAAGGAAATTTACGAGCAAGGAATTGCGACAGGACAAGCAACGTTTGAAACGACAGTGCCATCATTCGAAAAATGGGAGTCGACAATTGCGGAAAACTTGTGTCTGGTTGCTGAAGATGAAAAAGGTATTCAAGGCTGGTGTAAGATCAGTAAAGTATCAGATCGCTGCGTATATGCAGGAGTAGGAGAGGTGAGTGTGTATGTTCGAGATGTGAGCCGAGGAAATGGTGTTGGAAAACAACTTCTACAAGCCATGATCAAAGAATCGGAAGCAAAAGGATTTTGGACATTAAATGCAGGGATTTTCCCTGAAAACATACCAAGCTTACGTTTACATCAAAGTGTTGGATTTCGTGAAGTTGGTATACGACAACGTTTAGGAAAGTTAAATGGCGTATGGCGTGATGTTGTATTCCTTGAACGCCGCAGCAAAATTGTGGGTATAGATTAATCGTTGCTTTAAAAAAATGATAAACATTTCATAGTTTTCTAAAACACTTTCAAGAGTTTCTAAATGCTCCTTCTCTTTTTCTTTAGCAACGGAATAAAATATTCTTTCAACGGTTGTATAAGGTATTT
>NZ_VISS01000055.1 GCF_007827555.1 Aeribacillus composti
ACATCACCTACTTGATGAAGAATCGTCAACGTCGTTTTCCCTTATCGTATCAACGGTTTGCGACCATTGTAAAGATGTTTTGTCACGGATTCAGGTAAAACGGAGCAGCCGCTAACCGAATAAATTGGTTAGCGGTTTTAAATAGCATTTTATCCGATGGAATACGACTGATCTAATCTCGTTTTTTTATTTCGCATATACACTAATGCGAAATGATGTTAAAGTCATTCCAGCACCTTTCATGTTCCTCCTTTTAAAATTTAATTTTTATTCAAAATCCCCTCTAAGAACAAAAGGGACACTTGGTCCGCAAGTTCATTTTCTGTTTTTTCTCCTGTCATTACATATCGTTCAATAATGTGCTCGATCACTGAGAGAAATGCTTCACCGGCAAATTGAGTGTCAATTTCCGTTTTAACAATTCCAAGTCTTTGATTGTTGCTCATATTTGCTGCTATTTTTTCAACAATGATGCTTCGTAAACGATCATCTTTGTTCTCCCTGAGTGCAACTTTCGTTAAGTGAGGATTTTTTCCGAGAAACTTCAGAATGTCAGCGATTGTCTCACGGACATGGTCTTTCACATGCTCCGGTTGTATATCAGCCACTTTTTTTCCTGCATCACTAAAATGAATTAACTGCTTTTCAAAATCTTCAAGCATTTGTTCGAAAATTTCTTCCTTGCTGTTGAAATAAAGATAAAAAGCTGCCTGCGTGAGCCCTGCTTTTGCCACAATATCGCTGATCTTTGTAGCATGAAAACCTTTATGAGCGAACAGCTCCGCAGCAGCTTGAAATATTTTCTTTTTGCTCTCTTCTCCTTTATTTCTCGCCATAAAAATCACCCTTTTTTATACAACTAACTAATTAGTTAGTTGTTATTGTACATGATATTGCTTTTACGATCCATTACTTCCATTAAGTTTTTTTGCCATCGTTTTATCATTTCTCCTCCTCTGTCGCCACCGCTGTTGTGATGCTTAAACAAATAAAGAGCGGCATCAACAAATGAGCCGCCCAATTACCCTTGTGTCAGGCTGATTTAGCCTCCATTTGAAAGCCCGGATCATTCCATATTTCAATCCATTTTTTCAATGCCGTTGCCAAGATGACAATACCAAGAACGAGCATAATGATGGATAAAATTCCGTTTAATACGTTGTAGCCTGCAGCTTCCGGATTCAAATAAACATTTACGGTCATCCAGTAGCCTGCATAGTTTACTGTAGCAAATAAATAAGCTAACGGAATGAGGCAAGTAAGCATATATCTTCGTTTATCGGCAATTTTTAAAATGACTGTCGCACCGACAATCAGTCCGATGGACGCCATCAGCTGGTTCGATACGCCAAACAATGCCCAAACCGATCCAATATCTCCTGAGTAAAGCAGGTACCCCCACATAAAACAGGCTAAAGCGCTTGCAAATACGGAAGCCGGAACGGAGTCTACCTTTTTCAATGGTTTATACACTTCACCGAAGAAATCTTGAATTAAATAACGTGCTACACGTGTTCCTGCATCAATCGCAGTTAAAATGAAAACAGCCTCAAACATTATAACAAATTGGAAAAAATATGAAGCCAAATTCTCAAACCATGGAATCGCAGTAAAAATATAAGTCATTCCAACTGCAAGTGTAACCGCTCCACCTGTTCTTCCTTCCAAATTTAAACCTATTTCCTGGCTTAAAGCTGGTAAATTAATAACATCCATTCCAAGTGTCCGGAATACTTCCGGTGCGGAATTGATCGCAAAATAATCTGCCGGATGAAGAGCTGTTGCAGCGATCAGCGCCATGATGCCGACCAAACATTCCACCAACATGGCTCCAAAGCCGACAACTTTTATATCGCTCCACTTATTAAGCATTTTCGGCGTTGTACCCGATCCGACAAAAGCGTGAAATCCTGAAATCGCACCGCATGCAATTGTAATCGATATAAACGGCCAAACAGGTCCAGCTAAAATCGGCCCTCCGCCGTGGATAAATTCTGTAAAGGCCGGCATTTCAATAGAAGGATTAATGATAAAAACACCAATGATCAGCGCAATGAACACACCGATTTTCATAAAGCTGCTCAAATAATCACGAGGAGCAAGCAGCAGCCAAACCGGCAAAGCCGCAGCAAAAAATGCATAGATTGGTAAAATAAGCGCCAAAGTTTTAGTATCGAATGTCAACCAATCCCCAAGAGCTGTTTCTTGTATGGAAGGTCCTGCGAAAACACCTATCATTAATAAAATAAAGCCAACTGTTGAAGCTAATTTTAAATTGCCTGTTTTCTTATAGAAAATTCCGACTCCCATTGCAATAGGAATGGTGATTCCGACTGCAAACGTGCCCCAAGGGTTTTTTTCCAATGCATGAAGAACAACCATGGAAAGACCAGCCATTGTTATGGTAATAATAAACAGCATGGCAAGTCCTGTACAAAAGCCGGCTACCGGACCTAATTCTTCTTTTGCTACTTCCGATAATGATTTCCCTTTTTGCCGCATGGAAGCAAATAACACGACTGCATCATGGACGGCTCCCCCAATTACGGCACCAATCAAAAGCCACAGCAGACTGGGCAAATATCCAAATTGTGCGGCCAAGATCGGTCCGACGAGCGGTCCTGCTGCAGCAATAGCGGCAAAGTGATGCCCGAAGCTTACCCATTTATTCGTCGGAACATAATCCTTTCCATCATTTAATTCGTGAGCTGGTGTCGGTTTTGAATCATCCAGCTTCAACACTTTTACAGCCATAAATGTTCCGTAAAGACGGTAAGCGATCATTAAAATACACATTGAGGCAATCACGATTGTAATCGCATTCATTTTTTTGCAACCTCCCCTTTGTTCTTGCTTTTTACATTCATTGTATTAAATAAACATCTTCATGATCGGTTTTCAAAACAAAATGCAAGAATCCGGGGATAAATCGTCAATTTCTTAAATTGAATTGCAACAATTTTGTCACAAATATTGCTTAAAGCTTTCAGCTTTTTTTAAATGCCCAATCGCTTTTTCAGTTCCTTCGTATAAGTTCTGCTGACCGGGATCGAATCGCCATTTTTCATGATTACATGATACGTGGAGTTGAACCACGGCTGAATTTCAACTATTTCATTCAAGTTGACTAAATAAGCTCTATGAACACGCATGATGTGCGTTTGCTGCAGCTTTCTTTCAAAAGTGACAAGCGATTCTTTAACTTCATATTTTTGATCGCGGCAAGTGATAATGGTTTTTCCGTCATTAAACTCAATATAAAGAATATCTTTCACGTTAATAAGCAGAATGCGGTCGTCTAATGATACAGGAATCTTTTCATCCTGCATTTGAAAATATTGCGGTCTTTTTTCTTGGCGGGCTTCCAGCCGCTTTGAAATTTTTTCAATTGTATGAAATATCCTTTCTTCATCAAACGGCTTCAAAATGTAATCAACCGCATTCAGCTCAAATGCTTTTAAAGCGTACTCATCATAAGCGGTTGCAAAAACAATCTCAGGTCTATGATCAATCTCCATTAGCTTTTCAGCAAGTCTAATCCCTTGTTCATGAGATGACAGCTGTATATCGAGAAAGATCACATCCATGTCGGTCTGGCGGATTTTTTCAATCGCTTCATCCATTTGTTCCGCTTCCCCAACAATCTCTACCTGCTTGCTCCTTTTAAGCAAGTAAATAAGTTCGTCTCTTGCCAACGGTTCATCCTCCACGATAAAAGCCTTGATCATACGGCTACTTCTCCTTTCATTTCTAATGGAAACTTAATCGTCACTTTCGTTCCATTTTCATCGCTTTTAATATGGAAGGCTCCGGCGGAACCATAAATTTCTTCTATTCGTTTTTTTATATTCCAAAGAGCTGTTCCTGTTCCATCATTCGATTGAACGGTCTGATTTCCCAATTGGCGCAATAAATGATCAGGAATGCCGCTGCCATTATCTTCGGTGATTAAGATCATTTGATCATTTTCTGCATACGCCCGAATGGACACTTTCCCATGCTCCTTATTGGCAAAAGCGTGCTTGATGGCGTTTTCGACGAGAGGCTGAAGCGTAAACGGCGGAACCATTACTTTCTTTAAGCTTTGGTCAATATCAAAACTTACATGATATTTATCAGGAAATCTTGTCTGCTCAATAGATAAGTATGCTTCAACATGCTCAAGCTCTTTTTCAAGCGGAATGACAAATTGTCTAGCTCCCTGTAAATTACTTCGGAAGAACACGCTTAATTTTAAAAGAAGCTTCCTAGCTTTATCCGCATCAGTTCTGATCAAGCTGGAAATCGTGTTTAACGAATTGAACAGGAAATGCGGATTAATTTGCGCCTGCAAAGCTTTAATTTCTGCATCTTTCAGCAGTTTTCTCTGCAGTTCTGCATCAGCAAGCTCCAATTGGGTAGAAAACAGCTTGCTAAGTCCTTCCGCCAGCTCTTGCTCCACTTTATCCATAAGACTCGGATCTAAAAAATAAAGCTTTAACGTGCCAACCGTTTGGTTGTGTACTTGAAGCGGCATAACAATCGCTGACTGAAGCGGACAATCAGAATTTGGGCATTGGATTTCCTCCTTCGATTTTGCTTTAATGATTTTACCCTGCTCTAAAACCTTTTTTGTCAGCTTTGTTACTAAAGTTTGCCCCTGCTTATGATGATCAGAACCGGCACCGATATGAGCGAGGACAATTTCCCGATTGGTAATGGAAATGGCATCTGCTTTCGTCCATTTTAAAATAATTTCCGCTACTTTTTTACACGAATGCTCATTTAAGCCTTTTCGGAAAAATGGCAAGGTCTGCTGCGCGATGTAAAGAGATTTATGTGTTTGAAGAGCCTTCGTCCGCTCTTCCTCCACTAGAATCGAATGAATAATTAAAATAAAAATAAGAGTCCCAAATCCGTTAATCGTAATCATCGGAAGAGCGATTAATTCTACAAGCTTAACTGCGGATTCAAACGGGCGGGCAAGTAAGAGAATAAGTCCCATTTGAGTACATTCCATAAAAATTCCGGTCAAAACAGCTTTCCAAGGTGAAAAATTGTCTTTTATTCTAAAACGCTTCCAAAGGAAACCGGTCACGAATCCAGCCAAAATAGTAGATGCTCCGCAAGCAAACGCGGTAAATCCTCCTAATGTCATCCGATGCAGTCCTGCTACTAGACCAGTGCCGATGCCGACGAATGGACCGCCAAGCAATCCCCCAATCACTACTCCCATAATTCTTGTATTGGCAATTGCGGCATCTCCATCCACTTCTATTTGCCATGTTTGTGAGCTGATATTGCCTTGAGCAATTTCGACACCAGTATAATTACTAATAATGCCAAAAGATCCAAATACGGCAATCAGCATTAGCTTTTCGCTTAATCCATGCTCATGATGAATCATTCGCCGAAATGCCTTCATCCTTGATAACAAAAAAGCTAAAATGACTAAAATTCCCACTCGCTCCAGCATTAAAGGCATTAAATCAAACAAGACAGACACACTCCTTTACACCGATATTCCAGCTTTTGTTCGCTGACGGTGTCAATATTCATTGTACCTATTAAAGGATGTTGAATAAAGTTTAATGTTCACAATGGTTATCATTACTATTACATTTTAAGCTTCTCAAAATGGATTTTTAGGCAGTATTCATTATACTATGGGTGTTAGATCCAAAGCTGTAGTGAAAGTCGCACAGTTGCTTAGAGCGGGTGGAGATGCGGTAATTGATGCGGCAAGACATTTTAACATAATAGACGCAGCTACTGCCAGAACGTTTAAAAATAATAGTAAAAAATCGGAAATTGGTTAACGCAATTTGAAAATGCTGGTTCAGATGCAGCCGCTATGGTTAGAACAAGACTTCCAGTTTACTTAAAAAAGAATACTAGAATGAGTAAAACTACCGCTGAGAACATTGCAATAGCTGTAAGCTGGGCTATTCGTATGGCAGATGCCTTATTCTTTTAGGAGAGATACTTGTGGGGATTTTAGCTGTAAGTGAATGGATGAAAAAATGGTTTACATGAAGATGATATACATTTTATCGAAACAATTTTGACTTTTGCTTCAACATTATAAAACCCAGTGGCTGAGAGTGAAGAATCAATAACAAAGTCAATAATAAAATAAATAGCCTTTTCCCTGAAAGAAAGGTGAAAATTAATAGAAAGGGCACTTATCAAGATTTTAAAAATGTATTAAATGAAAATAAAATATTCATAAACCTAAGTGAATTATTGAGTAGATACCATTCTCAAGGAATTTGCAAGGATTTATGTGAAAAATTACTTAAAGAATACAATGATAATAAAAATGTGTCATTTTAGTTATTTCGGTTGTAGTCATATAATAACTATTCGAGTGCTCTTCGTAAAAAAACTTATGCTTTAATGTTTGTCCATTATAATTTATATTGTCTAATTAAGGAAAAAGCCTAATTTCTCATCATTTAAAATGAGAGAATTAGGCTTTTTATTTCGGAATTTACTTAGTGTTCTAAATCTGCATTTTCCTACAGCAACCCTAAGTAGAAGAAAGGAATGATTGGGATCAGCAAAAAACTTATTTCTTTGAAACGTAGCATATCTTAATTGAAATAAAAAGGTCGCTCAAAATTATCAGATGCACATAACAACCCAAATATTAGGAAAAGATAAAAGCATCATCAGTTCTAATAGGAGGAACTTTTTTATGAAAGAAGCCGTTAGTAAAAATGAACTTCCTCAGCTTTCAAAACCGTTTTGGCCAGATTCTGTTCAGCTGCCCTCCTTCAACAAGCTTGACAAAGATATTTTTGTTGATGTAGCGATTGTTGGCGGCGGGATCGCAGGCATCACAAGCGCCTATCTGCTTGCGAAAGAAGGAATCAAAACCGCGCTGATCGAATCGGATCGTATTTTAAATGGTACGACCGGACATACAACCGCAAAAGTCACCGCACAACACGGGCTGATTTATGATGAATTTATACAGCACTTTGGGGAAAGCAATGCAAAGCTATATTATGAAGCAGCCAGCGATGCGATGGAGTTTATCAAACAAACGATACAGGAGCACAACATCGAATGCGATTGGAAAGAAGAGGATGCATATGTTTATACGAATTCAGAGCAATACATAAAAAAAATCGAAAACGAATATAAAGCATATGAAAAGCTTGGAATTCAAGGAGAGCTTGTGGAAAACATCCCTGTTCCCGTACAGGCAAAAACAGCAGTTGTGATGAAAAATCAAGCCCAATTTCATCCGTTAAAATATTTGCAAAAGCTTGTGGAAAACGCGTCGGAAAAAGGGATAGACATCTATGAGAATACAGCAGCTGTCGATATAAAACATGGCCCACACCCGAAAATTTTGACAAAAGACGGTTATCACATTTTGTGCAACTATGTATTCATTTGTTCGCATTTTCCTTTCTATGATGCCGCCTTTTATTTTTCAAGAATGTATGCGGAAAGATCGTATATTATTGCTGTCAAAACAAAAATTGAGTATCCCGGCGGCATGTACATCAGCGCCGAAAATCCGGTTCGGTCGCTTCGGTCCGTCACGATCAATGGAGAAAAGCTTGTGCTGATCGCAGGTGAAAATCATAAAACTGGACAAGGAATCCCGATGATTCAGCATTACGAGTCCCTTCAAGCTTTTGGCGATCAAGCATTCGGCATACAAAAAATTCCTTACCGATGGTCTACTCAAGACTTAACAACGTTGGATAAAATTCCTTATATTGGACATATAAACGAACAGAAAGCAAATATCCTGTTTGCGACAGGGTTTCGAAAATGGGGAATGACAAACGGCACAGCCGCCGCACGACTGCTTGTCGATATAATTAAAGGGAAGGAAAACCGATATCGCGAGCTTTTTACCCCAGCAAGATTTCAAGCAGATCCAAGCGTGAAGCAGTTTATTTCAACAAATACAGATGTTGCAAAGCATTTGATTGAAGGAAAGCTTGAGTTTGCTCTAAGAAAGCCGGAAGATTTAGCCCCTGATGAAGGAGCAGTCGTTTCCTATAACGGAAAAAGAGCCGGTGCCTACAAAGATGAAAATGGCAGCCTCCACATCGTAGATACTACCTGCACCCATTTAGGCTGTGAATTAGAATGGAACAGCGGCGAGAAAACATGGGATTGTCCATGCCATGGTTCGAGATTTTCAATAGACGGCGATGTTGTAGAAGGTCCGGCACTCAAATCAATTAAGAAATTAAAGGGGTGACTGCATCGCTTCCAAGTCCAAAAAATGAAAAATAAAAGGGAGAAAGACTTGTTGAGCAAAAACAATCCTTTCTCCCCTTTTTTATTGAAACGTCTGTTCTTCAATCAAAATGAACAAGTCTGCATTCTGCCTTAAGGAAAACTACGACAGGATTTGCTCAATTTCCTCGAGCACATCTTCCGTTAATTCCACATCAATTGCTTTGACGTTTTCTTCGACTTGCTCCGGCTTGGTGGATCCGATCAGAGCGCTGGCAACATTCGGCTGCCGCAATACCCAAGCAATCGCCAATTGGGAAAGTTTAATTCCTAATTTATCCGCCACTTTTCCTAATTTTTCTACCTTCAATAAATTTTCATCTGTCAGCAAATCATTGATATATTTATTTGCTTTTGGATCACTCGCACGGCTTCCTTCCGGGATGTCTCCATTGCGCTTATATTTCCCCGTCAGAACACCTTGTGCAAGCGGCGAAAAAACAATTTGGCTAATACCGTTATGTTCGCAGACTGGAATAATCTCCTTCTCAATATAACGGTTCAGCATATTATATTGCGGCTGGTTGACCACGATGCGGTCCAGCAAATATCGATCTGCTGTGCCAAGAGCTTCTTGTATTTGCTGAGCAGTCCATTCACTGACGCCGACATATAACACTTTTCCTTGCCGGACAAGATCATCAATTGTGCGCAGCGTTTCATCGACCGGTGTTTCCGGATCATAGCGGTGGCAGTAATAAATGTCAACGTAATCTAATTGAAGGCGTTTTAAACTGGCATGGAGCTGTTCAAACACATGCTTCCGCGATAAGCCTTTGTCATTGGGGCCATCTCCCATCGGCCAAAATACTTTCGTTGCCAAAACATATGATTCACGCGGATATTTCCGCAATGCTTCACCGACGACCTTTTCCGCTTCCCCAGTTGCATAAACGTTCGCTGTATCAAATGAATTGATGCCTAGCTCATACGCTTTGTCAATCGTCCGAATGGCCGTTTCTTTTTCGATGGAGTTTCCGTATGTAAGCCAGCTTCCCAAACTGATTTCGCTAACCTTTAGCCCCGTTCTTCCCAATTTGCGATATTTCATTTATTCATCCCCTTTTTTCAAAAAATAGCAAAAAAATTCATTCAAGACTCATTATAATACTAAACATTTCGAATCTGAAAGCAATTTGTTTGAAGGAGTCAGTCAAGACTTTGTGGGAATTTTTTGGTTCGCTGAAAATAGATGTAAGTCATAGGTTAGCGAACCATTTTTTTGAATTTCATCCGTAAGC
>NZ_VISS01000056.1 GCF_007827555.1 Aeribacillus composti
TCATAAGGGAGGTAATGAAAATTGGAAATCAGGTGGCTCATTTTTTATGTGATCGAACCCTTCAAAAGTGGCTCAATTTTAAATTATCAAATACACCAATGTTATACATCATTGGCATAATCGATGTTTTTGCATCCGACCAAAACCCAATCGATGCAAGCGCAACAAAAATACTGCCGCATTTTTAATCTTCCATATCACTATTAAACAAACTTCTTTCTGAAAAAACTAAATTATATCCAGAATTTCTTATCTAAACTATGCTAATAGATAGGCTACACGGTATTTTGTGTATGCTCTATCTATTATTTTTTTACATAAGTAAATATCAATACTGAACGCAAGTTAAAAAGGGAAATGACAGATGCAAGCAAAGATGTCCTTATCGTTGCTAAAAACAAGCGTATATAAGAGTTAGAGGAAGAATTCAAACGGTTAATAGGTATTCTGGCACAGACATTGTGATGATTATGATAAAGGTATATAATGACAATAGTTAATGCATATTTATTGCGTATTAGCAGGAAATAGCGAAGCTATAAAAGGAGTGTGTACATAATGGTTGGAGTAGAAATTGATATGGTTGTTACAGACAGCTTGAAAGCATTGGAATTATACGAAAAAATATTCGATATCGAGCGTGTTGAGGTTACAGATTTTCCTAAAGGTGAAAATGAAGTCATTTTTACCCTATATGGAGTACGCTTTCACATGTTGGATGAAAACCCAAAATTCGGATTGAAAGCCCCAAACCCGGATGAACCTAAAACGATTTGGTTTAACATCCTTGTTCCTGACATCAAGGAAACATTTTCAAAGGTGACCAGTGCGGGCTGTACTGAGGTGCAACCGGTGACTGAAATGCCTGATTACGGAGTGTCAAATGCCATATTTATTGACCCTTTCGGCTATCAATGGATGCTGCATCAAATACACAAAGAAGTGAGTTTTGAAGAACGCACACGACTTTGGGAGGAAAAAAGGGATAATTAACAATTGGTGCATTATAAGCATAATACGAAGTTAAATTGGTTTATTGTACGAATCGAGTTACCCGCAAAGTTATACACAATTTATAGTAGAGTAGAAAACTGTGGTATGTCAACACTAAACGAGACACTTTTTTTGAGGTGTTTCTCTTTATACTCCATCGGCTCAAATACCCTAGCGTTCCATGGATTCTAATATGATTAAACCAATGAACATAATCATCTAATTCCATTTTGAGTTGTTCTACACTTTCGAAATATTTACCCGGTCTTCATGATTTTAAAGGTTGCTTCAGCTACTGCGTTGTCATAGGGGCAGCCTTTCATGCTTAACGACCGATTAATCTGAAAAGTATCTAGAGCTTCATCAATGGTCTTGTTTTTGAATTCGTTGCCTCTGTCTGTGTGGAATAATTGAATTTGCTGCAAATCAGCTTTCACAGTCGACAATGCTTCATAGACGAGTTAGGCATCTTTGTTGGGACCTGCACTATGGCCGATAATTTCTCGATTATAAAGATCGACAAATAAACAGATGTAATGCCATTTTTTCACTCTCACGTATGTTAAGTCGCTAACTACAACAGTTAATTCCTCTTGTGGGTCAAATTCCCTTTTCAACACGTTTCTGTTTATTGCAGAAACGCACCCGTTTGAAAAAAGAACATCGTTGCTATTTGAACAAAACACACCAAAATTTAATTAATGGGAATAGATACGTTGCTTAACTGATGACCTTTAGCATCATAAGCCACTTAGAAATATTTTGTCACGACCAAAGTATCGCCTCTTTGCAGTTCAGCAAGCAACTTCTTGCTTATACACGTATGAGCCCCCAGCAGTTTTAAGCCATGTTAAATTTGTTGCTTTGTATGTTTTATATCCCATGTTATTTTCTCCTTTGATTTATGTCACTATGTTTTGACACCTTTTGAAGCCTTGATAATACTAGATTTTTAATGTAGAAGTTATTGTGCACCTATTTTAAGCATTATTTTATAAAAATATAGTTTTTATAAATTTACTTAATTCCGATAACGAAACTATCCCGTGCAGCTTCATGTATTTAAATTAACGTTACAGGTTAGTTGAACAAGTTGTAAATTGAATAGTTTAAGTTATAGAGTATTTCTTTGAAATGAGGAATGCTTTTTATTTTTGTCTAAAATTAAAAGGATATTTCTATAAAACAATAAAAATATAATAAAATTAAATAATAATTTATTGTAAAACGATAAAACGCGTATTAAAATCAAATTAACAATAAATAAGTGAGGTTGTTTTTATGAAACAAGGATCAACATTGTTTTTAAAAATAGCTGTTTTTATTATCGGAACTCCAGTTCTTGCTTTATGTATATTTGGGTTGCCTATGTTAGCTAAAGAAGCAGCAGAAAGTGATTCGGAGTTCGCTTATGTACTATATGGCTTATTAATAGTTATGTATGTATCGGCGGTACCATTTTTCTTTGCTCTGTATCAAGCTTTTAAACTTTTAAGTTATATTGACAAGAACAAAGCTTTCTCGGAATTATCTGTAAAGGCTTTAAAGAATATAAAATACTGTGCAATCACAATCAGTTTATTGTATGTGCCAGGTTTGCCATTCTTCTATATCGCTGCGAAGTTAGAAGACGCCCCAGGTATCATGCTAATCGGATTGGGCGTTATTTTTGCTTCAACGATTATTGCAGTCTTTGCAGCTCTTCTTCAAAAGCTTTTAAAAGCTGCCATTGATATAAAATCAGAAAATGATTTAACGATCTGAGGTGAATAACTTGGCAATTATAATCAATATTGATGTAATGCTGGCTAAAAGAAAAATGAGCGTTACAGAGCTTTCGGAGAGGGTTGGAATAACGATGGCTAACCTTTCTATATTGAAAAATGGAAAGGCAAAAGCGATTCGATTATCAACTTTAGATGCGATTTGTAAGGCTTTAGAATGTCAGCCTGGAGATATTTTAGAATACAGAAGTGACGAAGACACCCAAGGATAATAAAGCGGTGATATTTTACAGGATGTTATTGTTGACATTTTTTATAAGTACTAATTCTTTCAAAAATGGTGGGAGTAGGAGGGTTAACATTTCATTTTACGTTGGCAATCTCCTATTCCACCATGATATTCTGAGTTTCTATCATTGCTGTAATAATATCCAGTATCAAATGAATCAAATTTATAAAAGGGGAGTTACTCATGAGTTTAACCATTCATAATGTTTTGGAATAAAAAGGAATTAGATGATATAAATCTTCTTTAAACAGCCTTTTAAAATAAAAGAAATTATTCGGTGGTGAACCTATGTACATAACCCTAAATCTATTTAGCTACTATACTAAGCAGGGCTTACATATATTCAGAAAAAACCTTTGGAGGCACAAATCATGAGAGCCCTAAAACAACTCGTTCGTTTTGGTTGGGAGCAGGCTCTATCATGTTTGTTTCCTGTCGTTATTTTTGCCTCTTTGGCTTTCACAAAAATCATGCCACTTCCCTTCCTGCCACGGTATGACTGGCTGCTCATCATCTGCCTTCTGATGCAGTGGTGGATGGTGCGTTCTGGGCTTGAAACACGGGATGAACTAAAGGTTATCACATTGTTCCATCTTATTGGACTTGCTCTTGAACTTTTCAAGGTACATATGGGCTCCTGGTCTTATCCAGAGGAAGGATATTTCAAAATTTTTGGAGTGCCTTTGTATAGTGGATTCATGTACGCAAGTGTAGCGAGTTATCTTTGCCAGGCGTGGAGGAGGCTTAAGGTTGAACTGGTTAATTGGCCACCATTTTTGGTAGTTGTACCTCTTGCAGCTTCGATTTATTTAAATTTTTTTACCCACCATTATTGGATTGACGTTCGTTGGTGGTTAACTGGAATTGTAATGATCGTTTTTTGGCAATCATGGGTCGCATTCGAGGTTGATGGAACTCGTTACCGTATGCCACTCGTACTTTCTTTTGTTCTCATCGGATTTTTTATATGGATAGCTGAAAATATCGCAACGTTCTTTGGAGCTTGGGAATATCCAAACCAAACCGATGCATGGAGTCTCGTTCATCTAGGAAAGGTAAGTTCTTGGTTCTTATTAGTGATTGTTAGCTTTCTTATAGTAGCGACGTTAAAGCAGGTTAAGGGAAAAATTGTTTCACCCAAGAAGGATAAGGTTTAAAGAGGCGTTTGATAATCATTTAAAGGAACGAGATAGAGGTTCTTTTTAGGCTATACCCACTAATGAAAGCTCACGTGTTATTCAGTTATCGGGCGCCTTTTTGGAGTCACGATAAAAGAGGCTGTCCAAAAAGTCAGGGTAACTGATTTTTTGGACAACCCCGTGGAGGAGACAGTCCCTCCCTATTCCAAATCCATTTCAGCGATCCCCTATCTATCTTACATTACACAAAATTGTTGACGGTACCATTTTTTCTGTTTGCAAACTTTCGAGACTTTTAATTGGTAATTTTCCCGGATGCCATTTCCAAGAATTATTTCAATAAAATTAATCTCAACAATTGCTACAACTTTTTCTCTCCATTGAGATATTATTCCACGTGACACGAGTCATAAAATTTCTACTGTGATTTTCTCCTTGCAAAACCCTTTAAAAAAACTGTGAATCGGGTTTTTGTAACTAGAAATTTCGTTTCAATTTAGAAATATTTACAAAATAGATTTTTTTAACTCTTAACCAAACCAAAAATCCTAAAACCCCACCGAAAGTATTTAGGATTAAATCATCAACATCAAACGAACGTCTAAATATAAAACCAAAGTAACTTAATATTTGCTGAAATATTTCAATGATTAAACTTGTAAGGAATACAATAATAATAACCTTATTTATACGTGTAGTATTAAATAATATTCCCAAATAAATCCCCAAAGGAAATAACAAAATCAAATTATAGAAAGATAGTTTAACTGAATTCCAAAAGAACCAAATACCATTGGCACGTTCGATAGACCAATCAACTAAAAAATGAAAAGGAATTAATTGAAAACTTATAAAGCTGTGCTGGGGAGGTATAAAAATATTTCCAATAGTAAGATGTGAAACAATAATTAAATAAAGTATAAAACTATAGAATATTCCTCTACTAATTAAATTTTTTAACTTGTTCTTTTTGAAATCAATTATTATATAAATAATTAGCCCTACGCAACCTAATATAGTCAGGAGCGGAATTGAATAAATCTGCATTTAATTTTTCCTCCTACCAGTATAACTTTTTACCTTCTAAGTGAATATTCTGGAATATTTTGTAGTTTCTAACCTCTCTATCTATAATGTATCTTGAACGATTAACCTGTTAAGCCGTTGAAAAACTTTTATTCCTTTAATCTTAATAAATCTAATATAGATTGATTTTTTATTATTTTTGACAGGACAAACACCCCTAAGGTAGCAATTATTAAAATAAACAACACAGCAAATATATAATATATTGTATAAAAAGATGTAGGGTATACATGATTTAATACTTTCATAGACAAGAAGAAAAGGATGGTACTAATAACAATTGATATAAAGAAATAAATAAATATTTCAAATGACAGAAGTTTCATTACAAATCTTTTTCTCATTCCTAATGAAAGATAAATACCCCAAGTTCTTTTTTTAATATAATATTTACTTAGTAAAATACTTATAATACTTGTCATAGACAAAAACAATGAAATCAAGAATGACAATTTACCTAAAAAACCTATATAAGAAGATATTTTCATTTCTTCTATTTGTGTAGTTGATATCTTTTGATAAAGACTTCCGGGTATAGATGCAACCATTTCATAAACTAAAGAATCTATTATCTTTTCTTCTATTGAAGATATATTATCTTCTAAATAAATAGTTAAATCCTTATATCCCGTAAAAATTTTGCTATCTACAGCTGTTTTTTCATCTAAAAGAATAGTAATTTCATTATAATTTATGGACATATTATTTTCGTTACTGTTTGCACTCTCAATAACATCAAAAACTTCAAATTCCCATTTTTTTGTTTTTAATTGACCTGACTCTCTATACATTTTTATAAAACTTAATTTTTCGCCTATTAATTTACTGTTATTATTAATCTCTGTTTTGGGCAATATCAATAGTATTTTACCCTTAAAACTTTCAAAATCATTAGATTTATAAATCTCACCAAATTCAACTTCATTCACTATTCGATAACTTACATTGGGAATAATTATATCTTGTTCATATAAATTATTTAGTGAACCATTTTGTTTTATCCAGTTTTCTATAGAAGATGTTAATAAGTTTGGTTTTATAAGAGGATGAACGTCAATCATAAACGGATTTTTGTCAATGTACTTAATACCTCTAGTTTGTTCAAGTTGTTTTACTTCATGTATTGGAAATGTTAATCCCTTATGAGCTAAAACGTTAAGATTCTGTATATTCTCATAAGCATATATTTCTTGCGAATCAATATAATAATCCTGCTTAGCGTCCCAGATACCTTCACTTTCTTTTTGTAAAAAAAAGGAAAATAAAATAATCATCGTGCAAATGCTTAAATTGAATATAATTAGCAAAGAGTGTTTGGGATATTGAACCATTTGAATTACTAACTGTTTTTTAATAAATGAGGAAAATTTATATATCAAATAATCTCCTTTATTTTTAGAGTGACTATTGTTGTGTAATATGTTATTTATAGACTTTTTATTAAATTTGTTAATTGATTTAGTTGAAATTATGACAACTATAGTAAATAAAATGATAATCCATATCGATACTGTATTGATTATAGTGCTTAATTGTGAAGGATTGAGTTCTCCTTCAAAAAAAGTTTTCTTAATTATTAGTTTATGTAATGCTATATTTAGCGGAATTGAAAAAAGTATGCTGGATAAAAAGATAATTAAACACTGAAAAAAATGAAGTTTGTACAAATTTAAATTATTAGATCCTGCTGCTTTAAATAGCGCATCTTTTTGCAATTGAAAGAAATTGAAATAATAAAATAAACTCCAAAAACAAAAGGAGGCAACTATTAAAGTAATTATTTGAAAAAAGAATGTTAAGTTTGTGATGTTATCATATTGGTTTAAACCTTTATAAAATAATTTTTCATTAATAATTCCTTGATCATTATATATTTCTAGTAACTTTAACATTTCCTCTTCATTTTCTTTTGGGTCTTTATTGAATTTAATTAAAAAGTTGCTTGTTAAACTGTTGTCTTTGTTTGCCACTAAGATATTCGGAAAATCATTTACCCCTTTTTCTATATTGTATGGCACTGACCATTTAGCCGAATAATTTTCAATAATGCCAACAAGTTTAACTTGAGTAACATTGTTATTAATTAAAAGTTTTTTTGTGTCGCCTAATTTCCAAGTGGGATCTAGCTTTTCTAAGTAGAACGATTCTATTGCAACCTCATTCTCATTAGTAGGGAATTTGCCTTTTATTAGGTTAATATGTCCAATCTTAAATGCGTCAATATTCATCCAACCAATAGTAGCAGAAAGGTCTTCACTAATTTTTAATGTATCTATTAATTGATACTCTCCCGCATCAAAGTTATTATTATTTAGCAACGATTTTGATTCTTTAATACCAATTAATAAACCTGAATGCTCACCATAATTTTTATATGCTTTATTCTTTAGGCTTGTTTTTATTGCTTCAGATGATGTTATTAGTGAGGTAATGAATGCTAAAGTAATTCCGAGAGCAATGGTCATTACTAAAAACCATTTTAACCTCGCGATTAACAATTTTATTGAAAACTTAATCATGTTTGTTTTCCACCTTTAAAACACCATCATTCATTTTATATAAGTAATGGGGTTCTTTAATTAAGTTTTTCTCATGAGTTACGATTATTAGGGAAATATTATATTTCTTACTTAGTTTAATAAGTAATTTGATTACTAATTTTGTAGTTTCCTGATCCAAATTTCCTGTTGGTTCATCTGCAAACAAAATTTTTGGACAAGTTATTAAAGCACGAGCAATAGCTACCCTTTGTTGCTCCCCGCCAGACAGATAATTAGGTTTTTTACTCAGATGCCTTGAAATGTCTAGTTCATTAGCTAACTCATTAACATTTAACATATTCTTGTTAGAAGCCTTTACAAAATTAAATGGTAACTCTATATTTTCTTTGACAGTAAGCTCGGGTATTAATTGGAATGATTGGAATATAAATCCAAATGATTCACCTCTTATTCGTGACTGTTCATTGTCATTTAGTTCATAAAAGGATTTATTTTCAAAAAAAACTCTTCCATTACTTGGCTTTTCTAGTCCTCCTATCATACTCAAAAAAGTAGATTTTCCGGAACCACTCTTTCCCTCTATTACATATATTTCTCCTTTCTTAACACTAAATGAAGTGGGTTTAACAACTAAATAGTTATTATATGTATTAAATGATTTACTGATTTCTTCTGCTTTAAGTATAATTGACATCGTTTCCTCCCGTATATTAATATAACGTATTTACTAACAAATAAGACTATTTTATATTAATATTTTATTCAAAAATATACAAATTTGCAAAATAATTATTTAATTTCCTAATATTTGATAATATAATAAATAATGGTAATAAATTAGAAAGGAGTGATAATATGAAAGGTAAATTAAAAAAATTAACTATATCAACTGCTCTTCTTGTAGGCGTAATCGCTTTACCGATTACGGCTAGTGCTTATAGCAAGTCCTATACATTTTCAATGACTCACGGATTTGATGGAACTACAGTATTTTCTTTAAAAAATGCTAAAGCCTCTACTACTGTTAAAGCGGACACTTATAAAGCCAACGGTTCTATAGATTCTAATAAATCTAAATACAGTGTTGCGTTATATGGCGGGTTTTTTAATTACTATAGTAGTGGTGATATTTCTGCTAATGGTTATACCTACACTAAAAGCTATGGCACTGTTGCTAAAAGAGATTATATACTTAGACTTAGCAAAACTAGTTCCATCGGTTATAGGGTTAAAGGTTCTGGTACTATAAATCAGTAACTACATAAATAAAATGATAATCCCCTTAAATACCTCCCGTTGAAGACTTGTCCAACTAGGAGGGTATGGTATTAAGGGTTTGTTGGCAAGTGGTTTTTTTAATTGGGGCTGTCCGATAAGTCCCTAAAATGAAGCAAGTGGAGAAAAACAATTCGTTTCTCTCCACTTGCTTTTATATTTTTTCGATTTTTATCTGA
>NZ_VISS01000057.1 GCF_007827555.1 Aeribacillus composti
TTTGGTGACACATCTATTCTAATCAAGGAATCGGGTTCATGTCTCCTTTTTTGTTCGGATGTAAATTTATGTTAGTGAATTTGCTCATCTACAGTGAAACTAAAGAAGAAATTGAGGTGCACCGTAAATTTGCCTGAAATCGCCTATAGGCATATTACAACAATTTCCTAAAAAACATGCGTCGTTTAGCTTCCACAGCATTGAAAGAAAGGGGAAACGAGGTCAAACATTGATTGAAATCGGAATGCAAAGAGGATTAAAAAGCATTTTCCGCAGTGGGAATTTGCAATTTCACGGGTGACAATTGATTTTATTCTGAAGGGGAAAGCTTCGGAGGAAAACTTGCAAAATTTTATTTTAAAAGTGTTAAATGGGCAGATGTTAGATATTTAAAAAGATTTCCCCTTTCTTTTTGCCAATAATCAATAGAGTTTTTTTTAGATAAAATATTAATCATTGTTTTTTAAATTCTTATGCTTTCTTGAATATATTTCATGAAGGAGTGGTCCGTTTGCTGACACTTCATCACAAATTTTGGCCTAAACTTCCGAAATCGTTAACGGTTCCGGAAACTTCTATTTACGAAAATTTAGAAATAACAGCAAGACGCTATCCTGATCATGAAGCTATCTATTATTACGGCCGTTCGATCACGTATCGCCAACTGGATGAAGAAGTAAATCGAATAGCTGGTTTTTTACAGCAAAAATTCAATGTATTAAAAGGAGAACGAGTTTTATTGTTTATGCAAAACTCCCCGCAATTTATCATTGCCTACTATGCAATCATAAGAGCAAATGCAGTTGTCGTTCCCATTAACCCTATGCTGACAACAAAGGAGCTGGAGTTTTATATTCGAGATGCTGAAATAAAAACTGCCATTATCGGTCAGGAATTAAATGAAAAGGTTGAACCGCTGCTCCACAACACATCTCTTACGAAGCTTCTCATCGCAGCATACTCGGATTATGTTGGAGTTGGGTTTGATGGCAAGCTGCCAAAAGAAGTGAAAATGCCTCCAATTCGTTTTAACAGTTATAACCAGTTTCTATGGATGGATACCATTCAGGCGAATGATATTCCAGGCGAACATTTTGCCTTGCCTGAAGATTTAGCAGTTATTCCATATACATCCGGTACTACTGGTGTGCCAAAAGGTTGTATGCATACGAACAAGACCGTCCAAGCCAACATTGTTGGAGGATATTATTGGGCTCGGGCAACAGCAAATACGGTTCATCTTGCAACTTTGCCAATGTTTCATGTAACAGGCATGATCATGGGCATGCATTTACCAATTTTTGCAGGAAGCCGGATCGTGATCATGACGAGATGGGATCGAGAAGCAGCAGTTGAGCTGATCAAAAGCCAAAAATGCACTCATTGGGTTACGATCAGCACGATGCTTGTTGATTTCCTTTCCAATCCTAGCCTAAAAGCGGAAGATTTGATTTCCTTAACTTCTATTTCAGGAGGAGGAGCGGCTTTTCCTGAAGCGCTGGGAGAGAAGCTGTATAAAATGACCGGACTGCATTTTATCGAAGGATACGGTCTTTCTGAAACCATTGCGCAAACTCACTTGAATCCTTCTGACAGGCCAAAATGGCAATGTCTCGGCATCCCGACTTTTGATGTGGATGCTCGCATTATTGATCCGGAAACACTGCAAGAACTAGGAGTTGGCGAAGTAGGAGAAATTATCGTTCATGGTCCGCAAGTGATGGTCGGCTATTATAACAGAGAAGAAGAAAATCGCAAAGCCTTTATCGAATTGGATGGAAAAACATTTTTTCGAACAGGGGATTTAGAACGTTATGATGATGATGGATATTTCTTCATCGTCGATCGAGTCAAACGAATGATTAATATATCTGGATTTAAAGTATGGCCGTCTGAAATAGAGTCGTACCTTTATAAACATCCAGCTGTTAAGCAAGCATGTGTAATCGGAATTCCCGATCCGAAAAGAGGAGAAACTGTTAAAGCCTTTATCGTTTTAGAGGAAGGTTATGAAGGAAAAATAAGTGTTGACGATATGATTGAATGGTCAAAAAAGCATATGGCTGCTTACAAGTATCCTCGCTATGTTGAATTTAGAAAAGAGTTGCCTGTCACAGGCAGCGGCAAAATTTTATGGCGCCAGCTTCAAGAGGAAGAAAAGAAAAAAACGGCGGGTAACTAATTTGTCGCAATTTGTTGTAAGCAATGTTTTCATTCTGCGAAAGGGGGAGAATGATGGAGATTTTTGCGCAGCAGATCTTTAATGGACTAACGGTTGGAAGCGTTTACAGTTTGGTTGCTTTAGGATTAACGCTTGTATACGGCATTTTGCATATCCCTAACTTTGCCCACGGAGCCCTTTATATGATGGGGGGATATATAACATTAACCATGATGACAAAATTTGGGCTGTATTATTGGATTGCCATCATGATTTCCATGGTAATAGTCGGGCTGATGGGAGTGCTGATGGAGCGGTTAATTTTTTATCCGTTAAGAGATGCTCCGCCGATACAGGATAAAATAGCCGCAATCGGAATTCTCCTGTTTCTTGAGGCGTTTGCCCAATTTGTTTGGGGGGCTGACTATCAAACAATGCCGACCCCATATGGTCAGGTGGTCTCCGTAATGGGGTTAACGTTCACCATGCAAAGGCTTCTTATTATTATCTCTACCGTTGTCGTGATGATATTACTGTTTTTATTCCTGAAAAAAACGTTCATTGGATCTGCTATTATTGCGATGTCCCAAAACCGAGAGGGTGCTCATTTAGTCGGCATCAATACAAACAAAATGGCAATGCTTACTTTTATGATTTCCGGAGCGCTTGCTGCGATTGCAGCTTCTTTGTCATCCCCTATCAATCTTGTCTTTCCGGGGATGGGCCATCTTGTGATCTTAAAAGCGTTCGTCATTATTATTATTGGAGGGATGGGGAGCATCCCGGGAGCGATTATTGGCGGATACATTTTAGGGTTTGCTGAAAGCTTAGGGGCAACATATATATCGAACGATTATAAAGATATTTTTGCTTTTATTCTCCTCGTTCTCATCTTAACATTTAAGCCGACCGGATTATTCGCAAAGGGGGGACATTCATGACAGCTCGTTTCAAACACAAAGCTGTTGTATTGAGCATTGTCCTCCTTGCCCTTTTGCTTCCGTTCATCATTCAAAATGATTATTTTTTCCATATCATGACGCTGTCATTTATTTGGATGATCGGAGTGTACGGCTTAAATTTAATAGCTGGCTATACGGGATATTTGTCTTTGGCGCACGCAGGCTTTTTTGCTATCGGAGCTTACTCGCTGGGGATATTAACGGTAAAATTCGAGATTCATTATTGGCTGGCCTTTTTTCTTGCATGTGCGATCACATGCATCATCGGGTTGGTCATCGGCCTTGTTGCCTTACAAACAAAAGAACACTTTTTTGCCATTTATACGCTATGTGTTGGCTATATAATTTATCTCGTGATTGATAAATGGGAAAGTTTAACAGGCGGAGTGAGAGGTCTGATTGGGATTCCTGTTCCGCCTGATCTTGGCCCTATCTCGTTCCGTTCACCCGTCAGTCAATATTATTTTAACTTATTTTTCCTGCTTGCTGCTATTTTCATGATGTACCGGATTGTTCATTCGCTGACAGGAAGAACGTTGATCGCCATTCGAAACAGTGAAGAGCTGGCCCAGACGATCGGAATATCCACAATGAAAAATAAATTGGTTTCCTTTGTCCTTTCAACTTTTTTTGCTGCATTGTCGGGAATTTTGTATGCATCCTTTATTCGTTTTATCGGTCCAGATATAAGTTATATAACGATGACATTTGATTTTTTAATCTTTCTTCTTGTCGGAGGAATTGGAACTCTTTCCGGTCCGATTGTTGGAACGCTGTTAATTGTTTGGATTTCTCAGCAGCTCCAATTTCTTCAAGATTATAGAATGCTTATTTTTGGCCCTTTATTAACCTTGTTAATTATTTTCTATCCGAAAGGCATTGTCGGTGGAATTTTCAGTTGGAAAATGAAAATGCAAGAAAAAAAGAAGCGTCTTTCAATGTCTGCTAAGTCAGCCACACAAAGAGCGGAGGAGGGATAACATTGTTTTTGGAAACCCGCCAGCTAACGAAACAATTTGGTGGTCTTGTAGCTGTAGATCATGTGAATTTTTCGGTTGAAAAAGGAAAAATCAATGCGATCATTGGTCCCAACGGCGCAGGCAAATCGACTTTCTTCAACTTGATCAGCGGTTTTTATCCGCCGAGCTCAGGACAAGTGATGTTTAAAGGGCAGGACATTACTCGTCTTCCTCCCAACAAAATTGCCAAGCTTGGAATTGCCCGTACGTTTCAAACAACCCATCTTTTTGAACAGGCAAATGTATTGGATAACGTTTTGATCGGGTTTCGTTTGCGAACAAAATCCAATCTGATTGATGCGTTATTTCTTACAAAGCGGTTAAAGAGGGAGGAGGAACAATCGAAGGAAAAAGCGTTCGAAGTTTTAAAGTTTGTCGGATTAACCAATATGGAAAATAAGATCGTCGCCAACATTTCGCAGGAAGAGAAAAAAAGAGTGGCGATCGCGCTTGCACTTGCAACAGAGCCGGAAATCATTTTTCTAGATGAGCCTGCTGCCGGCATCAATCCGGAAGAAACGGAGGGGCTGGCAAACTTAATCGAAAAAATCGTTCAACATAACATTACCGTTTGTTTGATCGAACACAAAATGAAAATGGTGATGAATTTGGCTCATAAAATAATGGTTCTGAATCATGGGAAAAAAATTGCAGAAGGAACACCTGAAGAAATACAAAATAATGAAACAGTCATTAAGGCTTATCTTGGAGGGAGTGCCATTGCTTAAACTAAAGGGTGTTTCCGTTCAGTACGGAGCATATAAGGCTGTTAGAAATGTCGACATCGAAGTGGGCAAAGGTGAGATTGTAGTTTTATTGGGTTCTAATGGTGCCGGCAAAAGCACAGTTTTCAAAACGATCGGGGGCTTACACAAGTGTACAGAAGGAGAAATTATGTTTGAAGGAAAGAGAATTGATCAAAGCTCCCCGGCTCAGATTGTCAAAACAGGCATTGTTCAATGTGCGGAAGGCCGCAAATTATTTCCAAGAATGACCGTATACGAAAATCTTATGATGGGCGCGTTTATTCACCGCAAACAAAAAAAAGAGATTGAAAACACATTACACGAAGTTTATGAGTTGTTTCCGATTTTAAAAGAAAAACGAAACGATTTGGCAGGTTCTTTAAGCGGCGGACAGCAGCAAATGTTAGCGATTGGGAGAGCGTTAATGTCAAAACCGAAGCTTATGCTCCTTGATGAACCGTCAATCGGGCTCGCACCGATCATCGTTGCCCAAATGTTTGAAGTGATCAAACAGATTAACAAGACCGAAACGACGATTTTACTTGCTGAGCAAAATGCTAATGCAGCGCTTCATATTGCACATAAAGGCTATGTACTTGAAAATGGCTCCATTGTCGTCGAAGGTTCATCAGAGGAATTGTTTGCTGATGACAACGTAAGGAAGGCATATCTCGGTGCATAAATCATTTTTTAATTTATTGAAAATTAAGAAAATAAAACCGGAGGGAAAAATATGAAAAAACTGAAACGTCTTTTTGCTGCGGGGCTTCTGCTCATAATGATGGTTAGTTTAGCAGCTTGTGCGGGCTCTCAAACAAGCCAATCTACTGGCGGCCAGAAGGAATCATCAAGCAAAAGCGAAGAAGGAACGGTAAATATCGGCTTTAGCGGTCCTTTAAGCGGACCGGCTGCTTTATATGGAGAACGGACACTGAACGGCATAAAAATGGCCGCAGAAGAAATTAATAACAACGGAGGATTTGAAATAAATGGAAAAACCTATAAATTAAACATCGTCCCTCTTGACGACAAATATTTGCCGAATGAAACAGCCTCTAATGCCAAACGGCTTCTTCAAGAATATAAAACACCTATTATTTTTACGCTGCACAGCGGTGGAGTGATGGCGCTTCAAGTATTTAATGAGACTGAAAAGTTTTTGATTGGTGCCTATACGAGTGAACCGGATGTAACTGATGCCGGGAACTCCCTTACGATCGGCATACCGCCGCGTTATGACGGCTACGTGGAACCTTTTACAGATTATGCTATGAAACGGTTTGGCAAAAAATTAGCCGCTCTTCCGCCGTCTACACAATATGGGAAAGACTGGGCAAAAACTTTGCTTCCACAATGGGAAAAGAAGGGCGGAAAGGTTGTATATCATTCATCCATTGATTTTTCAAAGGAAACCGACTTTTTCACCATTGTCACAAATGCTCTTAAAGAAAAACCGGATGTTCTATTTATAGGCGGAGCTTCAGAACCTACCGCAAAAGTGGCAAAGCAAGCTAGAGAGCTAGGATTTAAAGGCGGATTCATTATCATGGATCAGGCAAAACTGGATTTTATGGAAAAAATAACAGGTTCCTATGACGTATTAGAAGGTTCTGTTGGAGTGCTGCCGCTCGTAAAATCTAATGATCCGGGAGCGCCGGCATTTGCCGAAAACTATCGAGCAAAGTTTAAAGATGAACCTAGCTCTGAATCAGGGCTCAACTATATCGCTACGTATATTTTCGTTGAAGCGATGAAAGCGGCAAAAACTGTTGACGATGCGGAAGCTATTCGCAAACATATGCAAGATGGACTGGATAATCTGCCAAAAGACAAACGCGTATACGAGATTCCATCAATCGGTGATGACGGAAGATTGGAAGTGAAACGAAAAATCGCGGTAGTAGAGGATGGTCAAATTGTTTTAAAAGTAGTAGATTAATAGGTTTTCCGATAGGATTGAGCAATGATTGAAAATTTAAGAGGCTTCCTGAATGGGGAGCCTCTAAATACATGTTCCAATGCACTGTTAATGAATATTCGGATATCGGGCATGAAAAAGAGAATTGCTGTAAAGTTTCCAGTTATATATTTATAGATCAGGGTTCCATGTGCACTATTATCATTCGCTTATCTTTTCCAGTAATTGGTCATACAGCTTTTGCGTTTCGTCCCTGTCTTTTTGATTCAAAATGATATAATCATCATCTTTTTCGATATATACATACGGTGCACGCCCTTTGTAAACAAACAATTTTCCTCCTCCACCGTATGGCTCTTTTAGCCGAAAAGATCCTTTCAAACGATCAAAAGCCGCAAAGCCATTACTTTTGGCAACGACCTCGGGAAGTTCATCCAACAGCTTCACACGGTCAATCTCATCAATCGGCCATTCCACCCCATATAAACCCGTTACCTTCAACTGTCGGTCATTTATGATCACATCATGCTCCTTAAGTCCCAAATAGCCTAAAACGATAACGAATGTGATCACAATAGCCGCAACAATTCCGGTAATCCAATAATATTTTTTCCGTTTATGCTTTAGTTCATATTTTTGTACATAGATCGAACCGCCGAGCAGTACGATGAGAAACAGCAGCATGCCTATTTCAAATCCATATGGGATTTGAAAAAGTGCTAAAATGACCGAAATGAACAAAATGATGAACGTATAAAACAGCAATCTACCAATTGCCTGCGGATAACCATTTTCAATTAATTGCTGCTGTTCTTCTTCTGGTCTGTTGTAGAAGCCCGATATTAAGCTGTAATCTTGCTTCTTTACGACTAAATACGTCAGGCCCCCGTGTATGATAAGTGTGAACCCCATAGTGATTAAAAAAACGATCGTATCTGTTGACACAATGGTTCCCCCTTACGCTTTACAAAACATTTTGATTATTTCTACGGTTTTATCTTACAAATGTTTCACTCGCATAAATACCTAATGGAACTAAACCAATCTGAAGAAAGAAGAAAACACTTTTGATGGAAAAATCAGATTTTTCAATGATCCTCTCTTCCCTTCAACAGAAATTTTTGGAATAATAATTATAATGTAACGTATGGAGAGGAGCAAGCGTATGGTGATTGCACTTGAAAATGTTTCGCTCATTCGCAACAAAAAATATATTTTGGAGAATATAAATTGGAATGTTGATGAAGGCGAGCATTGGTGTATTTTAGGAAGAAATGGAGCGGGGAAAACAGCATTGCTCAATTTGTTAAACGGCTATTTGTTTCCTTCAAAAGGAACGGTTTCCGTCATTGGATTTACTTTTGGAAAGGCAGATTTTCGCGAGGTTCGAAAAAAAATCGGCCTTGTCAGCTCATCGCTCCAAGAAAAAATTTACGGACATGATCTTGTTGAAGAAGTTATTTTGAGCGGAAAATTCGCGTCAATCGGCTTATATGAAACACCGGATGAACACGATTTAGAAGAGATGGGGTCATTGATGACGCTATTCGGGGTGGAAAAACTAAGCGGGCGTACATATGACAGCCTTTCCCAAGGTGAAAAGCAAAAAGTGCTGATTTTGCGGGCGCTTATGCCTCAGCCGAAGCTCCTTATTTTAGATGAGCCGTGCAATGGTCTTGATATATTGGCGAGAGAAGAACTTTTAGGGCTGATTGAAACAATTGCCAAAAGGCCAAATGCGCCAACGATCCTGTACGTGACGCATCATGTTGAAGAAATTTTGCCTTGCTTCACCAATTCCCTGTTATTAAAGGAAGGAAAGGTTTTTGCTGAGGGAAGAACAGAAGAGCTGCTTTCAAGTGAACGATTGTCAGACTTTTTTGAAGCAGGCATCGTGGTGGAAAATTTTCATGGCCGATATTATGCGAAGCTTTTGCAAAACAATCATAATAGATTGTCATAGGGAGAGTGGGGCTGTCCAGAAAGTCAAATCCCCATTGAAAACAAAAAATCATAAACACCGATATATCAACGTTTCTAACACATTAATGGGGGCGTCAATAATCCGTAAAAACGACTTATTAGACACCCCCTTTCTTACCTCTAGTCAAGTATTTTTTATTAAATAATTTGGTTAATATAGATTTTATTTTGGAAGGAAGGGGGACCCCTTCCTTCCAAAATAAA
>NZ_VISS01000058.1 GCF_007827555.1 Aeribacillus composti
TCGGAGAGAATTCGCAAACATTTTGCGAGGTATTTCCGATTTTAGTCCAAAATAATTTGAAAAAAGTGGTTCTAAAATAGTGTGCTAATTTACAAGATTCCGAGGGTAAAGTTAAGACGGTATATCCGATGTATTAGGGGGGGTATTATGAAATATGAAATTAGTTTTAAGGAGAATGATAAAGGATTGGAAGTAAACGTTCCGAGTTGTATTTCACCTGTAGCAATTCTTCTTATGGGGGATATTCAAAGCAATGGTGAACCGTGGATAAATTTAATACACAAGGTTTTAAAAGGTGAATCTAGCTATGAGGAGTGTACGGGTAATAACTGTACGTTAGAAATTAAAAAGGACATCACCAAAATAATAGATAATTACAGTGAGGACGAAGAAGAATGCATAATTGAAACGATTGAACTAAAAAAAATTATAGAATTATGGGTAAGAAAAATAAACAATATTTGAATAAAATAGTTATGCACCTTGATTGGCTATATGCCTTTCAAGGTTCTTTTTATTATTAATGGTTTCGCTCTTAAAATAACTGAACATTAATTTCAGAGTTTATGATGGTTATACCTACATGGAGTTTGGCTGATATGCATGCTAAAGAGACGGATACCATTAATACCCTTAGATTGGATAAGAGAATCATTTACTGATGGTATTTATAGAACTGTAATTACAGAAGAAAATATTACGTTATATAGAACTTTTGGTGGTGGTGCAAAGGTTAATGGTTCATTTGTAACTACTAGCCCAGCTGGAAATAGAATAAATGCTAAAATTAATACCGCTTTAGTACCGGATTGGAAAAATTCTAGACAATATGAAGCTGTTATAGAAGTACCGAAAGGTCAAGTTTTAAATTTTGGTAGGGTTGAAAAGCAATATACAAAAACAGGAGCATTATTAAAAGGTGATGGGGATCAAATACTACTACCACAAGGATGGCCATCAGAATGTATAAAGGAAATAAGAGAGGTTCCAAATAGATAGGAGGAGGGTATAATGGATAATAAAAAGCAGTTAATCCAACAAATAAAAATTGTCTTAAATAATCTTGAACAAGATTATTGTAATGAAATAAAAAGTGGTGTTCTTCAACTTATATATAAAAGATATAAGAGTGCATTGGAAATATTAGAGAAAGATAAAGATATTAAAGCAATAAATATTATTGGCAGCATACGGGCTTATTTGGATAGTTATAGTGACTATGAAAATCCGTTATTAGAAGAATTGCATAAATCTGAAAAATTATATAAAGAATTATTAAAAAAGTAGATGTTAACAAGAGTAAGTTTCAAAACTTTAAACCTTGATTGGCAACCGGTATTTCAAGGTTTTTCTTTATTATTTGGGTTAAAAATAATTTGATCAAAGAGCTCATAAAGAAAAGCTTAAAAAGAGGCTGTCCAAAAATGAACTGCCCCCTGTCAAGTAGACAGTAGAAATAATAAAAATATACCTAAGCGGCTTTAGCTCTATATTCCATGGGGCTAAGGCCGTTTAATCTTTTTTGATACCTTTCATAATTATAAAAGCGGATGTACTCATCAATCGCAAGAGCTAATTCTTCAAATGTCTGATACTTATGTAAATAATACTTCTCGCATTTAAAGCGTTCCCCAAAAAGATTCCATTGGCCCATTATCAATACATCTGCCTACTCTTGACATACTTTGTGTCATCCCTGCTTGGTCTATTCTACGTTAACCATGAGAGGTATATTGGAACCCACGGTCACTATGAATAAGTGGATGCTCTCCATTTAAAAGTGCGGTGGCTTGATCCAACGTTTTGAATACAAGATGATTATGATCGGAATGTCCTAAAACATAGCTAACAATTGATCCATCATATAGATCAAGAATAGCACTTAAATAGGCTTTCTTTGATGAACCATATTTTAATTCTGTGACATCTTTTTTTCTTCCTCGATTGTCTTTAAGCGCTTCTTCTCCACCATTTTCATACTTCTTCACCCATTGATATACTTGTTGATAAGAAACTTCTTAAGTCTCTGCTGTTTTTTTTATAATCTTTTCCGTTCCCTAAACAATCAAGCACAATTTGTATCCGTTCATTGCAAGTCGTTTTTCTTCCTTTAGTCATAGAGCTTGTCTTTCCTTTCGACGTATCCTTTAAATCTCTATGGCTATTATACTTCTTAATCCATCGTTGAAGTACCGATCTACTTGAAATACCATATGTCCTGACAATCTCGTACTGTGAGAACTCACCAGATAAATAATCTTTTACAGCTGCTTCCTTAAAACCTTTCCAAGAATTTGAACGTTCTAAACCCTCTATTCCAAATTCCTCAAATTCATTTATCCATTGCCTTAAAGAATATTTAGTAATTTGATACCTTTTACAAAGCTTTTGAATAGTACATTCTCGGTTTTCATATGCAAGTAAAACTTCAAGTTTGAGCTCTGTAGTATATTGCTTATACATAGAAAAACTCCTCCTAAGGTAAAACAGATTTTTTATATTTTAATCTGTCTACCTTAAGGGGAGCATATCACTATCTGACTGCCCATCTTAGTTTCAATTCCTCATAGTTAAGATAAAAACATACTTTTCGGTGGGATTTATGCTTGGAGGTATGGGTTTCAATTCCTCATAGTTAAGATAAAAACCGCCATGCCCACGATTCGTAAACTTCGGCAATTTTATTGGTTTCAATTCCTCATAAATTATAACATTTATCTTGTGAATTGTTGCTAATTTTTAAAACCCTTGAAAATCAAGGGTTTTTCTTTTTCATCTTAGCGTAAATCCGAGTGAATTTCTGAGGCAACAAGTAGCTTTTGTCCCCAATTTGTCCCCATAAAAATTTAAGGCGGACTTTTCTCCGCCTTCTTTTATTTTATTTCCGCTTGTAACAAAATTGATTCTTTATCGCCTTTATATGTATACTGCACATTATTATGATTATTTACTTTCGTATAGTCCATTAGATTGTTTTTACTATCGGTAAGTCCTAGTTCAGAAACTACCTTGTTACGTTCTCCATAGCTTAAAGAATCATCGGCTATACCGACCAGTAGAACAAAAGCAAAATTTAAATCCTCTTTTTCAGCGAAAAGAGTGTCTGGCATTGCTGCAAGGGTTATCTTGTTATCTTTGATAAATACATGAATGTTTTCAGATAACGCAATAACATGCTGACCATCCTCATTTTCTTCACTGGAGATGATTTTCAAATTTGTCTTTTCCCCCATTTGTTTTAATGCTTCTGAAATTCTGCTTTCAATTTCTTTCGGATCCACTTCTGTCTTTGATTCTGTTTTTTCAGAATTGCAACCCACCAAAAACAACATAAAGACAACCGCTAAAATTGAAAATAACTTCCTCATTTAATACATTCTCTCCTATTCCTTTTTACCTACATATTACCATATTTGTATTTTTTATTTACCAAAAATTTTCACCTTTTAACAGAACATATATTCGGTTATAATAAGAACAAATGTTCTTAGAAGGTGATCAGATGAAAGGATTGCTGCTGAATGCTAAAAATCATGGTTTTGCTTTAAAGATGATCTACATGAACGATCAAGGGGTAATAACAGAAAGATTCATTACGGTAAAAGACTTTAACGATAAATACATTCGTGCTTACTGTCATTTTCGAAAAACTTTCCGAACGTTTAAGCGATCGAACATCCTTTCAATTGGTCCAATAAAGAAACGAAAAGTAGGGTGAAACGAATGGGCAGATATGGTCAATTCCGCTCGAGTGAGTGGATTTTTTTATGCAAAAAATTTCAAAAAAGGTGTTTATTATACAATTGTATAATTATATAATTAAAGTGCAAACAAGGGGAGGTAATGGAAATGAAATTAACCAAGAGATCGGTTATGAACAACGCTTGGAAAATTGCTCGAAATGGTGTTAAACGTTTTGGTGGCAGAGCTTCTGACTATATTGCAGAAGCAATGAGGATCACTTGGATATTTTGATGACAAAGAAGATGCAATAAAAGCAAGAAAAGCAGCCGAGGAAAAATATTTCAAGCCAATTCGGGAGGATATCACCAATGGAGAAAATGACTAAAGAAGAATTTCTGCAACGAATTTTGACAAGACGTGAAGCTGAAAGCTACGTTGGTCTATCCAACGTAGCTTTCCAGCATCATATCAGAGAAGGACATATTGTGCCTTGCAAAGAATCTGGATCCGGGAAGGGAAAGGTCCAGCTTTTTTGGAAAGAAGATCTGGACGAATTGAAAAAAATCTTAAAATAATCATTGACTATACAATTATATATTCGATGAACTAGACTACAATGATTTTAGATTAGAGTATTAAGCACGACCAAAAGGCCGTGCTTTTTTTATTTCGTGATAAAGGCCGGATAGCCTTTTTTCTTGAGCTCCGCAGCTAATTTTTCCGCATTTTTTCTGTCAGCAAAAGCCCCGACTTGTACGCGGTAGACTTCTTTTTGGTTAGATGCTGCTTTTTTCTTTAGGCCGAAAGCTTTTACAAGCCCCTGTACATGGCCAAACGCAATCTGATCCAGAAAAGCATCAGACTTCAATTTTCCTGCGTCACTTGAATTGTCAATAAACAAGTTCTCTGTCAAAATTGCCGGCATTTTCGTTTCTCGAAGTACCGCATAGTTGGCTCGTTTTTTACCACGGTCTTTTACGCCACTAATAGCCTTCATAATTTCCTGATGCATAACGTTTTGATATGCAATTGTTGCTGAGCTGACACTTCCATTGTAGATATAGCTTTCAAACCCTGTACCGCCGCCGGCATTGATGTGAACGGAAATGAAATAGTCTGCCCCACATTTGTTGGCCAGATCGGCACGTTGAGAAAGGGATAAATATACGTCTGTTGTTCGGGATAATTTGACTGAAATGTTTTGATATTCTCCCAAAAGGGATTGAATTTTCTTAGCGATTTTCAAAGTCAATTCTTTTTCCTTCAATCCGTTTGCGACTGCTCCTGGATCATTGCCGCCATGTCCTGGATCAATGAAGATTTTCACCATTATTTCTCCTCTCCTTTTCCCTGCAATACTTGCACCGCATTGCGCAGTTTTTCTGGGATGGGAACACCGATTTTGCCGAGATTTTCAATAATACTTAAGAGTTCATTGGCTAGATAAAACCAAATTGTGGCATCCCGAAACATATGGACTTCCCCACCGAGAGCAATATCGACCATATTGGCGATGGCGACAACTAAAAAAATCGCCACTTTTTTGGCGATTCCTTTGACACCAACTCCTGAATTGAGTTTTTTCTCTAAATAGGCAGCCACAACACCAGACATATAATCAAACACAACAAATGTAAGCAATACTGTAAGTAAAGCGCTCCACCCTCCAAATAAATAGGAGGCAAGAGCGCCTCCAATAGAAACAGCCGTTTTAAAAATATGATCCATGTTCTCATCTCCTCACAAAAAACAAAATAAAAATCAGCACCTAAAACGGCATGCTGATTTAGAAGCTGTTTACTAAACCTATGACATATTCCTACGTATTTTCCCTACAATTACATTATCAATTACCAAAACTGTATCTCCATTATTGATTACAATATCATACGGTAATGCTAACTCATATAAAACATCAACAAGTGTACCCGTTCTGTCTAGGTTGTCATCAAGTATCTCGACTCTAAAACCGCCTTCAGATGCGCTACCACGAAATACTCCCTTAAAAATTTGAGGAATATTTTGAACAAACTTGATTCCATAAACTTGTTTTTCATTATTTTGATTAGAAATGGTTATTAATATTGCTTCCATTCCACTTGGAAACCATTGTTCTGCTATTATATCCTTTATCTCATCCCAATTAAAACTATAACCATCCGGAAAAAAATCAGGATGATATAATGTCACGGTTATAGTGTAATCGGCATATTCTTCTTTTAGGTTTAAAAATAGTCCCAAATAACTGTCAGGTTTTACGTATTCAATTTCTGCGACAATATCATCTTTAGTCGCATTATTCTTTAACAGTACACCATCTAAATTCAAGCAGTTTATATCACCAAATCTAAATTCACTTAACCAATAATTATTTGCAGTTGGAGTTTCTGGATCAGTCTCTTTTTCTCCTTTCAACTTATCACGTATATAGGTTGTGATATCACGAACAACATTTCCAATCTGCACGAACGGATTTATTCGTTGAAAAGGGTTATAGTCACGTGCAATGATCCTTAATCTTCTATCAATCTCTAGCAATGGGTCATATGTGCGAACAGTATCACCGATTTCGACTTTAGCTAAATTCTCATAACCCTCAATTCCCGATTGTGCCAAATCAAGTACTGTAAATTATCATTTTATCTCCGCATAAAAAGCCTTCTTTTTTGCAAATTCCTTCGGGATGTTCTTCTCCCCTTTTCTGAAAGAGTGTGCTA
>NZ_VISS01000059.1 GCF_007827555.1 Aeribacillus composti
TCAGATAAAAATCGAAAAAATATAAAAGCAAGTGGAGAGAAACGAATTGTTTTTCTCCACTTGCTTCATTTTAGGGACTTATCGGACAGCCCCTTAACTAATGAATAAGTTCAAGTTGCTCATATTTTTCTTCTTTATTTTTTCGTACATAATCATAGTTCTTGATTATATAATGCTTTGCTTCATTCTTAAATCTATTTCTAATGTTTACAGAATAGCTTTTATGATATTCATCAACGATATAATCTTTATATAGTTCGGTAGTTAATTCCGTTTTACTAATGATCATTAGTGCACGGCACTTTAAGTTTTTAAACTCTTCAGCAAGCCTACGATGTTCCCTCTCGTCGAAATCACCTGTAAACTCCATATTTCCATAATCACTAAAAATACAATCATATGGAGGATCAAGAAACATGAAGTCATTTGATTTTGCCATCTTAAAAATTTCAGAAAAATCTTTATTATATATTTCTGTTTTTTGAAGCAGGTTATGGTGTTGTTTAGTAATGATTTTTGTATTAAAGTTTTTGTATCTTCCAAAAGGAACGTTATATTCTCCTTTACTGTTATACCTTATCATCCCACTATAAGCAGTTTTATTTATAAAATAATAAATTACTGCGTCTAGCCATTTTCCTGATGGATAGTTAAATTCGTTCCTTAGCTCATAATATAGTTCTTCATTTTTATTTTCCACTCTGACACCAGCAGGAGCAAGAGCTTTTTTTTCCTCATATTCCTTTTGGTTTTTTTCATATATTTCCTGTAGTTCGTTTAATTGTTTAGTTACCTCATCAAAATTGTGCTTTAATTGAAGATAGAACTTATAAAGCTTAGAATTAATATCATTGATAACTGATTTTTCATGTTCTAAATGGAAGAATACAGCACCACCCCCAACAAAGGGTTCAAAGTAGGTTTCAATATCATTGGGTATATGGTCAATAAAGAAAGGAATTTCTGCTTTTTTTCCACCACGATATTTTAAAATAGGTTTCATCTAATAACCTCCAATTTAATAGTAGCTTGTCTACTACATTATACTAATTTAACATAACTATGATCCACAGAAAAGGAACAAATGTTCTGTTGTATAAAGGGAATTATTTGAAATAAATTAAAAGTAAGCGTCAAATAAAGTCTCCACCGTGATTAAAGATGACTTGTTGACCTGCATCCCGAATAGCCCGAGGTTTTACCTAATAACGCCTCTAGGTAATGGTCTAAATTCGTAATCATTTGATTTCGTTCATAAGAACTCGGATGTTCAGCGATTACTTGATTCCTCGTTTGATAAAAAATTCAAACTTGATCCTATTCGGGAGTCGGGAAAATAGATTATTCAGCTCTAGGTGTAGAAGTTATCTCTACAGATAACAAAGGATCCTACTCAACATTTTCAGGAATGTCTTTCGCTACTGCATATGCCACTAGTGTTATTACAGCAATCCTGAATAGAAGCGACTCAAAATATAATGCCAGCACTATCAAAGAAGAACTCTCCAATTATGTTGTGAAGTTAGGTGACAAAGTACAATTTGGAGAAGGTTTTCTAACATTACAAAAAGAAAGGGTAAAGGAAATTCTAAATGAAAAAGATGAAAAAGAAATTAATTAAATTATTAGTTGCTACTTTTTTGTTTATTAATATTGCTGGAGTTGCTCCGGTTGCATTTGCGGAAGAAATAACCAATTTCCCAAATACAGAAGAAATTTTTGAAAGTACAGAACAAATTGATGTAAGTATTGATGAAACAGTTGAAGTAGTTTCAAGTGATGATGATACAACAGTATATAAAGTATCCGCAGAAGAATTAGAAATTAACAATGACACCTTTGAGATGGTAGTATGTTTTCTACAAGAAAAAAATACAGTGCTTTATCAAAATTTTGAATAAATATACATATATGTGATCTATCCATCAAGGGCTTGACATGGATCCTCTGTAGCCATGATTCTTTAGCCAACAGTTTTGGCAAAACCAAAAAAGGTTATCATGGCTCCTCCTCCATGTAAATCCCCATTGCATATCACTGCATAAGGATTTTGCAATTCTCTGCACTTTTTGCTTGCAAAAAAACGTAAACCAATTATACTTTTTTACCCCGGTCATTTTACCGGATTAGACCTACGACTATTTGGGATTTTACATAATGAAGATCAGTATCAATTAACGAGAATATCATAGAGGAGAAGATTATGTGTTAGTTAAAGAAATATTTAAAAAAGAAATTTTTCGTCCGATTAATGAGGGTGTACGAAGTGCAACAATGGGCCAAGCATGGGTCATTGTCACATCTCAAGAAAAAATAAAAGCGTCACTTAATGTCCATAGCGAAAAAAGATTTTTCCAAAATCCAAGGACGTTTTGCGACCCGAATTAATTTATCTAGCGCAAATACAGATGAAGTCATTAAATGAGAGGGGTTTTCTATGACATATTATTATTACCTTGCCTCAGATATTAAACTACCATCAGGTATATACTCTAAAAGTGGTTTTATTAATTTAAATGGGAGTAAAATAGCTCTTGATCAAACTCTTGACTTAACAGAAAGTGATGAAAAAGTAGATGGATTCAATTATCCCGTGCAAATTGAAATCGTTTATGGTTTGTGTGATCCTGAAACTTTAGAAGCATATGATGATTTTGGATTGCCATTGCTTCATAAATATATTCTCGACGTATGCAGTTACTATAAGACATGTACCATTCAAATTGCTCACATTTTAAATACACACCGACACCCTTTAAAAATTGTAGAACGGAGAAAACTCTTATTGAATCAATTATCGAATCCTAAACAACTCGCTCTACATCATGGTGAATTGCTGACGATCAAGAAGATTCCGGAGTTCTAAGTTGATTAGACCGGTGAATTTACGAACAGTTGCATTTTGTTATTATGGGTAAAATGAATTTTAGTTTACTTATTCCTAGTGTGTAGATCTTCCATCAAAAAACTTGGATGCCTCATTCTGAACAGCCCTTTTTTACTATATTCGTCTTGGTATTATGTCAAGAAAATAGACATGTAAAAAAATTTACGTAAAATTTTTATTTTATAAAATAGTAAGTTTAGTCGTTCTCATCACTTTTCATCTAGTTAATTATTATATTTTTATATTAAATTTTAAAGATTATCTAACCCTCTTATTCCTTCATAAATGATTTTCTCCTTTTTATCATTACTTTACTCAACATGTCTCAAAAGTTCATATTTTTTTCATATATATTGTGAAAAATTTCACAAACAGATGTTATACTAACTTTGTAAGCAAAATAAATAATTTAGGGGGAGGAAGTAATACACATTGTGAAATATATCACAAAATCATTTCGTCGATTTTAAAGTATAGGGGCTGAACAAGATGCATGTATGGGAGCAAGTTTATAATCCATTGGAAAATATATGGCTTTCAGCTATTATAGCTGCCGTTCCTATCATCGTTTTTATTGTTTTGCTGACAGTATTTAAATTAAAAGGATATATAGCAGGGCTTTTCAGCATAATTGCTGCAGGCATTTTTGCCGTCTTTATTTATAAAATGCCTGCAATCTTAGTTTTGATGTCTGCGATATATGGAATTTTAGTCGGTTTATGGCCAGTAGCATCAATCGTATTTGCTGCTATTTTCCTTTATAAAATATCAGTAAAAACCGGAAAATTTGCCATTAGTATTTCTTTTATTACAGAGGATCAAAGAATTGCAAGTTCTTATTGGGGCATTTTTATTTGGAGCATTTTTAGAAGGAGCTGCAGGATTTGGAGCACCCGTTGCCATAACAGCAGCAATTTTAGTAGGGCTTGGATTTAGTCCAGCTCTGTTGTAAACAACGGTTCCTTATTTGCTCCACTTCAAGCTGTCACTGCTTGACAAATTGGAATAGCACCCGAAACGATGGTTGCTGTCAATGTAATGGGTGGTACAATGGCTAAAATGATTTCACCTCAATCAATTGCAGTTGCAGCTGCGGCAGTTGGATTTGCAGGAAAAGAAAGTGATTTATTTAAAGTGACAATTAAATATAGCTTATGTTTGCTTGCTGTAATTGGGTTAGTTAGCTGCTTCCTATTTTAATCATATAACATTTTAAGGGGGATGTATAACCATGAATAAAGAAAAAGTAAATCGTGTTGTAATCGTTGGAACAGGTGCTGTAGGCTGCAGTTATGCCTATTCACTAATTAATCAGGGGGTCGTTGAGGAATTAGTTTTAATTGATATAAATGAAGCAAAAGCTGAAGGCGAGGTGATGGATCTTAACCATGGAGTGCCGTTTGCACCTTCGCCAATAAAGGTATGGAGCGGTTCTTATCAAGATTGCGCCAATGCGGACTTAGTTGTTATCACTGCGGGATTGGCACAAAAACCAGGTGAAACCCGATTGCAGTTAGTTGAGAAAAATACGCGAATATTTAAACAAATTATAAAAGAGATTATGAAAAGTGGATTTAATGGCATATTTTTAGTGGCAACAAATCCAGTAGATATCTTAACTTATGTCACTTGGAAGGAGTCAGGACTGCCAAAGAAACGCGTCATTGGCTCAGGAACAGTCTTAGATTCTGCACGTCTAAGATTTGAATTAGGGAAGTATTTCAATGTGGATACAAGAAATATTCATGCAATTATCATAGGGGAACATGGAGATACCGAGCTTCCGGTTTGGAGCCATGCCAAGATCGGAATAGAGAATCTTGATGATGTTTTAGAGCGAAAGAAAGATTTAAAGAAAGAATGTTTAGAGGAGATCTTTGTAAACGTCCGTGACGCTGCTTATCATATCATTGAGCGAAAAGGGGCGACATACTATGGAATAGGAATGTCCCTTGTCCGGATTACAAAAGCAATTCTTAAAAATGAAAATAGTATTCTGACAGTATCTTCCTATCTAGAAGGTGAATATGGGCAAAATGATGTATATATTGGAGTACCAGCCAAGCTTAATCGTAACGGCGTTCACGAAATAATCGAAATTGAACTGAACGAAAAGGAACAAGAACAATTTAATTATTCCGTTTCAGTGCTAAAAGATACGATGAAATCTGTCATTTAATCCACTTGATGGCAAAGCGACATGCTCTATAGTGACCATTGTACCGGGAACGTTTAGGAAACAAGGATTGGGAAAACCAATTCCCGATTACAAACTGCTGCGAGGCTTGTTAGGATCAAAAGCTCAACTTACGTTTCTTTCCAATGCTTTTGTGCCAGTCAAGACAATGCCCGATTGGCTTCAATGGTTTGCGAAGATTAATCCAGTTTCGCATATTATTACTGCCGTCCGTGATCTGATCAATGCTGGAACTATTGGCTCGGATTTTGCTGTCTCTCTCATCGGGGCTACTGCCATTGTGGCAATCTTTGCGCCCATCACCGTCCGTGTATATATGCGCCGGGCATAAATTGGATAGTGTGAGTAAAATGTTTGTGGGAGAAATTCTTAGAATTCCCCGATGAGGGGGTTGGGAACGTAGGTTCGCAATCCCCCTCATCGGGGCCACCAA
>NZ_VISS01000060.1 GCF_007827555.1 Aeribacillus composti
TTTTAAAAAATGTCAAATGATAATTTTGTACTTCCCAAAACCATTTACATCAAGCATTTAAACAAGATTTTGGACTGCGAAAGCTGAGTTATTAATGATAACAGTTCGATAGAAAAATTAAAAAAGACGCTTAGACAACATATTGTTGAAATGTTTAACGGAAGAATAGATGCAGCTTTCACCGACAAAAGAATTAAAATTGCACATATGCATGTAAGGATAGGTCTTCAAACGAAATGGTATATGTGTGCATTTCAGGATCTATTTTTAGCACTTATGGATATTATCCAACAAAATATGATGAATAAGGAAGATTGCTTTCTTGCCATAAGAGCGGTCTCTAAAATTTTAAACTTAGAACAACAGTTGGTATTAGAAGCATATGATGCTGAATCAGAAAGAGTAAAGGAAGCAGCTGAGGAACAAAAAAGATCAGCCCGTGCTAATGTGGCAAGTGCATCGCAAAATCTGGCTGCAATCTCGGAGCAAACAACTGCTTCTTTCCAACAATTAATCGCGCAATCAAACGAAATCGTTTCTCTTGCGAAAAACGGAACTAGTCTATCTCTAACCGCACAAGAACGTGCCGAAAAAGGAAAAGAACATATGCATAAACAGGCATTAATCATGTCGAACATTTATAGTGCTGTTGATGATATATCAAATGATGTCCATGTATTATTAGAAATATCAAAACAAATGCAAGAAATAGTCGGTATTGTTACTGGAATTGCTGACAAAACCAACTTATTATCGCTTAATGCTGCCATAGAAGCTGCAAGAGCAGGTGAATCTGGCCGCGGTTTTGCTGTTGTAGCTGAAGAAGTCCGTAAATTGGCCGAACAAACTAAGAATTCAGTTTCAAAAGTATCTTCTCTCATTCAAAATACCCAAAAACAAGTAGAGGATCTTACAAAGTCGCTTGAAAAAATAAAAACAGAAGTGAATAACGGCCATCAAAACATGCAAGAAACAGAGAAACACTTTGAGCAAATTTTGGACACAATGGCTAAAACAATGGATCAAAACAATAAAATCGAGACGGAATTGATATCGTTTGTAAATGTGGTAAATGAATTAGGAAAAGCGTTTGAAGAAGTATCCCTCTCTGCAGATCAATTAACGATGATTACAAAAGAAATGAACTAATATTTGGAATATAGTTTGAAAATTTCTAAATCAACTACAAAGTTTTTAGAATTTAGGAGATGCTGTAATTATAACTTTGTCTATGTAATCAAGTTTTTCTCTCTGTCAAAGAATTCGTGCCTGTTGTAAATAGTTGGTATCGAAACATAGGAAAAGCAGGGGCGAAAAGTATGTATACAATAAGAATCGGGAGACGTGCCGTTGGTCGTTGTCTCGGTTCTTTTTTATTTGCAAAATAAGTCTGCTTATGCAGTTAATGAAGCGATTTAAAAGGTCGGAAGCATTCAACTATTCGGATGCGGTCATTCACACATTTTAACAGATGAAGTACTTTAAAGCGTGCGGATCAATCCATATCGAATCACCAATACTTTATGAAGGTGCGCTTCGTCCGCCAACGTTGGATTTAATAGTTGATGTGCGAATTTTTGTAGATCTGTTGCGAAAAACACAGTTTAAAAGCTCTCAAACTCTTGATAACAAGGTTTTAAGATTTTTTCAATATTTCCACAAAAATATATAAAAATCAACGTTTAAATATGGAATTTTTTACACTAATTCCCTTATAATCAAAATGATAGCAGCTACTAAGCAATATGAAAGAATATTAGAACAGCTCCAATTAGAACAAGCTGACAAATATACCATTTTATTTAATGGAGGATTTATGATGTATGGTCAATAAAAAGAAGCTTGCGTTTTTCTCCCTGTTATTTTTTATAGCCTTCACAATTATAGGGGACGCATATATTTATTATTTAGATGGAAAAGTATTTGAAAGTGATTTTAAGTATACAACAGATGTGAAAAGTGAGAAGTTAAATCGAGAGTACATACAAGATTTAGACCGACTGAGCAAAGAACTAAATTTAAAAATATATGTCGTATCATCAACCGTTAATTCTAGTAATTCTGCTACCTATACGATCTATTCTACAGAGGAACATAAAAATTATTTTAAAAAAAGAATATTAGTAAAGAATGATCATTCTATATTTAAATCGTTAATTAGCGGCAAGAGAGAAATTATATTTAAACCCTTTAGCGATATTACTGAGATAAAAAAAGAAGAATACTTTTATGTTTTTGGCACTAAAAAAAGCGTGGAAAAATTGCGTTCTGAAACAATTGATAAATACGGAATGAGCAAACCCGAAGAAAACCGCTATCAAAATGATGCAATATTTATGATTATTTCGGCTTGGACCTTCGTGTTTTTCATTATATTCTTATATACCATTTTTGAGGTGAATAGCCTAAAAAAGGAAGTTTTAATTAAATATTTTAATGGGTCTGATAAGAAAAGTATAATTGTTCCCTTGATGATTACAAATTCAGTAACTATTATTAGCAGTGCTTTTATTGGTATGTTACTAGCGATTTTTATAACTGAATCATCTAAGTTTCTATTAATATCAGTTCTCATGTTGTTTGTTATCGTACTTTCTACAAATATTCTCTATCTTATGCTTCGCAATTTGGATATTAAGAAAACATTTGTAAGAAGCTATTACACATTAGGATATAAAATATTAGCCTTTTTTATATTGTTTATCATAACTGTAACCTTAATCTTAACTTTAACCTTCAATCTGAAGACGATTTACGATGCTATATTAACAATTAACCAGAGGGATCATTGGGAAGAATATTATGATTACGATAATGTCCTCTTTTTATTAAAAAACTATACCGAAACTACGAACTTTGAAACAGAAAGAGAATATGCAGTTAAATTTTATAATGATTATCTCGATAAATACCGAATTCATTTATCATTTGATTTTTCAAACAATGGCGGTATTTCGTCAAGTATGGTGAATGTAAATGAGTCTATAGTGTATTTGAATAAATATGCGAAAAAGGAAATTAAAGATTTAGGAATTGATTTAAATAAACTGAAAGAGGACAGATATTATCTCATTTCTAGATATACAGATGCGGAATTAAAAGAAAAAGGTATATTTGATCCATCAACACCTAATGAAATTACCAACTTGTTACAAAATGATGACGGGATTTTTGAAACAATAACTATTAAAAATCCTTACACATTATTAATACATGATATTAATATGGCAAATTTAGCTGATAATTATAAGAAAAATCCTATCATTATTTTTGATACCCATAGTAAATTACCTAGTAATGAAATGGGTTTCTATGTCTTTAATTCATTAGTTAAATTTAACAATGACAATGATTTTGAAGCTTTTATTAAAAAAATTGGCTATGAAGATGAAATTTTCTATAAAAATAATATAAAAGATTTATATTTAGAAAAACGTGCTGAAAAAATATTAGTTTTATTAATCAATATCATTTTAAGCATTATGTTGTTAATCTTATTTAATATTTCTTTATCTACCATTTTAAAAATGGATTTTAATTCTAGAGCCATTGAAATAGCACTTCATAAAGTATTCGGAAAAACTTTTTTTCAAAGGTATAAAGGTGTATTCAGATTGTTAATTGGTGCCTTCATTTTAGGTGTGGGAATTGCCTTAGCGGGAAAAATTATGTTCTATCATTTCTCTTTCCTTTATATTTTTTTCGCAAGTACAATTGTGCTGATAAATACTATTGTCATTCTTTCACTGTTTATAAATAAATTTGAACAGATAAGCATATCCCGCGTATTAAAAGGTGGTATATAAAATGCTGGAAATCAAAAATATAACGAAAAAATTCGGGGATCGTGTTCTATTCGAGGATTTCTCTTGTTCTATCAAGCAAGGTGAATTTGTCGTATTCAGTGGAAAGAGCGGCAGCGGGAAAACGACACTTTTAAATATAATAGGAGGGATTGAAAAGGTAGATGCAGGGAAAGTATTTATCGACGGCTTAGATCTTTCGAAAAACGATGATATTCTTAAGGCATATAGAGAGAAGCTCGGATTTCTTTTTCAAAACTTTGCATTAGTAGAAAATAAGACTGTTGAAGAAAACATTCTGATGATCGACAAGAAATATAGAAACAATACCACTGTTTCAGCAGTATTAGAAAAAGTTGGATTGAATGGTTACGAAAAAAGAAAAATATATACTTTGTCCGGTGGAGAACAGCAAAGAGTAGCCATTGCGCGTCTGTTTATGAAAAAATGCAGTATTATATTGGCAGATGAACCGACAGGAAGCTTGGATAAATATAACGCCAGTCTAGTGATGGAACATGTAAAAGAACTTAATAAATTAGGAAAGACCATTATATTGGTTACACATGATGAGGAATTAAAAAAGATGGGAGATGTTATCATTGAATTATAAAAAAGTTTTTTTAAAAATAATGATTGGAATTGTTGGCATATTTGCTTTATATTTTGGCATCCACACTTATGCCAATGGCCAATTGGTGAAAACATATGCGAAAGGATTCGAACAAAACCCATTAGGTGATTATGCGAAAAACGAATCAGATATGGTTCTTATAGTATATGAAGCCCCCCTTTTCCAGACATATACCAATTTATCAGTGCTGGCTCGAGGAAGCGATCATTAACATGTATCAAAGTGGCATGAGTACGCGTGAAATTAGCAAGTTTATTGAACGAATTCTAGGAAATGCCTACTCCCCAACAACGATTAGTCATATCACGGATGTGGTAAAGGAAGACATTGTAAAAAGGTGAAACAAAAATAAGAATAGTGATAGGATATGATGGTAAGATATGGACAGCATTTCCAGTAAAATAACTTTTGAATACAATTTTGTAGTTGATAATGGAATTATTTCAAATAAAGATAAACGTGATGTTCCTACCATATTAGCGGTAGAAGCTACACTTACAATAAAAATCAATAATGAGTTATACTTTGAAACAGAACTTGCTATTTTAGAATTCTATAAAGCATTATACGAATGGAAAAACAGAGTCACAGATGAATATATTCCAGAATTCCATTATTATACGATTGAATATGACGATTATGAAGATGGTGCTATTCTGTCTTTAATTCCATTTTCAAATAAAGCAAGAGTGAAATCTATTTGGGCAGAGCAAGATTTGTACAATGTTTTTGATTTAGACTATATCGTAAGGGAATTTATTCAATTAGAGCAAAATCTAAAACGAGATATAGAAAATTACTTTGGAATCGAATTGAAAAAATTCATAAAACATATCCCTTTGATGAAAGGTCCTTATTCGGATGATTATTAGCAAATAAAAGGGGCTGTCCGATAAGTCCCTAAAATGAAGCAAGTGGAGAAAAACAATGCGTTTCTCTCCACTTGCTTTTATATTTTTTCGATTTTTATCTGA
>NZ_VISS01000061.1 GCF_007827555.1 Aeribacillus composti
CTTGGTGGCCCCGATGAGGGGGATTGCGAACCTACGTTCCCAACCCCCTCATCGGGGAATTCTAAGAATTTCTCCCACAAACATTTTACTCACACCCATATAACGCTTGTAAAATAGGAACTACTAACTATTATCATGCTTTCATCCTGGTACACAATTTTATTAATAGTTAACCGTGTCCGATTGTTCCATATAAGCCAAATTTTTTTCATATAAGGCCCCATTTCTCAAAGCCTTGTTGTATAAGACCTTCCATTAACGCTGCCAAGAAAAGAAAAAATACATAGAGCACAAACAGTATAAGACATATCTTTAATATCTCTTTTTTTGGAAAAAGGGCTTTTTTAATCACTTAAAAGTCACTACTGCAGGCTTTAGTGCGAATGCCCCAACAAGTATAATTGCTAGGATTTCAAAAACACATGAAAAATTGTATATTTAAATACAAATCAAAAAGAGAATGGGGGTGTTTAATAAGTCGTTTTTACGGCTTATTGACGCCCCCATTAATGCTTTAGAAACGTTAATATATCGGTGTTTATGATTTTTTGTTTTCAATGGCGATTTGACTTTCAAAGACAGCCCCTACTAGTACTTAATAAATATCCTTGTAAAAGGATATACCAAAAAGAAACGAAACCAAATGAAAACACACCAATACATGCTGGCAATAAAATCATGAAATTATGAAAAAATATAGACTGCCACGTAAGCTCCTCATCACCGAGGTTTTCTGAAACTATTACTACAGCCTCCTGTTCCACGTCTGTTGCTTCTCTTACATCAGTTAACTGCAAATAAATCATTGGTCCACAAAAACTTATTAAAACAATTAAAAGTGAAATAAAAAAACATCTCGATTTCTTTCCAAAAATGCCATACCAAACGCCTTAAGTCGAAATATATTTTTCACGTTCATACCAAGTCCTTGATAAAGTTAATTCTTTTTTGGAAGGATGGATGAGTTTCTTTCCACTCTTTCCTTTTGAAGTCAAACTCGTCATTCTCTTTTTCACTGATTCGCTCTAACTTCATTAATGTTTGAATATATAACTCCTTATTCCCCAATTGCCTTACAGCAAATTCATCTGCTTGGTGTTCAAACATTTTACTAATTTTATTCGGAAGCCATTCTGTGAGCCCTATTAAAGCGATTATACCAACTGGGAAAATAAGGATATACTGTCCCCATCCAAATCCTAGCATAATTTTTCTAGTAAAGAACATCAGCAAACTAATAATCGTCGCTACTCCAAAAGTAATAAACAGTATCCAACGACCATGCTTTCGTTTGATATGTCCAATTTCGTGAAATAACACTGCCTTTACCTCATCTAAAGTAAATTTTTTTATCAAACCTTCTGTCATGTAAATGTTAATGCTTTTTTTAGATGCAAAAGGAGTACTATACACCCAAGCATTCGTCTCATTCTCGGACTCTTTCTTCGTAAATAGGTTAACGTTTATACTACATGCAGCTTCTATCGTTTTTTTCAAAGAGTAAAATTGCTCGGTGAATCCCACATTTTCATAGTTCCCCATGAAACGATGTATTACAGTATAAACTAGCATTATAATAAGGGTTAACGATAAATACCAAGCAGCAAATAAATACCATTTGTCCACAATTTTTACATATAGGGATAGTGGAAAAAGGAAAAATGAGAAAAAGTAAGCAAGACTTCCTATAGTGAGTACAAAAATTATAACTATTTCCCTTTTTGAAAATTCAAGGAAATCTGATTCCTCCATTTCAGACTCTCCTTCAATATCCTCATCACTTTTTATCGTCCATTGGTATATAGCAGTTGTCAATGAAACTGATAAAAACGTCGGGAGAAAGATACATAACAAAATGCTCCAAATGTATGATTTTGTTAAAAGTAGTGCGTAACCCATCGAAAAATGATAGTTTAATATCAATGGAAGGATTCCAGCTAAGATAAACGGAACAAACAATGTAAAAAGATTGCGCCATGGAAGAACCTTGTTAATAAACAATGCCAAAAGAAAAGGCAATAAAAATGAACAACCATATATCAAAAAAGTAAGAGTTTTACTAAACTCCGTCTTCAATCGGATGGAGAATGATCCATCATTTTTTGCAGCACGTATTGTATATTCATTAAAAAAAAATTTCCTCTTACTAGACTGAATCGTCACTTCCTTACTAAAAGACGGTTCAACCCCTCTTCTCGTCATAACAGTCAGCTCTTCTCCAGCAGGTAAGATAATGTTTTCTGTATTGACTTTGATAAATTGATAATCAATAGGTCCAATATGAAAAGCGAGCGGACGATTGGTAGAGTCTTCTTCAGTATGTTCAATATCTAAAAGATAGTCCCCTTGGTATATGGAATAGCCAGTTAAAAGCTTCTGGACTCCTACATTTTTTTTTGAATCGAGAAGAATAAATGGCGATAAAACAGCTGAACGGATACTTAACTCAACCATAATAACCGAAACTGTAAAAAACGCCGTGACCAATAAAAATATGAGCATTCTTTTTTTCATAATAACTACTCTCCTTAATTTATAGGAAACTTGTCATAATCGATGGAATTGTTTTTAATGTCAAGTTTGCTACAAAGATAATACTTACAATAAGTAAAGGAGCAACCCGTCTTTCAGATTTCAATAATGCTTTAACACCAAAATACAATAAAACAAACTGCCATATTAAAAAAGGCTCAACTTGATTAAGAAGAGCAACAGCCACATCATGATCTAGATTTGGAACCAGAACCCGCAGTCCTACCGGTTCAAATACTTCTCCTTTAATTAAAACAAGTGTGGCAAAAGATATTGTTTACAGAAAATGATGAAGAGACGACAATTTTTTTACATGCCCTTTATTTATCAATTACCATATATAGGGTTAATTGTAAATTTTATTACATGTAAAACAGGAAATATTAACTATTGGAAAGAAAGATGAAATAATAGGCCGGAAGAAGCAGAAAATCTGATATAAGAAGAATTAGACTATCTTGTAAATGAAGAAAGAACAAGCTGAGGACTTACCTGTTTGAAGCTGCAAAACAATGAATGGAAGAAGGAATTAAAGTTATAGATTCTGAATCGGAAATTACTATTATATTTGATCCGCCAACTGTAAAACTAAGAAAAATTAAGATAATAGGACTAGATCCGTTTCAACAAAATTGCAATAACTAGTATTGAATCTGTGAAAGCTTAACAGATTCAAAATCTTACAACTTATAGTATTCAGAATATTTCAGATTTTGATACAATCTATAAATAATAGAATTGTATAAATTACTACTTGCCGGAGGGAAAATAATATGAAAAGAGATTATGGTCTTTGTTTATGGACGTTTGGAGATATAGATTTTGAAGAGAAATGTAAAATATCCAAGGAGATTGGTGTTGACGGAGTGGAGGTCCAAGGGGATTTGTCACAATCTCCGGAAGAGTTAGCAGCGATTTTAAAAAAATATGACTTGAAGGTATTGTCCGTAACACCTGAAAATGTAGACATTTCCAGTTCTGATGAAAATATTCGAGCTAGTGCCGTACAATATTTTTTAGACCTAATCAGTTGGGCGAAAAATTTAGGCGCCAACAGAATCTGCTTACATGGTGATGTTGGGAAAATACATGGATGCGGAGATTTAACAAAAGACTGGGATTTGCTTGTAGCTAGTACGAAGGAGATTGTAAATAAAGCGGAGGAAGTTGGCCTTCAAGTTGTATTTGAAGTACTCAATCGGTATGAGAACCATCAAATCTTAACAGCAAAGGAAGCGATTTCATTAATTAATGAAGTAAAAAGCGACAACCTTTATATATTATTAGATGCATATCATATGAATATTGAGGAGGCTTGTCCAATTCAGGCAATCAAGGACGCAGGGAATAAGCTGGGTGTTTATCATGTCGCTGATTCCAATAGGCAAGCTATAGGTAACGGACACTCTGATATTAGAGGTCAAATAAAAGCTTTAGATGAAATTGGTTTCAAAGGACCGATTATAATGGAAATGGTCGCAGAAGGACCCAATCCATTTACGCCGATTAAGCATGGAAACTATTTAGATGTGGTGGTCAATTACTATAAAGAATCTTTAAGACAACTAAAACAATAGGATGAAATGAAAGTTCAAGTATAAAGAAATCTCCTGACAGAAGTCGTTTTATTTCGATTGATATGATTTCATTTCAAAAACATTTTAATCCCTGTTTAGACTTTTGAAATCACTTGTGAATCATTGAGTTTTTATACAATCAAAGCCTTGTACAGTGGCATCATATTCAACATGAGGGGAGGGTGTGGTGATAGACTGGTCTGTATGCCTTGCAAAGTCCTATCACCTGCCCCTCTTTGCAAAAGCTCATGCCGAATAAGAAATGAATGTTATACAGGAAGGGAATGTTTTTGTTTTTCACAATCGGACTCCATACCAAGTCTATTTACAGGAATTAAATGGACAGCGCTTGCGGGCTAACTAAAAGCAATGGATTTCGTCGAAAGCGCCATTTGGTCATTCACTCCGTTTAAGCAGCCACATGAATCAATACGTTTTGAAATTTGATTCAAATTTCTATATTTTTAAGTATACTGCTTCTCTGCAATCCGATTATTTGGCCTTTGCCGTAGTTTCCAATTGTTTTTGTCAATAATAAATTGAGCCAGAGCGATCACTTCAAAAGTGAGCCACTTTTAGAATCAGAGTTCCCATAAATGGGAGAAGGTGGGTGT
>NZ_VISS01000062.1:1214-4215 GCF_007827555.1 Aeribacillus composti
TGATTGTTCTTTGAAAACTGGATAACGGAAAGACATTCACGAATAGATCGCTCATGTTAGGAAGAAACGGTTAAGTTAGAAAGGGCGCACGGTGGATGCCTTGGCACTAGGAGCCGATGAAGGACGGGACAAACACCGAAATGCTTCGGGGAGCTGTAAGTAAGCGTCGATCCGGAGATGTCCGAATGGGGGAACCCACTGTCCGTAATGGGGCAGTATCCATACCTGAATCCATAGGGTATGGAGGGCAACCCGGGGAACTGAAACATCTAAGTACCCGGAGGAAGAGAAAGCAACAGCGATTCCCTGAGTAGCGGCGAGCGAAACGGGAACAGCCCAAACCAAGAGGCGTGCCTCTTGGGGTTGTAGGACACTCGATTAAGGAGTGACAAAGGAACGGGGTAGACGAAGAGGTCTGGAAAGGCCCGTCAGAGAAGGTAACAACCCTGTAGTCGAAACTCCGTTCCCTCCCGAGTGGATCCTGAGTACGGCGGGACACGTGAAATCCCGTCGGAAGCAGGGAGGACCATCTCCCAAGGCTAAATACTCCCTAGTGACCGATAGTGAACCAGTACCGTGAGGGAAAGGTGAAAAGCACCCCGGGAGGGGAGTGAAAGAGAACCTGAAACCGTGTGCCTACAAGTAGTCAGAGCCCGTTAACGGGTGATGGCGTGCCTTTTGTAGAATGAACCGGCGAGTTGCGATTTCGTGCAAGGTTAAGCCGAAAGGCGGAGCCGCAGCGAAAGCGAGTCTGAAGAGGGCGAAATAGTACGAGGTCGCAGACCCGAAACCAGGTGATCTACCCATGTCCAGGGTGAAGGCAAGGTAACACTTGCTGGAGGCCCGAACCCACGCACGTTGAAAAGTGCGGGGATGAGGTGTGGGTAGGGGTGAAATGCCAATCGAACTTGGAGATAGCTGGTTCTCTCCGAAATAGCTTTAGGGCTAGCCTCAAGGGAAGAGTCTTGGAGGTAGAGCACTGATTGGACGAGGGGCCCCCATCGGGTTACCGAATTCAGTCAAACTCCGAATGCCAATGACTTATCCTTGGGAGTCAGACTGCGAGTGATAAGATCCGTGGTCAAAAGGGAAACAGCCCAGACCGCCAGCTAAGGTCCCAAAGTATACGTTAAGTGGAAAAGGATGTGGAGCTGCTTAGACAACCAGGATGTTGGCTTAGAAGCAGCCACCATTTAAAGAGTGCGTAATAGCTCACTGGTCGAGTGGCTCTGCGCCGAAAATGTACCGGGGCTAAACGTATCACCGAAGCTGCGGGTTGACACCGTTGGTGTCAGCGGTAGGAGAGCGTTCTAAGGGCATCGAAGCCGGACCGGAAGGACCGGTGGAGCGCTTAGAAGTGAGAATGCCGGTATGAGTAGCGAAAGAGGGGTGAGAATCCCCTCCGCCGAAAGCCTAAGGTTTCCTGAGGAAGGCTCGTCCGCTCAGGGTTAGTCGGGACCTAAGCCGAGGCCGAAAGGCGTAGGTGATGGACAACAGGTTGATATTCCTGTACCACCTCCTCACCGTTTGAGCAATGGGGGGACGCAGGAGGATAGGGCAAGCGCGCGGCTGGATGTGCGCGTCCAAGCAGTTAGGCTGGCAAGCAGGCAAATCCGCTTGCCGGAAGGCTGAGCTGTGATGGCGAGGGAAAGGAAGTACCGAAGTTCCCGATTCCACACTGCCAAGAAAAGCCTCTAGCGAGGTGAGAGGTGCCCGTACCGCAAACCGACACAGGTAGGCGAGGAGAGAATCCTAAGGTGAGCGAGAGAACTCTCGTTAAGGAACTCGGCAAAATGACCCCGTAACTTCGGGAGAAGGGGTGCTCATCAAGGTGATAAGCCATGATGAGCCGCAGTGAAAAGGCCCAGGCGACTGTTTAGCAAAAACACAGGTCTCTGCGAAACCGTAAGGTGAAGTATAGGGGCTGACGCCTGCCCGGTGCTGGAAGGTTAAGGGGAGCGCTTAGCGAAAAGCGAAGGTGCGAACCGAAGCCCCAGTAAACGGCGGCCGTAACTATAACGGTCCTAAGGTAGCGAAATTCCTTGTCGGGTAAGTTCCGACCCGCACGAAAGGCGTAACGATCTGGGCACTGTCTCAACGAGAGACTCGGTGAAATTATAGTACCTGTGAAGATGCAGGTTACCCGCGACAGGACGGAAAGACCCCGTGGAGCTTTACTGCAGCCTGATATTGAATGTGGGTACAGCTTGTACAGGATAGGTAGGAGCCAGAGACGCGTGAGCGCCAGCTTGCGCTGAGGCGACGGTGGGATACTACCCTGGCTGTACTGACATTCTAACCCGCGCCCCTGATCGGGGCGGGAGACAGTGTCAGGTGGGCAGTTTGACTGGGGCGGTCGCCTCCTAAAAGGTAACGGAGGCGCCCAAAGGTTCCCTCAGAATGGTTGGAAATCATTCGGAGAGTGCAAAGGCAGAAGGGAGCTTGACTGCGAGACCTACAAGTCGAGCAGGGACGAAAGTCGGGCTTAGTGATCCGGTGGTTCCGCATGGAAGGGCCATCGCTCAACGGATAAAAGCTACCCCGGGGATAACAGGCTGATCTCCCCCAAGAGTCCACATCGACGGGGAGGTTTGGCACCTCGATGTCGGCTCATCGCATCCTGGGGCTGTAGTCGGTCCCAAGGGTTGGGCTGTTCGCCCATTAAAGCGGTACGCGAGCTGGGTTCAGAACGTCGTGAGACAGTTCGGTCCCTATCCGTCGCGGGCGCAGGAAATTTGAGAGGAGCTGTCCTTAGTACGAGAGGACCGGGATGGACGCACCGCTGGTGTACCAGTTGTCCCGCCAGGGGCACCGCTGGGTAGCTATGTGCGGAAGGGATAAGCGCTGAAAGCATCTAAGCGTGAAGCCCCCCTCAAGATGAGATTTCCCATCGCTAAACGCGAGTAAGATCCCTTGAAGATGACGAGGTAGATAGGTCCGAGGTGGAAGCGTGGTGACACGTGGAGCTGACGGATACTAATCGATCGAGGACTTAACCAAG
>NZ_VISS01000063.1 GCF_007827555.1 Aeribacillus composti
TAGAACCTCCTGTTATGTTAAGTGACGCTAACATTATTGCCAGGAATTCGTGAGTGTTTTCCTTATTTTTTGGGTTAAATCACAAAATGTGGTGAAGAATCTATTTTTTTATCCATTCGGTTGCATCTCCACATGCAATTAGTACATCATGATGGTTAAAACATAATAAATATTCATTGTTCTTATTAGTAACATAGAACTCAACATTAAACATTTCTGACAGTAGTTTTACTAGATTTTCTCCCCCCTCTACTTCATAAGACGATTTTTCATCGGATGGGTTAAACATCAAAATAGCTTGAGAATTTCCAATATATTCAGCAATCCATTTCCAAGCTTCTGGATGTTGTACAGCTATATCGTTATCTAGATGCTCCCACAACGGAAATAATTTAGTACCGTTAGCGTATTTTCTGGAAAGTTGTTGAAATCTTAATTCTGTATCATGTTCTGATATTTTGGTTACATTGATGTTCATAGAAGCAGCAGCAGACATAATCTGTTCCTCAATATTCCACAACATATACATTCCTCCATTTATCTATTTACAGGTACATCGTCTACCAGTATATGCCCACGTATGGCTCCTCCTCCACCTCTTTTCCCCAGTTTGATAACCAATGTGCGGAACATCTGGACCATTTTTTGTATGTCCAATATCAATATTGACTTCTGCACCATTTTTAGCTCTCCACTCTACTGGGAATGATTTACCATTAGCATATCTTCCCCACTTAGTCACAGTAAATTCTGTTCTCGGTACACCTGTCCTAATAAAAGCTTCATTTAATGAGTCCCTATATGTCTTTCCTGTTCCCCTAAAATCTAAATCAACATCTTCTTTAAATTTATATCCTGTTATTTTACCTAACTCAGTGTTACCTGTACCCTTAGGAAATTATAAAAATGTACTTTATAAATGGGGGGCAGTTTCACTAACCATCACCCATTATATCAACTGACTTTCCGTTCAGGCATGATATAAGCGGTCTTGTGTTTCTCATATCATAGATAATATTGACAAGTCTTCTCATAATGCAAATAAGCGCTTGTTGTTTGGTTTTACCTTCTGCTAGCTTTTTCTGATAATACTCATAAAACACAGGATTTCGAGGAGTTTTACTGCCTTTACAAATATGTATTTTGTTGAACAGCCAAGTTATAAAAGATAGTGTATAATTTCCTGTTTCCTTGTTTGCTTTTCTGAATAGTTTCCTTGCCGCCCGAACCCATTCTGACAGGGGCTATACCTGCATACCTTGCGAGTTTGTCGGAATTAGTGAAACGATGAATATCCCCGATTTCTGCAATGAAAGCCGATGCAGTCACCGTATTAATGCCTGGCATCGTTTCAAGCTGCATCCCTAATGGCTTGATAAGTGCTTTTAACTCTTTATCTACTTTTTTGATTTTTTGCTTCTTAAAGGCTGCGCCCGAACACCATCAGCCATCTTTGTTCAGACAACGTGGACAGAGTTTATCTCTCAACATTAGAAAAAGTGTGCAAAGTGCTGGACATCGACATCCAGGAGTTAATCGAGGTGGAGTAATCCTCTCGCTATAGTAATCGGTGGTAGCGAAGAAAAAGTTGCGAAAAAAATTTTTATAAAATGGTGGGAAAACAAGGGTAAGGTTTTTGGCGATAAAAACGGTAGTAACTGATAATTTTTCAGTGGGTTATATTTGATGAAAATTGTAAAATAGGGCATCTTTTTTATACACATTTTGTGCGTACAAGATAACTCTAAAAATTATCATATAGAAGTTGCATGGATTACATGTATACATTGTATCACTAGGAGTTTATTCGACACTCCATATCTCATAAAGACAGCCTTAAAAGAGTAATTACTCCTCTAAGGCTTTACAACTGTGGCTTTTATTCATTAATTATATATTTTTCCCAGTTAATATTTCGTATCTCTTCAATAGTTGGATTAGTAACTTGATTTTCACTTAATTCAATTCTTGCATTTGATGTTGTAATATTTTCAGGATTATCCCATTCTGTTTCACAGTCACTACACATAACATAAAGTTCTTGTGTTGCAACGTCCTTTACAATTTCAACCCATCCTTGGGAGCAAATCGGACACCACGCAACCTTGAAATCATAGTTATTACTCATTTATATACCTCCGTTCTGTTTACCTTCCTGCTGATGGATACGCTGTAGTAATCTTGTTTGTACCTATTCCGTTTTTTTATGGCCTTTTTTAGCGTGTCGATGACCAGTTTGATGTCATTTCTTTGACTGATATGGTAGGCCACGATTTCATTGTTGTATAGATCTTTAATGGCGGACAAATAGAGCTTTTGCCCATTAAAAATTAAATAGGTAATATCTGTAACCCACTTCTTGTTTGGCTTTGACACGTGGAAATCTCGGTTTAGATGGTTGTCCGAAATCACATAAGGCCCTTTCTTTCCGTAATAAGGTCGTTTCTTCCGAATCACCGCCCGGATTCCCATCTCCCTCATCAGCCTTTGTACTCGTTTATGGTTGATATCCCGTTTGTGTTTCCGTTTCAGCCAAACTGTGACTCTCCGATACCCATAGATTCCTTTCACTTCTTTATGGCACTGTTTGATTTTTTCCTTTAGCTGCTCGTCTTCCAAGTGCTTCGCGAAGGGCGTTCCTGTCGTTTTACCCACTTGTAATATCCGCTTCGAGACACGCCTGCTATCTCACATATTAGTTGAATCGAACCATAACACCCGGCCATTTCTTGAATGATCGTGAACTTCCTGTGAGCTGGTACTGCTTCCATTCCCCTTTCACCTCTTTAAGAGCTTTTTTAGCATCTCTACTTCCGCCTCAAGACGCTTGATTTTCGTTTCAGGATCTTATGGGCGAGTTCTCGGTCTTCCTTTATTTGGTCTTTTCGCTTTGCCTCGTTTTTCCTCCAGACCTTGTATTCCTTCCTGTTCATAGCGTTTCACCCATCGAAGTACCATGGAATGACTAATTCCCAATTCTTTTGTCACCGCTTTGTATCCCATGTCCTCTTTCAAATATAAATCCACAGCTTTCTTTTTAAACGTTGCATCATATGTTTTTCGTATTTTCCCCATAGAAAAATCTCCTCCATAGTAGACAGATTAATGGGCTTTCTTTTTTCTGTCTACTATAAAGGGGATCATATCAGTTTATGTTGGCCTCTTTTTTGTTTAGAATTGATTTTTGAAGGTTTTTGGTTGCAAATGTCGAATTTTGGTTAATGGATGTCTGATTTACCTTGTTTTAAGGAAGGTGTAAACATGAGTTTGAGGAATTTTCATACGCCTTTGACTGAAGCAGAAGTAGATGAGATTTATCAGTTATTGACACCGAAGCAACGCAAATATATGGACGCTTTTACGAAACGAAGCAAAAAGAGCAAATGGCTAGAAGTTTTAGCATTAAAAAAAGGGATTATCGTGACGGAAGATATGGATAACGAACAACTGGCAGAAGCAGTCGATGATTGGATTTTAGTTGAAATATTTGTATTTGATAATTTAAAATTGAGCCACTTTTGAAGGGTTCGATCACATAAAAAATGAGCCACCTGATTTCCAATTTTCATTACCTCCCTTATGA
>NZ_VISS01000064.1 GCF_007827555.1 Aeribacillus composti
AAAATGTTTGCGAATTCTCTCCGATTTTGCACGCTTTTTCCGATTGTTTGCGCACTATTTCAGACGAGAATCGTAAAACCAAAAGGAGCCGTTCGGCCCCTTTCATTATGCCCCTGTTTCCTCCACCGCCATTCGAACAATTTCTTCGTCAATCACGTCTTTTTTTAGCTGGTAGCCGTATAAAAGGCAGGTAGTCGTTAACGTATTGATGACTCGTGGCCATCCTTGCGACTGTAGGGCAATTGCCTCTAGAGCCGCAGGGGTAAAAATCGAGTGTTTTACCCCTGCTTGCTTCATTCGCTGCTCAATGTACGCTGCCACTTCTTCTTTGGAGAGTGTCCCCATCCGATATCGCATGATGATTCGTTGCTGAAGCGGACGATGGTGATTCAAGCGCAGTCGTATCTGTAAGTGCGGCAGCCCTGCCAAAATCAACACGAACGGATTCGTTGAATCCATGTGAAAATTAAACAGAATGGCGATATCCTGCAAAAACGCATCTTTCGCTAGATGCATTTCATCAAGCAGAATCACAGGGGTGATTCGACGTTCATGATACATTCGTTCAATTCCTTGTTGAATTTGGTAAAACAAGTCCACCTTGCGGTATTTCGGCTCCTCGCCTAACCCTAAGGCTAGTCCTCGATAAAAATCCATCACACCACCCGTTGATAACGGGAAATACACCACGTGATACAACGAAGGATGTAACGATTCTTTGAACGTCCGAAGGGCGAACGTTTTCCCCACCCCCGGCTCTCCTGTCAGTAGACCGATTCCTTTCGTTCGTTTCACGTAATCCAATGCATGTAATGCCTCTTCGTAAGAAGACCCTCGATATGCTTCAGACGGACTTGTGTCTTTCGAAAACGGCTCTCGAGAAAGGGAGTAGAACGTTTTATACATCCGTTCCTTCCTCCTTTCCTAGTCCCGTAAATGGCGATCGATGGCGTTTCACGTGGGCATTATCGTGCAGACGCACCAGTGTCGCTTTCGCTGCTTCTTTGCCGTCTTCGTATACATACACCCCTTGCTCATCATACCGAATTTCCACTGATTGTCCGATAAACCGAGGTGGAACCTCATACAGCTGTTTGTTTAACGTAATCGTCCCATCGGCTTTCACTTTGCGAAACTCTCGCTTCAAAAAGACCGTATCCAGCCAAGTCGCATCCTCCACGAATGATACTACGTGCACTTGCGATTGAAACACTTCATGCGGCGTTTTTCCGTCTAACGACGCATGGGGCTTCCGGTGGTAGTCTTTTTCGAGCCACTTCCAGAAGCGTTCGTTCAGCTCTTGAAGCGACGTAGCCGGTTTCATCTCCAACAACGGGGAAAACCGAGTTTGCACCGTCTTAAAAAATCGCTCGATTTTCCCTTTGCTCTGTGGATCATATGGCTGCGTATGAATGAGCGTGATCCCTAATTCTGCGCAAGCATATTGTAGTGTCTCCGATCGATAAATTTTGCCGTTGTCCGAATAAATTCGTTTCGGCTTCCCGTACCGAAGCAGCGCTTCTTTGGTCACGATCCGCAACCCGTCAAATTTCTCGGAAGAGAAAAACTGAGCGTACGGTACGACCCGCGAACAGTCATCGATGTAGGCAATCAAAAATGTTTTTTGCGCTTTTCCATTCTCTCGTATCATTGGACCATGGGACAAATCCCCTTGCCATAACTCATTGACTCGATCGTACGCAAACCGTTTTCGTTCAGGAATCGGTAAAATTTCTTTCCCCACGAGGTTGTATTTTTTGCACAATCGATATATAGTAAAGTAAGATACAAGTTGTTTTTCGATTTCCCCCTGCTCAATAAGGTGTTGGTAAAACACCGTCACGGGCATGTGGGGAAGTTTTTTTCTTAGGGTTAAAATATGATCTTCGTCTTCAGGTGACAGCCTTCGGGAATGACCACGGTCTGACCGTCGTTTTGGCTTCAGCGCCTCAAAGCCCCCTTTTTTGTACTGCGTGCACCAATCTAGAATCGTCTTCGCTGCGATCCGTTTCTCTCCATAGTGCGGAACCCAATGCATGCGCGTTGACACCTCCTTCAGGTACGATGTCCGATCCACCTGCCCATTGACTAACGGTGCGATCAATCCATACCGAAATAGGGCGATTTCTTGTCTCACCGATTCGTCCATCAGGGTTTCCTCCTTCTTCGATTTTGCGGAAGAACCAACAGGTTCGTCCTGCCTTCATCATAACCCATCACTTTCCACTCGTCGACGCAAAAGGTTTGTGGAATCGATTGCTTTTGGAAATAGATCCAAAAAGAAACAAATTAGGCACCGAATCTATTCGCTAAAAAATGGGTAGATTGTTCATTCCACATCGCTTGGATGAGTTTTTCCAAACAGACCTCCTCCATTTTTTGAATCCACTCCTGTGCTTGAACGAGTGGTTCATCGGACAACCCAAGAATTCGCTTCCCTTTGGTTTGAAAAAACCAACGAAGCCACGGTAAGTTGGAGAGTAGTCGACGCATATAAAAATAGACTCCTTGTCGGGTAGGAAAGAACCTTGACGAACGTGTCCCCTTGTCTAAGAGAAACGAGAGGCGCTCGTTGATGCATGGGAGGATCGTCCAAATCGTGTATTGGAAATAAGGGAAGAGAAACGTGGGAAGCACCGTAACCGTCTTTTGGCATATCGTGCATCGATAACGAGCAATCCAAATCCGATAGGCTTCTTGTCCCATTAATGCATTTCGTTCATAATAGCCGTGACGGTAAAGGGTTCGCTTGACTTGGCAATGTGGACAACGATGGATCGACGGAAAAGCATTCTGTTTTCCTAAGTCCGCATAGGTTTGCACATCGATTCCAAAGTCGTACAATCGAATCACGGTCTCGTTCTCCCCCTCCGAAACAATTTACTAAAAATTTAGCACACTCTTTCAGAAAAGGGGAGAAGAACATCCCGAAGGAATTTGCAAAAAAGAAGGCTTTTTATGCGGAGATAAAATGATAATTTACA
>NZ_VISS01000065.1 GCF_007827555.1 Aeribacillus composti
TTTGTTGGCACATCTATTCTAACCAAGGAATCGGGTTCATGTCTCCTTTTTTGTTTCGATGTAAATTTATGTTAGTGATTTTGCTCATCTACAGTATATAAATTAAACTCGATTAATAGTTCAAAAGTACTGAATGTTTTATTTACATTAAATTTTTTAGTTATATATTCAATTTTCGCAGTGAAAAATTTATGAATTTCAAAGACCATCGAGGATCGTTCTAGAAATTCTGCTTTCCAACGACTGACCATGACTGGGCTTAATTCATATTTGGCGGCTATTTCATTGATGGTTTGCTCTTCACGCAACACCTTAAGAACCACCTTAGCTTTAAATTCTGCGGTATATCAGTTTCTTTTTTTCATGGTATCATTATAACTTATTTATTACGCTCATGTGTCTCACCTTATGGGAGCATTATAAGTACTCTTAATAGACAAATTGAAAAGACTCAAATATATCTTTATTATTTGGTCTAAGAGGAGGTGTCCAATAAGTTAGAGCGTTTTACTTTTTAACAAAAATAAGGAAATTTATGTGAAAATTAAACATTTGATAGGAGGAACCTATTTTTATGATTAATTTTTGGAATAAAGTTACTAAATACAAAGAAGCACGTTATGCTGCAGGAATGAATTTTGATCTTGAAGAGATAGAACCCTTTTTAAACCATTTATCAAACTCAATTTTAGATTCAGGCTTGACTCAAGAAGAAATCAACATGATTCTATCTGAAATAGATAAAATGAATGAAGACAATGAGATCAAAGAGTTTGGAACTTTCGATGTTATCTATAAAGGAAAGCCATCAAAAATAAGGGTTCAAGCTGAAATCCACATTGAAGATGGGGATAAAGAGTTAGTGCTATATATGTATAGTACTAAAAAATTGGTAGACGTTATAGAAAAGGAAATGCTAAAGGTGGAAGAGCAAAGGGAATTTTAAAGGTGGAAACAATTAAATTTGTTAATTAAAATCTGGATTTAATTTTAGGCTGTCGAGTTTTTCTTGACAGCCCTCCTTTTATCTAGAGTTTTAGTTTAAACATGATTTAGAAAAATTTGAATCGGCTACACTTAACTGGACAATAAAATTAAGGTCAAGTAGACTAAACACCAAATTTGGGTATACTGCTTATTAAATATAAAGGATCCGTTCTAGAAACTTTACGTGGAGTGGCGGGTATGCTAGCCTTGTCGGCGAGACAGATGAACACATCATCTGACTTCCTGGCTGGGAAAGCATGCCCGCAGAGGCTCAATGTCAAGTTTCGTCGCAAACCCACTGTTTTGGTGGTCTACTTCAAACTACCACAGTTAAGGAGAGTTTAAAAATGAGAAACAGATGAACATTCACTGTAGAATTCAAGGCTCAAATGGTCAAGCTTTATGAAAATGGGAAACTAAGAAAAGATATTATTCATGAATATGATTTAACGCCTTCAGCCTCGATATCAGCAATGTACGATGTCCTAAAACTTCCAAGAAGCACCTATTACGACAAAGCAAAAGAGCAAGATCATTCAGAAGATGAACTGGCAGCTACCATACTGGAGATCTTCCAGAAAAGCCGACATAACGATGGTACACGGAAGATTAAACACGAATTAAAGAAGCTTGGCATCACCTCAAGGCGAAGAATTGGTAGAATCATGAAAAAAGCGGGCTTGTATCAAACTATACAGTTGCCCAGTTTAAGCCCCATGTGGATAAATGCAATGAATCAAAAGTGGAAAACGTGTTGAAAAGGGAATTTGACCCACAAGAGGAATTAACAGTTGTAGTTAGCGACTTAACATACGTGAGAGTGAAAAAATGGCATTACATCTGTTTATTTGTCGATCTTTATAATCGAGAAATTATTGGCCATAGTGCAGGTTCCAACAAAGATACCTAACTCGTCTATGAAGCATTGTCGACTGTGAAAGCTGATTTGCAGCAAATTCAATTATTCCACACAAACAGAGGCAACGAATTCAAAAACAAGACCATTGATGAAGCTCTAGATACTTTTCAGATTAATCGATCGTTAAGCATGAAAGGCTGCCCCTATGACAACGCAGTAGCTGAAGCAACCTGTAAAATCATGAAGACCGGGTAAATATTTCGAAAGTGTAGAACAACTCAAAATGGAATTAGATGATTATGTTCATTGGTTTAATCATATTAGAATCCATGGAACGCTAGGGTATTTGAGCCGAATGGAGTATAAAGAGAAACACCTCAAAAAAAGTGTCTAGTTTAGTGTTGACATACCAAAAAAGTTTAAATGAGGTCGAATAGGACCTAATAGTTGGCACGATTCATTTTGATAAGTGTCTCTGGATTAAGCCGTTTAATTTACATGTTGAAAAGTTAAATCAGTTCTATATATTATGTGGGGGAGTGTTTATGAAAATTATATATTCTATTCTTAGCGATCTGATTTACCTAATAGTACAATATAGAGGATTCATAGAATCGTGTTTATCTTTAGCAATTAAGAATCTGAGAATTCAAAAGATTTTTACTTAGATTCAAATTTGGATAGAGACACAAAAGAAGAATTAGGTACTCCTGATATCGTGAATACTATTTTAATGTTAGACTAAAAAGTAGACACAGATTATTATAGTAATAATAGACTGAAAAATGAGGTGTCTACATGACAAAAAAACAAAGGCGGTACGAGGAAGACTTTAAGCGTCAAACTGTTCGTTATATTTTGGAGGAAGCGAAATC
>NZ_VISS01000066.1 GCF_007827555.1 Aeribacillus composti
CAAATTCCGAATCGGCATATTGTCCAATCAAAAATTCTTTATTTCTTTGGACTTCATATAATCTCATTTTTTTGTTGACAATATCAGTTTTACATCTTATAGACATATCGAAATACACATTGTCTTTATCATAATTTTTTTGATAGACAGAAACTTCTTTTAACGATTGGTTATCATTTTCAACGATAAAAAGATTAGGATCCTTCTTTAAGAGTTCAAGCACATTCATCATGGACTCCACTTCCTTACAGAAACAAGTTCAATTAAATCTTCTTCAATTAATTCATTAATTGTATAAGGTTTCCCATTTTCATGGTATTTTACAAATTGTGTTCCCCCGCCTGGTCTGCCAAACCAAGGCGCAGCTTTACCAGATTTAACACTAAAGTCTTCCAATACTCTATAAACGTAATAGTTTGCTTCGTCACTATGCAATGCGAGCGCTCTCTCTTCATACGGAACACCCTTTGGAGAAAAGAAGCCTCCAGTTGGTTCTCCATATCTATCTATTAACATTCCTTCTTTCAGGATTGTGTCAACCGGTTCTTCTGCGAATCCATCATTTGGAGGCCATATTACTTCTCCAGTTTCTTGATTATAATATTTTGGATTATCATATACATCTTTATATTTAAGGTACTTTTCCTCACTGGGTGGATACATCCATTTTTCAATTTTCGCTTTATCACCTGGACTTAAACCTTTTGAATTATCTTTAATTTCTTTTATGTCCTCCAAATTCACCCCATCGACCTTGCTCAAGTATGCCCGGATTTTGTTTTCCACCGCATGCGTATTTTCCGCCGGAACCTTAACATCCCCAACCCCTTCCATGGCGAATCCCATTTGCCGGTCAGGGATCGCATTTTTCAGATTTGTTATGGCGTTGTCTACGAATCGGCCGACTTGCAACGCACCGTTTGCTGCGCCGATTTTCAAATGCTGCGGCACTTCTAATTCATTAGCCTCCTACTCGATGTTTAGTAAATTCCCACCTTGTGAAAATCAGAGTATGACTGATTTCTTATGTGTTATAGTTTTAACTCTACTTTTTGGCACCCAATCCATAAATGTATCTCGATCTTTTCTGTCTAGATCTAACTCAACTCCTATTGTAACATCAGATGTAGCAACAAGATATTCATTAACATTTTCATTTAATATTTGCACCTCTAGTCCATCAATCACTCCAATAAGTTCTATTTCATAAATATCTTCTATCTCATTCTGTTCAACTTCTTTAATATACACTCTAGGGAGATTACTAATGTCATAATTATCTGGATATTTTTTTTCGTTAAACCCCTTATCTAAATTTGTTGCATTATAGCTAATTAACCTAACTTTATTCTCTATTAATCTAGCCTTATAGTCCTCACCTTTATATTTGGCATATAATCCTTTTTTCAAAATAATCCCTCCAGTAATTATTGTATCGGAACAAATCTACCAACGTCTTCATCATATATAGCGCGTAAAAATTCTTTTCCATTGATTACTTCATACAATTCAGCCCCATCTTTTGGAGCAAAGTAACCTTTAAATTTCCATTCAGGAACTCTCATTTATCCACAAATCCCAACTTTAACGATTCTGGATCCTACTTATTATTATTAGATTTCCATCCATATTACGAGTCATTTCATATTCTTTTCCCTTATAAGTGGCGAAACGGCCTTTTCTGATCATGTTTATTCACCTCGGTAATTTGATAGGATTGTCTATTTATGGAAAAAAGGGGTGTCTAATAAGTCGTTTTTACGGCTTATTGACACCCCCATTAATGTTTTAGAAAAGTTGATATATCGGTGTTTATGATTTTTTGTTTTCAATGGCGATTTGACTTTCTGGACAGCCCTTCAAAAATTCTGTCGATCCCTCTATTAAAAAATTTTATGCTCTACCACATTTATTGACAGAAAATATTTTATGTTTCTATTACTTAAATACCTTATTGTTCTTGCTAATCTTAAAATAACAACTTTACTGTTATAAGCCTTTTTATAAAGTTATCAAGGGCATCACTTTCATTATTAAATATTACTTCCGAACCTGTTACAATATTGGCTCTTTATTATCATGGATAACATAAAAAGGATTCAAAAGCCCCTCTTCTCTGAACCATTTATTACGGTCAAATTTAATTTCCATTAATTATTAATTTTATTTCAACGACATGGAATAGCTTAGAAGCTTTGGATAAGTAGTGCGGTCAAATTAAAATGTTTATTTTCTATCTACCTATTTTTCCCATCGTTATCATATATAAAAATTTGAAAATTTGATTCTCATTTCCCCTTTCGATAATTGAAAAATTTTGTCTTTCATCCACATTATATAAGATCCAATTATCACCTTCTAAGTAGCAACCTGTTGAAAATGGTACATTGGTTTTTCTACCAATAACAATATTCAATTCTTCCAAATCTATGCCTAACTCTTTTATTTTATTTTCATATTCAGTTCGTGTCATTTTTTACCAACCTCCTTTATTTTGT
>NZ_VISS01000067.1 GCF_007827555.1 Aeribacillus composti
ACAAAATAAAGGAGGTTGGTAAAAAATGACACGAACTGAATATGAAAATAAAATAAAAGAGTTAGGCATAGATTTGGAAGAATTGAATATTGTTAGTCTCATCACCATATTCTGTGATGTTCACACAATTCCGGAAATAAGTTAGCGAGATTGATACTCAATCTAGAGTAGCTCCTTCGTCAGCTTGCAGACCACTAAGTTGGTAGATGGAAGCGGTCAAGTGCTTTCCTTGACGGATTTCATTCTACCAACTACAATGCGGAAAGCTGATGAAGGGCATGGTTAAGCAACCTGATTTTTATAAGTTTTACCTGTACATGTAAATTTGCACATTATTTCAGGCTGACTTTTTCAAATTATTTTGGTTCGTTTTCTGAAATAATGTGCAATTTTTTTTGCGGATTATTTTAGATTTTGCGATTTTCCCCAGGTTCTTTGCACATTTTTCCGGTCGTTTTTCGATGATTTTTCCGCCCCTCTTCGAAAAAAATGGAACCCTCCGTACAAAGAGCTCCGATCGCTTAGTAAAGATGATGTTCCTCTGCCGCCATTCGAACGATTTCTTCATCGATCTGTTCTTTTTTCATTTGGTATCCATACAAGAGGCAAGTCGTGGCTAGGGTATTGATCACTCTTGGCCATCCTTGAGATTGTAAAGCGATGGCCTCTAGCGCTGCTGGAGTAAAAATCGGAATCTTCGCTCCCGCCATTTTCATTCGCTGTTCTATATATTGACCAACTTCTTCTTTCGTCAATGGCCCCATTTGATATCGCATGATGATACGTTGATTCAACGGCCGATGCTGGTTGAGCCGAAGTCGCGTTTGTAAATGCGGAAGGCCAGCTAAAATCAAGACAAATGGATTCGTCGAATCCATTTGAAAATTAAACAAAATCGCAAGATCTTGCAGAAAGGCATCTTTAGCCAGATGCATCTCATCCAAAATCAAGACAGGAGTGATTCTTCGTTCGGTGTACAATCGTTCGATTCCTTGCTGAATTTGATAAAACAAATCGACCTTCCGGTATTTTGGCTCTTCTCCCAACCCAAGTGCAAGCCCTCGGTAAAAATCCATCACTCCTCCTGTGGAAAGAGGAAAATAGACGACATGATACAACGATGGATTCAACGACTCTTTAAACGTTCGTAACGTAAACGTTTTTCCAGATCCAGGTTCACCAATGAATAGACCGATTCCTCTCGTTCGTTTGATATAATCCAATCCCGCCAATGCTTCTCGATACGAAGTAGCGAGATAGGCATCCGACGGCTTCATTTCTTTCGAAAAGGGTTCATGAGAAAGGGAGTAGAAGGTTTTATACATGATCTTCTTCCCCCTTTGCCCATTCTGTATTCAACGAAAACGGGGACCGATTTCGTTTCACATGGGCGTTATCATGCAGGCATACAGGTTTGGCTTGAGCGACTTCCTTGCCATCTTCATATACATATACACCATGGTCATCGTAACGAATATCGACGGATTGGCCAATGAAACGAGGAGGCACTTCGTACAATTGTTGAGCGAAATCGTTCCATCGGCCTTCACTTTCCGAAACTCGCGTTTCAGAAACATTGAATCCAACACCGTCGGATCTTCTAGAAATTGAACCGTATGGTTTTGAGACAGAAAGATTTCATGAGGCGTTTTTCCATTGAGCGATGCATGGGGGTTACGATGATAATCTTCCTCCAGCCATCTCCAAAATCGTTCATTCAACTCTTCGAGTGAATGAACCGGATTCATGTCCAATAACGGATAAAAACGCGTCTGCACCGTCTTGAAAAAGCGCTCAATTTTTCCCTTGCTTTGCGGGTCATATGGCTGCGTATGAACGAGGGTGATTCCTAACTGTGCACACGCATACTGAAGAGTTTCGGAACGATAAATCTTTCCGTTATCCGAGTAAATCATTTTCGGCTTTCCATACCGAATGAGCGCTTCTTTGGTGACGACTCGCAGCCCATCAAATTTCTCGGAAGAGAAAAATTGAGCGTATGGCACGATGCGTGAACAATCATCGATGTAAGCGATGAGAAACGTTCTTTTCTTCTTCCCATTGATTGGAACATACGGACCGTAAGAAAGGTCTCCTTGCCATAAGGCGTTCACTTGATCATGCGCAAAACGTTTTCTCTCCGGCATCGGTAAAATTTCTTTGCGTGTGAGTAAAATGTTTGTGGGAGAAATTCTTAGAATTCCCCGATGAGGGGGTTGGGAACGTAGGTTCGCAATCCCCCTCATCGGGGCCACCAAG
>NZ_VISS01000068.1 GCF_007827555.1 Aeribacillus composti
TTGTTTTTGTCAATAATAAATTGAGCCAGAGCGATCACTTCAAAAGTGAGCCACTTTTAGAATCAGAGTTCCCATAAATGGGAGAAGGTGGGTGTTTGGATGAGTTGCCCCTAGGGGCAACTCATCCAAACGCTTCGCGCACCTGGCTACCACTCCCCATTTTCCCTCTGTTTCATACTTTGACGGAATCGATAAGATTCTCCGTTTAGAAGAAGAATGTGCGAACGGTGAGTGAGCCGATCAAGCAACGCTGCTGTCATCTTTTCATCCCCAAAAATGTTCGTCCATTCTACAAATTCAAGATTTGTTGTAATGATGACACTTGCACGTTCATAGCGATTGGAAAAGAACTGAAATAATAGCTCTGCTCCTGTTTTGGAAAAGGGGATATATCCCAGTTCATCTACGATGATCACATCATATTTGAGCCACTTCTTCTCAAACGCACCAAGTTTGTGCTCTTCTTTAGCAATAAGCAACTCTTCCACTAACTCGGAAGCAGTAATGAATTTGGTTTTGTAGCCATTTTGGATCATAGCGATTCCAAGCCCAATGGCCAAATGGGTTTTCCCTGTGCCACTATTCCCTAGAAAAATAATATTCTCTTTTCTCTCTACAAACTCACCTTTTGCGAGTGTGAGAAATCGATTTCGATTTAAGCTCGGCATGAAAGTAAAATCATAGGTGTCTAAAGTTTTGTGGATGGGAAAGGCAGCTTGTTTGAGCCTTCGCTGTCTTTGATTTTCCTCTCTTGCCTGCACTTCTGCTTCTAATAGTGCCAATAAGTATTCTTCATACCGTAGATTTCTTTCTTCTGCCTCTCTTGCGAGAGAGCGATATTGTTTCGCAATTGTAGGCATTCTCAATTGCTTCGTGATATGGTCTAAAAGGATTTCTGTTGTCATTTCATCTGACCTCCCGTTAATTGTCCGTATTGAGCTACGTTTGCCTTTTGAATTTTATAGTCTAGTAGATTTACAGGCGTTTTCTCCTTAGATAGATCTTGGACCTGCAAGTAGTTATTCGTCAGTCTTTGAATGATTTCATGGACGACTTCATACCGATAGACCTGCGCTTGTTCAGCTTCTCGTAATGCTTGTGTCAATTTTTCCATCCCGATCTCTCGATGAAGGAGAAGGAGTCGGATAAATTTACGGTCGCCCGCGGCTCCTTCTTGTTCCCTCATTTTTCGGTGAAAACGCCTAAATACATCCGGAAGGTCAGATGATTGAAATGCATGGGCATCCCGAATCGCTCGCGGTTTTTTTAATAATGCCTCCAGATAATGATCTAGATTGGTGATCATCTGGTTCCGTTCGTAAGAACGAGGATGTTCAGCGATCACTTGATTTTGAGCCACAACGATCACATGATCGACAAATATTTTTGCCCATACAGCTTGACCTACATAACTACAAGGGACAGAATACTGATTGGTCTCCACTGTAATTAAAGAGGTCTTATTCACCTGACAAGAGACTAATCGGCAAGCTTCAAACTTCTTTTCAGGGAGTGGGTGTAGATACTCCTTTTCTTTCGCCCACATTTGCGCAACCGTTTCTTTAGTGAACGGAACGGTTTTTTCTTCCGCCTCTCTCAAACACCAGTCCAATAGATAAGCGTTTAATTCCTCCAGCGATTGTACGTCCGGAAGCGGAACGAAGACGTTTCTTCTTACGTATCCGACCGTCCCTTCCACTCGTCCTTTTTCATTCCCGGAACGAATATTACAAAACTCTGCCTTAAACAAATAGTGGGATTGTAAGGCTAGAAAAGCATCCTGTTCGAGACGATCTCTCCCTTGGAGTATTTTTACTACGGCTGTTTTTAAATTATCAAATACCCCTTCGGTAGGTACTCCTCCAAAGAATTCAAACGCATGGACAAAGCCATCTAAGAAAGCCTCCTGTTTCTCATGCAGGTATGCTCGTACAAATCGCATTCGACTTGCCGAAAGTTGCATACAAAAGAGGTAAATTCGTTGTGTTCGACCCTGTAGAATAATATCCGCCTCTCCCCAGTCGAATTGGAATTGGTGGCCGAGTTGAAAGTCAAGGGGAATAAAGACTTCCTGTAGCTTCTTCTTACGTTTGGCTACAACCTTACGGATGTTGGACTCAGATCCTTTGAAATCGTACTCATCGACCAATCTTCGATAAATTCTGGCAGCGGTATGACGTTGTTTTCCCCAACGTTTTAGATCGTCTTCGAGCCATTGATCAATAATGGGCAAGACTCGCTTC
>NZ_VISS01000069.1 GCF_007827555.1 Aeribacillus composti
TGCCCCCGCAACCAATGGTCCCGTAGTGTAGCGGTTAACATGCCTGCCTGTCACGCAGGAGATCGCGGGTTCGATTCCCGTCGGGACCGCCATTAATTATTGATTCAACAGCTGTAGGAGGAATTTTTCAAGTACAGCAGGTTGTGTCAATGAATTCTTTCTTTAATGATGGATTGTACATAATTTTTTATCGGAGTTTTACGGCTCGGTAGCTCAGTCGGTAGAGCAAAGGACTGAAAATCCTTGTGTCGGCGGTTCGATTCCGTCCCGAGCCATTGTTTTATTAATTGCGGCGACTGTGGCGAAGTGGTTAACGCACCAGATTGTGGCTCTGGCATTCGTGGGTTCGATTCCCATCAGTCGCCCCATTTGCCTATAGTAGAGATAGATAATATGGCATTGAAAATAAGTATTTATTTCTATTATCAGCTTATTATGCGGGTGTAGTTTAGTGGTAAAACCTCAGCCACGAGCGACACTTCAATGAATAATCTGCGAGTTGCCTCGACGCATTTACATCCTCGAACAGTGCTGGAAGAGGAAGAGGCATGGAAATTGCGTGTTTATCATTTAAATAGAAAAATAAATATTTTCGCGCGGGTGTAGTTTAGTGGTAAAACCTCAGCCTTCCAAGCTGATGTCGTGGGTTCGATTCCCATCACCCGCTTAATATGGGCTTGTAGCTCAGCTGGTTAGAGCGCACGCCTGATAAGCGTGAGGTCGGTGGTTCAAGTCCACTCAGGCCCATTGCTATTTTTTAAGCAGCTTAGTTGGGCAATTGACATTGCTGCAATTGTCAGTCAATAGCTGTTCTATTTGGCAAAATGCCTTAAATTTTTTTTATATTCCGCAGTAGCTCAGTGGTAGAGCATTCGGCTGTTAACCGAACGGTCGCAGGTTCGAATCCTGCCTGCGGAGTCATTTCGAAATCAAAAAAAGCGTTGCAAGCTGCAACGCTTTTTTTGTCTTCTTGTAATTTTAATCATTTTTCGTATATGGTTCTTTTTCTGTTAATGGAAGATCTCCCCATAAAACTGTTAAATCCTCTTCATCAAGCATTTTTTCATATCGTTTATGTTCATGTGACGGATAGACGTTTACGTTTTTTCCCTCAATATCTGTATAAATGAAGTTTTCAATATCTTCAATATATCCAATTTCATCATCGGAATTATACATATCTCCGTACGATAACGGTGGAGTTCTTACATCTTGCGGTGTTTCTGACGTTCCGTATTCGATAACATCTTGAAAATAATCATACGGTTCAGTAACAGCGGTATTTTCATGGTCGATTTGAGAGGATCCGTGAAAAGTCGCATCAAGTATTTCTTCCTCTACAGGTCTTTCATGAGAAATCGTTTGAACTAGAGTATGTTCTTTGCATGTTTTGGCTGTCGGTATGGCTTTAAGACGGTCTTCATCAATTTTTTTTCCGCAGACGGAACAAGTACCGTAAGTGCCCTCATGAATTCTTTCTAATGCTTCAACGATCTCTTCATATTCTTTTTCTAAATGTTTATTTAATGCTAAATCTTTTTCTCTTTCATACAGTTCGGTCGCATCGTCTCCGGGGTGATTGTCGTAGCTGGAAAGCTCTCCAGTTGATTCATGGTCCAGCCCTTTTTCCAATTGAAAATGATCGTTATTGTCCCAACGTTTTTCAATCTCATTTTTCATGAATATTAATTGCTTTTGGAAATCCTTTAGTTTTTTTTCGTCCATGTCCATATGAAAGACACCTTCTTTTTTAGAATCTAAAGCTATTTTGGACGAAAAGGAATAAATTATAACTTTAAAATCATGAAAAAAATTCACCTTTGCAGCCATAAATTTCATCATCATTTTAAAACATGTCAGGAAAGGATTGCTGCTTCCGCGCCTTTTTTAACGCTATGCTTTGAAGCTGATGGCACTTGAAAGGCTAACATAACATCATTCGCTGAGAAACAGGCTGGCTATCCGATAAAGAGGCTGTGACCTATCGAGATGTTTTTTCAGGACAAAATATTTGCTCAGCATATTGAAATTGCGAGTGGATGATACAGAACAAATTTCACAGTAAAGCTTAATAAAAAAGGGGCTGTCCGATAAGTCCCTAAAATGAAGCAAGTGGAGAAAAACAATTCGTTTCTCTCCACTTGCTTTTATATTTTTTCGATTTTTATC
>NZ_VISS01000070.1 GCF_007827555.1 Aeribacillus composti
GACACATCTATTCTAATCAAGGAATCGGGTTCATGTCTCCTTTTTTGTTCGGATGTAAATTTATGTTAGTGAATTTGCTCATCTACAGTTAATAAATTAAAAATGATTTTACAAGGAAAGCTAACACGAGAAGAAGTAGCAGATTGGGCTTCAAAATATGTAATGCAGGATGAGCCAAATATATCAGATGAAACTGTTTGGGAACTTTTACAAATTGTTTCCGGAATTGATTTAAAAGATAGTCCAGATGAATATCTACATGTAGAACAAGACATTATAGATTGGATAAACAAGTATAGCAATTAAAAAGCGTTAAATAACCTTGATTGGTTACAAGCCTTTCAAGGTTTTTCTATTTTAAAGCTAACTCTACAACTGCCTTCATGGTTCGTGCCTCTCACCCTATAGAATGGATCCATGCCGGACGCACAAGAAAAATGCGATTCTTGTATTTCACAAAAACCGCGTCATACCAAGGTTTTTAATGATTATTCCGACTGGGCTCGAACTAGCGACCTCCACCCTGTCAAAGTGATGCTCTCATTGCTGAGCTAAGGAATCTTCATAAAGCTTTGAAAGCTCTTCAACAACATAAATATCTGTGGGTTTATTGTTGTTTATAATACTGACTATTTCTCTTTGGAACTCTCCATCCCTACTTAAAATTTCTGCTGCTTTCTCATTAGCTTCTTTTTCGAATTCACTCTCTTTGTATTTAGTTCTGCGATATTCTTCCATTGTCATACCATTTTTAAATTGTTTTACATGAACCAATTCATGAATGAAGATAAACTTTATAAAAATTCTTATCGCTTCTTTAAACACACTCAAAACGTGAATTTTTGAAAAATATCCTTGACGCCTTTACAAATACTCTCGGTAAAAAATACCACTTTTTCAACTTGGGACTTATTTTCGCTTGGCACTGTACTTGCTAGAATTGAATGATCTGGAACTTCTTGTTTAATTCTAATAGAATCCGTAGTAATTTTATATTCTATATCCTCAATATCATCTAACTCTTTTTTGATGGAAGAATGAAATGCACCTGTTAACTCATCAATTATTTCTTCTATTTCTTTTTTACTAATAAACTCCATTTCCTATTAGTTAAAAGTAAGAATTTACATGTTTTCATATTATCATGCTCTACTGTTTGAAAAACGTTACAATTTACAATATAAAAGGTATTCTTCCTTTCCACACAGTAGACTAAATATTGTGTAGAAAACATCCCCTCTATTATATTTAAAATACATTACAGAGATACCCTATCTATTTTGCATTATAAAAATTTCTTTTAAAGTTCCGCTTGATTAAAGATTTATTCTATTCTTAACGATATTTTCAAATTACTCAACAGTAATTTAAATAGACCGTAATCAAACTCTTTTCTTCTTTTAGCTGCTCGAACAATGTCTTGGATTGTATCCCAATCTTTCTTTAATCCTGCTGAAATCAGTTTTTCTTTTGCACGTATTTGTTTTAATTCATTTAAATGTCGTTCAATTAATTCTTCATAGGAAATACAAAGATGCGAACGGGTTTTGGGTGAGGAATGGTACGAATAGTATGAGACGGTGTGCGCCTTAGTTGCTCTACGTTGACGACTTTGGTAAAGGATTTCCTTTTGCCGCTTTCTTTCCACTTGACGTTGTTTTTGCTGTTCTTCTATTCTCTTTGCACGAAGTTGATCATGAAGTTTTTTTCAGCTGTTTATCTAAAAGTGGTATGTCATGATCTATTTGCTCGAGATAAGATTGTGGGATTTCAATTCCTGCAAACTCTTTTATGTTTGTTTCCTCGCCACGAAAAATTTTAAGGAGCAGTTCATCTCGTTCTAGATGTACCGTATGAAAACCTTTTTTAATATCCCGAATAATTTCTGGTGTTAAACGGGTATAGTTTCCTAAACACGTTTCCCCTAGTTTGTATGTTTTGTTTTGCTTGTTATGGGTTACAATGTACTGATATCGGAGAGACATGCCGCATTCGCAGCGAAACGGTCGATTCCCGCATCCTCCATCTAATATTGTTTTTGTCAATAATAAATTGAGCCAGAGCGATCACTTCAAAAGTGAGCCACTTTTAGAATCAGAGTTCCCATAAATGGGAGAAGGTGGGTG
>NZ_VISS01000071.1 GCF_007827555.1 Aeribacillus composti
TAGCACACTCTTTCAGAAAAGGGGAGAAGAACATCCCGAAGGAATTTGCAAAAAAGAAGGCTTTTTATGCGGAGATAAAATGATAATTTACACTATTGCTGGTAATAAAAATAATTTTTCACAAATATCTTGTTCAATCTGGTTACCATTATTGTCTACAGCTGAAAATATTAGATACTGTTCATTTTCGACAGACTCTACATTTAGCAAATCTAAATGAAGCCAGCCTCCAGTTCCAACTAAAGATTCGATAACACTAATCTTCCCTTGATAATCACAATATCTAAAGGTAACCTCTTTTGGTATTAACACCCTACCCTTGGCTTGTTTAACCCATTTTTCAGCTAAAGGGTGGGATAACCGATAGTGAACAACATTATTAGTACTTTCTTCCTTTTTTATTTGGGACATCAATTGATACTTTTTCTTATCTTTAATAAAGCTTAATGAATTATCATCAAATACCGCTTCTCTTTGACCCTCAATTTTTGAAAGATTCCATAAAAATCTCTCTAATTTATTCAACTGTATAGTTGTCTGTTCAAAATTATCTCTTAACTTTTCCCTTACTTCGTCATCAAAGTTTTCCATTAAACTTATACGTGTTTCTTGCATTTTAATTCGTATTTGTTCGTCCAATTCTTCTTGTAACCTGTTAAATGCATCATCAATCTCTTCTGCAGTTCTACAGTTCTGATAAATTTCTTGTATCCGTTTTTCAAAGTCAACTCCGGACTCCAACGAACCCAAAATTTCATCAGATGAACCAAATAATCCTTCGAACAGCTTGAACTTTTCTGAAAGTAAATCATAAACTCTTTGGTCTGCAGCATTCTTTTGATTCAAAAAATTTGTCACAACTACATCATATTTTTGTCCATAACGATGACATCTTCCAATTCTTTGTTCTATCCTTTGAGGATTCCATGGTAAATCATAATTTACTATTAAACTACAAAACTGTAGGTTTATTCCTTCCGAAGCAGATTCCGTCGCAACCATGATATCAGCATAATCACGAAAATACTCAACTAACGCTGCCCTCATATCAGCATTTTTTGATCCGGTAATTTTATCATCGTATTTGTGTTTCTTAATCCACCATTCATAGATTCTTTTTGCATCTGAATCTGAATTTTGACCGTTAAACAAAACAACGTTATACCCTTGTTCAGTTAGCATCTCTTTTAAATATCTTTGTGTTCTTCGTGACTCTGTAAATATAACTGCTTTTTCATTAGCTCCTAATTCTCTCATTTTATTAAAGCCTTCTTCTAGAGCTAGGAGCAAAGCTCTACCTTTGGAATTTTTTGTAATAGACCTTGCTAATTCATAATAAGATTCTAATTCTCTTTTCTCTGATAAAATTAAATTAATTATCTCTTCATCTGTTAACTCATCAATTATAATTTCTTCTTCATTCCATTCTTCTATGGTATCCTCCAGTTCGTCTATATCTCGGTAAATTATTTTTTCATTATTATCATTAATTTTCCCAGCTAAAAGTTCATCTAATCTTTTTATTAACGATTGAAGTGTATCAGTTAATGCAAAAGTTGAAGAAGCCAAAATTTTGCGAATAACTAATGTCATTAAGGACCGCTGGCTTTTTGGTAAAGCAAATAACAAATCTCGTTGTAAATATGATGAAACTTTTTCATATAACTCCCACTCTTCATTTGTCGGCATAAACTTTTGTGTTATTGGAATACGTTGAGTATATTTTACATACTCTGTAACCTGACGCCTTAAAGTTCGATGAATAACGGGGCGTATACGTTGTTTTAAATCAATAAAATCAGCTTGTGATAATTCTTTTGTTCCTCTCGAAAACTGTTTCTTAAATGAGATTTCGTCTCCAAATATATGTAAATCAACAAAACTGATTAATCCATAAAGTTCCATTAACGAGTTTTGTAATGGTGTAGCTGTTAATAGTAATTTTGGAAAACCTTCTGTTGCAGAACGTAATTCACGAGCAATTTTGTTGTTTTTGTCAATAATAAATTGAGCCAGAGCGATCACTTCAAAAGTGAGCCACTTTTAGAATCAGAGTTCCCATAAATGGGAGAAGGTGGGTGT
>NZ_VISS01000072.1 GCF_007827555.1 Aeribacillus composti
GATGTTGTCAAAAAACAGCTCCATGTGGCATAAGGGGTACCCTGTTTGTCTCTTTTGGTATGGTAATTATTGTTATGAAAATTGCTCATCTACAGTAAACAGGAAAATCCATTTTACACCTCTTTTTGCAAAACCTTACTTTCATCATATCAAAAAATACGAATTTATTGTTTTAATATTTTAAACATTACAATAAAAAATTTCGTTGCATCAGTTATATTTTTTCCCCGTCTCAACTAAACTAATGGAAGCGCCGGCAAATATTTTCGAAAGCTGATTTTTGTTCAACAAGCTTAGCATCAATAAGTGATTCCAAACTGTCCGCATCAGCCCATTTGCAGAAAAGCTATATTTTCTAATGTTTATAATCAAGGCAGATTGGATTTTTCCGGAAGCAAATCCCGAATTTCCTTTGAATCATGATGGCAATCGCTTTTGCATACAAATAAATAATTAAAAGTTATTTGTTAGGAATCGTTGTTTGAGCAGGTTTCCTAGATTTGATTCAACGATCATCCTGTCATTTCCTTGCTCTCATTCACGCAAATCTTTCAAACTTTTTTTACACTTTACAGAATCGGTTTTGAAAAATATACATCCTACTAATTGTGCAATTCAAAATTTACGAGACTATATTTTCGTTTATAATGAAGTTGTCAAATTCCATAACGTAAAGGGGGAAAACACCATGTCTGGCAAGATGAAGACTTACCGAGTGGGGATCGCAGGTGCGGGCGCTTTTGCCACTTTTTTGTCCGGTGCGCTTGCACGGCTGCCTGAATTTCAATTGACAGCTGTCGCAGGAAGGACGGATACAAAACGGGAGAGCGTGATGGCTGCTTATCAAAAACAGAGACATAATGCGATAACGCCAAAAGAATATTATGAGGCAGCCGACCTTATAGCCGATCCTGAAATCGATATTGTCATTTTAGCAACACCGCCCCATCTTCACTCCTCACTTAGCCGACTGGCTTTAACACACGGAAAGCATGTCTTGTTAGAAAAACCTGGTGCCCTTTATGCCAAGGAACTTTTGGAAAATGCGAACTATGCAAAAAAACAAAAGCGTGCATTCGCCGTGAACCTTGTATTGCGTTACAATCCGCTAGTAGAAGCTGTTGAATGGATCGTCCGCCATCGGCTGCTTGGATTCGTGCATCATGCAAGTCTCACCAACTCGGCTCATCACGTCGCCAATGGCCATTGGTTTTGGAATGATCAACTAAGCGGAGGCATTTTTATTGAACATGGAGTTCATTTTTTTGAGGTCGGTCGCCACTTACTCGGAGAAGCGGTCGATGCGAATGGTTTTGCTCTGACGGAGGAAAACGGTGAAAAACAGCGTGTTTGGGCGAGCGTTCTTCAAAAACCAGTTTATCAACAAGACGAAAAAAGTTCGGGAAACAACATATATTCTTTAGTTCCTGTTCAATATTACCACGGCTTTACGATGGATCCTGACGCACCGGAATCGACAAAATGGGAAATTCATTGCACTCATGGACGGATTGTACTTGAAGGATGGATTCCCCAAAAATTATATTTAGAGGGCAAAATCTCAAAAGAACAGGGCGAGCTGATCGATCAAATACTAGACAGCATACCGAAAAAACCGGTAGAAAACGCTGTTGAAAAAGTACGCTCTTCAGCCTTTCATTGTTTCAAAAATAAATCGTTCCCGCTTGAAGCACTATCCAGCATTTCATACGAACGGACAATCAAATTGGAGCAGCGGCAATTGTGGTATGAGGCAATGGTACAAGACCGTTTCCTTGATTTTTGCCGAATCATTGAAGAAGAAGGATGGGAAGGATTTGTTACAGCTGAAGACGCCGTGAAAGACTTAGAACTGGCAAATCGTGTAACGTTTAATAAAACCTGAATCCGTGATGAATTGAAATCGACTTTGATTTTGTTGTAATTTTGATGGATTGATAATCCATAAAACCCCTTTTATGCTTATGACCTATGTCATCTCTATTTCCGAAAATGGAACAAATCTCTTTTTTAGGTATACGAACCAAAAAAATAGACAAAAAAGCACAG
>NZ_VISS01000073.1 GCF_007827555.1 Aeribacillus composti
ACATTAGTAGTACAGACCTAGGCCAAGGTTTGTGCTACTATTTTTTTATAGTAGAAGTGAAGGAAGGTCGAACATCCCCTGGGACCAAATAGAGTCCGTATTAAAAACAGACCAACTTCACATCCTTATTTGAATCAGTTTAGTATGTTGGGTCCGAAGAGACCGTGTATAAGAAAATGGAATCAATAAGGCAATGTGAAGAACTTCTATGTTTGGCTAAAAAGGAGAGGCAGAAAATATGAAACACGTAGTGGCATTTGATGTCAGTATGGGGAAAAGTACAATGGTCATTTATGACCGTTATCGTCAATGCGAATATGAGGGTGAAATAACCCATAACCGCTACTCTTTCGAGAAATTAAACGAAACCCTTATATCTTTAACACAAAAAGATGCACAGGCACCTGATATTGTCTTTGAAGCAACAGGCGTATATTCAAAACCACTAGAACGATTCTTAGGTGATCAAGGTTATATGTATTATCGAGTTAACCCACTCGAAGCGAATATTCAAATGGCTTCAATGAGGAGACAAAAAACAGATAAAAGCGACGCTCATGAACTTGCGAAAACTCACTTTAGAGTTGAACGTGAACAAACTTATCAAGAAGGGGAATATTATAAACAAATGCGTGCAATGACGAGATATTATGATGAATTAAGTAGTGAAATGACGCATTTATATAGTCGTTTACATGCGATTCTACAATTGAGTTTTCCCGAGTTAGAAAAGCTATTCAGTAAACGTTCTGCTTTATTTTTGAATGTCGTTCAATTATACCCTCATCCGGATCATGTGTTAGTTTGTTCAAAAACAGTGATTCGTAATCGTTTAAAAGCCAACACAAGAAAAAACTTATCATTGGCACGTGCTGAAGAAAAAGGGATCGCTTTAATCGAAGCAGCAAAAGAAGCGTATCCAGCAATTTCAAAAGATGATATTCGCTGTGAACAAGTGCGGGATTATGCCAAACGGATTGCAGACTTGAAGGAGAAAAGAGATCAACTTGTCCAAAAGATGGTTAAATTATCGAAAGATAAACAAGAGTATCAGATTTTAATTTCATTTCCAGGAATCGGAGAAACGACTGCAGTTCGTTTAATTGGAGAATTAGGAGATATTCGACGATTCAAAAACCATAAACAACTGAATGCTTACGTCGGTATTGATATTATGAGATATCAATCTGGGAATACCTTTTATAAAGACAAGATTAATAAAAGAGGAAATAACAAACTTAGAAAGATTCTATTTTACATGATCCAGACCATGATCCAACTACGGAAAAACACACAAAATCATATTGTAGATTATTATGATAAATTAAAAACGCAACCCCAGAGGAAACCTCATAAAGTTGCGTCCATAGCATGCGTGAATAAGTTCTTGAAATCGGCTTATCACCTTATCACACATAATCTGAAATACGATTACGAAAAGGCAACAATGCATCAGTAATCGTAAGTAAGATTATATCACAAAGACCTGACGAAAAAAATGGAAATCGTGAGGTCTATTTGTCATGCGAAAATTTATTTTGGAAGGAAGGGGTCCCCCTTCCTTCCAAAATAAAATCTATATTAACCAAATTATTTAATAAAAAATACTTGACTAGAGGTAAGAA
>NZ_VISS01000074.1 GCF_007827555.1 Aeribacillus composti
CATTAGCATTGCATAAATATAGTTAGAATTTTCTGTTAATTAATTTTTGTGAATTTGTGCCAAAAAGACAAAACCTAAAGAAAGGTGGCACTGCCCATTTGGTAAATATATACAGTTAAATCAGAGCGACAACGACAAAAGGGAGATTATGGACTGGCTCGCCCATCAAATTTTCGCAACCAAACATAAGCTGGTTTCCACAGAGCTCTCTTTAACCAACGAGTAATTCGAAGTAGGGATTTCTTACTTTTCATCTCCAATTGAATGAGAACATGTAAGCAATACGTGATAAGGGCTAAGAAAATTTGATTTTGAATAGCTGTTTCACTCATTCCATAAAAGTGCTTAATTTCTACGTGTTGCTTGAGCCATTTGAAAAAGAGTTCAATAGCCCAGCGAGATCGGTAAATATCACTTATCTCTTCTGGTTTTAAATCAAATCGGTTGGTGATTAAACGAAGTAAGTTCCCTTTTGTGTCCATAACTTCTAGTAGACGATAGACATTTTCAGTACGATTTTGTGTGGTACCAATGTAGACCATTTTATCGGATAGAACGTGACAATCATCAGGAAGTGAAAATGTATAGACTTCACGAATGACTGCGTTTTTCTTCAGTCTTGAAACGAAGAAATAGCCATCATCTGTCATCCGGTCAAAACGTTCATAGTCCACATAACCGCGGTCAAACACATACATGGCTTCTTTATCATCCACTAGGACTTCGAGTTGATTTCGGTCATGTTCTTTTGCTGTCGTAATCACTGCTTTTTCAGGATAGACGGTGTCTTTATCCATGAAAACGAGCCGTAAGTGTAGCTTTACACCAGCTTTTGTTTTACGGAATTTTGCCCATTTATAATTGGTCAAATTCAACGGGAGTGTACTTGAATCAATGATTTTCAGTGGCATATTCTTTCCGTTTTTATAATGGTACCGTTGAATTTTCCAAACAAGATCCAAGAACAAATTTGCAAGAATTAGTGGGTTGATCTGATTGTTTTTTCGGGATAGCTGAGAGGCACTTATCGATTCAAATCCGAGTGCTTTTTGAAGATCTTCGTCTACAAGTGAATCACTCATTTCCTCTAAGCTCGTAAATTCGAGCAGCTGGGCTACCAATAAAAGTTTAATATAGGCTTCTGTTGTCAGCTTTTTTGTGTAATAGTCCTGTTTCAATTCTTTGACTTGTTCGCTAAGTTTTTGAATATTTATGGGTGAAACCCATTTACCAAATGATGAAATTAGTGTATTCTTGTCCATAACGGTTATCCTTTACGATTGGATTTGGACAGGAACCACCTGTACTTCCATTGTAAAGGATTTTTTTGTTTTGAAATCAATAAAAAATTGAACATTCTTAGTATTTTGAATCATCAGATTTAATTACTGCAATGCTAGTG
>NZ_VISS01000075.1 GCF_007827555.1 Aeribacillus composti
ACTGTAGATGAGCAAATTCACTAACATAAATTTACATCCGAACAAAAAAGGAGACATGAACCCGATTCCTTGATTAGAATAGATGTGTCACCAAACCATTCTCAAGGAGGTTCATGTCTCATGAATAGACTACCACATCACCAAGGAATCGACAAGTTTTTCGCAATGTTGGGGCTGGCCCTTTATTTCTCTAAGCCGGTCATGAAGCATCTCGTTCATATTATCGATGCGCTGACAACGAAAGGATTTGTGGGAACCTTGACCGATCTGCATCATGAGAGCTTTCATCCCAACCATCGAACGACACTGAGCCATTTTTTCACGAAAAGCCCTTGGGATGAAGAAATCTTGCTTCGCAAACTCCAGCAGTGGATGCTTCGTCATGTGGAACGAACGGCCAAGCGAAAGAATCACCCCATTTTTGTTTCGATCGATGATACGATCTGCCGAAAAACGAAGCCTTCGTCACAGGCGAAACACGCTATTGAAGGGTGTAATTGGCATTATTCTCACGCGGACAAAAAGTCGATTTGGGGACACTCTCTCGTCTGGCTCATGGTTCATACGATGACGCAAGCCTTTCCCTTTGCGTTTCGCCTCTACGACAAGGCGGATGGGAAAAGCAAGGGTCAATGGGCCATCGAGATGCTTTCTTCTTTGGATGTGCACGGTTCTGTTTATGTGCTGATGGATTCTTGGTACCCATCGAAAACACTCGTGGAAGCCTGCCTGAAAAAAGGATTCCACGTCATTGCGATGCTCAAGACGAATCGGGTTCTTTATCCAAAAGGCATCGCCATCCAAGCCAAACAGTTTGCCCGCTATATCGAACCGAACGACACCCATCTCGTCACGGTGGGAGAAGAGCGTTATCGCGTGTATCGCTACGAGGGAGCGCTGAAAGGTCTCGATGATGCCGTTGTGTTGTTGGCTTGGAAAGCCGATCAGCCGATGACACCTGAACATCTTCACTGCGTCTTGAGCACCGACCGGGAGCTAAGCGATGAAGAGATCTTGCGCTACTATGCCCAGCGTTGGTCGATCGAATGCTTTTTTCGACAAGCGAAAGACCAGCTGAAGCTCGATGGGTACCGCGTTCGTCAACGTCGGGCGGTGAAACGGTATTGGATCTTGGTGCAACTCGCTTATGTGTACAGTATGGTCGAATCCAACAGCGATTTCTCTACCGGGCTTGACTTCCTTCGAAAGAAGAAAGGACATAGCCTCGTGGAGTTTATTTACGATGCAGCGAAACAAGATATTCCCATTGATGTCGTTAAAAAACAGCTTCATGTGGCATAAGGGGTACTCCGTTTGTCTCTTTTTACATGGTAATTATTGTAATGAAAATTGCTCAACTACAG
>NZ_VISS01000076.1 GCF_007827555.1 Aeribacillus composti
TTAAAAAACAGCTTCATGTGGCATAAGGGGTACTCCGTTTGTCTCTTTTTACATGGTAATTATTGTAATGAAAATTGCTCAACTACAGTTATTAATTATTTCTTCTTTTGTTGGTTGTTTCATTTTTTCACCACTTTCCAATATAATTCCCATTGCTAGAAAAAAACCTTGAAAGAGTTTTTACTCAATCAAGGTACTCAAGAATTTGTAGTTCTATTCTGCTTTTACAGCTTCTTTTAATTGTTCTACTACACTTTTTAGCCATTGAATTGGAGTTAGCTCAAGATCAGGAAAATATACTCCGTCTGCACAGTGTTGAATGTATTCATTCTTTTCATCATCCGAATACTCACTATTGATGAATTCTGTTAAAAATACGATAGCAGATTTAAGATATTCTTTACTTTCCTCTGTTAACAATTCTTGTAATGCCTCTTCAGGTGAATCTGCATCTTGATGAAAAGTCCCAGCCAAGAACTGAAAAACTGGATCTTCTGGATTATTTTTGACTAACAAGCATTTTTCCCTCCATTCCATTATTTGGTTGGATAACCAGTTAAAATAAAATTCCCTGCTTCATCCTTCTTTAATACTATGTTAGCATTCCCTCATCCTTAAACACACGTAAGAGAGTGTATCCTTGTGCCTTTAATTTCATCTTCTTGGTAGGCAAGGCTGTATCCATCTTTGGCTTGCCCTTGTGTGGAAACTCGGATATATCCAATCACATTCATGATACCTTCCCCCTCCGTTACGCAAATTCAGATTAACGTAACGCTTGTTAACAATGACGAGTATTATACGACCGTCTTTAGTGAAAATACAATACAAAAATAATTTGCCAGCTCTTATTGTCACAGTCAGTTAAAAGTTTATACCCTCTTTCTCGCCACGAGAAAGCTTTCTCTCGTGTTTTAAAGCGTACTCGAAGGGTATTAGTGATATTAGGTCAATAAAGTAGACACAAAAATTTATAGATTTTTTTTCGCAGCTACCGCGCTATCGCTTGGTGGCCTTTTAAAAGTAATTACGACGTTGTCCTAATTATTTTTAAAAGGTAAATTTTCGGGTCTAACTATTCTATTAATATGTTCATTAAGCTCCCTTTTTATAGTACATACGTTCGTATTCAGATGGCGAAAAATACTCTGTTGCGGAGTGAATACGTTTATTATTGTAAAATATTTCTATATACTCAAATATGCTCTTTTTTGCTTCCTCCCTTGTTTTATAACGAGTCTGATAGATTAGTTCTTTTTTTATAACCCCATGAAATGATTCAATACAAGCGTTGTCATAACAATTTCCTTTGCGGCTCATGCTACATTTCATTCCGTATTCCATTAGCTTAGCTTGATAGT
>NZ_VISS01000077.1 GCF_007827555.1 Aeribacillus composti
GCTTGGTGGCAATGGCGAAGAGGTCACACCCGTTCCCATCCCGAACACGGAAGTTAAGCTCTTCAGCGCCGATGGTAGTGAGGGTTTGTCCCTTGTGAGAGTAGGACGCTGCCAGGCTGCCTTTATTTAATTGTTTTTAGGAGGATTAGCTCAGCTGGGAGAGCACTTGCCTTACAAGCAAGGGGTCGGCGGTTCGATCCCGTCATCCTCCACCATCTTGCATGCTCGTGCAGCTCAATTGGAGAGCATGTTCTGTCTTCTTTGATTATACTTCAGCGTACTACATTGAGATTCTTCTTAAGCAAGCTTACTTTCATTGGAATAACAATTTAAGCAAAGGCAAAAACTGAGTATTGAAGTTGTTATTATGCCGGTGTAGCTCAATTGGCAGAGCAACTGACTTGTAATCAGTAGGTTGGGGGTTCGATTCCTCTCGCCGGCATCATTTTAGTTGTTTTATTATGAATATGTCTTTCAATCAGTTGTCAGACAAGCAATGCTTCATCAAATTTGTGGCAGGTTGTTTTGCCCTGATGTCATTGATCGTTTTCCCAATAGTTAAGACAGAAGAGACAGCTGAAAAAATATTTTTGATCATGAGCCATTGCTCAGCAGGTAGTGCAACGAGCAAAGCCTCGTCGAATAAGCGGCGAGTTGTCCCGACGCATCCAACATCCTCGAAAAGACTGGCAGAGGAAGGGACATCTGACAAATGAAAAATGGATTAGAAGAAAAAAATTTTTTATGAGCCATTAGCTCAGTCGGTAGAGCAACGAGCAAGGCTTCATCGAATAGGCGACGAGTTGTCCCGACGCATCCAGCATCCTCGAAAAGACTGGCAGAGGAAGGGACATCTGACAAATTTAAAATGAATTAGAAGAATAAGTTTTTTATGAGCCATTAGCTCAGTCGGTAGAGCAACGAGCAAGGCTTCATCGAATAAGCGACGAGTTGTCCCGACGCATCCAACATCCTCGAAAAGACTGGCAGAGGAAGGGACATCTGACAAATGAAAAATGGATTAGGAGAAAAAAATTTTTTATGAGCCATTAGCTCAGTCGGTAGAGCATCTGACTTTTAATCAGAGGGTCGGAGGTTCGAATCCTCCATGGCTCACCATTTTGACGCGGGTGTGGCGGAATTGGCAGACGCACTAGAATCAGGATCTAGCGCCTTTATGGCGTGGGGGTTCAAGTCCCTCCACCCGCATCATATGCGGAAGTAGTTCAGTGGTAGAACACCACCTTGCCAAGGTGGGGGTCGCGGGTTCGAATCCCGTCTTCCGCTTTTCTCTGCCGGGGTGGCGGAAT
>NZ_VISS01000078.1 GCF_007827555.1 Aeribacillus composti
TCCTCGTATACTAAGTTTCAGAAAGTTTTTTTATCGAATTTCCAGTCCGATACGCTCCTTGACAATCGCATATCTTGGGTGGTTGCCTTTGTGGGAGGGGCGCGTCCCTCCCACAAAGGGTTGAGCGTACCGGGGTTGGACTTTTCGCAATGTTCCTGGATAATGGTCTTAGGATCATCGGGGATACTCTTCTCACTCCTGTAGCTTTGACTACTTGTAAAGTCTGTCTCCTCGGCCCCTGTTTGGACGTCTAACCCGCAGGCTGTTCCCGTTGGTTTTCCCCATGCTGGAAGGAGCAGCTTCCAGGGCAGCCCATGGTCCAACGTGAGTTCTCATATGCGAGGGTGACTGGTCAACAGGCGCGATCCGGGGGCATCCCGAAGAGTCCTACCCCTCGATCCTACAACAATAGGAGGTGATCTCATGAAACTCTACGTCGGGATCGACGTGAGCTCACGCGACTTAGCCACCTGCATTATGGATCATGAAGGAAATACGTGCGCACGCTTCAAAGTGGATAATCATCTTCTGGGCGCCACCTTCCTTCGGGATCAAATCCTCCTGTGGGCTAACAAGCGAAAGCCAACCGAAATTCTGATCGGGATGGAAGCCACCTCGGTCTACAGTTGGCATCCAGCTATGTTTTTCCACCAGCAGGAGGCCTTGCAGGCTTGGAACGTCAAGGTGTTTACGATCAATCCAAAGCTCATTCGCAAGTTTAAAGAAGCCTATGTCGACTTGGAGAAAACGGATGACATCGATGCTTGGATCATTGCGGATCGGCTTCGCTTCGGCCGTCTGAAGATGACGGCTGTCCTCAAGGAGCAGTTTCTCGCGCTTCAGCGACTGACACGCATGCGATATCATCTCGTCCACCAGTTAACCCGTGAGAAACAGTATTTTCTCCAGCACTTGTTTTACAAATGCAGTTCCTTTACCCAAGAGGTGGACAGTTCGATCTTCGGACATGCCATTCTCGAACTGCTGCTTGAGTCGTGGAGCCTCGATGACATCTGCCAAATGGATGTCAAGCAGTTGGCCGACTTCCTGCGCCAAAAAGGGCGCAATCGCTTTGCCGATCCGGAATGCATCG